>DUBX01000001.1 GCA_012960115.1 Porticoccaceae bacterium
TTAACATCCTATTAATAAATCCACAGCGCCAAATTTACTTCCTGATTTTAGGAGGCACGAGATCCAAATAAGACTCACCATTTTTCATAATAGTAACTGACTCACCTTTCCAGGCCAGGCCATTTCATCTAAGCCCTCAAACCTTAACTTGGCCCAACCTTTTCACGAATAAGTTTGACTTCCGGCTCAGGAAACTCAAAAGCTCTTGAGGCATCTTTCTTACCCTTAACAATTTCATCCATTTCCTGAACACTAGCCAACAACTCATCAAACATTTCATTTTTCATCTGACCACTCCTCAACAATTTGCTTCAGTGCTTTTTTCTGCTCACTTTTTGGATAAACAAATAGCATGTAAATCTGATCATCTGACGAGTGAATATAGCGGTTTCAATAATTACCATCCCTATGGTATACGCCAATGGTGTATTAACCAATATTAATATCACCCTCGACAAGGGGGCTTATCGTTACCTAAGCATCTGATGATGCTGGCCACGCAAATCAACGACTACTCGTAATGAGTCCAGAGCCGCAATATCTTGACAGCCTTTTCCGGCTCTAAAACCTGATAGACAAGCCGATGCTGAATATTAATTCTTCTTGAATAAGCACCGCTCAAGTCACCCACCAGCTTTTCGAAAGGCGGCGGAGTTTGCCATGGATCAGACTGGAGAATCGTTAATAATTGCTGCGCTTTAGTTTTCAATCCGGACGATGCTAGTTTTCGTGCATCCTTTTGGGCCTGCTTGGTGTAATACAGCGTCCACATTACCAATTTAATTCAGTTGCAGCGCTGTCAATACTCTCCTGCATACCCTCTAAAATTGATTCGCGCATCCCTGGCACCGATAAAAGATGCAAGGTTTCGTTGATCGCATTCCAATCATCTTCAGCCAAAAGAACCGCATTGCCACGCTTGCCCGTTATAACCACCGGCTCATGGTTGACTGTCGCATCGTCAATCAATTTATACAGGTTGGCTCTCGCCTCAGTAACATTCAGTGTCGTCATAATTAAATCCTCTTAAACTAAAGGTACGCTAATACGTACGTTATGTCAAGTTCACCTGAGTTATCCTCCACCAAAAGTTGATAAACCCATTTATCGAGCCTGATCCTATCGCTCAGCACCCCATTTCCATATCGGGTATTTGCAACAGAACTACGGTAGATTTAGTAAAGAACTTAAGACAAACATCCAGTGGCTAATTGATCAAACGTGACAACCTCAAAATGCAAAGCTATCGCGAGTAAAAACACACCCACACATGAACTAACTGCAAAGACCTAGCAAAACGAATCTGCAAACGCTGATATGGTTGTATTTAGTTATTTTCTGAACTGAACAGAGTATTGAGTTTCCTTTTTCGCTGCTCAATCAGCCACAACCCAATCAGGATGATATTCAAATACAAAATGGCGCTTATCGTCTAAGTCCACACGTTCCGTTGATAAATACACCTCAAGCACTGGGCTCACGAGTCTTTACCTGCAGTTTCAACACCTAAGGCAGCGTGTGTCCAACCCCGTGGCTTTAGC
>DUBX01000002.1 GCA_012960115.1 Porticoccaceae bacterium
GCGTGGCCAACCGAATGATAAGCAAGCCGCTTCTGGTATTAATCCTGGGGACTGTCATTTTATGCGTGTCCTTCGGCGTCCGTTCCAGTCTTGGCGTCTATATGAAACCGATCAGTATTGATCTCGGTTGGGTGCGTGAAGTCTTTGCCTGAAAAGAAGTACTTATTGATTTGAGAGTGACGTTCAAGCACTGCCTCTAAGGCGGCAGTAGCAGCTACTTTGGTTATCCCTTCGTTGTTAAATTCATTCATATAAGCTCCAATAGCCTTCTCTTTACTCTCAGCTTTATCCTTACCGACAGCATTGATCATCTTATTAAAGATAGACTTACCGTGTTCACGATCCAGATCACCAATGCCTTCATATGGATCACCAATCATCTCTATTCCTGCTAAATCATGAATCATTTTGGGATGAAAGCTAGAATAATCGAGTTCAATTGTAGCATCGCCATTTATGAGTATGTGCTGTCTATACCTAACTGGGACTTTAACCTCCTTACCCTTAATTATTGTCTTCTTACGTTCAGGTATATTTTGCCAAAAGCCCCCATAAAATCTTCCATGTAACTTCCAGCTGGAGTTGCTAAATATTCGCCTTAGGGTTTTGTCGGTGAACATAGATAAATATTTTTCTCCAGGGTCGATCTTCCGTAACTTTCTCAAAAGGTCAGTCATAGCTTCATCAGATAAATCAAGATCAATAACTGCTGCTTCTAGGTGGCGATTAATATGTTGGAGATCTTCACGTGCTTTATTCGTGAAGCTGGTATCTTTGTGTGGTGTGAACTCTTTCTTATTGTCCTTTAGAAAAATAACCTCTTTATCTTCGAATACAAACAACATCCAAGGTTGAATACCATATAATTCAAATAATCTGATCAGCTTTGGTTTAGCTCTCATTCTTGAAAGATAAGCATTACCAAACTCTCTTCGATCATGGAAACCTCTGTGATCTTCATTCAATCGTAATCTTAATAGCCCAGGAATAATCTTAGTTATAAAAGAACTGTACGCTATCGAATTTCCTACGTATCGCCTAAGTCTTTTGCCATAGAAGTTCTCATCCCTTGAGTACTTAATAAATAAGGATGGATCAGAAAGGTGAACAGAATAAAGGTTTAAAAGGACAGTCTTAAGAGTAGTTTTAACTTTAGCACTTTTATTCTTCAGCTCATGATCAAGAAGCATGTCATAGATATAATTAGTCAACTCATCCACTTCAGAACTTTGAGATACCAAAGCAGTGTCCAATGACTTACAATATATGTGTTTTCAGATCAAAAGGGCGCGACGCTTACGCCCAAACCAAATTGGTATCCAATTTATTTAACCGCAGGCAGCAACGGCGCGTTTGGTCATTTCGACGATCAAATGGGCTCGGTAATCTGCTGCCGCATGAATATCTGATAGCAGATTATCACTTGAAACGGATTTATCCGCAAGTGCGTCGGCAGAAAAGCTCGCTGCCAAGGCGCTTTCAAGATCGGCGTCACGATAGACACCACCCTGCCCACAACCGGTTACAGCAACTCTAACACCGTCAGATCCAGCAGCAACAAACACACCTACCAGGGCAAAACGCGAAGCCGGGCTGGTGAATTTTTGATACGCCGCTTTATCAGGTGTTGGAAAGCTGACCGAAGTGATGATCTCACCATCATTCAAAGCTGTTTCAAATAGGCCGGTGAAGAAATCATCGGCAGCAATGCTCCGCTGATCGGTATTGATCGTTGCACCAAGTGCAAGACAGGCTGCTGGATAATCTGCCGCCGGGTCATTATTGGCGATGGAGCCCCCAATCGTGCCCCGGTTACGCACTTGCCGATCGCCTATACCACTGGCCATAGCGGCCAAAGCAGGTGGCACATCGCCAGAGTTAGCGACGTCTGCATGGCACGTCATCGCCCCGATTGTAACAGAACCACCCGCTGAGGTAATCCCGGCCAAATCACCGATACCGCCGAGATCAACCAAATCGGAAGGAGAGGACAGACCGAGCTTGATCGACGGCAATAATGTCATGCCCCCGGCCAGCACAGCACCATCTTCGGCCCCTTTTACTTTTGCCGCTGCTTCGTCTAAAGCGGAGGCTCTCATATATTGAAAATTACTCATGATTTTTTCTCCTATTTCGCAGCTTGTATGGCGCGCCATACAGTTTGTGGGGTTGCCGGCATCGCCACATCAGTGACACCGAGATCGGATAAGGCATCAACAATCGCATTGATAACAGCTGGTGGAGAGCCAATCGCCCCCACTTCGCCGCAGCCCTTGACACCCAATGGATTATGCGTGCAGGCGGTGGATTCCGTACTGACAACATAATTGGGCAGATTATCGGCCCGGGGCATGGTGTAATCCATGTATGAACCGGTCAGCAATTGACCATTATCATCATAGCTACAGCCTTCTAAAAGCGCTTGGCCAATACCTTGGGCGATACCGCCATGAACTTGGCCCTCAACAATCATTGGATTAACCACCGTTCCCGGATCATCAGCAGCGGTAAATTTAACCACCTCAGTAACCCCGGTTGTTGGATCAACCTCAACTTCGCAGACATGACAGCCGGCCGGATAGGTAAAGTTGGTTGGATCGTAAAAAGCAGTTTCCTCCAGACCCGGTTCCAACTCTTCCAGCGGATAGTTATGTGGCACGTAAGCCGCCAAGGCGACCTCGCCGAAAGCCATGGTTTTATCGGTACCGGCAACCGTGAAATTGCCATCAGCGAACTTGATATCGCCCTCGCCTGCCTCAAGAATATGCGAGACAATTTTGCGCGACTTATCGATAATCTTATCCAAAGCCTTATCGATGGCAGAGCCACCAACAGCCAGAGATCTAGATCCAAAGGTGCCCATGCCGAACGGAATTTTCTCGGTATCGCCATGGACGATCTCGATATTTTCCGTATGCATGCCGAGCTTTTCAGAAACCAATTGAGCAAATGCCGTCTCATGGCCCTGACCATGCGAGTGACTGCCGGTAAAGACGGTCACACTGCCAGTAGGATGCACGCGAACATTGGCACACTCATAAAGACCCGCCCGGGCACCCAAGGCACCCGCAACCGCGGAAGGAGCCGCACCACAAGCCTCGACATAGGTTGAATACCCAATGCCACGTAGCCTGCCGTTTTTAGCTGATTCCGCTTTTCTAGCATCAAAGCCATCGACATCGCCATTTTTAAGCGCGGTATCGAGCGTTGCGTTATAATTGCCAGAATCATAAGCCAAAGCGACCGGAGTCTGATACGGGAAGGCATCCTCAGGAATAAAGTTTTTCCGGCGGAGTTCAACCTGACTGATCCCCATTTCTCGGGCAGCCCGGTCAACCAGACGCTCAATAATATAGGTTGCTTCTGGGCGTCCCGCACCTCGGTAAGCATCAACCGGCACCGTATTGGTAAAGACAGCGATAATGTTGCTGTAAATCACTGGCGTTGTATAAACACCCGCCATTAAGACCGAGTGCATATAGGTTGGAATTGCCGGGCCAAAGGTTGAAAGATAGCCGCCCATATTGGCCAAGGTTTCCTCTTTCAGGCCAATGAACTTACCGTCCTTATCCAGTGCTAATGAAGCTTTGGTTACATGATCACGGCCATGGGCATCGGACATGAAAGCTTCGGAGCGATCGGATGTCCATTTTACCGGCCGATTGATCTGAGCCGAGGCCCAAGTCACCATCGCTTCTTCGGCATAATGGAAAATCTTGGAGCCAAAGCCGCCGCCGACATCCGGGGACACTACGCGCAATTTATGCTCAGGAATTTTCAGCACAAAGGCACCCATCAACAAGCGAATAACATGCGGGTTTTGAGTTGTCGTATAGAGCGTGTAATCACCGGTCGAGTCTTCAAAATCACCAATCGCCACCCGGGGTTCCATTGAATTTGGTATCAGGCGGTTATTGACAATATCAATCGAGGTCACATGATCGGCACCTTCAAATACGGCATCGACCTCGGCTTTATCGCCGATCGCCCAATCAAAGCAAATATTGTCTTCAGCTTCATCGTGAACTGATTGACCGCCTTCAATGGCTTTGGTCATATCGACAACAACCGGCAGATCAGAAAGATTAACTTTAATCTCAGCAGCAGCTGCCTTGGCCTGCTTTCTGCTTTCAGCAATTACAACAGCGATCGGATCACCAACATGGCGGACTTTGCCTTGCGCCAAAATAGGGTGGCCCGGCTCCTTCATGGGATCGCCGTTTTGGAACGTCAGCGCCCAACCACAGGGCACGCCGCCAACTTCAGCGGCAGCTAAATCGGCACCGGTAAAGACCGCCACCACTCCGCCAGCTTTTTCAGCTGCGCTCGTATCGACACCGTTCAAAGTCGCATGCGCAATATCGCTACGTAAAAAATAGGCGTAAGTTTGATTGGGCCGATTGATATCATCGGTGTAATTACCTTTGCCCGTTATAAAGCGTCTGTCTTCCTTGCGGGGAACTGACGCGCCAATACCTGTAGCATTTCCATCTGGCATGTTCTTATCCTTTCATTTCCGCAGCGGCTGCTTGAACAGCCTTGACGATGTTATGGTAGCCGGTGCACCGGCAAATATTTCCCTCTAAGCCATGACGAATATCCGCCTCGGAAAGGTCTGGGTTTTTATTGACGAGATCAATCGCGCTGATCATCATGCCCGGTGTGCAAAAACCACATTGCAAAGCATGATTTTCATGAAACGCCTTTTGCATCGGATGAAGCTCACCATCGCTCGCCAATCCCTCAATCGTCGTCACCTTGGCCCCTTCGGCCTGAACCACCAATATTGAGCAGCTTTTGATCGAAGAGCCATCAACCATGACAACGCACGCCCCACATTGACTGGTATCACAGCCGACATGAGTGCCTGTTAGTGCAAGGGATTCTCTAATAAAATCTGATAGTAATGTGTCCGGTGCAGCTTCAGCTGATACAGCCTTGCCATTCACCGTCATTGAAACGGTTGTCATAATGCCTCCCAAAACGTTGCGACCTTGTGGTCGTTATATAATTCCTAGTCCTACTATCCTAAGTTTGCTAAGACTTAATACTAAATGCAACTAGAATCATTCGAAATATGAAAAATTGACCTCTTTAACGCTAAAAATGCGATTGTTTTTTTGATTTCCTATCAATTGCAGCCTTGTAACGCAACTAAATTACTTATGTGTGTCAGCAATGGCACACAGGTACACATTAGTTTTAGCTGATTGGTCATTCATTGTGACAGCTCTGCTATCACCCCCTCCCCAACACCCACACGTATAAACGTAACAACCACTGCGCTCTTGAATATGATTGAGCATCTAGGAGTTGCTGAACGTCAAAGTAGATTCTGGTATTTGCCCCCTAATCTGTGATGTTAAGGAAAACACTGACCAAAAATGTTTAAACTTCAACGTGAATTAGGTTAAGTTTATGTGTGACACAGATGCAGCAAAGAAGAATGATCCCGAAGTCTTTGTTCAAATCCATTTGGTTATCACTCAGTCACCACGTTTGAGAAGATAACTTTCTCAGATCTCATCTTCTTTATTTGAGCCATTGTCATCCAGCAGGACAAATAATAAGTAGCATCAGACATGACTTGAACTAGATCTGATTTCTTCATCTTGCTTCTATTTGGATTTTTAACTTTCACATTATTTCCTTGTAACAGGTTCATAACCACACTGGTTTTAATCCCAAAGTTTGTATTCTCAGGTATGGCTCCAAACTTCTTCAGCACATTCTTAAAACTTAATTTAGCTACTGCTACTCCTATTACATTGCCCATCTCATTTACGATAGGACCACCACTGTTACCGGGCTGCAATGCAGCATCAATCTGTATATTAGAAAAATTATTACCTACACCTGTTAGTGAGCTAACAATACCCTTGGTAACTTTAACGGATGAACTGACTTTCTTTCCAAAAGGATACCCTACAACAAAGATTTCATCTGTTAGTGATGCTGCTTCTCTGCTGAGTTTGAATACACTACTAGGTTTAAAGTCACCTTTCAGCAGAGCTAGATCATTTAACACATCCCTTGAGACTACAGTAGCTGGTATGGTTTTTCCTTTTTGATGGATCTTAACTTTCATACATCCTTTGATGACATGGTTGTTAGTGATCACGTAACCTGAATTGATCACAGCAAATCCTGTACCTGAAGCTGCACTGTAAATCTTAGTGGGTGTTGCAGGTCTTGATGTAGTTTGCTTGGGCTTTGATTTTTTAGGTTGGCGTTTAGCTATGACTTTTGGTTTTGGCTTTGATTTCTTTCTTGCAGACATGAACTTATTGTCCTTCCAAATACCTTCTTTTATCCGACCATCCGCATGGGTGGCGGTGCCCTGTCCATTGCTTTTGCCATTCTTCCACTCACCAACGTATGTGTCCCCATTGGAACGGGTGAAGGTGCCTTGTCCGTGCATTTTGCCATTCTTCCATTCACCAAAGTAATTGGATGTTCCATTGGGATGGGTTACGGTTCCAAAGCAATTAGTCCAAGTATTAAAATTATGACTACCTGGACAAGGAGGCAAAGCATAACTAACCCCTGTACTTCCTATCAGCACAGCCAGCATGAGGCTTTATGTTGTGAGTAATCTAGGCATCTTGATATCTTGTCATATAAATATCTGAATGGGAACTATCCAAGCAGGACTATCTAGAAAAACAGATGGGTAACGCCTAGAGCCTATAGAGGTACTTTGGTTGTCTTCTATTTTCCTCCTCTCTGGAATTGATGTTTGAGTTACTTCTTAACTACTGGCGTAGCCATGTCGTAGGCATCTTACTGTTAAATCACACAGGAAGCCTGTGAGGATACATTGGTTGTCCTCTTTTATGATTATTGGTTACACTATTTGGTATGAAACATTCAGCTATAATTCTAGCCCTGATAATTGTAACACCACCTATTGCTGTGGTTAATGAGGTGTTAGGTTATGAAATCATACAACATGGAGAATAAAAAATGATACTTTATGATGTAAAAATTGCCCCCAGCCCCAGACGTGTGCGGATTTTCCTAGCAGAAAAGAATTTAGATGTAGAAGTCATACAAGTAAATACGGCTGAAGGTGAACACCTAAAAGAGGATTTCTTAAAACTAAATCCTTGGGCCACGGTACCTGTATTAAAACTAGATGATGGGACGTGTATTAGTGAAGCAATCGCTTGTTGTAGATACCTAGAAGAAAATTATCCCAACCCACCCCTAATGGGAGTCAATCCGAGTGAAAAAGCTATAATATCAATGTGGGAGCACAGAATGGAGTGGGATGGTTTTTTGCCTGTTGCTGAATTCCTTCGCAATACTGTAGAAAGATTCAAAAATAGAGGACTAACTGGCACTCTAAACTTTAACCAAATACCTGCACTAGCTGAAAGAGGCCAAAAGAGAATAGCGCACTTTCACGATTTTCTCGACAAACGGCTTGCGGAAAGTAAATTTGTAGCCACGGATAAATATTCAATAGCCGATATAACTGCCCAAGTTAGTATCGATTTTGCCCAGAGGGCTGGAGTATCTATTCCAGAAGATAAAAAAAATATTCTGAGATGGCACTCAAATGTTAATTCGAGAGAAAGTGCTAAATCTTAATAATAAAAAATTAGATAAATATAGAGCTGGAA
>DUBX01000003.1:0-29660 GCA_012960115.1 Porticoccaceae bacterium
TATCTAGTTCAGATGCTGTCAGCGCATTAGGGTCAGAGTTGCCTATGAGCAACTTAGTGCGCTCATATGCTTCTTCTGCTTCAATAGTTTTCTTTTGAATTTGTATTTTTGTTGCATTATTTACAAATAACTTCAGAGGATAGGTGAAGGTTTTGCGCCCACATACTTGCTGAAGACTTAGAGGGAAGTCTCTCTGATAATGGTATGTTCCTGATCTGGCTCTTATATACTTTGGAAGCTTCATTTACCCTATTCCTGTCATAACTTCTGTCATAGAGTGAGTAATAACAGCTCAAAAGTCAACAATAATGGGGCTTTTAGACTATAATACGAGTCCGGCCACTGGTACCAAATATGCTCTGAAGCCCCTGTAATCACTAGACCGCAGGGGCTTTTTAGCTTCAAAATACACCGATTTCTGCCAAAATTCCTAGCAAAATTAATTTAAATCAATTTGCAATCCAGCGTGCTTTTTAGGAGGCGGGGGAAATCTTTTTGCACTTGTTATTATTACCGTATCCGTGAGGGTACTTTTGAGGGGGTTTGGGGTTACATTTTTTGAGCGAGAACTCCAAACTCTAATCGTGCGTTCAGGCGCAGGGCTTCGAGAGTCAAGCAAAAGATAAGGTGTGATGTTCACCCTCTATTTTCTGAACGATCCGCTTAATTAGGAAGGTACTCTAAGTACTCTATCGAAAGGATATTTCGCGTCCCAAACAAATTCGCCCTTCACAAATAAGGAATTCCTAGCTACGCTTAATTAACAGCTTTATAAAAGACCAACATTGATAATCTGAGATAGTCATGATTAAGGCACGTTAATAGCCTAGGAATCTCTCAATAATTTTATTAATAACAAAGGGGTAACCTATGTACTTACGATCCATTGTTTTCTTGTCCTTGAGTCTTGCAACTTCATTTAGTGTCTTTGCTAGTGAGCCTGAGGGGTCACATGCCTCTAACGATTGGCAAATTTGGGCATACTCTAAAGCCGCCCCATCATTTTTAGGGAATTTTGCTGCCGTTGTGTCAGAGAATGGTGAGGTTATTCGGGAAGGTGTTAACGGCTGGACGTGCACTGCAACAAAACCTATGCCTGAAGACGGCTTTACTACACCACATCATGCTTTTGCCTTGTGTGCAGATGACGAGGGGTTTAAGTGGGCTTCCGCATATATGGGTGGAACAACACCTAATATGGAACGAGATGCTTACATTTGGATGCTCCATGGCGATACCGGTGAAGATAACTCAGCACCAGGTGGTGATAAGGGTATGGCAATGAAGCATGACCACTGGATTGAATCAGGGCCCCACCTCATGTTAATGCCCAGAAACCCAGAGACAATAGCGGGATTTCCAACCGACTTCACTACGGGCGCCCCCTACCAGATGTTTAAAGGCAGTCCCTACGCCCACCTAATGATTCCTTTTGAAGGCTATTATGATTATCAGCCAGAATCAGCACCTAAATAGTCAATCATTTATTGATTCTATGGATGGATTAAGAGGTATTGATATGAATCTTGATGATTTGCCAAAACGGCCTGTTCCTTATTAAGTGCATAGACACCATAAAACCTAAGAAAAAGACGCCAAGAGCATGACCGACATTGATGATGACTACCCCATATATGGCATATCAAGCAAGGTATCTAGAGATAATGATTACCCTGAGATTGTACATTGCAGGGTAGAGGCGATACAGACTCTCAATGAAATTTTGGAACCAAACCATCCGTCTACTGGGATATCCTTTGCATTATGAAGTCTGGTTTTAAATAAGGGGAAAAGCGTGCAAAGTGTCGTGGTGGGTGCAGGAATTGTTGGTATCTGCACCGCACTGTGTCTTCAAGAGCGAGGACGACAGGTTCTACTGGTCGACCGCCTGCCACCGGGCGAGGGAACAAGCTCCGGCAATGCTGGGATTATTTCTGTTGGGTCTGTACTCCCTGAGGCCATGCCAGGTGTCTGGAAAGAAATTCCCCTTATGCTTTTGCAACGGCAAGCACCGGTTAGCCTGAAACTGCGATACCTACCTCAGATGTTAAATTGGTTTTACAGGTTTCTTGCAAATAGTTCAGCTGCAAAAGCCGAGCAATCCTCCATAGCCATTAACGCGTTAAGCAGGCTTGGGCTGGACTACCTGCAGCCCCTTCTAGAGCGAGCTGGAGCTGAGCCTCTAATACGGCAAAACGGTGCACTGTATATCTATGAGACACCTAGCCAGTTCTCAAGAGCAAAGCTTAATTGTAGTTACTATGAACGAAGGGGCGTAGATTACCAAGTCATTCGAGGAACTGATCTAAGATCACTTGAGCCTAGTCTTAGGCTCGGAATCGCCGGAGCAATAATGGTGCCGGGTGGAGCACACACGGTGTCGCCACTGGCGATGTCTCGTAGCCTATTTTCATTATTCCAAAGCCAAGGTGGTGAGTTTGTTCAGGCTGAAGTTACTGGTTTCGAACAGCAAGGTAACTTTGTAGCGTCAGTTTGTGCAGGTCGCAGGATTTCTTGCGCTGAGGTCTTTATCACTGCCGGCGCTTATTCCAAAGCCTTGGCTAAGCAACTGGGTAGTTCAATACTACTGGATACTGAGAGAGGCTATCATATGCACTTGCCAGACCCTGAAATAGTGGTAAAAAGACCACTTTTATTTGCTGGACGGGCTTTCGCCGCCACCAGTATGCGTGATGGTTTGCGACTTGCGGGCACTGTAGAGTTTGCAGGGCTCAAAGCGCCTGCAAACTATGCTCGCGCACAAATTTTGGTAAAACAGGCTGCATATTTATTTCCGGGGCTCAATACACAGCACGGAAAACCTTGGATGGGCTTTAGGCCCAGCACTCCCGATACGGTACCCGTGATATCTTCGTCACCAAAATACAGCAATGTTTTTTTTGGTTTTGGGCACGGGCATTTAGGCTTGACTCAAGCTGGTATTACAGGTGCCATGTTAGGGGCTTTAGCATCAGGTGAGACGTCTCCTGTTGACATAGATGCCTTTCGAATAGACAGGTCAATGGCTTAGGTTTTTCTGCAATCAGACAACCACATACAAATAGTAAAACCATGGGCAGAACAACCCCTAACCATCTGACTTTGGTTCTTGAGAGCCCATATCCTTACTTAATATTAGATCCAGAGAAAAGGTTGATACTGTGATGAAAAGCACTTTAAGTAAAGTGATGAGCACTACCCACGACCAGCTTGGTCTCGGGGGAACTAAACCAACAATCAATCAATTCGACAAAACCCATCACTTTTGCGGCCAACAGACCAAAGGTGTTCATCTACCCATAAATGCATGTGTTAGAGTTTAAGGATCTACAAATAATTTTTACAGCCTGAGGGTTAAAAATGAACTCAAAACTTCTATCACTGTCTTTTGCCGGACTACTCATCACAGGCTGCGTTGCTAAAGAAACCGCTGAAGC
Organism: Porticoccaceae bacterium; assembly: GCA_012960115.1. Classification (GTDB taxonomy): domain Bacteria; phylum Pseudomonadota; class Gammaproteobacteria; order Pseudomonadales; family Porticoccaceae; genus HTCC2207. The sequence continues at coordinate 3,438 of DUBX01000003.1, forward strand.
TACTGTAATAGGGATACCCGCCCTACCGGACGGTGCTTATCTTTTAAAAGATGTGGAGGTAACTGAGAATGGTGCGGTTAGCGTGCTACTGCGTGACCAAATAAAGATCTACACCAATAATCGCTTTATGTTCGCCTTTATGAACGCAGAGTCTGGAATCGATGTTGGCGCAGGCATTGCCACTTGGCGAAACGGCGTGATGGTTGAGGTGCCCACCGTAAACCACAATGGTCCGGTGGAAGGTTATAGTTTTGATGTGGCAATTAAGCAGACCGACGACGGTTTTGTACAAACCATTATGGGTATGCAATACGACGATGGTCGATCATTAGATATGATTGAGACGTGGGATACTGCGTCGACTAAAACCTGGTTATTTGACGGTCTTTGGCAGTTGCAAAATCGCAATGCTGGGGGCGTTATGTCAAGTGATTTTGTCGAAACGAAAATGATTGGTGGTGGTCACTTTATTTGGTTACAGCGCATTTCAATGGAGGGAGAAACTCAAAAACACTTTGGCTTTGGCACCATTGAGGTTAATAATGACGGTAGCGCCACAGAGACCGGCATGACTAGCTCGCTTGAAGATTATGCAGGTGCTCAGCACAGATTAAAACTGACACTCATAGATGACAACCATTTTAGCCAAACCTTTATGCTAAATGATGTTGAGGTCACGCAAATCTATCAGCGCATGTAATTAGCGACCAGGCTCACCTAGGGCCTGTAAATACGGGTTGCTGTGCCTTGAAACATGGCGTCTTTTTCCCCTTCGTTAAAGTCTATTGTCATCTTTTTAAAAGCATTCCAAATTACCGCGTAAGAAACAGATAGTTTATCGACGGGGAAGTTACTTTCGAACATGCATCGGTGAGGCCCAAAACAGTCGATGGCATGCAGGTAATAACCCTTATGGGCGGCGACAATTTCATCTGAGTTAGCGGGCAAATCACGTCCATTCCACCCCCAACCATTAATCTCCATAGCCAGGCCACCTAATTTAGCCACAACGTTTGGACATTGTGAGAGTTCCTTAACGTCAGCCTTCCACTGCGGAAAAAGCTCCGCCTGTCGGCCCGAATAAGGGCCAATACCAAGGGGACCTCCAAAATGATCAAAAACAATGGTGGTCTCTGGAAATGCTCGGGCTAGGTCAGTAAGTTCGGTTATTTGACTGTGCAGCAACCAGGCATCAAAAGTGAGGCCAAAAGGAGCCAGTTTGGCAAAACCTTCTCGAAAATCAGCTTGCATCATTAACTTTTCAAGTCTGCCCGCATACCGATCCACCGCGGGTGGATCGGGGTAAAAAGCCGTAGCGTGTCGAATCCCCCGCAACAAACCCCCAGCGGCCTCGGCATGGGCCTGTAAAACCTCATCAACCTGTGCGCCAAGAGTTAGATCAGCATGGCAAACCATCCCTAAAATGGGCGGTTTTCCCTGTTTTTTCCCGTTCTGCGACTGTTTTGCCTGAGCTCTGACAAACTCAGTCTCACCCACAGGCCTTAAATGCCGTGGACCTTGGGATCTATATTCAGCCCCGCATTCGATAAACACCGTGCCAACAATATTGTGTCCCGTTTGAGTGTCGGCCCACAGGTCATCTAACTCATAAGGCATATCCGCCCGCCAGAGATGGTGATGGGGATCTAAAATTGGTCTCTCGGGATTGATAATCTCTTCTCTTACTTGCGCATGCCAGCGATCTAGTTCGTTCATTGATTGGTGTCCTGTTGCTCAACGCGGGATAAGTTTTAGCGATTACCTAGTTTTTTTTAGAGCTTTTTTGGCAGCACGGCGGCGCTCGGTGGCGTCAAAGGCCGCGCTGCCTATATGCTCTTCGCCTCGACCTTTAGCTAACTCTACCTGTTTTTGCCGCTCGGCAAAACGCTGTTTACGATCTTCTGCTACGACATCGTGGCAATGATGACAGGACAAGCCTTGCTGATAGAGCTCAGAACTTTTTTCTTGCTCCGTAATTGGCATTCGACAGGCATGGCACTGATCATAAGAACCGCGTTTGAGTTCATGATCTACTGCAACCCGATTGTCGAACACGAAACACTCACCTTGCCACAGTGTTTGATCTTTGGGGACTTCTTCTAAATATTTAAGAATCCCACCCTCAAGGTGGTAAACCTCGTCAAAACCCTGCTCTTTCATGTACGCCGTGGACTTCTCACAACGAATACCACCCGTACAAAACATAGCCACCTTTTTATGTTTTTCTTTATCAAGATTTTTCTTAGCCCAGGCCGGAAAATCACGGAAGGTTTTTGTCTGTGGATCAATGGCATTTTTAAAAGTACCTATCTCAACCTCATAATCATTACGCGTATCTACAACCACAACATCAGGATCAGAGATAAGCGCATTCCAATCAGCCGGCTTAACGTAGGTGCCAACTACTTGCTTGGGGTCTATACCCTCAACGCCCATAGTGACAATCTCTTTCTTTAGTTTGACCTTGGTACGATAGAAAGGAATTTCACTGTGATAAGAGTTCTTCTGATCAATATTAGACAGCTCTGGTTGTTGCTCTAACCATGCGAGCACCGATTGCACATCATCGGGTAACCCAGAAATAGTGCCATTAATACCTTCAGCTGCAAGCAATAAGGTACCAAACACATTGCAATCAGACATGAGCGTTTGCAGTGGTGTCTGAAGATCTTCAAAATCAGGCAGCGACACAAATTTGTACAGCGCGCAGGTGAGATATTTATCTGTCATCAACATTCCTAACTTGTGGGCTTGTTACCGGGTAATCATCAAAGACGCCATTGTAGCAAAACAAGGCTTGTATCAGTCCCTAATCGAGATTTAATTGTACCAGCTTAAAAAAACGTATCCGTCTGATAAACCTTAAACTGACTCACCTATCTCCTAAAATTCGCTGTCCAGGATATACGCCTTCAACGAGCTCACCATCACTAACGACCAATTGACCACCAACGATCACATAAGGAATGCCAGTGGGTCGCAGATAAGGGTCTCCATAAACTGCATTAGCTTGCACTGTGGTGGGATCAAAAATGACGATATCAGCATCGGCTCCCTGCTGAATGCGCCCTTTTCTATCAAAATCAACGGACGCTTGGGATAACCATTGCGCTTGATAGAGGCTCATTCGGGCCAATCCGTCTGATAGGGTTAATAGCTTGGTATCACGAACGTAATGGCCCAATACTCGGGAGAAAGTGCCAGCAACATTAGGATTCGTTTTGACGCTCAGATCAATCGCTGGCAAGGCATCGGTTGCGACCATCATTCGCGGCCACTGCAAGGCCGCTTTCATCCATTCTTCTTTGACATAGTGATGGTTAACCGAACCCCCAGGTTGTTCTCTTGCATACTTCTCCCAAGTTTCTTTAGTCAGCCATTCGCCCGTAGCAACCCATTGAACATCTTCATAGGTAATATCAAACATACCCTGCCAATCGCGATGACGAAACACATCGGCCGAGATGCCGGTGCCGCCGGCAGCATAGGAAAGGGTTTCGGTAGCAATATTAGCGCCAGCTTGATTCGCTTGGTCAATCATCTCTAACCATTCACCCACTCTACCCATAGCGTTATGAGTGATATGCACCACAAATAGCGGCGCCTTGGTTTCTTTTGCTAGGTTAATGACTTCGATCAAACCTGCGTTATCGCCTGTATAACCGCGGCGAACATGAACGTGAATCGGCACCTGCCTATCGCCGGCTACCTCAAAAAGCATGCGTAATTCAGCTGCTGACACCGCCGAAGTAAGATAATCGAGCAGCACCCCAATGCCCAAACCACCTTTATCGATACCCTGATTAATCATTACTCTCATGGCTTGAATTTGTTCTTTATTGGCTGGCGTTGTCCAAGATTTTCCATCCATTCTAAACGGATCAGTGCTACCAAGAATGTATTCTGTCTTTAGGTTTTCCATGACCTTTGACCTTACAGCATAGTGTGCCACGGACGCCCCGTAATTTAGCTGGGCGCCGTCTTTGTAGTCTTGCCCAAAAAAACTCACCGGAAAAGCGCCCGCCTCCATATCCAACTGAGTCGTGACACCATCCAATAGATTCATGCGCTGTCCCAGTTTGGTGGGTGTATGACTATGAATATCTATAAAACCAGGTGCAACGACTAAGCCTTTCGCATCGAGTGTTTTTGCTCCCACAAGTCGTTTAGATGATATAAATTCGATAGTGCCAGCATTAATGCCGAGGTGGCGGATACTATCGAGACCGGTTTCTGGATCCACCACTCTTCCGTTGGCTATAACCAAATCGTAATCTTGCGCATTGACGTGCACAGTAAATGCAGACATCACTAATAACAAAAACTGAAAGAATCGTACCCTAAACATTTATTTGTCCTTTGGACGTTATTTTATAATCTGCAGAACCCCACATCCCCTCTGCACCCTCTTTATCGCAACCTACTGACTACTCGTCCGATTTTTGGCTGATTTTATTCCTTAAGTAAGGATTTTAAACGATTTAATCAGTAAAATTACGCTAACAAATAAATTATTAGATTATTAGGGAAAGCAATGAGCACAGTTAAATTATTTTCTTGGACTTCACGATTCAGTACCATCGGATTTTTGTCACTAGCACTTGTAGCCTGTGGGGGCGGCGGATATTCACCCGATCCCGCCCCGACCGCAGACACAACAGCGCCGGTAATAACTCTGGTGGGCTCAGCAACAGTAACCCATGAACAGGGAACCACCTATACCGATGAGGGCGCCACAGCTTCTGACTCTGTAGACGGCACTGTGTCAGTATCAACCTCAGGCAGCGTCGGTCCTGACGCCGGTACTTATACTATCTCCTATAGCGCATCTGATGCCGCCGGCAATACTGCTACAGCAACAAGAACTGTTACCGTGGCAGACACTCAGCCACCGACCATCACCTTGAACGGTGAATCGGAAGTTTCTCATGAGCAAGGCACCAGCTATGTTGATGATGGTGCCACAGCGACTGATGCGGTAGATGGGATGGTCGAAGTGACAACCGCAGGGTCCGTTGGTGCTGAATTGGGTGATTACAATCTGATATTCTCTGCTGTCGATGCTGCAGGCAACGCCGCTACGGAAACCAGAACCGTGACTGTGGTCGCGTCTGGAACACCACAGGCTATTAGCCTCTCCGTATTTGACGATGGCCAAGCGAATGTTGCTTTCGACGCTGGTCTGAACGGCCAAGATTCGACAAACAACTGGAGTACCTCATGTAGCCAAGACGGCGGCCTTGCTTGCCCCAATCTGAGCTGGGAAATCGTACAAGATACCGACCGTGGAGATGTATTACAGATCGAGCATAGCTCTGCTGGACAGCAGGCTATATTCTTTATTAAGACTAATTCCCCTATGGATCTAAGTGCCTATTCCACTGGCAATGTCATATTTGACCTCAAAACCGTCAGCGGCGACAGTAATTACACCATGAAAATTGACTGCGTTTATCCCTGCACCTCAGGTGACAAAGCAATCGGTAGTCACGGGGCTTCAGGCTGGGAAACGGTCACGGTTTCAGTCGCAGACCTTGTAGCAACAGGCTTACAACTAGGGGCGGTCGATACCGGTATCGTAATCTGGGCGACAGCCTACACCAACACTATCTTTCAGCTGGACAATGTTCGTTGGGAAGGCATCGATGACGGTTCGTATGTAACTCCAATTGGTGGCGATGATGGGTGGGAAATCCCTGACTTCACGGGATATCAATCAGCACCGAGCTATGACGGTTACAGTCAGGTTTGGTCTGATGAATTTGGTGGCTCCGAGGTAGATACTGATAACTGGGGCTATGATATTGGCGGCGGCGGTTGGGGAAACAACGAACTTGAGTTCTACACTAATCGCAATGCCTACCTGAAAGATGGCCAGTTAGTCATCAGAGCCAATAAAGAAAATTATGGTGGTCGCGAATATACGTCTTCTCGCTTAAAAACTCTGGGAAAGAAAAACTTTCAATTTGGTCGCATTGATATTCGCGCTGTCATGCCAGAAGGACAGGGTATTTGGCCTGCACTATGGATGTTAGGGAAAAACTTCCCCACCGTTGGCTGGCCTCATAGCGGCGAATTGGACATTATGGAAATGATTGGCGGCAACGGTCGAGAAAATACCGTTTATGGCACAGCACACTGGTACAACCTGTCGAATAGTTCAAATGCGAGTTATGGAGGCGATCGAGTACTCTCAAGCGGCGAAACCCTGTCTACCAATTTTCATGTTTACAGTATTGAATGGGATAGCTCAGTTATTACCTGGTACTTAGATGATATTCAGTACCATACTATGGCGATTGACGACTCGGCATCGCTTGCTGCGTTTAGAAAAGAATTCTTCTTTATATTTAACATCGCAGTAGGCGGAAATTGGCCCGGAAATCCAAGTTCTTCAACAGTCTTCCCTCAACGTATGGTAGTTGACTACGTGCGGGTATTTCAAAAGGACTAGTTGAATAATAACGGCGTCCAAAGCTATCGTCTTGGGGAGCAAAAGCCTTTGAAAAAGGGTATGCGTGATTTTTTAGCCGTTCTTTTCGGCGGCCATGTAGTGCTATGTCCTACCCTTGGTTGGGCTGATTCGGTCCAACCTGTGAGGGCTATAGATCCAACAAAGTGGTTTCATGAAACTCTACTGCCTAACGGCAGTAGCTGGCATAACCAAGAACAACAGCATTATACCAATCGTATTGAAAATACCTATGTCAGTGATGGCACCTTAAAAATTAAAGCTATTAAAGAGGTTTTTAAAGATCAAGGTGTGGTTAAAGAATATACGTCGGCGCGGTTAAATTCCAAATTTTCCTTCACCTATGGTCGTGTGGAAGTGCGAGCTAAGATACCTACGGGACAGGGTACATGGCCGGCAATTTGGATGTTGCCAAAAAACACTAACGGGCATGGCGCCTATTTTCAATCGTTAGGATTTGGTCAACTATCTTGGCCTGACGGCGGTGAGATTGACATCATGGAGCATTGGGGCAGCAATCAAAACTATGCTCAAAGCGCAATCCACACCCGATCAAGCCATGGCGATACAGTTAACCTTGGTGGACAGCATATACCAACAGTATCATCTGAATTCCATAGTTACACGCTCGATTGGACAGCTGAGAAATTAGTTTTTGAGGTTGATGGCAAGCATCATTACACCTACAACCCAACCATAAAGAATAACGCCACTTGGCCCTTTGACAGCCCGCAATATCTGCTGCTCAACTTTGCCATTGAAAATATCATTGATCCTGACTTTAAAGAAGATACCTTTGATATCGATCATGTTCGCATCTACGATCTCGCGGGCACATTAATCTTTGTTGATGAATTTAACTAAATCGACTGATTAATGTCTAACAAGGTTTTTAAGGGGTCGGCCGCTTGGGTAATAGGTCGCCCAATAACAAGATAATCGCTACCCATTGCCACAGCTTCAACTGGCGTCACAATTCGTCGCTGATCATCTGCCGCGCTGCCATCTAGGCGAATACCTGGGGTGACCAATTGAAAATCTTGCCCTAGTCCGGCTTTTAAACTTGACGCTTCTTGAGCCGAACAAACCACACCATCAAGACCTGAGTCTTTAGCGAGCTTGGCCAGATGCAACACCTGATCACTGGGGCTTCGCTGGATACCAATCTCTTCGAGGTCTGTATCGTCCATGCTGGTCAACACAGTCACCCCTATCAGCATCATGTTACTGCCTTTTTCCTCTAACGCCTGTTTGGCGGAACGCATCATGCGACTACCGCCAGAAGCGTGAACGTTTGCCATCCATACTCCCAAATCAGCAGCAGCAGCGACCGCTTTAGCCACCGTATTGGGAATATCATGAAATTTTAGATCTAAAAAAACATCAAACTCGTTGCTAACGAGCTGCTCAACGACAGCTGGTCCGGCGATAGTAAACAATTCTTTACCCACTTTTAAACGACACTGGGTTGGATCCAATTGCGCAGCAAGCGCTAAGGCGTCATGCTGATTGTCATAATCTAGCGCCACTATTACTTTTGGTGAAACAGAGGTCATTGCTTGGTGAATCCTTCTTTTGTAGCACTGGTTAGTTTACGACGATAGGAAAGTACCATCACCGAACTTGCTAACATTCCTAAAAATGCACCCATGGCAAAAAAAACAAGCAGCCACACACCGACGCTCATAGTGGGCCCGTTTATGAAAATGAAGCTAACACCCAACGACTGGCTATTTTCCAAGGCAAAGAATGCACCGACCATAGCGACAGCAAGAATCAAAAGAAATTTGATAAACAGCCAAATACCGCGCACGTTGCTACCTCAGTCAAGATTAAGATGTCCCTCTATTGTAACCTTTGATTAACTAGTCCACAAAAATTCAGTAACTTTTTTACCCAAATAAAAAGAGTGCTAGGATTTAGGCCCTTACAGTTTTAAGATTAAACAGATTTAACAGGACTTTTACTCTATCAAGAAATCAACATTAGTAATGTTTATTGGCCTGCAACGCGCAGTCAACAAAGCGCAAGATCGACACAAGTTCTAGCGCCTATCTGCATGACAATATTACATTTACAGATCGTATTAGTGTTATTTTTGAATCAATATTCGAACAATAATTGAGACAAAAAAAAGCGGCGATAGATTTTCTCTACGCCGCATTTTTTAAACTGACAATAAGCTCTGGGTAGCGATTAAGCGTCTTTTTTGGCAGCGCCAAACCGCTTGTTGAAGCGATCGATTCGACCACCTGCATCAGCAACTTTCTGCTTGCCCGTATAAAACGGATGACAAGAGGAGCAAACGTCTAAATGGATTGCGTTGGCACGTGTTGAGCCAACTTTTATAATGTTGCCACAACTGCAAGTTGCAACCAATTCGTTATAGGTTGGGTGAATCTCAGTTTTCATCTTATACTCCAAGTTACGAACCGCCACTTCATCTTTAAACTGATAAAATCCTGCCTTAAAACAGGTCAGTTCTTGTAAAGCACGGTAGGCCATTTCTAAAGAGCGCGGATTCTAGCAGAAACCGCAGTAGTTACAAAAGGAATTCTCAATTTTTTATGTCTGATTTAGCACCTTTAGTTGTCCGCATCGCGGTGCCCTCTCCATTACGGCGTGTATTTGACTATCTGGTACCTGAGCATGTGCTCAAAGATAACCCAGAAGCTAAGGCCGAGATTGGCTGTCGAGTGCTGGTAACCTTTGGTCGACGCGAGATGACGGGGTTAATCGTCGGCACCGGAACAACAAGCGAATTTGATATTAACAAACTAAAACCTGTGGGACGATTGCTTGATTGCTCGCCACTACTACCAGAACCACTGTTTAACTTATTTGTGTGGGCGGCTAACTATTATCAACACCCAATTGGCGATGCATTGTTTAGCACCCTGCCTACTTTATTGCGCAAAGGCGACCCTCTTCCCGATACTTCTCGGCGCTTCTGGCAACTCACGACTAAAGGCAAAGGATTAGGGTCTACTTCTTTGAAAGGAGCTCCAAGCCAACAAGCCCTAACTGACGAATTGCAAAATAAAGGAAAGGTAGATGACGCAAAACTTGTAGCCGCCTATTCAAGATCAATATTGTCGGCGCTCGAAGAGAAAAAGCTGATCGAAGCGTTAATAGTAGAAACACCCCCTCATTCCTTAGATAATGTTCTTAAGGAAGACGCCCTCACGCTTGATAGTGGCCAACAAAAAGCGATCAACAGCATTGAAGATCATGGATTTAATGCCTATTTGTTGGATGGCGTCACCGGCAGCGGTAAAACAGAAATCTATCTACAGGCTATTGAAAAAACATTGCGTTACGGTCGTCAGGCGCTGGTTTTGATTCCTGAGATCAGTTTGACACCGCAAACCGAAAAACGATTCCGTGATCGATTTAATGCACCTCTGGTTACCCTGCACTCCGGCTTAACTGATAAGCAGAGACTCGCAGCGTGGATGAGCGCCAAATCTGGAGATGCGAAAGTAATTTTGGGTACTCGCTCAGCGATATTCACACCCCTGCAAAATCCTGGTGTGATTATTCTTGACGAAGAGCATGATCAATCCTACAAACAACAAGACGGTTTTCGTTATTCAGCTCGAGATCTCGGCGTAATAAGAGCTCGCCAGGAGGATATACCTATTATTCTGGGCTCGGCAACGCCCTCTCTTGAATCGCTCAATAACTGCGAAATGGGTCGCTATAAACATCTCTTACTAAAGCATCGAGCAGGTAATGCTACCCAACCAGATTGGAGCCTGATCGATCTAAAAACAGAGCGAACCGAAGCCGGGGTTTCTTCTTCCACCCTATCGGCAATAAAGCAAACCATCGCCAATGGCCATCAAGTTTTAGTCTTCCTTAATCGCCGCGGCTTTGCCCCAGCCATACTATGCCATCAGTGTGGCTGGTCAGCAGATTGCCATCACTGCGATTCACGTCTCACTGTGCATCGGGCACGCAGCCGTCTTATCTGCCATCACTGTGACTACCAGCAGCGTATCCCTCATCTATGCCCAAACTGTCAGGGCCCCCAGTTAATTGCTACTGGGGAAGGCACAGAGCGCAGTGAAGCCTATTTACAACAATGTTTTCCCGACTCTAAAGTATTGCGAGTCGACCGTGATAGCACACGCAAAAAGGGCGCGATGAAAGAGATTTTTGACACTGTCGATAAGGGAGAGCCATGTATACTCATTGGCACTCAAATGCTGTCCAAGGGGCATCACTTTGCTAATGTCACACTAGTTGCAGTACTCGATGCCGACTCTGGTCTATTTAGCCCAGACTTTCGCAGTCACGAAAGAATGGGGCAGCTACTAACGCAGGTCGCAGGTCGAAGCGGCAGAGGAACCATAGCAGGGCGAGTGTTAATACAAACGCATCAGCCGCAACACCCACTTCTAGAAATTCTCATAGAAAAAGGTTACGGCTATTTTGCCGCACAGCTTTTATCTGAGCGTGAACTAACCCAGTTACCGCCTTTTCGTTATATGTCAGTCATCAGAGCTGAATCTGAGCGCGCCAACGAAGCAGAAGCTTTTTTGCGAATGGCTCGGCAAATCGCCGAAAGTATTAGTCCACCAACCCCTCTATTAAGCTATCTAGGGCCGTTGCCTGCGATGCTAGAAAAACGGGCTGGACGATTCCGCTTTGTATTGCAGGTTGAAGCGGCAAAACGATCATTATTACAATCATTGCTGTCTTCTCTTGCATTGCAGCTTGAAAGCCATAAAGCGTCGAGGCGAGTGCGTTGGTCTATTGATGTGGATCCTCAAGAACTCTAAGACATGGACTAATTATTCGCTCAACTCTATTTTACCTTTGCCAATAACCCAACATTTCACCTACAATCATTACTCAGCACAAAGTAACTCATTTATGGCACAGAATTCTTCAACAAATAGTTTAAATCGTTACACGAGAGCGCAGCCATCTCCCGAAAAGTCATCACGTCCTGCATTTATGTCTGGATTGGTGATTGGGGCTTTGATTATGTATTTTTTTCCTCTCATTAATGACTCAACTCCAAGTGAAACTGCAGCAGCTGTTAATGAAATTGTCGACAAAGCTGACCTAAAAGAGCTTAAATTTGATTTCTATACCTTACTGAAAGAAACAGAAATATTAGTACCTGATGACCAAGATTCAGACAATAAGACTGAGCAAGGAAAAGATGCTGTCTATGTATTACAGGCTGGATCGTTCAAAAATGTGCGGGACGCTGAAAATCTCAAAGTCCAACTGCTTTTGATGAATCTCTCAGTCGAAAGTGAAAGGGTTAAAAGTAAGAATGGCGATATTTGGCATCGGGTATTAGTCGGCCCTTTCACCGATACCTCAAAAATGGCATCCGCCAGAGCCAAGCTTGCTGAAAACAATATCGTCAGCTTAAAACTAAAACGTAACCAGTAGTTTTAGGTACAAGTTTAGTTCAGCTCAACAGCAGTGGAGCGGCTGCCCTGCTCTTACAAAAAAGCATCGTACTCCAACGCTGTTATACGTGTGTCAAACTCGTGCTTCTCCTTACGCTTGCACAGCGTGAAGTTCCTCTGCAACTCAGCACCTAAGTATTGACCAATGAAGGTTGAGTCTTCAAACACACCAATCGCGTCGTTCCAAAAATGAGGTAGTGTGGGCTTTACATCACCTGCATCACCCTCAATAGGCTCTGGTGCAGATAGCTTTCTCTCAATGCCGGACAACGCTCCCGCCAAAATAGCGGCTACCGCTAAGTAAGGATTTGCATCTGCTCCAGCCACTCGGTGCTCAATACGCATAGCACGATGATCGCCCCCGGGAATACGGATAGCTGTGGTACGATTTTCATACCCCCAATTAGCTGACAATGGCGCGAAACATCCCGGGGTCATTCGCCTGAAAGAATTAATATTTGGCGCCAGAATAGCCATGCTATCGGCCATAGTATCAACGCAACCCGCTACGGCATGGCGTAATAAATCAGAACCTTGATCAGTACCATTGTCGAACACATTATTGCCCTGCTCATCGAGCAAGCTAAAGTGAATATGCATGCCATTGCCCACTTCTTGCGCAAAGGGTTTGGCCATGAATGAGGCAATCTTGTCGTGCTGACGAGCAACACTGCGAATCGCTCGCTTCAGCATACTACCCTGATCACAAGCCCTCATCGCGCTGTCTTGGTGATAAAGATTAATTTCAAATTGGGATGGGCCAAACTCTGTGATTAGAGTGTCTATCGGCAGATTTTGTAATTTTGCAGCATCTGCAATGGCGTCCATCAATGGCGCTGCGTTTCGCATGGTATCAAGACCATAAGTTTGCCCACCTAATGCTGGGCCACCATCTAAAGCGCGCTGAGTATGCTGAGGTTGGCCGAATTTATCTCGATCCAATGTTAACAAATGAAATTCTATCTCGCTGGCAACGACTGGAGTTAGGCCTAACTCTGCATATCGATCAAGTACGCTTTGCAATACTGACCGGCAGTCTCCACCGAACGGCGCATCACCCGCTTCGTTACCCATTGAGACAATTATCTGTGCGGTAGGCTTGTCGGCCCAAGGCACTCTGGCCAAAGTTTCAGAATGAGCCTCACAAATACCGTCAGTATCGCCATTTTCTTCGACTAACTCATCTTGGTCGCGACCCCAGCAATCTAAGGAACAGGCGCTGAGCGGCATTTTGAAACCACCCTCAAATACCTTGCCAATTTGAGACCTAGGAAGCCACTTACCGCGCTGATTACCGTTAAGGTCGTGCAAAATGACTTCAAAAATTTCAATGTCTGGGTTGTCTTGTAAAAACTGGTCAAGCTTTAGGTCACTCACCGTAAACTCCAAGCTGTCTATTAATTATTAAGCACATTATCCTATAGTATCCGATAAGAGACAGCCGTTCATTACAATGACTACCCTTAGAGGGTATTCTGCAAGGGCTAAATCTGGCTAGTATAAAGTTGATAAACTAAAGGATGTAATGATGTTAAAGGGTATGTTGACGATAATAGCGACGATATCAATGCTAATGGCATCGAGTTGTGCAGAACAAAAATCAATCTCAGCGGACACTCTATTTATCAATGGTGTTATTTACACAGCTGATAGCGAGCAATCTGTGGTCTCTGCTCTCGCCATAAAAGACGATATTTTGGTGTACGCTGGTGATCTCGACGACGCTGAACAATTTATTGATGTAAAGACAGATATTGTTGATTTGAAAGGCAAAATGATTATTCCTGGTTTGCATGACGCACATATTCATTTAGCTGGCATCGTTGAAACTGACACCTGTGACCTAGCCAGCCAGTCCTTCACTCTTGAAGCTCTGGTGCCTCGTTTAAAAAAATGCATTAATCGTTTACAACTACCTTCAGGTGATTGGTTAACAGTAGAGCAATGGGCGTTTTCAGGGGGCAATGAACCCTCAGTAAAACTGCCTACCATCCGTAAGGCTTTAGATGCCGTGTCAACTAAACACCCGATCGTTTTGCTAGGAAATGATGGCCACCATGGCGCGGTGAACAGCCATGCGTTAAAACTAGCTGCCGATCGCACCGGCAATGTGGTTGGTCTAAATCAGGAAACACTCAATAAGGAATTTGCAACTTTTAAAGAACTTGTTGGCGTCGATTCTTCGGGCGAGCCTAATGGCATGATCAACGAAGACGCACGTAAATTAGTCAATGTTCCTAATCTTTGGGGTTACCCTGATATTGATTTAGCGCTTTATCAAAAAATTGGTCAACGACTAGCCGCCTCAGGTATTACGTCGACGATGGAAGCTTCACTTAAAGAGCACGACATCGATCTTTTTGCCAAATGGGCTAAACAATCGCCGCTGACTCATCGCATGACTGTCGCTTTTTTTGCGGATTTTGAAGATTATCGACCATGCCCAGATAAACCCATTAATATCGAACGTCTTATTAATGAATTTACGGCTATCCAACGCAGACATAAGAATGTAGAAAATTTAAAAATTGATACCGCAAAAATCTTCGTTGACGGCGTTACGGAAGGTGACCCCTATGCAAACCCTCCAACACTGCCTAATGCCGCCTCTTTAACGGATTATTTACAACCCCAATTCAAGGTGGATTCCAATACTCAGGCGCTAGAGGTCATTGGATATGTGGACACAGAATCCGCGGCCTGTATCGAGTTACGTCATCAGGCGGACACTAACTTACCCTCCATATCGGCAAGCGATTTTTATGATGCACAGGGCTTTTCTCCTCTCCAATGCAGGAAATTCAACGGGGTATATGAACGAGAAGAAAGTTTTATACGAGACTATACTTTGGCCCTTTATGATGCGGGTATTAATGTTCACAGTCATGCCATCGGTGATCGCGCCGTTCGCTTAGCGTTGGATAGTTTTGCTGAGGCCAAAAAACAAAGCCCTAAATCTAAAGCAAAGGTATCGATGGCTCACGCACAGTTAGTGCACCCAAGCGATATTTCGCGTATTGCTGATCTGGACGTTTACATGGCCTTTACGTACTCCTGGATCGAGCCTTTTATACAATATCAAATGATGGTATCGCCTTTTATCGACCCCATTATGTCTGAAAGTGATCTTTTTGATCCCTCCGGCTATGCCTACCAAAATAGCTATCCCGCTGGGTCTGTACTTGAAGCCGGAGGCGTATTAGTAGCTGGCAGTGACGCGCCCGTTGAAGCTCGCGACCCTCGCCCGATGCTGAACATTGAAAAAGCAGTGACGCGCAAGAATGAAATAAGTGGCCGCATATACAATAAAAGTGAAGCTATCTCTGTTCGTGATATTTTGGATGCTTACACCATCAATGGGGCTGCGATGCTCGATCAGCAAGATATTACGGGCTCATTAGAAGTCGGCAAAAAAGCGGATTTTGTGGTCCTGAGCCAGGACTTATTAAAACTAGAGCAACAAGGAGAAAGTGACAGGATTTCAGAGACTCAAATCCTGTCGACCTGGTTTGACGGGCGAGAAATATACGCCGCGCCAAGGGATTAGCCATCGAGATCTATTTCTGCGCCATCTTCTGGGTATTTTATGGAAACCTATCTGCCCCTGGCGCTCATACCATTGCGGATCTGCCGGCCAAACTCTTGGAACACAGCTGTCGATACCTTGTTAGATTCAAACTGCCATTCGGGATGCCATTGCACCCCCATTATCCAATTATCTTGACCACCATACCCTGTTGCCAGGGAAACCGCCTCTACAAGGCCGTCATCGGCAACAGCCTCAACCACCAAACTCTCGGCCAACTCATTAATGCCCTGACTATGCAGAGAATTTACCTGCCAAGTAGTCTCACCAGTAAGCTCGTGTAATCGCCCTCCCTCAGTAACACTCACTGAGTGCACTGGCCCATATTGACCGTCTCGGTCTTTTGTTTTGTCTTCACGATGGTCGTGGTATCCCTCGATTTCATGAATTTTAGCGTGAAGCGTTCCACCAAAGGCAACATTAAGCTCTTGAAACCCACGACATACCGCCAAGATAGGCACGCCCTGCCTCATGCATTCATTGATTAACTGTAAGGTCAGACTATCTCGCTGGGGGTCCTCTAATGTCCCTTCCTCGTGGGCGGGACCCATAAAATGATGAGGTTGAATATTAGAAGGACTTCCAGTTAAAAATAAACCATCAAATTGGCTCACTAAGTCCTCCACAGTGTATAGAGTGTTTAAATCGGTAATATCAGTACCATTACCGAAAGCAGGCAATAGCATTGGTATTGCATTTGCACCATGGGCCACGGCGTTGATATATTTCTCACCGGTGCCGTGAAACTGATGGAGACCATTAGCGATTACATCGCAGGCAATTCCTACTAAGGGTAGCGATTTAGACATAGTGTTTTCTCATATTTTATGGCGTACTAACACACCCACTTTCGAACAATTTATTATCTTTAATAAAAGATCTTTCACCACCCCTTTTGGGTGACTGACTAGAACTTTAATTTGTGGTCAAATAATCATTCACCAGTGACTATTTAAACATACTCTTTTAGGGTTAGTTCGCTCATTAATAAAGCGCGGCTAAAACAAACAGTGGGTCAGTTACCACGAGATAAATTATGAGCAAAATCAGAACGACAGCAGAGTGGCAAAAATTAGACGCAGCGCGGCATCTTCATCCTTTTACCGACTTTGGTGATTA
Organism: Porticoccaceae bacterium; assembly: GCA_012960115.1. Lineage (GTDB taxonomy): Bacteria > Pseudomonadota > Gammaproteobacteria > Pseudomonadales > Porticoccaceae > HTCC2207. The sequence goes on from DUBX01000003.1 coordinate 20,050, forward strand.
CCAGCGGAATCCTGGGAGGATCATTGATCGTGCCGAACATATTTACATCTATGACACTGATGGCAACCAAATGCTGGACGCCATGTCTGGTCTTTGGTGCTGTAGTTTTGGTTATAGCCAACCCGCTATCGCCGAATCGGTCAGTAAGCAATTTAAGCAACTGCCGTACTACAATAACTTTTTCCAATGCAGTAATACCCCGGCGGTAGAACTTGCTGATCGTCTAGTGAACTTAGCTCCAAAGCAGTTTACTCATGTTTTTTTCACCAATTCAGGCTCCGAGGCAAATGACACCAATATTCGCCTGATTCGTCGTTATTGGGATACTAAAAAGCAGCCGAAAAAACGAATTATTTTAGCCCGTACCAACGCCTATCATGGCAGCACCATTGCATCAGCTAGCCTTGGTGGCTTTGAATTTGTCCATAACCAATTTGAAACTCTGCCCTACGTTCAACACATCGCTGACCCTAACTGGTATGTCAGCGGCGGCGATCTTAGCGAAGAAGACTTTGGGCTTCAAGCAGCTCGAGAGCTAGAAAAAAGAATAGATCAGCTGGGTGAAAAAAATGTTGCAGCCTTTATCGCTGAACCCATTCAGGGTGCGGGTGGGGTTATTGTGCCCCCCGACAGCTACTGGCCAGAGGTTCGTCGTATTTTAAAAGAACGGGATATTCTCTTTGTCAGTGATGAGGTTATTTGTGGTTTTGGACGGACCGGCAAACTATTTGGTTGTGAAACCTATGGCATGGAACCCGACCTATTAACCTTTGCCAAGGCAGTCACCAATGGCTTTCAGCCCTTAGGCGGCGTTATGGTCAGCGAAAAAGTCGCTGAAGTTATTACTGGAGATGGCGGTGAATTCGGCCACGGGTTCACCTATTCTGGCCATCCTATTGCTTGCGCAGCAGCCCTGGCCACTATGGATATAATGGAAAATGGAAACTTTATACAGCAAGTGGCAGATGATATTGGCCCCTATCTGCAACAGCAGTGGACGGCACTAAGTAGTCACCCAATTGTGGGCCATGTGCGTGGTGCTGGCATGCTTGGTTCCATCGAATTGGTGCGTAATAAAGAGAGTCGCGAACGTCTTGAACCTGAACAAAAGTCAGGTGGTATTTGTCGTGAGTTTTGCGTGGCTAATGGCTTGATTATGCGCGCGGTGGGAGACTCGATGATTATCTCCCCTCCGTTTGTCAGCACCCACGAAGAAATTGATTTACTGATCGCTCGAGCAACCAAGTCACTGGATCAAACAGCGGAATATTATTCCGTATAGAAAATTCTAGTGCGGACTGCGTTATAATAAATGACTTAGAGCAACGATTAATCGATACGTTTTATATAGGGAATCTGTAATGGCAAGCGATTGGGGCAAGTTCAACTGGCAAGATCCGTTTAATCTCGATGATCAACTCACCGACGAAGAGCGCCTAGTGCGCGACACGGCCGCAGCTTACGCTCAAGATAAATTAGCGCCTAGAATTCTTAAGGCCTACCGCCAAGAGAACACAGATCGAAATATATTTAATGAAATGGGCGAGCTGGGTTTGCTAGGTGCAACGATTGATGGCTATGGCTGCCCCGGCGTTAGCTATGTTAGCTACGGGTTGGTCGCCAGAGAAATTGAAAGAGTTGATTCTGGTTACCGCTCAATGATGAGTGTTCAGTCCAGCCTGGTTATGTACCCTATTTACACCTATGGAACTGAGCAACAAAAAGGAAAATATCTCCCCAAGCTTGCCACCGGCGAGTGGGTAGGCTGTTTTGGCCTTACTGAGCCTGACGCTGGGTCTGATCCGGGAGGCATGAAAACTAGAGCTAAGACTGTGGATGGTGGATACCTTATTTCTGGCAGTAAAATGTGGATTAGTAACTCACCAATTGCCGATGTATTTATTGTTTGGGCTAAAACCGACGATGGCATCATTCGTGGCTTTATTCTCGAAAAAGGCATGAAAGGTCTTTCTGCGCCCAAAATTGAAGGTAAATTGGCACTGCGTGCTTCCATTACCGGCGAGATTGTCATGGATGAAGTATTTGTTGCCGAAGAGCAACTAATGCCCAATGTGCAAGGCCTTAAAGGGCCCTTTGGCTGCCTGAATTCTGCTCGCTATGGTATCAGCTGGGGCGCCTTAGGTGCTGCCGAAAGTTGCTGGCACGCAGCCAGGCAATATACTCTGGATCGAGTGCAGTTCAACCGCCCCTTAGCCGCTAACCAACTTATTCAATTTAAGCTGGCCAACATGCAGACCGATATTAGTCTCGGCTTGCAGGGGTCTCTTCGCGCTGGACGTTTAAATGAGCAACGCAATCTGGCCCCAGAGTTAATATCACTACTGAAGCGTAATAACTGCAGTAAAGCCCTAGAAATAGCTCGAATGGCGAGAGATATGCATGGCGGAAATGGTATTTCTGATGAATATCCAGTGATGCGCCATATGCTGAATCTTGAAGTCGTCAATACCTACGAAGGTACAGCAGATGTCCACGCCTTGATCTTAGGCAGAGCGCAAACGGGCATTCAAGCCTTTAGTTAGATTGACTCATAGATAGGGAAAATCATGGCGGGTCCACTCACAGGTTATCGCGTATTGGATATGAGTCGGGTATTAGCCGGCCCTTGGGCTGGGCAATTATTAGCGGACCTAGGAGCAGACGTAATCAAGGTAGAGCGACCTAAGGTAGGCGATGATACACGCCATTGGGGACCTCCATACCTAAAAGATACAGCTGGCAACGACACTGAAGATGCCGCCTACTTTTTCTCAGCTAATCGTGGAAAACGATCCCTTACCGTCGATATCACTCAGCCAGAGGGTCAGGATATTATCCGCAAACTGGCCGCTAAAGTTGATGTGCTGATTGAAAATTATAAAGTGGGAGGCCTGGCTAAATATGGGCTTGATTACTCTTCTTTAGAAAAGGTTAATCCCAAACTGGTCTACTGCTCGATCACTGGCTTTGGCCAAACTGGACCTTACGCTCAACGTCCCGGGTATGATTTTCTTATCCAAGGTATGGCTGGACTAATGAGTGTTACAGGCGAACCCGATAGCCAAAATGGTGGCGGCCCCACCAAAGTTGGCGTCGCAGTAACAGATATATTTACTGGGCTCTACGCTGCCAATGCTATTCAAGGCGCTCTCTTAGAACGCCATCATTCCGGTATGGGACAGTATATTGACCTTGCTCTACTCGACGTTCAGGCCGCCGTCATGGCGAACCAGGCCAGTAATTATCTCATTGGTGGCCAAATCCCAGGTCGCTTGGGCAATGCACATCCCAACATAGTCCCCTATCAAGCATTTGCTACCTTAGACAGTCATATTATTGTCGCGGTAGGAAATGACCAACAGTTCCAGCGCTTCTGCCAAGTCATCGGTGAACCTACATGGGCTGACGACCAACGTTATGCCACTAACACTGCACGTGTTAATAACCGCGTGACGCTTTGTGGCCAAATTACCAAACATCTCAAACAACAAACCAGCCAGTATTGGCTATCTAAATTTGAAGACCATGCAGTTCCCTGCGGCCCCATCAATACCATAGATCAAGTATTCGACGACCCCCAGATACAGTCCCGTAATATGGTTCTAACCATGCAAGACACTCGTGCGGGTGACCTAAAGTTAGTCGCCAACCCAATAAACTACAGTCGATCCCAAATAGAATACGATTTGGCACCCCCTCAGTTAGGCAACCAAACCATTGAAATTCTGCAAGAGTATTTGCAATACGCTGAAATCACGGTCAAAGGATTGGCATCAAACGATATTATATAGTGCTCGTCGATGTTCTTTATCTTCATGAAGATGGCTTTGGCTAACGATCAAAGCCAAACAACTACACGAAAAGCGCCCACAACCTCTAGCATTAACAAACAATTAAAACATCCCAATCTCCGCCTAATCTTTATGTATATATACTATTTTACGAATTTAAAAGTCCATTAATTATTCTGACATTGAATTTATGTATGATTTTGATGTAAAAAACATGCGCACTCGTGAATTTTGGGGTAGGATTGACTCGGACTTGGTGGATAAGTTTCATTTTTTATGGGATTTATCACGTTCTAATTAAATATTGCAGAATAACAAGTCAACTTAAAGCCTTTATTGGTGACTATCATTCGCTTTTTAATATATGGATAGAAAGCTTAAGTCAGTTTTTTTAGTGCCAATAAGGATAACAATAAATGCAAGGGAGATATTAAATGAAAATTACACCTCTAACTAAAGCCATTCGTGCTTCAATCGGGGCGTCGCTGCTGTTGTCTGCTTCTATGCCACTGTTGGCACAGGATACAAATGAAGAAATTGAAATTGAGGAGATTTCTGTAACAGGATCACGCATTAAGCGTACCAAGGCTCCTGAGTCGCAAACTGTCATTAGTATTACGGCTCAAGATATGAAGCTGTCAGGCGACGTTTCTGTTGCTGATGCACTTCGCTCATCAACTCTTAACTCACTCGGTTCTTTCCGTGAGTCATCAGGTAACTCAGCTCAGTCTAATGCTACCTTCAACCTTAGAGGAGCTGGCGCATCACGAACAGCTGTTCTGATTAATGGTCGTCGTACTGTTGGTTCAGCTTCATTAGGCGGTGGTGGTTCTGTAAACCTTAACCTTATACCTATGTCTTTTGTTGAGAGAATCGACATACTTGCTGATGGTGCTTCTGCGGTATATGGTTCTGACGCCGTAACCGGTGTTGTAAACGTAATTCTTAAGTCAGGCTACGATGGAGCAGAATTTACCGTTCGTTATGGTGATCGCTCAAAAGATAACGGCTCTGAGCATGGTTTCTCTTTCTTAACCGGCGCTCAAGGTGACAAGGGTTCTGTAACCTTTGGTATTGAAATGGACACTCGTGATCCTGTATTCGATAAAGACCGTTCATTCACAGCGGCTCGCTACAGCGACTTGAATGGCGATGGTTTTATTACAGGCTATCAAGAAACAGAAGGTGTTTCATTTTATGGTTACTCGTTAATTAACCCTAACTATGATACATCTATTCCATTCAGCGACACTAATCGTGACACTTGGTATGTTAACCCAGGTCTTAACTGTGTTGATGATGGTTCTTTCGTTGGTGAGCTGAAAGCTGACGCGGTATTTGGGCCTGACGCTGGTTTCTACTGTGGCTATGCCTACGCGAACGTTTCTGCTAACCGAGCCTCAATGGATCGTATCAACGCTTATGTCAACGCTGACTATGATGTGAGTGATGATGTTAGCATCTACGTTGATGCCATATTGTCTAATAACGAATCATTTGGACGCTATGCGCCACCAGCAGCTCCGGGCGTGGCTCTTGCCGGCGACCCAAAAAACCCGTTTGGCCAGGAAATGAATGGTTACTTCCGCTGGGTTGATATCGGCACTCGTGACAACGTTGTTAATGACACTCTAGTTGACGTCAACTTTGGAGTGGACGTAGATATTAATGATGATCTTTCATTTGAAGCCTACTACACATATTCCGACTATCGTTCAGCCTCTATCGGTCAGTACTACCTAAGCTATGGTGGTTTTGCCGAAAACGTTGCTGAAGGTATTACAGACTATGATACTTATGTTGCCAACCTCAAATCCACGACTCTTAATGATGATCGTATGAATCAGCAAAAGCTTTTTGCCGGTATTCAGTACAACATGTTTGAGATGGCCGGTGGACAAGCGATCCTCGCAGCTGGTATCGAGCATTTTACCATTAACTACGCAGCATTGGTTGATGCGCAATCAGAAGCAGGTCTCGTAGGTGGTTCAGCGGGTAACTCTGCTGAAGGTTCTCGCAGCGTTAAAGCTATAACGGCTGAAGCTATTCTACCAGTTACCGACTACTTAGAAGTCGACTTAGCGGTTCGCTATGATGATTATTCTGACTTTGGTAACGAAGTATCTCCTCGTGTTGGCGCAACCTTCACTATGATCGATAATTTGGTCCTTAAAGCGTCATACGGTCAAGGCTTCCGGGCCCCAGACCTTGCCAGCCTTTACGGTGCTACATCGTTCTCTGCTGAAGGTGCAACTGACTACTATGGTTGTGCATTAGTTGGTACTCCAGAAGCTGACTGTACCTCTCGTCAGTTTGACACCTTCATTGGTTCAAACCCAGACTTGGGTGCAGAAACATCTGAGACCTTCTCGTTCGGAGCGCAATACACCTATAATGATAACTGGGTGGGCAAGTTACAGTTTGTTACTCTTGAGCTGCAAAATGCAGTTGAGTATGTATCTGCACAGGACATGCTGAATGTTGATTACAATACTGGCGGCAACAACCCACTGGTCGTTCGTCAAGCCAATGGTAGTGTTACCTCTATCGCAGCGGGCTATCAGAACGCAGTGAGCGATGTAAGTCGTGAATCACTTGACATGGGTATAGACGGAACCATTGATACTGATGAATACGGAAGCTTCCGTATTCGCAGCGAAGCTACTAAGTACCTAAAGTATGAGACGGAAGCTCAGTTCGGTACTGGTATCCTAGGTGATGCAGTTGATACCTTAGGTTTCCCTGAGTGGAGATCTAATGCCACTGTTTCTTGGACAATGGGCAACTGGTCTGCAGCATTTAGTGCTGACTACATCGGTGAGTCTGAAAGTTCAAGTGGTGAGGTTAAGTGGGATTCATACAAGACCTATAACTTGAATGCTTCATACGACCTGAGCGACTATGGATCATTAACTATTGGTGCTAACAACTTGACCAATGAAGATCCACTGCTTGATGCTTTTGGTTCACAAGCAGATGAGTACCAATACTCTATCCTCGGCCGAGTTATCTACATGCAATATACGATCGAGATGTAAAGTAAGCGTTACTTAAGTAAGATAAAGAGCCCGCCTAGGCGGGCTCTTTTTTTGAGGAAAAAAAATGGAAGCATGGGGAAATTTTTGGCAAAAAGGCCATAGTACGACGTTTGGTGAATACTATGCCGATGGCTATACCAAAGGCTATATCGCCGACTGGTGGTCAACCATTGTCAGTCAGAGAGAAGAAAAAGCCCTAAATATTCTTGAAGTAGGCTGTGGCAATGCATCACTTGTGCCCTGCTTGCTGGATTTAAATATTAAAGGCACTTACACAGGTGTTGATGCAGCGCAGGTGCAACTATCGGAAGCTGTACAAAAACGCGGTAACCATAACTTAACGCTGTCGCTTCATAGTGAAACCGGTATTGAAAAATTCCAGTCAACCGAGCAGTTTGATCTGATCGCCTCGGTCTATGGACTTGAATACTCGCCGCTCGAACAATCTTTACCCTTACTTAAAAAATTACTCGCACCAGATGGCCAGTTGACGCTGTTAATGCATCACGCTAAATCTGTAATTACTGAGATGTCCGTAAAAGCCTTAACAGAATTTGATTTCGATCAGATGAAGAAGATCGTCACCTACATCAATGATATTAACGATGAACTTAATCAATGCCAGGGCGATTTAAAAGCCTTGTCAAAATCGCCCAAAGCGGAAGCCGCTAGAGAATCTGTCAATGAATTTATTTCATCCGTGATGAACAAGTCAACAGCAGAACGCAACCCCATACTGGTTGATTTTTCACAAAGCGTATTGGCTTTCTTTAAAAAGATCCGTCAGCCAGAACATCAACGGCGAGACTTTATTGACAGCATCTTGCCTGATTTTCATGCATCGAAAGAGCGCTTTGTTCAGATGGTTAATGTGGCTCGCAATGACACGGAAATAAAAACTTTTCAAACTCAGCTAACTGACGCTGGGTTTACTAATATTAAGATTAACCCAATAAACAATGAAGGAGTACCTGTCGCATGGAATGTACACGCAAATTAATCCTACTGATTGGACTAACTGTCTCTGCAGCTGCTCAATCTAGTGATGTTAACGATTGTTTGAGCATCGCCGACAACCGTGCAAGACTGGCCTGCTATGATCGGACGCTTGGATACACTGCTCCCTCACCGACAATGACAAACAACAGTGTAGCGAATACACCGGTTGTCGGAGCAATAACCCGCACACCAGAGAGACCAGCCGCACAGGTTGGCACCGTTGCCGCTGCCCAGAGCGCATATGATCAAGTAATTGCTAACTCCTTATCCATGCGGGTGACCAAGGTCCATACCACGAAAAGCAGGAAGGTCTATTATTACACTGATACGGGTAGAATTTTCCGCAAAACCAGCGAACGGCCCATAAGCTTTGAAGTCAATGATCAAGTGAATATAGAAGGCGGCTTCTTAGGGGCCCAATTTTTGAGAAATCAAGATGGTAAAAAGATCAAAATACGTGAAGTGAAGTGAGAAGAGGCATCAATAAAAAAGCCCCCTAAATGGGGGCTTTTTTATTGTCCATTTAATTTAGCGCGAAGCTACATTTAAGGGCGGTCTGGCATCGCACTGGTTGAGGAAGGTGTTAATTTTTTCATACTGGTCTAAGCTATTGTCATCAAAATACAGTCCATGGCCTTCATTAGAGTAGAAGTGATGTTTGAAGTCGATGTTAGTTTTCTTCAACGCTTTGACGTATTTCTTGGCGCCTGCTAGAGGCGTTCGACGGTCTGCTTTACCATGAATAATGAGTATGGGTACTTTCACCTTGTCTAGGTTGTGTATCGGTGACATAGCTCTTAAACGAGCTGCGTCTGTGCCCATCGTGGTGTTAGTGAAGTCGTTGGTGTTGAAACCTCGTCTTCCATCCCACGTTGCCGTTAGTTCGTCAAACTCAAAGAAACCAGCAACAATAACACTGCAATCATAGTAGTCATTATGACGTACTATATTTTGCGCACTGGCATAGCCACCATAACTGCCTCCCATGGTATAAACCTTGTCGCCGACATCATAATTTTCTTGCACAAACTCAGCACCTTCTCGCATATCATCAAGCATACGGGTACCCCATTGTCTGTATCCTGCACGCTCTAGGTTTTTACCATAACCACCTGAGCCTCTAAAGTTAGGGGCAAATACGGCATATCCCATTTCAGCCAAAATCTGCATTTCAGTATCAAATACATACCTGTTGTAAGGTCCGTGTGGGCCACCATGAATATGGTTAATTAACGCCTTGGGCTTGCCGCTGCGGGGCATTAGCAACCAGCCTTGGAGTTGAGCGCCATCACTGGCGGTGTATTTAATTGATTCAAAGGAGTTCAGCCCTAGTTGATCTACCGCCTCTTGTTGGCTAAACAAATAGCGTGCGCTGCCGGTTGATTTTTCCCAGATATAATACTCGCCTTTTATCCCAGGGGATCCCACATAAAGTGTTATATTTTCTTCAGCATCATCAGACCCTGTGTTTACCACCAGGTAACCAGGGAAGCCCTTTGCAAAGCCCGCTAATACTTGCGCTGGTCGAGTCTTTTTAAATACTTTTATCTGAGGTTTGTCATCAACCCAGGTCGCATATTCTGGGTGGCCGCCACGTTCTGTGAAGCCGATAGATATTTGAGAGACAAAGCCAAAATTATGGATGACTTCATATTCTCCCGAGTCTAGAGATACTTTTACTAATGATTGAGACGCATTAATGCCTTTTTCTAGCTGGGTTAATCCGTAAACGAACTTTCCATCATCAGACACCTTTCGGGGTGAAAAGCTGCCCGGAAAATCT
>DUBX01000003.1:29716-43042 GCA_012960115.1 Porticoccaceae bacterium
CTCCCCAATCAACCCATTCGTTTATAAAATCTAGTGAAGTTCCATTTTTATTTGACATGATGTCGGCACCGCGAGCAGGTCCAACTTTGATTTTGTTAAAATTACCGTTGAAGAGATTCATCTTGTAAATAATGGGCCTTACTCCGCCATCTCTGCGCTTCCAAGGATAGACTGAGACTAGAACATTCTCATCATCTAAGGGGAGCCTAGAAATAATACGTAAGTTACCCCGAATCAAATTGCCACTTTTTTTCAGGCGCTTTTCATAGCTTCCTGTCCAATGCCAAACCCGCTCGTTGACATCTTTGTTCATGTGAAGGAGAAATATATCACCGTTGTATCCGGGGCGATATTTTCCATCATCGACATAAACTGAATAGTAGAATATCTCGTCGCTTATCCATTGACCACCCTGGACTTCCATATTGTCGCGCTTGTCGTATCTCACACTTTTGCCAGGAATCAGTTTTCCTGTGGCACGATCCATGATTACCAGTGTATTTCGGTCATCTCGCCGCATCACGATGCTGATGTATTTTCCGGAAGGCGATACGCTAAGATTACTAAACTCTGATCTGCGTAGTTCTAGAATAGATTGCCCCTCCCCTGGCAGTTTTGCCAAGGCTGTCGAGGCGACAAGCATGAGCCCTATTAATAGACTAGGTAAAAATATAAAAGTGGATAAACGAGTTTTCATTATTAATCTCCTGTTGAATTTTCTGTGCGCAGATTTGTGAGTATACCCTATGGGATTAAATCTAAATATGTCGACAAGGTAATTATAATAGTGATTTCTGACTGTCCACCCAAGACTCAACCGACTCCTCCAGAATCTCCAGCGGCATGGCTCCATTGAGTAATATCATCTCGTGGAACTCTCTAATATCAAAGGCCTCACCTAACTGGTCTTCGGCCATGGCGCGTAACCTTAATATATACAGCTGACCTATCTTATAGGCCGTCGCTTGTCCCGGCCAAACCACATAGCGCTCGATCTCTCGGGTTACTTCAGATTCAGTCATACCGGTCTTTGACAGCATGTACTCAATGGCTCGCTCTCGACTCCAGCGTTTAGCGTGCATACCGGTATCCACCACTAAACGCACTGCGCGAAACATCTCGGCCTGGAGTCGACCTAAGTCGCCCAGTGGGTCATTATCGTACATGCCCATGTCACTTGCAGCTATGCGCTCTGAATACAGCGCCCAGCCCTCAGAATAGGCGCTAAAAAGGCTGACCTTGCGTAAGAACGGAACATTTTCGATCAACTGAGAGGCAGATAGCTGGAAATGATGGCCAGGTGATCCCTCGTGATACATCAGCGTGGGTAGCGTCCAACGAGGATTATCTCTCGTGTCCTTTTGATTGATATAAAAACGGCCTGGCGCAGACCCGTCAAATGCAGGTGGATTATAATAACCACCAGGCGCCGAATCCTGAGAGTATTCAGGCACTCTGACAATTTTCAGTGGCTGTGGTGGTATGGTGATGAAGTAATCGGCCACCTTAGCCATAAGTTGGTCATTGACCTCATTTAGGTAGGCTATCTGCTCAACACGCCCCTCGTCTGTATTAGCAAAGTTGTGTTCGGGCAGTTCCATTAAGTAACGAATTCTCGACACAATAGAGCCATCAACTAAGCCCTCATTGACCAAAATAGTTTCCATTCCCAGCTCAATACGCGCCACCTCTGATAAACCGATTTGATGGATCTCATCCGCGGTCAAGGTCGTTGAATTGTTTGAACGTAAAGCTGCGCGATAGATATCTTCCCCTTGTGGTAATCGCCAAATACCCGCATCGTGGTTACTGGTGGCTAAAAGGCCCTCAAAAACAGCAATCATTTCAGCATATTGGGGTAAAATTTTACCCTCAACAACGGCTACCGCCTGTTGCGTTAACTCAGCCTTTCGCTCCATGCTAATGTCATCAAGTTTTTCAAGTTTCGCTGGTAAGGTTGCGATCAACGGGTTGGCCTCAGCACCTGAGCCAGAGAAAGAGCGCATACCCATAAGTGCTTTTTCGATGACAAAATCAGGGGGTACTGTGCCGCTATCTCGATCATCTAGCACTCGAACTTTGACTTCACCTATAACACGGTCAAACTCCTCAAGCCGCGAGATGTAATTTAGGAAACTTTGCTCATCGACTATTTGATGCTGGTCAGTCAAAAACCGTGGCATATTAACCATCACACCAGAGATCTGATTAACACGGTAACCACCATGCTCAAATTCGCTTTGTCGGATGATGTCATCAAAGAACCAGGCCACGATTTTCCAACTTAATAGTTCCTGCCCTTCAAGGCCTTCAGGCCCATAGTCATTCAGGCCACTGCGACTCTCACGCAAAAATTCGAGCATCTCTAATTCAGACTGTTGGTCGTATTCACCCAACGTACCACTATGAAAGTCCAGAGGAGAATTATCGATCAGCCCAAGAGAAGTTAATAATTCAGGTGATTTAAACAGCATCTGAATGGAGACTTTGTTGACGTAATTATTGACACCCACTGGTGCCGCCCAAAACCAGGCATACAAACCAAGGCCTGCAACCACAATCAATGATAGAAAATATTTAAGGGTTTTTTTGAACACATTCATGATGCCATCTCCATAGAGATTATTAAGTATTACTTATCTTTATTAGACGTCGTACAAGGCACGTTCAGATTCAACCCTACCGGAAAGCCGATCTAGTGCTCCAATATAATAAACCGAAGCCCTCTTAGATTAGTCTGAAATAGTAAATCTGTGCAGGTTTTCCCTTAAATGCCCCATGAGTAATATCACAGAGCGCACAATGGGCTTGGCCTATTGATTTGCCATAAAAGTATTGTGCTTCTCCGACAACTGAACCGTTGGCGTTGTATATTCCGATTAACTTATCAATCATTAGCAGATCCATCCTTGGCTTGTGCTAAATTTCAAGTCTTGGTCGTTTTTAGGCAACCATAACCATTTTAGGAATAGGAAACCCATTGAAATCACTAGCACAGGTAGTGCAATAGGCGCCCAGGTTGGTGATAAACACCATATCCTCTACCTCCATATTTGAGGGAAGACTATGCTCACCAAAAACGTCAATCGAGTCACATGTTGGGCCAGCCATGGTCCACAACCTAGGCTCACCAGTGCGCTGACTCACTATATTTGACGGGAAACCTTCAGCCAACTCCATTAACCCACCGTAGGTACCAGTATCTAGGTATAACCAGCGTTTTTCGTCTCGTGTTGCGATACCGACAACCTGAGTCACTAAACAGCCAGCCGAGCCCACTAAAAAGCGACCAGGCTCAGCCATGACCTGAATAGAATCAGGAATAGTCTCTAGCGCTTTATTAATGGCCATGCCAATCTCTGCAATGGCAGGTTCAGTCCCAGTAAACTGGACAGGATAGCCTCCTCCAAGATTCAACAGCTCTGGAGTCCAGCCATTGTCTTCAAGTTGACAGAAAATCTTTTTTGCAGCGTGAATCCCTTCAACCCAATTATTGATATTGGCGCACTGTGAGCCAACGTGGAACGTCACTCCGGTAATCTGCATGTCGGCACTTTTGGCCGCTTCGATAGTTGCAGTGATGCCCGAGGAACTAGCACCAAACTTACCCGCCAGTGGCCAGACAGATCCTTCATTACTCACTTCGGTACGCAAATATAATTTAGCGTCAGGCTTAATAGCCGCTATTTTTAGTACTTCTTCCGGCGTATCAACAACAAACCATTGAATGCCAGCCGCAGCTGCCTCCCTAATGGCCGCCGGTGATTTAATCGGGTTAGAGAAAAAAACGGTTTCCAAATTTGCACCCAGATCAACCATAGCTTGCAACTCAGCTGTCGAGGCAATTTCAAAGCAACAACCCTCTTCTTTAAATATTTGAAGAATGTTAGCGTCAGGATTAGCTTTCACTGCAAAATGTGGTCGCACTCGCGGCATGGCAGCAATAAAGCTTCGAGCGTTGCCTCGCAGCCGTTGATCAGACACAGCTAAGACCGGGCCAGCGTAGTTTTCCGCGCAGGGTGTGCTAAAGGCTATCTGCTCTCGAGTATCCTTTTCAAGCATCGCCCGCTGATTAGTTTCTATCACTGTGTTCATTTGTTCAACCGCCAAATCCATCTTATTTTCCTTTTGCAAAAGCCTTTAACTGTGACCATTTTACGACGCTAAACTGTCAATTTGTATTGCCAAAGCTATAAATATGTTTATTATTACTTATCTTTTTGTAATATTTAGGATCATATTGCTATGAAAAACCAACAAGCGCTTATTAGCCTGTTGCAGGAAAATAGCCGCCGCTCTGTTTCTGATTTGGCTAAGCAACTAGGCCTGAGCCGTGCAACGGTGCAGCAGGCCATGGAGCGTCTTGAACGCACGGGTGTTATCCAAGGTTATACGGTAAAAATCAACCCTCATTACGAGCAACGCAGAGTCAGCGCTTATATTATGATTTCCGTCGTGTCACAAAAAACATCCAATATTGTTCAGCAAATTCAGAAACACCCCCAATTGGATATGTTGTGTACTATTAGCGGTCAATATGATCTGATGGCCATGGTGACAGAGTCGACGACTGAAGCATTAGATAGGGCGATTGATTCGATTGCAGCACTAGATGGTGTTGAGAAGACCTTGAGCCATATTGTATTATCGAGAAAAAAGGACCGAGCGAGTTGAGACTAACGGCGACTCTAAATAATTGACAATCACTGAAGACCCCTCAATGATAGAACCCAACCTACCTCTCAAGAAACCTAGTCTTGTTGATGCCCTTATCCCCGTCGTTGCGCTGATTAGTATGCTGGCGGGCACCGTTTATGTGTTCGGCTTAGATTCCTTTGGCCCCAATCAAGTAGCTCTGATTTTAGCGGCAGGGATTGCTGCCATGATCGGAATTAAGAATGGTCTAACATGGCGCGAAATCGAAAAAGGCATGATCGAGACGATTAGTATGTCGGTCCAGGCTTTACTTATTTTACTCATGGTTGGCGCTCTAATCGGCAGCTGGATCCTATCAGGCACTGTCCCCACCATGATTTATTATGGTGTAGCGCTTATGTCACCTGACTACTTTTACGTGACAGCTTGTCTAGTCTGCGCCCTACTTGGCTTTAGTGTCGGCAGCTCATGGACCGTCGCAGGTACTCTTGGGATAGGATTAATGGGTATTGCCGCTGCACTAGACCTATCCCCAGGGGTCAGTGCTGGCGCCATAATCTCTGGCGCCTACTTTGGCGATAAGCTGTCACCTTTATCAGACACGACCAACTTGGCTGCAGCAGTGACCAGTAATGATCTGTTTGATCATATTCAGCACATGTTGTGGACCACCGTTCCTGCGATCTTAATCACCCTGATCATATTCTTCTTTATGGGCCTCGGCAGCAGTTCCAACGTAGTGATCAGCGATATTGTTGCACTACAAACTGCCATGGATGAAGTCTTCACTATCAACCCGATAATGCTTGTACCACTGGTTTTACTATTAGTCATGGCAGTCAAAAAGCTACCAGCACTGTCCACACTAATCTGCGGGACGGTTGCTGGATGTCTTTTTGCTGTGATATTTCAGTGGGATGTGGTTATTGCTCTGGCCAACGACTCGAGTCTGTCAGCTGCAGCAGCCGGCTTTAAAGGTATATTTAGCGCTATGTTCCTTGGGTACAATTCGGTCAGTGGCAATGAATCTTTAGATGCATTGTTATCCAAAGGTGGCATGAGTAGCATGCTCGCCACAATAGGCTTAGTCATCAATGCCATGGCTTTTGGGGGCGCTATGGCGCGCACAGGGTTATTAGCGCGACTCGTAGAAGCTGCACTTAGCAGAGTGAAATCTGCGGGAGGGCTAATCGCTGCCACAGTTGGCACCTGTATAGGCACGAACATTTTGGCCGCCGATCAATATCTGTCCATCGTTCTTCCAGGGCAGATGTTCGTTGAACCCTATAAAGAACAAAAACTAAAGTCCATTAACCTATCTCGAACACTAGAAGATTCAGGCACCCTAACATCTGCACTTGTGCCCTGGAATACCTGTGGCGCATACATGTCAGCCACCTTAGGTGTAAGTACTTTTTATTACGCGCCTTTCGCATTTTTCAATATACTATGCCCTATTATCGCGGTTATTTATGGGTTCATGCTAATTGCCGTACCTAGCCTTGATGAACCGGCAAATAACCCAGCAGACTGACACTCAGAGCTTAATTTATGGGACGAATAGAGAAGTTAGTCTTATCAGTCTTTTTAGTGACTGTGTCGGCTGGATCTCTAGGTGCTGAGCCGTATTTTGATGGCCAGCGAGCCATGCAACACATTGCCGCCCAACTGGCCCATGGCCCACGTGAACCAAGCAATTTGGAAGCTAAACAAAAAACCCTTCGCTATATTCAACAAACGGTAAAGACCCACGCCGATCAGATCGCTGTTCAGACATTTGAGGCTCACAGCTTGAAAGGCACGAACATTTGGGCCACTTTTGTGCATAAGAACACCAAAGCGAATGCAGGTCGTATCATGCTAGGCGCTCACTGGGACACCCGACCTAGGTCAGACCAAGAAGAGAGTCTCATTAAACAAAAAATGCCCACTCCCGGCGCCAATGACGGTGCATCCGGTGTTGCGGTATTATTGGAGCTGGCACGTATTTTTGCCATCAGCCCACCCCCAGTGACCGTAGACTTGGTGTTTTTTGACCTAGAGGATATGGGTAATATAAATCATCTGCCGTTCTCAATTGGCGCCAGAGAATTTGTCGCGCGCAACCCCTTTTATCGCCCTAGCGCCGGTGTCATTCTTGATATGGTCTGCGATAAGAACCTATCCATTCCTCGGGAGTTATACTCTAAGACACAAGCTGAAAAACTATTAGACCGAATTTGGGGAATAGCGAAGGCACAAAATTCGACCGTTTTTAAAGATAGAGACGGTAGCTACATTCAAGATGACCATATACCCTTTTTGGATGCCGGTATCCCGGTTGTCGATTTAATTCATTACCCATTCCCTGATTACTGGCATACATCGGAAGACACCCTTGATAAATGCAGTAGCCAAAGCCTGCAACAAGTTGGAAATGTGATATCGTCACTGGTGTATGGAATTCCTTAATCAAGAATAAATCACCATTAGCAGCTGGAGTGTTAATAGCATGAGCATAAAAACTACACGTTGGATAACAATAACTCTCACCAGTCTTCTTACTATTGCGATGACTAGCCTAGCGCACTCTAAGGATAATTTGGCTGACTCGATTCAAGCTGACTACAAAAATCGCTTGGGCGATATGTTCGAAAAATTCCATGCTAATCCCGAGCTAAGTCTAGCCGAATTTAAAACCTCTCAGAAGATCGCCAAAGAATTACGAGTCCAAGGTTTTAGTGTCACCGAAAATGTGGGCGGTACGGGTATTGTGGCTCTCTTAAAAAACGGCGACGGGCCACTGGTGATGATGCGTGCAGATATGGACGGTCTTCCCGTTAAAGAGAAATCGGGCCTTTCTTATGCGTCCCAAGTAACTCAACTAGACCCCGTAACCCAGAAAATATTTCCGGTGATGCATGCCTGTGGTCATGATGTGCATATTACTAGCCTAATCGGCACCGCTAAACAAATGATTGATAGAAAGGAGCAGTGGTCTGGAACCCTAATGCTTATTGGCCAACCTGCTGAAGAGCGTGTTTTGGGCGCAAAAGCCATGATGGAAGATAATCTTTGGCAGCGCTTTGGCAAGCCTGATTACGCCTTAGCTTTCCATGTTTTTTCTAATCTTGAAGCAGGCGTTATCAACGTCGTAGAAGGCTCCCCTTTTGCTGGGGCAGACACCGTTGATATTTATGTACGTGGTGTAGGGGCCCATGGCGCCTACCCTCATGCGGGAAAGGACCCCATCGTTCTGGGCAGTCAAATCGTCATGGCATTGCAGACACTTGTTTCTCGGGAGTTATCGCCCAGACAGCCCGGTGTGGTCACTGTGGGTGCTTTTCACAGCGGCACTAAGCATAATATTATCTCGGACCTAGCTCATCTGCAGCTGACCGTGCGAAATACAAACATTGAAACCCGAGATACATTATTGAAAGGTATTAAGCGCATCGCTGAAAATCTAGGTCGCGCTGCTGGACTGCCAGAAGATAAACTGCCAGAGGTTGTCTATTCAGAAGAATCTACGCCGCCTACCATCAATAACGATGCAATGGTTCGCCGCCTTAAGAACGTTTGGGAAACCGCGATGGGTGAAGACCGCGTTACCTCTCATCAACCAGAAGGAATGGGCGCTGAAGACTTTCCTTTCTTTACCACAGACCCTGAGATCAAAAGCGTTTACTTCAGAGTTGGTGGCACCGACAAAGACTATATTGCGGCCGCTATAGCGGGTACCGGTCCAGCCGTGCCATCGCACCATAGCCCTTTATTTAAAATCCAACCTGAGCCGGCAGTGACAGCGGGCATAGAAGCTACAGTGTTGGCACTGTTAGATTTGATGGCGCCCACTAACTAGTGCTTAGAGCACTGATTTAAGGGCGTTAAGGCAAAAATCGACATTTTTTTGGCTACTGGCGTGTCCCATCAAACCAATACGCCATACTTTTCCTGCCAGTGAACCAAGCCCTGCACCAATCTCTAGGTCGTGCTCGTTTAGCAAGCGAGTGCGCACCAAAGCATCATCGACACCCTCTGGAATAGTTACCGCATTTAACTGAGGCAATCGGTCCTGCTCAGGAACTATAAAGTTAATGCCCAATTGCTGAAGGCCGTCGCGCAGCGCTAAATGATTTTCGTGATGTCTTGCCCAGGAATTTTCCAAACCTTCCTCTTGGACAATTACCAACGATTCGTGAAGGCCATAGAGACAATTAACCGGCGCAGTATGGTGATAGGCTCGTTTGCCCTCACCACCCCAATACCCCATCACCAAATTAAGATCTAAAAACCAACTCTGTACTTTGCTGGTGCGGTTTTGAATCTTATCTGCTGCTCGCTGGTTAAAGCTAATGGGCGACAAGCCCGGAGACGCCGATAAGCATTTTTGTGATCCTGAATAAATAGCATCAATGCCCCATTCATCAACTTTTAATGGGGTTCCAGCAAGACTCGTCACTGCGTCAACTATAGTTAAGCAGTCGTATTTATGGGCCAGACTAACTAGGGTCTTGGCATCAGACTGAGCTCCGGTTGAAGTTTCTGCATGAACAAAAGCAAGCAAACAGGCATCGGAGTGGGCAATCAAGGCTTCTTCAACCTTAATGGGGTCTACGGCCATCCCCCAATCATCCTGCACCATTACCGCGATGCCTCCACAGCGCTCGACATTCTCTTTCATACGTCCGCCAAATACACCATTTTGACAAACAATAACTTTGTCCCCCGGCTCTACCAAATTGGCAAAGCAGCATTCCATTCCCGCCGAACCAGGTGCAGATACTGCAAACGTGAGCTCATTTTGAGTTTGGAAGACATACTGTAATAACTGCTTAGTCTCATCCATCATACCAATAAAGCTAGGGTCTAAATGTCCTACAGTAGGACGAGCCATAGCCTGCAAAACCCGATCACTCACGTCGGAGGGGCCTGGGCCCATTAATGTGCGCCGCGGTGGATGGAATGAAGTAATAGTCATAGAATTATCCGGATAGTTGGAGAAATTAATCGTTGTTTTAGTCAATTGATTTTTAAGCTGAATCTGCCACCGCACCGCTGGATTTCAAGGCGGCGATAGCGCTAGAATCCATGCCTAGGCCTGCTAGGATTTCATCGGTGTGAGATGCCACTTCGGGTCCGGGCCACTCTGTACCACCAGGTGTACCTACAAGTTTAGGCATAATCGCGGGTATTTTAAGGGATTCGCCATTAATTTCTACCTGCTCAAACAAACCGCGATAATTAAAATGTTCGTCCGTTAGCATTTCTGCAGCACTGTATACTGGGCCGCAGGGAACTCTATTAGCCTCGAGAATTCCCATAGCACCTTGTAGTGACTGCGCTTTACACCAGTCACTAAGGACCTGATCTAGCTCAGTTTCATGGACAACTCTCCTAGCATTGGTAGCATATTTAGGATCCTCTGCCATGTCCGCTCTTCCTACCGCTTTCATTAGTCGCATAAATATGGAATCACCATTGCCACCGATGACGATGAACTTATCATCAGCACATTTATACGTATTAGTTGGGACTATTCCGGTCAAGGTTGTGCCTGAAGGTTGCCTTACTACACCGGCGCCATCGTATTCAGGAATAACGGCCTCAAGAAGATTAAACATTGACTCATAGAGAGCGACATCAACCACTTGACCCCCACTTTCACCAATTTGGTTCGCCTGATCCTTAGCACGCAAGGCCATCAATATGCCGATAACGGCATGTAACCCTGAAACAGTATCGCCAATACTTAAATTGGGTCGCACCGGCGCCTCCCCTGGATATCCATTCACAAAACGAAACCCACTAATGGCTTCACAAGCTGAAGCAAACCCCGCTTTTCCCGAGTATGGTCCAGTCTGTCCATAACCAGAAATACGAGCATAAATGAGGTCAGGATTATCCGCTTGCAAACTAACAGGATCAAGCCCCCAGGATTCAAGCACACCGGGTCGAAAATTTTCCACGACAACATCGGCCGTTTTTAATAATTGCTTGACGATATCTCGTCCCGCATCAGTTCTTAAATTTAACGAAATACATTTTTTGTTACGTCCAAGACTACGCCACCACAGTGACGTGCCATCTTTAACCTCACGCCAATTGCGAATAGGGTCCCCACCTGGAGGTTCAATCTTAATAACCTCAGCGCCGAAGTAACCCAGCATGCAACCAGCAAATGGGCCCGCTAGTAACTGACCTAATTCAATAACTCTTAACCCTTCTAATGGTTTACTCATAAATCTATTACCTTTACAAATATGAACCCAATACCACTGGTGCTGATTATGTCTCACAGACCCAAGTCTAATTTTCGGTTCAAGCGCTAAGCGGAACACTTAAGCGTTGCTATGATACTCAACTCGATTATGATTGTAACATTGCAGGTAAAAATGGACTTTAATATGTTGTCAAAAATGCTCCGCATTATTGTGTTTTCATCTCTAGTTTTTCTACAATCAACGAATTCTCAAACTGCTGAATCAGGCCCAAATGAGCATCTTGTCGGTAAAGTGAATCTCGCTGAGCTCCAACAGCAACCCCATAAACAGTGGTTTGATAAACACTATGACGCCCATACTGTTGATCTCGACATCCTAAAAGAAATTAAGCCCTTATTAGCCGAGGTCTCGATTACTGTCTTTATGGGCACCTGGTGTCACGATAGTCAGCGAGAAGTACCCGCACTATTAAAGATACTCGATGCTCTCTCTTTTGACGAGACTAAACTGGATATTATTGCTCTGTCTTTCAACAAAGGCACACCTAAAAAAATTGAACAATATTTCGATATTGAACGAACTCCCACTATTGTTTTTAGTCGGCATCAAAAGGAGATAGGCCGGTTTGTTGAGTATCCCCAAAAAACACTAGACGAAGATATTCTGGCCATTCTTAAAGACGGCAATTATCAACACTCTTATGCCGATCAATAAACGGGAACGTTGGGCCCAATTTATTGTCGTATAAAGATAGCGGCTAAGAGATCGTTGTTGCATGATTATTAATGGAGTTTGGTGCCGCCAATCTTAGTTTCTGTATGATTTAAGATGGTTACATCATAAAAAATGAATCCCTTGGCCTTGTTTCGTAGTATGTTTATAGGTGAAGGTGTTAGTTGGCAGTATTGTATTTTGGAATAAATGGCGTGGAACTGAGTTATCACTTAAATCATTGATACTTAAAGGTTGTCGTTGGAGAAGTAAATGTACAACATGGGTACAAGTAACTTATTAGCGTACAGACATAGCCTCACTATGATTAAGGGCTTTCTGATCTTAATGTTAATGTTGTTTGCCTTAATCTCTAGAGGCCAAGTCGACAAGGATCAGACTGACACTATCGAGAGCTATTTAACAGCAATCGACGGCTTAGAAGCAGAACATGGTGCCTACTCAAGTCAGTTATCAGACTTATACCTAGGCCTTGGAAAATTTTACTCATCAAAAACAGAATATTCCGACGCATTAGCCGCGTTTCAGCGTGGGATGCAAATAGAGCGAGTTAATTTTGGTCTACACAGCCTCTCTCAAACGCCCTATCTGACGTCTATAGCGGATACCGAGAGTAATCTTGGCAACCAAGAAAAATCATTAAAAGCGCTTAACCAGGTGTATCAAATAAGTGCAAAAAACTATGGTGATACGGACAAACGCATGGTCCCTGTGATCAATTCCTTGATCGACTGGCATATGAATATCTATCACCAACAACGGCCAAAGGTCGGCTATAGCAATCTAGTTATGTCGGAAAGACTGGCCAATGACATGAATTTTATTTTGGATGAAAATATCTCTCTTAATCATCCAGAGGGGCCTACTTACTACCGGCGTATCGCGGATCTTCATTACGTGATTGCTAATCATATTACTAAACATGGTGAGCCTAGGGAGACAGGGTTTACTGTATCTAGTGGCTTAGACTCAAGGAGAAGAAGTGAAGTTAGAACCTCGTATCGTCACTTTCATCGCGGCAAGACAGCTTTAGAGAGAGTGGTCCAAGCGAGTATAGAGCAAGGCAACTCGACGCCTTATGATCAAGCAAACGTTATTGCCGATCTTGGCGACTGGTATTTACTATTTGGTCAAAAATTATCTGCTATCAAGGCCTATCAACTGGCTGATGAAACCTTAGATTCGGATGAGAATTCTGAGAATGCCCGTCAATCCTTGTTTGGTAGCCCAAAAATCATAGAATTCGGTATAAAGAAGCAGGATCAGGACACTATACCGAGTGAGAATAAATCGATGAGTGTGCAAGTCTCTATGCTTATTTCAGAGGGCGGTGTCGCTTCAGATTTTTATCTGGCCAATGAATCAGACTCTTTAACTGATAATGAAATGAAGCTGTTGAAAAAGTATTTTAGAGGTAAACGCTTTAGACCTCGCATTGTCGAACGTCAACCCCAAGAAACAATCCACGTTGTTAATTATGATCGCCCAGCCATAGGAGTTGCGGATTGAAAAAGACAAATTATTCCGGTAGTTGTAAGGCTGCTAGTCAAGGGCTATTGTTACAAACATTTGTCTTCGCAGCCATGCTGACAATACTTACATCTTGCCAGATGCCCTCGCCTGCGCAATCAGGCGGTTCATCTGGAATGCCCAGTATGCCTGGATCGCCTGGATCGCCTGGATCGCCTGGATCGCCTGGATCGCCTGGATCGCCTGGATCGCCTGGATCGCCTGG
>DUBX01000004.1 GCA_012960115.1 Porticoccaceae bacterium
CCAATATGTGCGATTCTGCGATTGATGGTGACTTTAAAGGGCTTTACTGCCAGGGCGAAGATATTGCCCAGTCTGATCCCAATACGCAGCACGTTGAGGCGGCCCTGAAATCAATTGAATGTTTGGTCGTGCAGGACATTTTCCTTAATGAAACGGCTAAGTTTGCTCATGTGTTTTTACCCGGGGCCTCATTTTTAGAGAAAGACGGCACCTTCACCAATGCTGAGAGACGTATTTCTCGCGTTCGTAAGACAATGCCGCCGCTCAGCGGCAAAGCTGATTGGGAAGGTACGATGGCACTAGCGAATGCCTTGGGCTGTGATATGCACTATAACCATCCGTCGGAAATTATGGATGAGATCGCCAAACTAACGCCAACATTTAATGGCGTTTCTTATAAGAAACTTGATGAATTGGGTAGTATCCAGTGGCCCTGTAATGACCATACACCGGCCGGTACTCCGGTAATGCATGTCGATGAATTTGTCAGGGGCAAAGGTTTTTTTGCGATTACTGAATATGTGGCCTCTGAGGAGCGCGCCAACCGTAAGTTCCCATTGTTACTGACGACAGGTCGCATATTATCACAATACAATGTGGGCGCTCAGTCTAGGCGGACTAGCAACAGTGAATGGCACGCCGAAGATATTCTAGAAATTCATCCTCATGAAGCTGAAGAACGAGGCATTAATCACGGTGACTGGGTTGGCATTCAAAGCAGAGTAGGGCAAACGGTGCTGCATGCTGACGTGACGAGCCGAGTAAAGCCTGGTGTGGTTTACACGACCTTCCATCACCCAGTATCAGGCGCCAACGTTATAACGACTGACAACAGCGACTGGGCGACTAATTGTCCTGAATATAAGGTCACAGCAGTGGAGATTAGCAAAGTAACTGCGCCTTCAAATTGGCAAGCCAGACAAAAAGCCTTTGATACTGAACAGTTGCAGTTGTTAGCGAAAGCCAGACACTAATGAATAAGACAATCCATCGTGCTAGTCGTGTCAAAAGGCATATATGGCTGGATGGTGAACTGGTAACAGCCGATGATCAGGTGGCGACTGAGACGCCAGTAGCAATGGTTTATAACGGCATCTCGCATGTGGTCATGATGTCAACGCCGTGTGACCTTGAGGACTTTGTAACAGGCTTTAGTTTGAGCGAGGGCATTATTACCGGCACCAAACAGCTACTGGATGTTGAAGAAATTACAACAGATAAGGGTATTGAGTTACATGCCACTATAACGGCTGAGGCCTTTGTGGGATTAAAAGAAAGGCGAAGAAATTTGGTCGGTAGGACAGGCTGTGGTCTCTGCGGTGCAGAATCATTAGACCAGGCCATACCAACGCCAAAGACCGTTAATAGTTTATTACAACTAAGTCACAAGGCGTTACAGAGGGCTGTTGTCGCTCTGGCTGACTGGCAGGAACTTCAGAAAGAAACCGGTGCTGTGCACGGTGCAGCTTGGTGTGACACCCAAGGTAATATACTGGCTGTCCGTGAGGATGTTGGACGCCACAATGCGTTGGACAAACTGATTGGTACCATGGCGCGAAATCATTTCACTAGTGACGGTTTTGTACTAGTAACGAGTCGAGCAAGTTATGAAATGGTGTCTAAAGCGGCTAGCGCTAATATCTGTTTGTTGGCAGCAGTTTCAGCGCCGACATCTCTTGCTATTAATTTGGCTAAAGAGTGCGGTCTTAGCTTGGTAGGCTTTTCGCGACAGGGGCGACATGTTATTTATTCAAACGAACAAAGATTAGTAGGCGAAACATCATGAGAGCATCAAAAATCGATCGGTTAGTCAAAATGGTCAATCAAATTTCTCTTAATATGAGTTCAAATGGGCCTGCCGATGAAGTTGCAATGCAGGTCGCAGAGCACCTCGAAAAGTTTTGGTCGCCTCCGATGAAAGATTTGGTCAGTGATTATGCTGATGATGAGACTGTTGGGTTCGCCTCAATTTCTCATAAGGCCATTATTCAACTTGCAGTAATGCAAAAAGCAAAATAATACGATTATCCGGGTAGTAACGTCACCCCCTCAATATGCCGATTTACTGGCTAAATTGACTGTCAACAAGTGAGGGTTTTATTGTTATCGACTGTTGAAATGTCTTCGCGTATTGGTCAACGTCCTCGGCGATGGCAGGTTTTTTTTCAGAGATATCAGTCGTTTCACCTATATCATTCTTTAAGTCGATTAGCATCGGTGGATTATGGTCTTTCCGTTTAGGCGGCATGCCATAGCTGCCCTGGGTGACATAATGTATTTTGTGCCTATTTACGCGAAACGCGCGTAATTCTGAGCCAGAGTAGAAGGGTACAAACGTTCGTGGACTCGATTCTTCACGCGTTAGTGTGGCGCTAAGGTCAAAGCTATCCAGCGCAGTTTTGGATGCCTTAAATCCCGCCAGTTGAGAGAAGGTTGCATACAGATCTGTTTGCATGCCAAGACCCTCAATGACTCCGTGTTGAATACCAGGCCCACTAAAGAGTGTCATGACACGCATTCCACCCTCAAAGGTTGTTGATTTACCATTTTTTAGAGGCTTAGCTGACCCTGCATGGCTCCCGTACAGCAGCCAGGGGCCGTTATCGCTGGTAAAAACGAGGTAAGTGTTTTGTACAATATTTAGCTTATCTATCGCTGCCATTATTTGGCCAACGCTCCAGTCAATCTCTTCAATGACATCACCATAGAGCCCTCTCTCGCTTTTGTTCGCGAACGCGGAAGACCTAAATAATGGCACATGCGGCATGCTGTGCGAGAGCATTAGAAAAAACGGTTTGTCTTTAGAAGAGGCTTCCACCATAAAACGAACAGACTCTTCGGTATAGCGCCTAGTGATCAAGTTTTGATTAGCTGGTTTTTCAAGAATGCGATCTGTAAATGTTCCATCAAGATTGGTTCTGCTAGAAATAAGTGGAACCTGCCAATCAGCAATATCGGGTTCGAATATATTTTCTCGTATTTTGGGTACTATTTTTTGATATTTAGCAGCTACCTGCTCCGATGGGGTGAAAATATTTTTTGAGGTTATACCCTCAATTTCCCAGTCCATATCATTGGAATAGGGGATCCCTAGCCATTCGTCAAAGCCATGTCTTGTTGGGTAATAGGTTTTAGCATCCCCTAAATGCCATTTTCCGAACATTCCTGTAGCGTAGCGATTATCTTGAAATACTTCAGCGATGGTTTTTTCACTATGGGGTATGCCCGATTTGCTGCCGGGAAAGAACACTGAAATATTGTCCCCATACAAGCCCGTTCGGACTGGCAATTTTCCTGTTAATAAAGCGCCTCGGCTAGGTGTGCAGACGGACGCAGCAGCGTAAAAGTTAGTCCATACCTGACCGTTTTCTGCCAGCGAATCGATTGCTGGGGTGTCTATCAAGGGGTCGCCGAAAGGACCCGCGTCGGCATAGCCCATATCATCGGTATAGATGACAATAAAGTTTGGTTGGTTGGCGCTATTTATTACTTGTCCGGCCTGGACTAAACAGGTGATCGTAAGTAGCAAAATAGATGTTATTTGCTTGCAAAGCATGCCTGTATAACCTTTTAATGATGGGAGATGCAGCGTTAATGTTCAGAATCTTATCACCCAGTGAATAGCTGCGCTAGATGAAAACATGGATGAGGGTTTAATTCATATGCCATTCAGTGAATTTTTGCGATAATAGCCCCCTGACCAAAACGCTAACGTTTAATTTTTGATTTAAGGGTACTAATAATGACCAAAATGACCCACCTAAATAGCCTTGGCGAAGCACATATGGTTGATATATCGAGTAAGGAAGATACTGCACGCAGTGCCTTGGCTGAGGCGCAAGTAGAGCTCACTGATGCTATTGCCACCGCGGTACAAGACGATCGTTTACCAAAAGGTGATTTGTTCGCCACCGCCAGAATAGCCGGCATTCAAGCGGCCAAAAAGTGCAGTGACTTAATTCCGTTGTGCCATCCTTTGCCGTTGTCCAACATCACGATTGATATTAATTTAGAGGGCAATGTCATGTGGGTTAGAGCCCTTTGTAAAACCACAGGAAAGACAGGGGTGGAAATGGAAGCCTTAACGGCCGCCTCTGTTGCGGCGCTGACTATTTATGATATGTGTAAGGGAATTGATAAAGGAATGATCATCCGAGAGACTCGCTTACTCGAGAAATCTGGCGGCAAGTCTGGGCTTTGGCTCAGTGCAGATCGGCAGGGAGTCAGCGATGATTAATTTATTCTTCTTCGGTTGCTTAGGAGACCTAGCCAAAGATGCGCCGACCTGTATCGCTAACCTAGAGCCTGATGCGACACCGCAGGGAATTAGACAGATGATGAAGGCCGATCACCCAGAGTTATTTAAAGCCTTGTCAGAACCTCAGGTTCTCGTGTCTGTGAACAAAATGATTGTGAAGTGGGATCAGCCGCTGTTTGAAGGTGATGAACTCGCATTCTTGCCTCCGGTCACTGGGGGTTAGGGGTAGTGAAAGACTTAGTCTGTGTGCAAGCTGATGATTTTAGCTTGGCTGATGAGTATCAGAGATTACGTGACATCAACGCGCGAGTGGGGGCAGTCGTAACTTTTTGCGGATTAGTTCGAGATTTCGAGTCAAGTGCAGGAGAGCCCGAATCTAAGAAACCAGTCAACTATCTTACCCTTCAGCATTATCCTGGAATGACAGAAACCTTACTCGACGATATCGTAATGCAGGCGAAAGCCCGCTGGGAGTTAGTCGCAGTGACTGTGATTCATCGAATTGGCACCTTGGCGCCTAATGATCAGATCGTCTTTGTAGGGGTAGCTAGTGAACACCGAAAAGAAGCCTTTGATGCCGCTCAGTTTTTGATGGACTATCTGAAAACTAAGGCGACTTTCTGGAAAAAGCTAACAGCTGAGGGCGGAGAGCAATGGTTAGATGCTAAGTCGTCTGATAGCGATGCCGCGGCAAAGTGGGGGGAGGACAGTCATGATTAATGTTGATGCCGTGATTCTCGCGGCGGGTCAATCTAGCCGGATGAGGGTTGCAAGCAAAGCTCTGTTGCCCTTGAAGGGTTTGTCTTTATTAGATCATGTGATCAAGCGATTAGCACCACAGGTTGACTCTTTGGTCGTTAGTGGTGATCAAACGTTATTGGGTTATCTTGAGTATCCGGTGGTAGAGGATCTCACCGCTAAATTCTCAGGTCCGCTGGCCGGGCTATACAGTGCTTTAATCTGTTCAGATTTGTCAGGCGCCGAGTATCTCATGGTTGTTCCCTGTGATGGCCCTTTGGTTCCTGAATCCTTGGTTGCGCGGTTATATCGAGAGATCAGGCTGGCTGATTCTGATGTGGCTTGTGCCCGCTATGAGGGCGTTATTCAGGGTACGTTCTCTTTGTGGCATAAACGGCAAACAGGCACGATTAAAAATACGTTATTAGTAGATAAGTGTGGTGGTTTTAAACCGCTGCTTGATAAGATGGACGCTGTTTATGTCGATTGGGCAAAGGCATCTGTTAATCCATTTTTTAATATTAATACACCTGACGATCTTAAGCAGGCTGAGAAGTTACTAGACCTTTAGGTCTCTTTTTATAACGAATACATAACCTATGCTTGGGGGCTGGCAGGGTATTTTTAGACCGAAATACCTGCGCTGGGATTAGTTTTTAGAAAGTAGCCCCCCGTTTAGCGGTATAGGTAGAGAGATTTTGACCTTATGGCAAATAAACATTCACATTACGCCCTTTTAGGGCATTACTTGTCTGATACATCTGATTGTGAATGGGCCTTGGCTACGGTGGTGAATAAAGAGGGTTCGAGTTACCGCTCGCCGGGGTCGATCATGATGGTGAACTCTTTGGGCCAGTCCTTTGGTCTTGTTAGCGGTGGATGCTTGGAAGCGGACATTGTTAGGCGAGTAAAAAAGGTTTTCTATAACGGCAACGCGATTTATGCCGAATACGATTTACGTGAAGAGGATTCTTTTGCTGCAGAGCTTGGAATTGGCTGCAAAGGCAAAATCGGGGTGCTGATCCAGAGATTGACCGAAAAGCACCGAGTGGTGCTGGATATTTTGTACACTACTCTAAAGACTGGTGGGTCCTGTTACCTAGTCCAAGAATTTGAAGCTCCCATCACATCCACTGGCCTAAACGAAATCTCCTTGTTAGACAGCCATGGTAAACAATTGGCCTCAACGGCTGTTCAAGGCAAAGACCAAGCTGGGATGATTAAGGGTGCTGAACACACAGATCAGCATCAGACGTTTTACTTAGGTGACTCTAGATATTCCCTCTCAAGAATTGACGCAGCTTTCAACTTTTGGATCTTTGGTGGTGGCGCTGATGCAGAACCCCTAGCCTCTATGGCTTCACAGCTAGGGTGGCGAGTGACAGTAGTGGACCATAGAACGGCTTACGCAAGAGCGAATGCTTTCAAATCGGCGGAAACTATTGTCAAGGCTAGGCCTGAGGCGTTGGATTATGCCGAAGGACGACCGCCTATAGATGGAGCAATGTTAATGACCCACAATTTAAAGCTAGACGCGCAGTGGTTAGCTTTTTTACATGAGCATTCCAACCCAATTTATGTCGGCCTTTTAGGTCCTGTTGAGCGGCGAGAGAGAGTGCTGGAGTTATGCGATGTGACAGACTTAGATTGGCTCGATGAGCGCGTAAATGGCCCTGTAGGTCTTGATCTGGGAGGAGAATTGCCAGAGTCCATAGCATTGTCGATTCTCGCTCAGTGCCATGCAGTTTTGTTTGACGCCAGTGGCGAAGTATTGAATAAAAGAAGCTATATTCGAGTAAACAATAGCTGATTAGTGATTGAGTGAGTAGTTTATATGCCCTTAAATGACGATGATTTTATGCGCTACAGCCGGCATCTTTTGATGGATGACATCGGCGAGGTGGGCCAACAGCGGTTATCAGATGCAAGAGTGCTTATTGTAGGTCTTGGCGGTCTTGGTTGTCCTGTGGCGCTATATTTGGCCGCGGCTGGCGTTGGCCAGATAGGACTTTGTGATCCAGATCATGTTGATAAGACGAATCTACAGCGTCAGATCTTGTACCGAACTGATGACTGTGGAAGGCTTAAGGTGGACTGCGCTAAGGAAGCGCTAGAGGCATTGAATCCGGGGATTGTTGTTAGTGCTTTCCCTCGAGAAATTAGCAGAGAAATATTGGCTGATAGATATGATTTGGTGGTCGACTGCACTGACAACCTAGAGCCGCGCCAGATAATGAACCGAGCTTGCTACGCACAGGAGATTCCCTTTGTTAGTGCCGCGGCAGTCGTGTGGGAAGGCCAGTTAGTAGCATTTGACTTCGGTCACTGCAGAAGTCTTTGTTTTGACTGTATTATTGATCATAATTCGGCGGAACCTATGATGAACTGTTCTAATTCAGGGGTTGTTGGGCCTGTGCTAGGGATTATGGGGAGTATGCAGGCCACCACGGTGATTAGGTTGTTATTAGGCTATTTTGAACAGCACGGGGAAATGACGCGCTATGATGGTAAGCGCGGTCAATGGCTGTCAATACACTGTAACCGTAACGTAGACTGTCCAACCTGTGGTTCTACATCTGATTAGGAGATTTATTATGAGCGAAGCAACTGCGTCTACACGACGATTTTTGAAAATAGCGGTACTGACTATCTCTGACACGCGCTGTTTTCAAACCGATAGTTCTGGCTCTTGGTTGCAAAAAGCTATCGAGAATGACGGGCACGAACTCGTTGACCGGAGAATAGTTGTCGATGATATTTATCAGATGAGGGCTATTGTCTCCAATTGGATCGCGGAGGATGACATAGAGGTGGTGATTACCAGCGGTGGTACTGGCTTCACTGGCCGTGATAGCACACCCGAGGCATTGGCACCCATTTTTGATAAACATATCGAAGGTTTTGGCGAGCTTTTTCGTCAATTATCTTATGATGAGATAGGAACCTCCACCGTTCAGTCCAGGTGTCTTGCTGGGCTTGCGAACAGGACGGCCATATTCTGCTTGCCAGGCTCTACTGGTGCCTGCAAGACTGGCTGGAATGGCATTATTAGAGAGCAACTAGACAGTACTTTTGAACCCTGCAATTTCGGTCAGCATGTTGGGTCTCAGGTCAAGTAATGCAATCTGTCCAGCAGGCCATTGCCAGTCTGATTGAACGATCCTCTGTACTGCCAGTGGTTGAGTCGATCGAGGTTACTGATAGTCTTGGCCGAATATTAGCGGAGGATGTGGTTGCTTGTGTTGATGTGCCTCCGGCAGATAACAGTGCAATGGATGGCTATGCCTTTTGCTACGAGGATGCGATTAACCAGAGCTACAGTCTGCCGATCAGTCAGCGCGTTCCGGCAGGCACTGCGCCACTACCTTTGCTAGTCAATACGGCCGCTCGCATCTTTACCGGCGGTGAGATGCCAGAAGGTGCTGACACCGTAGCCATGCAGGAAAATTGCACCGAGCAGGGTGATGTAGTGCAGTTGAACCCTGGTATTCTAGCCAACACCAACGTTAGGCCCCGCGGGCAGGACATTACCGCTAAATCAATGATGTTAACTGCAGGTAGTCGATTGGGTCCTGCAGAGATGGGATTGCTCTCATCGCAAGGTATTAGCCAAATTGTGGTATATAGGCCACTTAAAGTGGCTGTTTTTTCAACAGGGGATGAGCTTGTCGATCCGGGCGTTGAATTAAAACCCGGCCAAATTTACAATTCAAATCACGCTACCCTGACTGGCCTTATTCAGTCACTGGGTATGGATTGCGTTGATATGGGTACAGTGGCCGACGAACTCGAACCGACTAAAGTGATTTTGCATAGTGCTTCACTTAAGTCGGACATTGTGATTAGCGCCGGGGGTGTTTCAGTCGGTGAAGAAGATTACGTTAAAGAGGCTGTCGCAGCCCTTGGATCAATAGAGTTTTGGCGGGTGGCCATCAAGCCTGGCAAACCCTTAGCTTTTGGACGTATTGGCAACACTCCGTTTATCGGCTTACCGGGCAACCCGGCCTCGGTATTTGTAACATTTACAGTACTTGCCAGACCTTTTTTGTTGGCTTGTCAGGGCCTACGTGCCCAGCATAAACCTATGTTGAAAGCAGTGTCTCTGTTCAGTCGAGAGGCTGAGTCTCGCGAGGTTTATCTGCGGGGTCGCCTAAGCTGCACTGAAAAGGGCGAGGGCGTTGAAATCTACCCTAATCAAAGTAGTGGGGTGCTTTCTTCTGTCAGTTGGGGTGATGTCTTGGTTAGGCAAAATAGTGGCGAACATATTCAAGTTGACGACCTTGTTGATGTGTTAGTCTATTCAGCATATTAAAATTGAGAAATAAGAGTAATAAGTGACTGATTCTACTGAGCTGCCGCCGTTGAGCAACACACTGATCGATCCTTTTGGTCGTAAGGTTGATTATTTGCGCCTGTCAGTTACAGATCGTTGCAATCTGCGCTGTACCTACTGTATGGCAGAAAACATGACGTTTCTGCCACGTCAGCAGATTCTGTCCTTAGAAGAGCTTCGCGACGTTGCCTCAGCTTTTGTTGAGCTAGGCGTGCGCAAGATCAGACTAACAGGCGGTGAGCCCCTTATTCGCAGGGATATCATCAAGTTAGTGAGTGCAATATCGGTTCTGCCTTCCCTAGATGAAGTAACGATGACCACCAATGGCATGTTGCTGCCTAAAATGGCGCAACCACTTAAAGATGCAGGCCTGAACCGGCTCAATATTAGTATCGACAGCCTGCGTGCCGATCGTTTTAAGGCGTTAACTCGGCTTGGGGATCTAGATGTATGGCATAGGGGGATTCGGGCGGCTAAAGCGGCTAATTTTGCAAAGCTCAAACTAAATGCGGTTATATTAGCCGGCTTTAATGATGACGAGGTTCTCAATTTAGCCCGTTATGCGATAGATAACCAGATGGATATTTCGTTTATCGAGGAAATGCCTCTTGGAGAGATATCTTCTCATCATCGAGCTAATACCCAGGTTACTAGCCAGGCCATACGCGACCAGCTCGAGGCCGAGTTTGGGTTGACGGATAGTGTGGAAACTACAGGTGGGCCAGCGCGATATGTCAGAGTGGCAGGTAGTGACAGTAAGATTGGCTTCATTTCCCCTATGTCGAACAATTTCTGTGAATCTTGTAATCGTGTCAGAATGACTGCAGAAGGGCGATTATTGCTGTGCTTGGGTAACGAGCAGAGTATGGACTTACGTGAGGTGATTCGGTCTCACCCAGGGGATTCGGTGCTATTGCGGACTAAAATAGTGGAGGCTCTGCAAGATAAGCCCGAACGCCATGAGTTTGATCCTAATCGGACAGATATTGTTCGGTTTATGAATATGACGGGTGGTTAAGACTTGGTAACAGTTTGCTTGGTGCATCACCTCGACATAATCAATTCTGTGGGCGGTTAGACTACAAAATTGATATTCTAGTATGTTATTGTTCCCCCAAGTATAAATTTTGAACTTATCTATAGTGCAGTTGCCTATTGGCGAGCTAAGTTCTCATGGGGCTAGGGATGAATTCACTTGATCAACATGTAATCACCTCACCGTTCGTCAAGGGCCGGCAGCATCAGTTGAAATTTCAGCTGATTCTATCTGAAGCCTCGCAATTGTTTAATTGGCAAGGCTCACGTGCTACTACGTTAGCTGATATTGCCGGCACGATGAGCTTGACCAAAACCTGCCTTTATTACTATGTGAAGAATAAAGAAGATCTTATCCACAAGTGTTATGTGGCAAGTTGCGAAATGTGGTTGCGGCGAGCCGTTGAGGCCAGTGCTTTAAAGGGCTCTGGCCTAGGTAAAATTATTTTCATGATTGGTGGGCATTTACAGCAATATGCCGCGACGCTGCGGGATGAATCGCCTCATTTCGCTATGTTGACCGAAGTTTCTTCGCTTAATGATGAATGCCGTCAGGATATTGTTAAGCGTTGGTCTGAGGTCTTTGTACTTTGCCGGTCAATGATTGAGGATGGTATCGAAGAGGGCGTAATTGCAGATCTAGATCCTTCGGTGGCCGCATTGGCTATATTTTCTATTATTCAGTGGTTTCCGGTTTGGATGAATAGGAAACATGCGGCTAATGCCAGTTCAGTCATGGCGAGCGTTTTGAGTCTAGTCACTAACGGATTGGCTAGCGAACATCATGCGTTTGAAGATGTTGATTTTCCGGCTGTAGGTGATGTTGATCCAGATAGTTTTAATCGTGACATTCAAAATTATAATAAACGTGAGGCCTTCTATCGTGTGGGTTCTGCCTACTTTAACCAAAAAGGTTACAAGGGAGCCTCACTTGATGAGATAGCTAATTCTCTAGATGTGACTAAGGGCGCTTTTTATTACCATATAAAAAATAAGGAGGAGCTTCTTTATCAATGCTTCAATCGTACATTGGACTTGGAGAACGGTCTGCTTTCTAAAGCTGGAGAAGCCGGTAAGGCGGGGATCAAGAAAATTGAGCTATCGCTGCGCTATTTATTCCACATTCAATTTAGTGATCAGGGCCCATTAATCCGTTATCGTACACTTCCTTCGTTGGGGCAGGATCATCGGAAAAGGGTGTTAAAGGCGACGAAAGAAAATAGCGAAAAGCTCGGTGCGTATATTCGCCAAGGTTTGATCGATGGCACAGTGCGTAATATCGACTCGGAGATAACCCAGAATCTTTTATCGGGGGCGATTGAGGCTAGTCCTGAGCTAGCCGATTGGCTCCCAAATTTTCGAGGACAAGACTTGTCAGCAGATTATTTTTATATATTTATCAATGGTTTGTCGTTCAAACCTATAGTTGATTAGAATTAATTAAACATCTTTTTTGCAGGGCGATGACTTATGGGCAACTTTCTTTTTAGTACGGTATCTGATGTTGTAGTCGGTGCAGACGCTTCCGATCAACTTGGGGAAATGGCTGTTGGGCTGGGCATTAAGCGAGCCTTAATAGTGACTGATCCGGGGATTATTCAATTTGGTTTATTGGATTCAGCTATTAGAAGCCTTAACACACATAATGTTGAATACAGTGTTTATTCTGATGTAGTAGCGGATCCCCCTGAGCATGTGGTGATCGACGCTGTCATTGCAGCACAATCTTTTGGTTGCGATGGGGTTGTCGGTTTTGGTGGAGGTAGCTCTATGGATGTGGCCAAGATATTGGCTGTCCTGATCACCGGGGAGCAGGCTCTATCTGAGATTTATGGAGTCGATCAAATCACGGCTAGCCGATTACCCCTGATTCAGGTGCCCACCACAGCTGGGACTGGATCTGAAGCGACCATGGTGTCAATTATAACGACCGGAGAGACCACAAAAGCCGGTGTGGTGAGTCGCACCCTGCTGGCCGATAAGATTATTCTGGACGCTGCTTTGACGGTGGGCTTGCCGCCACACGTTACGGCAGCTACAGGAATCGACGCGATGGTGCATTCAATTGAAGCGTATACGTCAAAGCGGCTCAAAAACCCACTGTCTGATATGCTCGCCCGCGAAGCTCTGCGGTTATTATCGGGCAGTATTGTTACTGCAGTTAAGCAGGGGGGTAATCTAGAGGCCAGAGGGGATATGTTATTAGGCGCTATGTTAGCAGGGCAGGCATTTGCTAATGCGCCTGTGGCAGCGGTGCATGCCTTGGCCTACCCGCTGGGTGGCAATTATCATATCCCTCACGGTCTATCTAATTCATTGGTGCTACCTCATGTACTTCGGTTCAACGGGCCGGTAGCGTCGGATCTTTATGCCGAGATAGCCCCTTTGATCATGCCTGATCAGGTTTTACCTGACGATACTGTCGTTACGACGGAGATGCTCGCTGACCACTTTTTGTCTCTGGCGGCTGATCTAGGGTTACAGACGACATTGCGAGAGATAAATATTCCTGAAGGTGACCTACCCAAGCTGGCAGAGAATTCGATGCTTCAGCAACGTTTACTCATTAATAATCCGCGCGAGCTTGATCTTGAAGATGCTCTGGGTATTTATCAGCAAGCCTACTAATGCGCATGGAGAACACAGTATGAATGATGATCAACGATCAAATTATAAGTACTTTTCACGGATTACTACCCGCTGGATGGATAACGACATCTATGGCCACGTCAATAACGTTGTTTATTACAGCTATTTTGATTCGGTAACCAATAAGTACCTTATCGAGGAGGGGGGGCTAGATATCCAGAATGCCGATGTTGTTGGGTTTGTGGTCGCCTCAAATTGCCAATACAAGTCCCCAATTTCCTATCCTGAGCCGCTTACTGCGGGATTACGGGTTAATAAATTAGGTAATAGCTCTGTGGAGTATGGCATAGGTATTTTCAAGGAAGGTGCCGAACAGGCTTCGGCAATGGGTACCTTTACCCATGTTTTTGTTGATCGTACCACTGACAAGTCAGTGCCTATCCCTTCAAAGCTTAGGGCCGCGTTAGAGGCGCTAGTGAGAAAGGAATAACAAATTTATAAAGGAGTTGCCAGTTGGAATTTAATAATAAAGTAGTGGTTGTGACCGGGGGTGCCAATGGCATCGGCAAGGCTCTGTGTGAACAATTCGCGGCCTTAGGTGCAAAAGTCGCTGTTGTTGACCTTGAGATTGATGCGGCGCAGCAAGTGGCTAAGTCATGTGGTGGTCTAGGTTTAGGTGCAGATGTGGGTATAGAAACTGATATTCAGTCAGTTGTACTGGCGGTTGAGGCCAAGCTAGGGCCAGTTGACATATTTGTATCTAATGCGGGCGTTTCTTTTAGTGACGCACCTGGGTGGATGGCCGCTTCAGCGTCTAATGAGTCTTGGCAAACCAGCTGGAATGTCAATGTAATGGCTCATGTGTATGCGGCTCGTGCCGTCATTCCTGGCATGATTCAGCGCGGCGGTGGCTATCTTGTCAATGTCGCATCCGGAGCATCCTTGCTCTGTCAGGTTGGAGACGCTGCTTATTCTACAACGAAGACAGCTGCGCTTGGCTTTGCAGAATCCCTTGCCATTACCCACGGTGATGACAACATAAAAGTGTCAGTCGTTTGTCCGCTTTATGTAGCGACGCGTATGACCGAGGGCGGGCGAGGTGTTAGCGGTAATGATCAAGTGATGACCGCGGAAGATACTGTCAAGTCAGTGCTGGAGGGCATGGAGGAGGAGACCTTCTTAATTATGCCTCATGGTGATCTAGCGACCTATGCTCAAGGCAAAGGCGCTGATTATGATCGTTGGCTGAAGGGTATGAGGAGAATGCGCAAGGGCATTATCGAACAGAACCCTAGTTACGACTATCAACGGTAAATGACAATGTTAACGCAGAAAAATACAGGCCTTTTGACCTCAGTATTGATGGCTGGAATGTTCCTCCTGATTGGTTGGGCAAAGCCCTCCCTTGCAGGAGATTACGATGGCTATGACGACGATGTAGCCAAGCTATTGCAGGAATATCAAATTCTTCCAGATGATCAGGGGTCCTATGCACCGTCAGTCCTGTTGTTTAATGAAGGAAGAGACAGCAATACCTTGGTTGATTTTGAAACAGGGCTAATTGTGATCACCGCTACAACGGAAAACTTATTAAAGCAGTCAATCATTGACGTCCTACTCACTCAAATTGACCCCTCAGTTATTGATGCTAAAACGGCTCAAGATTTTGGCCTAACCAACAACAAAACTAATCGACCCTTTTTTTGGGAGCAAGTACTTGATCATACCGGTCAGGCGATAGGCTCTGAATGGAGGGCGGGTAAATTTGCAGATTACCTTCTGAAGGGCAAAACGCGGCAGAGTGGCCGCTTTAAGGTGTCTCTAGTCATGGTTGAGACCCATAAAGATATAGCGGGAGGCAAATACGTGAAGTTAGCTAAAGCGGCTAGTCGTCAGCATAGAGTCCCTGTATCGCTGGTTATGGCAATTATGGAGACGGAAAGTTCATTTAACCCGTTGGCACGTTCGCGGTCCAATGCCTTAGGGTTGATGCAGATCAAAGCAGACACGGCGGGACGCGATTATTTCTCCCTTATTAAGGGCTATAAACATACCCCGACGTCATCCTTTTTATATAGTCCTAAGAACAATATTGAGGTCGCTGCAGGCTATCTCAGTATCTTAGGGAATCGTTATCTGGCGGGGATCAAACACTCTAAAAAGAGAGAATACGCGATTATTTCAAGTTACAACGGCGGTGCAGGTAATCTCTGGTTAAGCTTGGATAGAAAGGGAAATAAAACGAAGTCTCTAGCTCGCATAAATAAAATGTCAGTCTCTGAATTTTATTGGTTTCTAACCAATCGTCATATTCGCAGAGAGACTCGTAATTACGTCAAGAAGGTCAGTGGGAAACAGGCGAAATATGCCAATTTATGAGCGTTTCTGTGACCCTCTAGGTTATCTCTACACTCTAAACAACAACAAGATTTTGCCGATATGACAAAACAGATTACACAGGATGATGGACCCCAAGGTCGCCTCCAGCGCAAGGCATCATTGAGTGGCATCTATATAACAAAATTCCGGCAAGTCTTTCTTCGACACGGACTAACCATGGGTTTAGCGGCCCTTGTATGCTTGTTGATGCCTATTGCGACGGAATCTATCCAGTGGAGTACCGCTTCGGTTCTAGGTGATTACCCCCGTTATTTTGTAATCGGCTCAATGCTAGTTATATTTTTTCTTGGTTATCTGCGCGTTAGAGGCTATTCCACTGACGGACGCGAGCTATTTTGGCTGGTATATTTACTGTTTATATCAATTGTTGAGGAGTTTGCCTTTAGATTGATATTGCCTAGTTTTCTGATGGTGCCTGTGGGGGTGATCCCGGCCGCTATTTTAAGTAATTTGGTGTTTGCCAGCGTGCACTTCTTCACTCTACGCTGGAGACTAGCTAACTGTGTAGGTGTGTTCTTAGGCGGCTTAGGTTTGAGTCGGTTGCTAGGGACCACTGAAGACATTATTTTAGTCATCGGTGTCCACTGGTTGGTGACATTTTTAAACACGCCGACAGCGCCCACAAAGCAAACAGGTTAACGCCAGTATGAGACACTGCCGACGTAACTATGTAACGTTTTTAGCTGTCGCGCAGACGCATTAATCCTTCTTGGATAGTGCTCGCCACGAGGCGGCCATCACGGCTGTAAAAAGTGCCACGACTTAGCCCTCGACTGCGGCTAGAACGCAGGCTATCCATATGATACAAAAGCCATTCATCCGCCCTAAAGCTATCGTGAAACCAAATCGCATGATCCAAGGATGCTGGTTGGAGCTTGGGATTCATGATGCTCACCTCATGGGGCATCAATGCGGTGCCCATCAGGCTAAAGTCAGATGCATAGGCGAGGATCGCATTATGCAGGTTGGTGTCCTGTTTTGCAGGCAACTCTCCAGCTGTTTTGATCCAAACAAATTGTTCCGCTTTTCGAGCCACCGGGTTAATGTAATCAACTGGCTCAACTGATCTCATTTGAATCGGCCGTAAGCTAGGACGATGTTTGGTCGAGCTTGCCTTTGCTTCAGGATTTAATTGCTCACGTATTTTGTCCCAGCGCTGGCTATCGTCTGGCAAATTTTCGGGGCCAGGGCACTCAGGCATCTCACACTGGTGACTTAAGCCGAGCTCTAAGATTTGAAAGCTTAGGGAAGTGTTGAAGATCGCTTTGCCGCGCTGCGAAGCGACGACTCGGCGAGTGGTAAATGAACCGCCGTCTCTAATGTCGTCTACGTCGTATAAAATGGGCACCGAAGGGTCGCCAGGGCGCAAAAAATAGGCGTGCTGGGAGTGAACCATGCGTTCGGAATCGACAGTGTCCTGTGCTGCACACATGGCCTGAGCGAATACCTGACCACCAAAGACTCTTTTATTGGTGGTTTTTGGTGTCACACCACGATAGAGATTGGTGTCGATCTTTTCCAGCTTCAAAATATTGAGCAATTGATTCAGGGCTTCACTCATTCCGCTTTTCCTTGGGGTTAGGGAGTTATTACTTATTCGTCCGCTATTTTAACAATTAACTTACCAAAGTTCTTGCCGCTAAATAACCAACTGAAGTACTCGGGAGCGCGCTCGAGCCCCTCGACTATGGTCTCTTGGTACTTTAATTCGCCATTGGCAACCCACTTGGTCAGTGCGCTGTTGGCCTCGGCAAAGTCGGCGTAGTGATCAAACACTAAAAAGAACTTATGTTCTGGGGGGTTCTCGAGCTCTCCGAAGATACGGAAGGGGGTGCGTTCCTTGGTAATATCGGTGGCATTGTAGCTCGCAATATAGCCACAGATTGGTGCTCGTGCGCCAGAATTGAACTGTTTGGAAACGGCTTCGGCTACCACGCCGCCAACAGATTCAAAATAGATATCAATGCCCTTTGGGCAGGCTACCTTCAGCGCGCCATCAAGATCTATTGCTTTATAGTCAACGCATTCATCAAAGCCAAGCTCATCTTTAACATAAGCACATTTTTTCTCACCTCCAGCGATCCCTACTACATGCAACCCAAGCTTTTTACCAATTTGGCCCACTACAGAGCCAACCGCGCCAGAGGCGGCAGAGACCACAAGAGTTTCACCGGCTATAGGCTTACCTTCGTGTTTAAGCCCAAAATAAGCGGTTCTGCCAGGCATGCCGCAGACACCTAGGTAGGTGGAGAGAGGCACAATATCTGGGTCTACTTTGTAGGTCATTGGGTCTTTTTGGTTAGAGACGAAGTACTCTTGCCAACCAGAGCGGCAGCAGACATAGTCACCTATGGCATATTGAGATGATTTTGACTCAACAACAACACCCGCGGTTTCCGCCGGCATAACCCCACTAATTGGCACAGGTTCAGCATAGGATTTTGCCGCGCTCATACGCCCTCGCATATAAGGGTCTAAGGAAAGATAGAGAACCTTAATTAACACTTGACCATCTTTGACCTCTGGGATGACGGCTGTTTCTACGCGAAAGTTGTCGGCGGCAGGTTCACCAATGGGGCGGCTAGCGAGTACGATGCTTGTGTTCTGCTGTTCAGACATAGTTAGAGTACTCTTTAATATGATTAAATAATTTATTGCGCGAGGCAAATAGACTTTCTTTAAGTCTAATAATAGGCTGGGCAGATAACCAGTATTAATAGACTTGAGGGCCTGTATTTGTGGGCGGTGAGTCACCAAAATGCTTGAAAGTTATCATAACATACTGTAAGTTCAATTTCTCAAAAATACTCGGTCAAGCTGACATCATTTTCCAGCGACGAACATCTTTCGATTATATAAACCAGTAGGAGCCTAATGTGAGTGATTTAGAAGTTTTCAGGCAAGAAACCCGAGAATGGCTAGAAGAAAATTGTCCCCCAAGCATGCGTTCACCAGTAATAGCGGGGGAAGGTGCCTGTTGGGGAGGCCGCAATTGGATCTTTGAAAGTGAAGACCAGCAGCTGTGGATGGAACGCATGGGTGCCAAAGGTTGGACTGCGCCTGATTGGCCCACTGAATACGGTGGTGGTGGATTGGTAAAAGCAGAACATAAGGTTCTAAAGGAAGAAATGGGCCGAATTCGGGCTCGATCCCCACTTGATAGCTTTGGTATCTGGATGATTGGTCCCGCCCTATTAAAGTTTGGCTCAGAGGAACTCAAACAGCAGCATTTACCGCCGATTATTCGTGGCGAGATCAGATGGTGCCAGGGCTACAGTGAGCCCAATGCAGGGTCTGACTTGGCCGGATTACAGAGTAAAGCGGTAGATATGGGTGACCACTTTATCGCCAATGGCCAAAAGGTATGGACTTCCTATGGGGACAAAGCTGATTGGATGTTCTGTTTGCTCCGCACGGACCCGGAAGCTAAAAAACAATCGGGTATTAGTTTGATGTTATTCGACATGGAAACGCCAGGAGTAACGCCCAAGCCGATCAAACTCATTTCGGGCAGCTCTCCTTTCTGTGAAACCTTTTTGGATGATGTCCGCGTGGAGAAAGACCAGGTGGTGGGTGACGTCAATCAAGGTTGGACTATTGCAAAATATTTGCTTACCCATGAGCGCGAAATGATCGGCGGCATGGGTCTTACTGGTGCTGGTTCTAAAACTCTAGGTAAGATTGCTGCGCAAACCATAGGCACGACTGATGGTCGTTTAAATGACCTGTTCATGCGTACGGATGTTGCTAGATGGGAGATTGATGCGGCGGCGTTTGCATTGACCGTTGAGCGAGTAACAGATGAAGCGAAAGCTGGACAAGGTATTGGAGCCACCTCTGCAATGCTCAAATATTATGGTACCGAACTCAACAAGCGTCGTTTTGAGACGTTGTTGAAAATTGGTGGTAGCGATGATCTCATTTGGGAAGGTGATGTGTCCAACAATGGCTGGACTGCACGAACATTGTTGCGGACAAAGGGCAATTCAATTGAAGGTGGGACCTCAGAAGTTCAACTGAACATTATCGCCAAAAACATTCTTGGCTTGGGTTAACAGACTTTAGGGGTATTTATCATGGCACTGGTATTAAACGAAGAACAACAAATGCTTAAAGAGTCTGCTCAGGGTTTTCTGTCTGAGCATGCTCCCGTTGCGGAACTGCGTGCACAGCGCGACGCGGGCAGTGATACGGGCTATTCAAGTACTCTATGGGGCCAAATGGTCAACATGGGTTGGGCGGCAATTTTAGTGCCTGAAGAATACGGCGGCTTGGCCTTTGGTCATGTCGGTATGGCACAAATTGTTGAGCAAAGCGGACGGACGTTAACCGCATCTCCTCTGTTATCAACAGCAATTCTTGGTGTTACCGCGATTAATTTGGCGGGCAGCGAAGACCAAAAGACTGAACTGCTTGGTGCGATTGCCGGTGGTGAGTTGACAATAGCGCTCGCGGTTGATGAGAAAATCCACCACGACCCGATGCAGACTGCTATGTCGGGTGAAGCCACAGATGACGGCTATGTATTAAATGGCGAGAAACGTTTTGTCGTTGATGGCAGCACTGCAGATAAACTAATTGTTGCGACCCGCACTTCAGGTAGTCTCGGCGATATGAAGGGTATTAGTTTATTTTTGGTAGATCGAACTGCACCCGGCGTTAATGTGCAAAGAACCCAGATGCTCGATGGCCGCAATGCTGCGATAATCACCTTCAAAGATGTTGAAGTGACTGCAGATGCATTGCTTGGCCAGCAGGACAGAGGCTTTCGTGCATTGTCAGCGACGCTAGATGCTGGCAACGCTCACCTAGCCGCTGAACTTTTGGGTATTGCTCAAGAAAGTTTTGATCGTACGCTTCAGTATATGAAAGAGCGTAAGCAATTTGGTGCATTAATTGGCTCGTTTCAGGCATTGCAACATCGGACCGCCCACTGGTGGAGCGAAATTGAGATGTGTAAGTCAGTTGTTTTGAAGGTTCTGCAATCACTGGATGAAGGCGATGTAAAGAGTCCAGCTTTCGTCAGCATAGCGAAAGCCAAGCTTTGCGAAGTGGCCGAATTGTCCACTAACGAAGCTATTCAGCTGCATGGTGGTATCGGCATGACTGATGAATATGAAATTGGATTTTTCATTAAACGTGCTCGACCTGCTCAGATGCTCTTTGGTGATTATAATTATCACGCCAATCGTTTTGCGCTGATCAGTGGATACTAAATGCAATAAATTAAGGGGTTGCCATTAGGGCGGTCACTTTTTGGTTTAAACTACCGAGAGTTTCAGGTTACTAAAATTATGATTTTTAAATTATGAGGAATAAGCAATGGATTTAGGCATTAGTGATAAGGTCAAACCAATACTTGAAGAAGTTAAAAACTTCATTGATATTGAAATTCTTCCACTTGAATCGGAATACCACGAAGAAATAGCCAAAGGAGATCGCTGGACGTTCACCGATCGCCAAACTGAAATTCTTGAAAACCTCAAGACAAAAGCCAAGGCTCGTAACCTATGGAACTTCTTCCTGACGCATTGGGAAGGGGGTTATGGTCTTAATACCGTCGAATATGCCTACATAGCGGAAGAGACAGGGCGTTCATTCTTAGCGCCAGAAGTCTTTAACTGC
Source organism: Porticoccaceae bacterium (assembly GCA_012960115.1). Lineage (GTDB taxonomy): Bacteria > Pseudomonadota > Gammaproteobacteria > Pseudomonadales > Porticoccaceae > HTCC2207. Next base: position 20,979 of record DUBX01000004.1, read on the forward strand.
GCCGCGCCTGATACTGGCAATATGGAAGTCTTGGCACGTTACTGCAACGAAGAACAAAAAGAGAAATGGCTAACACCACTCCTTAATGGTGAAATCCGTTCTGCCTACGCCATGACTGAGCCATCAGTTGCCTCCTCTGACGCGACCAATATTTCAATGAGCTGCGTTGAAGATGGCGATGAGTGGGTTCTAAATGGTGAAAAAATGTGGATTTCTGGCGCTGGTGATCCGCGCTGTAAAATCATGATTGTAATGTGTAATACCAATCCCGACGCACCTCGGCATTCGCAGCACTCTCAGGTGTTAGTACCTTTTGAAACTCCCGGGGTTAAAAACCTGCGTCCTATGACTGTGATGAATGTGGATGATGCACCCCATGGTCATATGCATATGCGCTTTACAGATGTACGTGTTCCTAAAGAAAACATGATATTAGGCATTGGTCGTGGCTTCGAAGTGGCTCAAGGCCGACTCGGGCCAGGTCGTATCCACCATTGCATGCGCTCCATCGGTCTTGCTGAGGCTGCGCTCAAGTTACTTTGTGAACGTGCGGTTAGCCGTGAAGCCTTTGGTCGTCCTTTATACAAGCTTGGCGGCAATGTAGATATTATTGCTGATGCGCGAATCAATATTGAAATGACGCGATTATTGTGCCTCAAGGCAGCTTGGTTGATGGACAATGTGGGTACAGATGCTGCGCAACCGTTTATCTCTATGATAAAGGTGGCAGCGCCAAATATGTCGTTGAAAATTATTGATGAAGCAATGCAGATGCACGGCGGACTGGGGGTTTCATCGGATACACCACTGGCCAGTTGGTACGGCGCACAACGTACGCTGCGCTATGCTGATGGTCCTGATGCTGTGCACCGGATGGTTATTGGTCGTCGTGAACTGCGTGAATATAACAAATAACGATTCCATAGATTAAGGAATAAGCATGACAATACGATATGACGGTCAGGTAGCGATTGTTACTGGTGCTGGAAATGGACTGGGGCGCTCTCATGCTCTGGCGCTTGCGTCCCGCGGTGCAAAGGTTGTGGTTAATGATCTTGGCGGCTCAGTAGACGGATCTGGAAGCTCAAGTAATGCGGCTCTTGAAGTAGTACGCACCATTGAAGCGGCCGGGGGTGAAGCTATTACTAATGGTGCAAACGTTGCTGATTATGAGCAAGTTCAGACTATGGTCGCTCAGACCATTGAGAAGTGGGGTCGCGTAGATATCTTGGTCAATAACGCCGGGATATTGCGTGATAAGAGTTTTGTCAAAATGACCATGGCTGATTTTCAGTTAGTGGTTGATGTCCATCTGATAGGGTCGGCTAACTGTACCAAGGCTGTTTGGGAATTAATGCGTGGGCAGGGCTACGGCCGTGTGGTTATGACTACCTCCTCTAGCGGTATGTACGGAAACTTTGGGCAGGCTAACTATGGTGCTGCGAAAATGGCTGTTGTTGGTTTGATGAACACGCTAGTGCTTGAAGGCGACAAATACGACATTAAGGTTAACTGTCTCTCACCCACCGCAGGTACACGTATGCTTGACGGGTTGTTGACCGAAGAGGTTTCAGCGGTCTTAACCGTTGAAGCGGTCACAACTGGGCTATTAACGCTGTGTGATAATGATGCACCTAACCGCACCATATTGTGTGCAGGTGCTGGAGGGTATGCGCGCACCCACATTTATGAAACCGATGGCATATTCTTAGTGCCAGAAGATCAAACTCCAGAAAATGTAAGAGCTAATATGGACGCGATTGAGAACACTGATAACCAAAAAATGCTAGTGAGCGGTTTTCAACAAACCGATAAGTTTGTTGCTAAGGCTAGTGCTTACTTTAAGAATAAATAAACAAATTATTAGGATAGGATTATGAAAGCATTAGTTTGTAGCGAACTCGGATCAACCCAGGACTTAACGCTTGAGACTCGTGACGATCCTGAACCCGGCGCCGGTGAGGTGCTTATCGAGGTTAAAGCTGCCGGCGTTAACTTTCCCGATATTTTAACGGTTGAGGGCAAGTATCAATTCAAGCCGCCACTACCGTTTATTCCAGGTACTGAAGTTTCGGGTGTAGTGACTAAGCTGGGTGAAGGAGTGACCACTCGTCAGGTTGGTGATGAAGTGGTGGGTATGGTTCAGATGGGAGCCTTTGCCACTCAGGTTGTTACCTCTGAATATACAACCTTTCCGAAGGGTGACAGCATGTCCTTTGATCAAGCGGCAGGCTTCGCAGTAACCTACGGCACGTCATACTATGCGCTTAAGCAAAGAGCTCAATTGCAACCGGGTGAGACTGTTCTTGTCTTGGGTGCGGCCGGTGGAGTAGGCATAGCTACTATTCAGATAGCCAAGGCTATGGGTGCGACAGTCATTGCTGCAGCCAGTACTGAAGAAAAGCTCGATTTTGCCTGTGAAGCGGGTGCTGACATGAGAATAAACTATTCAACTGAAGACCTAAAAGAGAAAGTGAAAGAGCTAACCAAAGGTAAAGGCGCAGATGTTGTCTATGATCCTGTTGGTGGTGATTTCTCAGAGCAGGCATTTCGTGCTATCGCATGGGATGGACGGTTCTTAGTTATTGGGTTTGCGTCGGGTCCCATCCCTAAAATGCCACTTAACTTGGCATTACTTAAAGGTGCATCGTTGGTTGGCGTTTTTTGGGGTGCATGGTCTGCTCGAGACCCACGGTCGTCACAGCAGAACTTTAAAGAACTTGTAGAGATGATTGACAGAGGCAAGTTCACGCCGTTAGTGACTGAAGTGTACTCTCTTGATGACCATAGCTCTGCTTTTGGTTCAATTGCTGAGCGTCGAGCCAAAGGCAAAGTTATACTGTCTATGGGCTAGTTAGAGCTTTAGCCATTGGTTAGAAAAGCCCGCGGAAGCGGGCTTTTTTGTGGTCCAGTAGGGTGATATAAATCCAAAATATAGACTAATCATTGAGATTTAGTCTAATTATGGGATGTTGTCACTGAATAATTAGATTTTGACTGTTAATATGAAATCACAGTAAAAAAATACGAGGAAAGTTCATGATTTACGTAACGACGGAAACAATCCCCGGTAGAAATATCACTGAGAGTTTAGGGGTTGTCACAGGCAACGTAGTCCAAGCCAAACACATTGGCCGTGACATTATGGCCGGTTTAAAAAGTATTGTTGGTGGTGAAATACGGGGTTATACGGAAATGCTCAATGAGGCTCGAGATGTCGCTATTGGGCGTTTAGTCGACAGCGCGAAAGAAAAAGGCGCAGATGCCGTGGTAGGCATACGATTTACGACTAGTGCCATCATGGATGGGTCTTCTGAGATTATGGTGTTTGGTACAGCGGTTAAACTTGGTTAATTAGAAGTGCCGTCGTTTAGCTAAATAAATTATCTAAGCCTATGACTAATAGTCCAAGCCCAGCAGTCCAAATGCTGCAAGCGAGAATGTCAGCAATGGTAAATTTAATACGGCTGGCACCGCTAACGCCCACCATCATTGGCACTATGCTTCGTACCGCGGTAAGAAGTCGCCCGCCTGCGACAGACAAAGTTCCATACTTTGAAATGAAGGCTTCACCTTTTTGAATTTTATCGATTCTTTTCATAGCAAATGCAGTGTGGTGAAACTTAGGCCCAAACCAGCGACCCAGATAAAAGCCAAGGTGATCTGAGATAAAGGCTCCGAGGAAAGCAAGAGGGAGTATCTGGGCTAGCGTAGCAATCTGTTCGGTATATAACACCGTGCTAACGGTTAACAATATTACACCAGAAACAAGCAGGCCAACGCCAGGGCATGCTTCAAGAAAGGCCAGTACAGGGACCATGACCCAAGCATGTTGCTTGTTACTGTTGAGCCAATTTAATACGAAGTCGTCGATGAGAGATGTCCAGTGCTTGTTTGCGCAAGACGACAATAATAGCAGAAGCTTGGATCTCTAGGACGCGTAATTCTTAGGTTTGAGCCCGCTCTTTGTATCAAAAAATTGTTTTAATTCTTGCAGATCGGCCTCGGGGTCGGAGGATGGTTCGATAAGCCCTTCAATACCGATAGTGCGAGTCGTACTGTCGACATACACCACAAGGATGGGGACCTCAGCCGTGGTGGCAACATGATGAAAACCTAGCTTCCACTTAGAGTTGGGCCTGCGCGTTCCCTCAGGGGTAATGAGTAGTACGAACTCGTCACGCTCCTGAAAAAGACTAGCTATATGGTTTACTAGCGATGTAGGTTGTGTTCGATTCACAGGAATTCCACCACAGTAACGTAAGAGCCAGCCTAAGGGGCCGATAAAAAGGGTGCTTTTAATCAAAACGCTTGGTTGAAACTGAAGGACTGACACCGCCAAAACGAACAAAAAGAAGTCCCAGTTCGATGTGTGTGGCGCGGCAATCAGAACATACTTTTTTTGACCTTTGGGTAACTCTCCTGTTACACGCCAGCGGATGAGTTTTAAGGTGATCTTGGATAGGACCCTTAGAGTCGGCGACAGAATTGGGGTTGAGAACAGGGTGTAGCGCATGCATATCTCCATCAAGGTTTGAATAATATAACAAATATGGATTCAGATAAATCATAGACTGCAAGGTCATGGATTTTCAGAGCTGATGGATTAACTCGGGTTATAGTATCTTTCACTTAGTAATGATAAAAACAAAAGGGAGTAGGTTTTGATCGAAGCATTAAAAACTGATTATTTAATCATTGGAAGTGGCCTTGTAGGAATGGCTTTTGCGGACACTTTGTTTACCGAGACTGATGCTAATATCATTATTGTTGATCGCTATGCCAAGCCTGGAGGCCATTGGAATATGGCCTACCCTTTTGTGACCTTACACCAACCGTCGTCTTATTTTGGTGTGAGTTCGAAAGAGCTTAGTCGAGGTGAGGTTGACCATATTGGTTTGAATAAAGGTATGGCTGATCTAGCGACAGGTGATGAATTACTCGCTTATTTTGATGATGTAATGAGACAGCGCTTTTTAGCCAGCGGTCGAGTGCAGTATTTCCCAATGTGCGAATACGAGGGCGATGGAAAGTTTAGGTCTAAGCTCACCGGGAAAGAACACGCTGTTTCCTATCAGAAGTTGGTCGACGCGACTTTTTTGACCATCGCAGTGCCATCCACCCATACACCCAACTTCACCATAGCCCCAGAAGTGACGTTTATGCCTCTCAATGACCTTCCTAAGGTGACTCAGAAGCCAGAAGGTTACATTGTTATAGGAGGCGGGAAAACGGGTATAGACGCCTGTTTATGGCTTCTTGATAGGGATGTCGACCCCGATGACATCACCTGGATACGATCTCGTGATGCATGGTTGCTTGATCGCACCAATACACAACCAACGGAGGAATTTTTTAGTTCCTCGGTAGGCTCTATAGCCGCCCAATACGAGGCTGTTGGCGGCGCCAGTTCTATTGAAGATATGTTTGATCGTCTTGAAGAAGGCGGCTATCTACTGCGTTTGGATAAGACGGTACGGCCGACTATGTTTCACGCGGCCACTATCAGTAAGGCTGAAATTGCGCAGTTGCAGCGAATTAAGAACATTGTGCGCCTGGGTCAGGTTAGCGCGATTGAATCAGACCGTATTATCTTATCAAAAGGCGAAATTCCCACCACCACAGGGCACGTTCATGTTGACTGCTCGGCTAGTTTGGAGCGCTCGTTTGGCCACAAAGAGCCATGCCCCATATTTGGTGGCGACTGTATTACGCCGCAAATGATACGTGCCTATCAGCCAGCATTTAGTGCGTCAATGGCAGCCTATGTTGAGGTAAACTACGAGAAGGAAGCCGAGAAAAACCGTCTTTGCTCTTTGGTGCCGCTACCAAACAATGATGTGGATTTTATACCTATGACCTTGGCTACGATGATGAACCAATTCAATTGGTCTCAAGATAAGCCGTTGCGCCATTGGATTCGTGAAAACCGGCTAGACGGGTTTACTAAACTTATTAGTGGGATAGATAAGAATGATCAAGAAAAAATGAAAATTATGCAACGTATTCAAAACAACGCAATGCCAGCCATCGCTAAACTACAGCAGTTTAACGTGGAACTGGCGCAAGGAGCTGAAAATGAGTGAATTTCAAACCTATAAAAACGACCTAGCCAAGTCACGTGTGGTTCAGACAGACAAGGCTCAAGCCTTAGTTGACCTAAAAGACGGCGACATTTTGGTCAGTATTGAACGCTTTGCCTTTACCGCTAACAATGTCACCTATGGCGCCGCTGGCGATACTATAGGCTATTGGAAGTTCTTTCCGGCCACGGCCAACGAGAGCGGTGAGTGGGGCTGTTTGCCCGTTTGGGGCTTCGCGGAAATCACAGCCTCTAAGCGTGAAGGGTTGAGTGTCGGTGAGCGAATTTACGGCTATTTCCCACCGGCTGATTTTCTTGTTATGTCGCCAATCAAAGCATCTGTTCAGCGTTTCATGGATGGTGCACCGCATCGGGCAGAACTGCCTGCGGTGTACAACAACTATCTGTTAATGTCAGGTGAGGCTAACTACGATGCGTCCAGTGACAATGTTCGCGCCCTGTTAAATCCATTGCATGTGACCTCATTTTGTTTGTGCGATGCCTTACAAGACGAAGACTATCATGGTGCTGAACAGGTAATTGTTCTCAGTGCGTCCAGTAAAACGGCAATCGGCATGGCCCAAGGGTTAGCAGATGACGCAAGTGCCCCAAGGGTTGTGGGCATCACGTCCAGACCAAACTATGACTTTGTGGAGTCTCTAGGTTGTTATGATGAGATTATCTGTTACGACGAGTTAGGCTCTATTGATGCAAGCAAAGCCACTGTAATAGTTGATATGGCCGGTAATAGGGCAGTGTTGGGCGCTATACATGGACCCTTGGGCGACAATATGCTCAATTGTGTCAGCGTTGGTATGACCCACTGGGAAACCCTGGCTGACAATGATCCTCTGGCCGCTCAAATTAATCGAGGGCGAAGCAACTTTTTCTTCGCACCGGCGCATGTTCAAAAGCGTGTTGGTGACTGGGGTCAAGACGGATTTAATCAGCGTACTGGTGCATTCATGAAGGCTCGCATGCAGCAGAGCGCAGGCTGGATGAGTGTGGAGACGGTGGCTAATTTTGAGGCGTTCACTAAGGTTTATGCTGACGTGGTGGTGGGTAAAATGAATCCCAATGAGGGCCTTATTGTCTTGCCCCTGTAGAGTGGTGATGGATGATCCAGGTGATGGTACTGGCTTGACTAGAAAATATGCCTTAAACAAGGCAAAATACAATCTGGCGTGGCTCTGGCGCTGCATTGAAATCCGTTCTTAAGGAATTGTGTGAATGAAACGCTTAGTTATTGGTATGTCGGGTTCTAGCGGTGTGATTTATGGCATTAGAATGCTTGAAGTACTGGCGAAGGACCCTGAAGTTGAAACGCATCTCATTTTGAGCCAAGCCGCCAAGATGAACATCGGCATTGAGACCGAGTGGTCTGTGGCTGACGTTGAGGCCCTTGCCGATGAGGTCCACAACAACAAAAATATTGGCGCCAGCATTGCCAGTGGCTCCTACAAAACGGCAGGCATGATTGTGGTGCCTTGCTCTATGAAAACTTTGTCGGGCATCGCTAATTCTTACGCAGAAAATCTAATTATCCGCGCCGCTGATGTGATGTTAAAAGAGCGCCGCCAACTGGTCATTGTTCCCCGTGAGTCACCCCTGCATACCGGCCACTGTGAACTGATGCTAAAGGCGAGCCAAATAGGGGCTATTATTTGCCCTCCATCACCTGCCTTTTACACATCCCCTAAGACTGTGGATGACATCATTAATCACTCGGTAGCACGAGTGCTTGATTTGTTTGATATAGAATCCGACAGCCTGCAACGCTGGCAGGGTAATGTCTAAAGACTTCACTAAGCTGCATCAGTTTTTGCACCAAGAGTCGGTATTAACCCTATCTACCCATGATAATGAAGGTGATTGGTCTGCGCCAGTTCTCTATGTCGCTGACACCGTCCAAGACCCATTCGCCTTGTACTTCTTGTCATCCACTAATAGCAGGCATGTTAAAGCGTTGGCCGAGGGAGATCGTGCCGCGGCATCCATTTATTCAGATTACACCGGTCAGTGGCAGTCAATTTGCGGTGTGCAGATGCAAGTACGGATCTCAGTGCTGAATGAAGCCGAGACTGCAAAGGCTCAGCGGGTGTACTTTGACCGTTTTCCTGAAATCAAGGCACTCATTAATGACCCTAAAACGAAGCAAGAGCAGTTGATCGGTGCGGCTTTTGGTAAGAGCTTTTTTTACCGGGCAGATCCATCCTTTGTTCGATTCATCAATAATTCTGATAGTTTTGCCGGCCGTGCCGAGTGGTATTTCACCTAACGTTATTCAGTTAGATTAAACAGCTGTGTATTGCCTCCCCGTGCAACTAAGTTTTCGGTACGCGTCCGTTCGCTTAAAAACCATAACAGCCAGTGATAGTGGTAACCCTGATTATTTTTAGGCCACTCGATTAATGGGATAATACTGCCGCTGCGCTTGGCGATGATTTGTCGCAATGATTGACTATTAGTATCCGCGGTGTTGGCTATTACTCCGGAAATGTCAGGGTGCTGAATAAGATCTGCTGACTCATCAAGGCTAACTATGGTTATTAGATGTTTTGGGGTGCCGTCTTTAGAATAGTTATTCATCACCCTGATTAGTTTGGTTTTTAAACTCTGATGGACTGCAATAATGAGGGGGCAACCGCAGAGTAATGCGCAACCGATTTGCTGGAGAGCTGATTCGAACAGATCAGCCTCCCTTATCAGCAGGAGCATGACTCCACGTCCATGTACTGACAGTTGGTTGGCTTCGCCAGTTGGACCGGGCAGTTCAATGGGCATTGCGATATTCTTTAAGGCAATGGCCTGAGTTTCAGGGCTAAGTAAAACAGATTTGTCATCTCCTGATAGAATATTAATGCGTTCCTTTATGGAGCTGCTTTGCCACTGCTGCATTGCCTGTGATGCGAGAGAAACCTTAACTATCTCATCTCTCCCTCTGGTTTTTTCGATTAGGCTGAAGATGGGGCCGCCACTAGTTAGTGATAATCCGGTCTCATCCTTTACTGAAGAAAAACGAAAAAGATAATTCGGCCCTCCAGCTTTGGGTCCGGTTCCTGATAGGCCACGCCCACCAAACGGATTAACACCAACGACGGCTCCGATCATGTTCCGGTTAATGTAAACATTGCCAGCGATCGTTTTTCTAAAGACCGTGTCCGCAAAAGCTCCAATGCGGCTGTGAATGCCTAGAGTAAGCCCATAACCGGTACCGTTAATCTGTTGTATGACCTGGTCGAGTTGACCTGCAGAGTAGCGAATGACATGTAGTACTGGCCCAAAGACTTCTTCGTTAATCTGATCCAGTGAATCTATTTCAAAGACATGAGGCGCGACAAAGCTACCATTGCCGCAAGATTCATTTAGTTCAACCTTGGCGATTAAGGTGGCCTCTCGTGTCATACGGTCAATATGAGCATCAAGAGCGTGCTTTGCACCCATGTCGATCACAGGCCCTAAATCAGTGTCCAGGTGCCTTGGGTTGCCACCTTTAATTGAGGACATGGCGCCAGATAGCATCGTGAGTACCTGATCGGCAATATCCTGCTGTATAAACAGAACGCGAAGAGCAGAGCAACGTTGCCCCGCGCTTAGAAATGCGGAGCTGATAACATCATCAACCACTTGCTCAGGCAGAGCCGTTGAATCCACTATCATGCAGTTTTGACCACCCGTTTCGGCAATAAAGGGGATAGGGTTTCCTGGGCGACTAGCTAGATGACGGTTAATGATTAGGGCTGTCGCGGTTGCACCGGTAAATGCAATTCCCGCAATACGTGGGTCTTCAATGAGTATCGTACCTATTTTGGAACCGCTTCCTAAAAGCAGATGCAATGCCTGGTGCGGCACACCAGCGAGGTGAAATAGTTTTATAGCATAGGCGGCTACAGCTGGCGTTTGCATGGCCGGTTTGGCAATCACAGTGTTGCCTGCGACTAACCCTGCGGCAATTTGACCCACAAAAATGGCCAGCGGAAAATTCCATGGACTGATGCATAAAAACACGCCTTGGCCTTGTAATTCTAACGATGACTCCAGGTTTATGTGACGCGCCTGGGTGGCATAGTAGCGACAAAAATCAATGGCTTCTCTGACTTCTGATAAACCATCATTAAGTGTTCGCCCGGCTTCGTTCGCTATTATAGTGATGAGGTCGGCACAGTCGCGCTCCATGTAATTTGCGACTTTGTCCAAGATGTCCGCACGATAGGTATGTCCTTTGCTATTCCAGCCGGACTGAGCTGCGTAGGCGGATTCTAATGCCTGCAAAACGTCATCTTGACTCGCTGCACTGAAATGGCCAATAAGTTCAGAATGGTTCGCCGGGTTGAAATGCTGTCTGAGCTCATGCTCGGCGTTTTCACCATTAACGATCGAGTGCGTCAGGAGTAAATATTTTGAAAATTTCTCGGCATGATTTAACAATGCTTGGGTATCATGGGCCGAATCCAGATCAATACCTCGAGCGTTCTTGCGCATCTCACCCACGGCTTCGAAAATCCGTTCTGGAATCGGTATTCCTTTGTGTTGGTATGGAAATGTACTCGTCACTTCTGTTCGTGTGTCGTTGAGGAGTTCTTCAACGGGTGTCTGCTTATCAAGAAAACGATTAACGAAAGAACTATTTGCGCCGTTCTCAAGTAGTCGACGAACAAGGTAAGGCAGCAGATCTTTATGGTTACCAATAGGGGCATAGACTCTGACCGCAAATGGCCTGTCGGGATGCTGTTTTTGCAGTTGAGGGTATAGGCTATGACCCATGCCATGCAATCTTTGAAATTCAAACTCACGATCACCTGCTAATGCCAATATCATGGAAGCGGTATAGGCATTATGCGTAGCAAATTGAGGGAATATTGATTGCGGCGCATCCAGCAATAGTTCTGCGCAGTGTTGATAACAGAGGTCGGTGTTGGATTTTCGGGTGAACACAGGGTAGCTTTCAAGCCCTTGCTCTTGGGCATGCTTAATCTCTGCATCCCAATAGGCTCCTTTAACCAAACGCACCATTAATCGCCGATTGGTTTGTTTAGCAACAGCAATGAGCCATTTGGCTGTATCGGGTGCTCGTTTTTGGTAGGCTTGTAATACAAAACCAAGGCCTTGCCAGCCGGCTAAGTCGGCATCGTTGGCTAGATGTTCAAAGATATCTAGGGATATGTCTAGGCGATATGATTCTTCTGCATCAATAGAAAGACCTATATTGTGGTCTTTGGCTTGTTGGCAGAGTTGCTTGATACGAGGTAACAGCTCATTCATCACTAGTGAGTGTTGGGCGAAATAGTAGCGTGGGTGCAGAGCAGAAAGTTTTACGGAGATGCCATTTGCCTGATAAACGTCTGAATAATTGTCCGTACTTTTTTGGCGTGCGGCACCGATCTCATCAATGGCTTGGCTATAGGCCCGCAAGTACGCACGAGCATCATCATCGGTGCGGGCACCTTCGCCGAGCATGTCGAAAGAAAACAGAGTGTCACTATGGTTCTTCTTCAGGCCTTGATTAATACCTTCAGCGATAGTGCGGCCAAGTACGTATTGCCCTCCCATGATACGCATTGCTTGCATCACAGCAGCACGAATGGCCGGCTCGCCCATGGTTGCTGTGAGTCGCTTTATCCAGCTGTCTGGATGCTGAGTAATATGCGTATCTAAGCTAACTAAGTGCCCGGTCAACATAAGCCCCCAGGTAGACGCGTTGACGAATAATGAGTCTGACTGACCCCGATGAGCACTCCACTTCCCTGATCGAATTTTTTCGGCGATTAGGCGGTCTGCTGTTAGTCCATCAGGGACACGCAAAAGCGCTTCGGCTAAGCACATCAACGCAACACCCTCACCATTGGATAAGCCAAACTGGAGTAAAAAAGCATCGAGGGTTCCGCCGCTGGCTTTGTTTGCTCTGCAGTCGGTGACGAGTTGTCGGGCAGAATTAAGTATGCCGTCTCTAGCCTCTTGCGACAGAGGATTGCGATGGATAAGTTGACTCACTGCTTGGTGCTCATCGATATGCGCGGTTTTCCGGATGTGTTGTCGTAATTGAACTTGGTTCATTGGCCTTCCCAGATAGTGACGTATGTATTATTCTGCATTCTGGGGTAAAAGGCTTAGTATATGGCTCCATATATGTTATTTGGACCATATATAATATCGCTTAATACTATTTATTAGATTATTATGCTTTGTAAGATTTTGTTAAATAGAGATCGTGTGGCGGTGGTAATAGACGTCGTTCTTAATTGGGATTAAACAAAGAGGTGGCAATGAAAAATGTAGCGGAGCTTGACCGGATAGATAAACGAATTCTAACGGTACTGCAAGGTAACGGAAGGATTTCTAATGTAGAGTTATCACGCCAAGTTAATCTGACACCAACGCCCTGTCTAGAGCGAGTGAAAAGATTGGAGAAAGAGGGATTCATCACAGATTATGTGGCTCTAATTGATCCCGTAAAGGTTAATTCTGGCCTCTGTGCTTATATCGAGATTCAGTTGGTGAGTTCAACCACTGATGCATTTAAGCGTTTTAACCAACAGATGATTGATCTTCCTGAGGTCCAAGAGTGTCAAATGGTGGCTGGAGGTTTTGATTATTTGATTAAGATTCGAGTGGCCGATATGCAGCATTATCAGCGTTTTTTAGGTGAGAAACTTGCCTCGATCAGTGATATCAGCCAAACCCATACATACGTCGTTATTCAAGACGTTAAATCTGAAACTGCAATACAGATTAACAGCTAGTTACTATAAACCCGAGGCACTCGGGAGGGCATGCGTGTCAGCAGTTCGTAACCGATCGTGTTGCAGTATTCGGCAATTTCGTTAACCGAAAGTTCAGGCCCCCAAAGAATGACTTTGTCTCCGATAGATACAAGATTGAGGTCGGTGACGTCCACGGTAATCATATCCATTGAAACGCGTCCCACCAGAGGGCAGCGCTCTCCATTAACAAGTACGGGAGTGCCATTGGGCGCCTGACGTGGGTAACCGTCACCATAGCCAACGGTTATCGTGGCGATGATTGAGTCTCGATCTGCCGTCCAGTTAGCGGTGTAGCCTACTGAATCGCCAGATGCAATATGACGCAGGGAAATCACTGCCGACTGCAGAGACATAACAGGTTGAAGTTTGTTGGCGTTATCTTGTTTTTCTGAGAAAGGTGAGTTTCCATAGAGCATATAGCCAGGTCGTTGCCAGTCGCGATGCGTTTCAGGCCAAGCTAGGATTGCTGCAGAATTAGCCAGGGATTCAGCAATAACATCGCCAGCAGTTGGTTTCAGGGATGTCATCCATCGATCAAAAATTGCCATTTGTTTTTTTGTCGCGCTACTACCTAAATCATCAGCACAAGCGAAGTGCGAGGATGCGACAATGGGTTTGGCGACATTGTCGGTATTGCTAAGCGCAAGATAGGTTTGGGTAGCTTCTTGAGGCTGAAACCCGAGTCGGTGCATACCTGTATCGACGCTGATCCATACACTCACCGGGCGGGAGATGGAAGCATTGATAATCGCATCTTTTTGGGAGGAATTCTCAACCATTAGGATGAAATTATTATCAGCTGCAATCTCAACTTCATCAATAGAAAAAGTACCCTCAAGCAATAAAATAGGTTGCTTGATACCTGCCTCCCTAAGTACCAGCGCTTCATCAATTGATGCAACACCAAAGGCTGGCGCAGATTGGGATAACGCACGACATACCTCTACCATGCCATGCCCATAAGCATTCGCCTTTACCATAGGAATGGCGCTGGCTTCTGGTGCCAATGATTTTACCAAGGCGAAATTTGCCCTTAGAGCTTTTAGATCAACAATAGCGACAGTAGGTCTTGTCATAATAGTGGGTGCCGTTAGTAATTAAACTTATGGGCGGAAAATAGCCTTTGAGCTGCCAGCCAGACATCGCCGACTTTGCCGTCTCCAATGAGGCTTCCGTCCACTTCAATGACCGCGCCAATCTCTTTGGTAGAACTGGTAATCCAGACCTCATCAGCGTCAAGTACCTCTTGTTTGCTGACGATTCGCTCTTCAACCGGAATTGAACCATCTTTACGCAGAATATCTAGTAGCATATGGCGCGTAATCCCAGGTAAAAGCTGATTATCTAGAGGTGGAGTGATAAGCGCTCCATCTTTAACGATAAAGACATTACATGAACTGGCTTCTGTGAGTTCATTGTTGGCGTTAAACAATAAGGTCTCATCAGTGCCCTGGTCGTATCCTTGCTGAAAATGCAAAACATTGCCCAGTAGCGCGGTCGATTTAATGTGGCAGCGCTGCCACCTCAGGTCCTCGGCAGTTGATACCTTATAGCCTTTAGCAACCATTTTGTCTGCTACTGGTGCCGTAGGAATGTCAAAGGTAAAGCCAAAGACCGTTGGCTCAACGTCTTCAGGGAAAGCATGGAACCGTTTGGTATCTGCTCCCCGACTAACCTGTAGGTAAATACCTAAATTACCGTTGCCATTTTTACTGGCAAGGCCTTCACAAAGCGCTTTCCATTGCTGGTGCGACCAATCAATGTTCAAGCCAATACCTTTGAATCCATCGTTCATTCGGTCAATATGAGGGCCAAAACCTAATAAGATTCCTTGGTAGGAGGGGATAACCTCATAAATGCCGTCACCGAAAAGAAAGCCTCGATCCAGTGGCGAAATCTTTGCCTCTGACATGGGCATGTACGAACCATTTAGAAAAACAATACTCATTGGTAAACCTTACGTTAATTTGAGCTAAAAAAAGCGAGGAGCTAATCGTTCGTTTTACATATTATCGATCAAAAATAGTACCAGTTAGTGCTGTTTTAGACAAAGCTAATTGGTTTTAAATTACGCTAATCAGCTTCGTTCGAAGGAGAATTTTTGGCTAAATCAGCGTTTTAGTTGAAAATATCTGGTGAGTCGCTAAAACCCTGATAACTTTCTTAGATTAGTGACAAGCTGCTGGCTGACCTCTGAATCGACACCATCTTCTGTTAGGGTGTTTTCGCCAGTGACACCGTCCACACTGCCGCCGTCTGAAAGCATCTGGAGTACCGCCTTATTATTCCAGTCTGCGAGTATATCTTGACCGCTGATTGCAGATAATAATGCGGTTAAACCATGGGCAGCCCAGTTGGAGATGTCAGCAAGAAGAAGCTCGTCGCAACCGGTGATTGCCGGACGAATATGAAGCAGTTCTAGTGCTTTAGCAATGTTTCCCATACCTATCTCATTACCCCCATCACCTATGGCGATAGTGGGGCAGGTGGCTAGGGACAGAAAGCTATCATAATCGGCACAGTGCTCTGAAATGTCTATACCACGCATGTTGTAGTAGCGACCATCATTAGACAGCCCTGGGCGTTCAATTGAAATAACCAAGGCAGGTTGGTAGTGATCGAGAGCTTTCTGGGCTTGGTTTTGACCGTCTTCATCTATTTTGATCTCTAGAGTCTGAAAGTCTGTGTTTAACAAAGTACATAGTGGCGTCTCACAGACTAACATTGGAGAGCCACCAATGGCTTCTATCGCCCGATATAGTGCGATTGCGCCAAGTGGACCATCGGTTTCAAAGCTACCATTTACGGGAAAACCGGTGCCGATTAGTATTTTACCTTGGGCATTGTGAATCAGTTGAGCGGCTCTTAAGTATGATCCGTCTTCGATAGCGGATGACATTGTCTTCATGCCCCTAGGGTTGCTAGCGACTAACAGGTTTTCTATTGTTTTGGATAGAGCATCTAGGTTTACGGTAGCCTTATGTTGCTGAAAACTAATCTCAGCAAGATGCTTTAGATTATGTGCTTGCTCGATACTCACCTCTTCAAAACACACAGCGGCTTCTGGCCCAAGTTGCGCTAATTTATCGAGATCCAAAGACAGTACAGAGCCTATTTTGGGGTATCCACCAATGGTTTGGCGGTCATTAAGTAGGATTATCGGTTGCCCATCAGGTGGGACTTGAATTGCACCCTGGCAAATACCTTCAGACAGAATGCCGCCAACAGAGGGTTTGATAGCCGGTCCGAGCAGTCTAAAACCCATCCGATCATTACGCTCTGAAATACGGTATTGCCCGTGAAAAAACTGTTTTCTCTGTTGCTCTGTGAAGTAATCTTGCTGGTAGCCTAAGACGACCCTCAGGCTCGTCAATTCAGGGGTTATTGTTAGATTTTTAGGTTGCTCTTCGTTCGGCATGAAAGATGGAGAGTGCAATAGAGTTTCAGTGCAGGGTATGACGTCACCGCTAGCAAGAGGCCTACCGTCACCGGTTAAGCCTCCAACCGACTCTCTGGTAACCGTCGCACAACTGCCAAATGTAGGTTCTACATTAAAGCCCCCAGTCACGCCTACATAGCATCGCATGCCTACCTTGGCGTAACCTAACTCAATGCGGTCTCCGGGCTTGATCCGATGAGCCGTCCAACAATTTACCGGGATTTTGTTGAGGCTAAGCTCGACGAGGGCCCCGGTAACGACAAAATAGGTATCAACCGTGGACTCTAGCACCAAGCCGCCTATGGTCACTTCAATAGTGGGTGTGTTAATAGGGTTTGAGCACAATTTGTTGGCCCAGCGAAAAGAATGACGATCTAAGGGTCCTCCTACCGTAAGACCAATATGATGTTTGCCAAAGCGGCCCTCATCTTGGATTAAACTGTGAACGCCTGGTTGAATAACTCTTAGCCCGGTCATTTAAGTGCTCCCAGACTATCCAGGCTACCACCAAGATCTATAAATTCTTGTTTACTGATGGCTTTAAATATAACTCTGTCTCCCGTCGATACGGGCATGATCGAGTCAGCCTTTGCCTCGAACATGGGTGTTGGGCAAAGCCCGATTACGTTCCACCCGCCGGGTGATTCAGCAGGATAAACAGCTGTTTGACGGTCGGCAATTGCCACGGCTCCACGAGGCACTTTAAGTCTTGGTGTAGCCAGTCTAGGTGCCGCTATACGCTCGTCGACTTCCCCTAAGTACGCAAAGCCAGGAGCGAAACCAATGGCGTAAACTCGATATTCTGTAGTTTGATGAATATCTATTACTTGATCAGTTGTTAAGCCTTTTTTTTCCGCTAAGGAGACTAAATCTGGCCCTGATTCAAGGCTGTAATAGACAGGGAGAGTAATGAGGTTCCCTGCATGATTTGTTGATGTCTCAGTACATTGGCTGGAAATCTCAGTTGTAGCCGCACGAATGATTTTAGATACCGCAAAGTGATCGGTAAGTAGAGCATCATAGATGACTAAAATAGAGGCATAAGAGGCGACTAGATCAATGAGCTTAGAGCCCAGCGCGAGACGAATAGCCGACGAACAAGCTTGTATCTGAGTTGCTACTGCGGCATCAACATGATCGGAAAAATACACTATTAGAGAATTTTCTCCGGCGACCGATATTCTGACGGCTTGATTTGTCATTGGTGATCCATCATCGGAGTAACTGGCGGACTTCTTCAATGGCCGCCACGCCATCTGCATTGTCACCATGGACGCAAATTGAATCGGCTTGAATGGATAGCCTATGACCACTGACGGTTGTTATGGTGCCGCTTTTATCAAGTTGCGCGACCTGTTCCAGCATCATTTCACGGCTGTGTACTGCGCCAGGTAGTTTTCTACTCAGCAAGGACCCATTATCAGCATAGCAACGATCGGCAAAGGCTTCAAAGATAACCTCTAGACCAAAAGCGGCAGCTTCTTGGCGATGAGTGTCGGCATCTGGGGTGGCTTGTAACATAAACGCTAACGGCTGTGGTGTGGAGCTGACAGCCTGCATTACGGCGCTACGAACAAGCCCATTTACCATCATATCGTTGTACAAGGCGCCGTGAGGTTTCACATAAGAAACTGAAACGCCTACCTCGACCGCAATTTGAGTTAGCGCTGCAATTTGAGACTGTACTAGCTCGATCAATTCGTGGCTGGGCAGTGACATTGAACGACGTCCGAAGCCTTCTCTATCTGGATAGCTAGGATGGGCACCCACGCAAACACCATTTTCTTTGGCTAGAAGCAATGTTGATCTCATCATGTCTGCGTTACCTGCATGGACACCGCAAGCAATATTGGCTTGATCGATATGAGGCATTACAAGGGCGTCAACATCCATGACATCACAATGGGTGCTTTCACCTAGATCACAATTTAACAATAGAGACATAACCGTATCCTAACTAAATTCTGGCCCAATTAATTAGCGCTGATCAAAAGTGCTATTGAGTATATCTGTAACCAACATACAGCCAGGGCTGTGAGTGATGCAAAAGGGCAGTTTTGCCTGTTCAAGCGTGACCTGAGGCGTCACTCCACAGGCCCAAAAAACAGGTTGTTCATCGTTGTTAATTGTTACGGCATCACCGTAATCTGGCTTATTAATATCGTTTATCCCTATTAGTTTAGGGTCACCAAAATGGATTGGCGCGCCATGCACCGATGGAAATCGCCCCGTCACCTGGATGGCTTCCTGAGTATCTTTGCTGTTGAAAGGGCGCATGCTAACCACCATCTTTCCCTTAAAGGGTCCAGCGGGAGTGCAGTCAATGTTAGTTCGATACATGGGAACATTTCGATTTTGGCTAATATTGCGCACCTCTAAGCCTTCTGCAATCAGGGCGTCCTCAAAGGAAAATGAACAGCCGATTAAGAAAGCGACTAAAGTGTTGTCCCATAAAGCTGAAATGTCAGACATTTCACGTGTTAACTGGCCATTTTCGAACAATCTGTAACTCGATAGATCTGTTCGAACGTCAAGGTCTTGACCTAACTCGGCAAGATGAGGGTCGCCGACTTTGGACACCGCAATAAGTGGGCATGGCTTTGGGTTGGCTCGACAAAAGAGCCTAAAGTCTTCAGCAAATGCTTCAGGTAAAATCACCATATTGCATTGAACATACCCCTTACAGAATCCGGAGGTGGCACCGATGTGCTCGTTGTTGCGGATCAACCTACGAAGTTGCACTGGACTGAGGTTATTGGGCATATTATTGGGCGCCTTTTGCATTTAACTAGCTTTAAATGCATGCTCTTTTAGGAAATTAACAGTATCTTTCAAGGCAATATGTTGATTTTCAGTATCTCTACGATGCCTGTATTCTATAGAGCCAGCTTCTAGTCCTCTATCACCCACAACAATTCTATGGGGGATCCCAATGAGCTCGACATTTGCAAGCATACCGCCAAGCCTAGCCTTAGCTTCGTCCATGAAGAGTACCTCGTAACCTGACTCGGTTAATTGATCATAAAGCGTCTCGCAGGTTTCTTTGACAGCATCAGATTTATGCATATTAATGGGCACAATAGCAATCTGAAATGGGGCGATAGATTCGGGCCAGATTATGCCATTTTCATCGTTATTTTGCTCAATAGCAGCCGCTACTATTCGGCTAACGCCAATGCCATAGCAGCCCATGCTCATATACTGTTCCTTACCATTCTCATCCAATACAGTAGCTTTCATCGCCTCACTATATTTTGTGCCTAGCTGGAATATGTGACCCACTTCAATGCCGCGCTTTATTTCCAAAATACCCTTGCCATCGGGGCTTGCATCACCTGCTACAACATTACGAATGTCAGCGATGACATAGTCAGCAGTATCTCGCTGCCAGTTGGCTCCGGTAAAGTGGTAACCATCGCGATTTGCACCGCAGGCAAAGTCACTGAGTACTGCGGCACTTGGATCTACCACTAAAGGCAGGGCGAGGTTGACCGGTCCGATCGACCCTGGAGAGCATTTGAGAACATCTTTAATCTGCTCTTCGGTGGCGAAACTGATCTTTGACTTAAGCCCTAAGACCCCTTGAGCTTTGACTTCATTAAGTTCGTGGTCACCGCGTAACATTAGCCCGTAGAGCTGGGTCTTACCCATGTCATCTTCGGCACTTATAATAAGAGATTTTAGCGTCTTCTC
>DUBX01000005.1 GCA_012960115.1 Porticoccaceae bacterium
CATGACTTCCCCCCGATAATTCCCCGAATCGGGTCTTATTGTGACATTTGAGAGCCGAAAATCAAGGGCTTATGAAGATTCCCCCCGATAATTCCCCGAATTTTGGCGGAGCAAGCAGGTCTAAATCAGCCGGAGAAGTAGCTATAGATTAAAAGTTAGTATTGGGATGCTGCCATGTCATGCAAGTGCTCTAACCAACTGAGCTATGCTCCTATTCTTCCCGAGGACGCAGTTTACACATGCCCCCTTCGTCTGCCAAGATTTATTCGTACAAAAAAGAGCCTAAAATTCGAGGCTTGATGCCTTCAGTAATTTAACAAAGAAAACCGCTCGTTGCGCGCTAATAAGAATCGGTACAAACTATGCATATTCCAACGTTTTTATAGTCTAAAGTAGCACCTGAAAGATTAATGACACATTTTAAAAGGGAAACCATGAAAAACGCGCTTTTAAAAAGCCTAGCTCTCATTACTGCAGTAACTCTTAGCGGCTGCGGTGAAACGGCTAAAGGCCCGATAGAAATAACTCTACCTAATAAAAACCCATATCCCTCGACTTACAAAGCTCCTGAGAGTCCTGCATTTGCTTTAATTGGGGCTAACTTACTCACCGGTGATGGCGCGGAACTTACCAATACTGATCTGTTGATAGAGAACGGGAAGATAGCCGCCATTGGGCCTGCTCTAGCGTTACAGCCCGGCACGATACAAATAGATGCCAACGGGCAATGGGTAACACCCGGACTAATTGATGTGCACTCTCACATGGGTGTCTATCCCTCCCCCTCAACGTCTAACCACTCTGATGGTAACGAAATGACGTCACCTGTCACGGCGGAGGTCTGGGCCGAACATTCAGTATGGCCCGAGGATCCCCAGTTTGAAAAAGCGCTTGCTGGTGGTGTAACCACAGTACAAATTCTACCTGGCTCGGGCAACCTAATTGGTGGTCGCGGGGTGACTCTTAAAAATATTCCATCGCTTACCGTCCAAGGCATGAAATTTCCTGGTGCGCCATACAGCCTAAAAATGGCCTGCGGTGAGAACCCAAAGCGCGTTTATGGCAGTCGTGACACCCTACCTTCCACTCGCATGGGTAATATGGCAGGGTACCGCGCGGCATGGATTGAAGCATCGGACTACAAGAAATCTTGGGATGACTATGTTACTGATGCCCAAGCAGGGGAAGATGTTGATCCGCCCAGCCGGAATTTACGACTAGAGACCCTAGCCGGTGTTTTGGAAGGTGATATTCGCATTCATAACCACTGCTATAAGGTTGATGAAATGGCACAGATGATTGATATGTCGAAAGAATTTGGCTACAAGATCGCTGCGTTCCATCACGCCGTTGAGGCCTACAAAGCGGCGCCGATGCTGGCTAAAGAAGGTATTTGCGGTGTAATGTGGGCTGACTGGTGGGGCTTTAAACAAGAAGCCTTTGATATGGTGCGCGAAAATATTGCTCTGGTTGACTATGCTCAAGCTTGCGCAGTTATTCACTCTGATAATCCTATTCAAGTGCAGCGACTCAACCAAGAAATGGCTAAAGCCATGAGCGCAGGTAATCGCATGGGGCTTGATATCAGCGCTGCCAAAGCCATGCGATGGGGCACCTACAACGCTGCTATGTCACTGGGGTTAGAAGACCAGATTGGTTCTCTGGCGGTGGGCAAAAATGCCGACATTGTGCTCTGGACCAAACACCCTTTAAGCGTTTATAGCTTGGCACAAAAAGTGTGGATTGACGGTAATCTGCGTTTTGACCGGTTTGATAAATCAGTGCAACCCACTAGCGACTTTAACCTAGGCATTATTAGCGCAGGCGAGGCCCGACCATGAACAAACTATCCGTCTTTATCATCCTTCTGTTCGCCTCTCTGTCAGCCAGTGCAAGCTCGATACTTATTAAGGGTGCCGACATATACAGCGCTAATGGATTATTACCTAAGAGCAATATCTACATAGAAAATGGGATAATCACAGCCATCGGAAGAAGCACTCCCATGAGCGCAGATATGGAGGTAGATGGCAGTGGCATGAGCATTACAGCCGGGCTATTTAACGCCTCGACGCACATAGGGACTGTCGAGGTGAGTGCCATCAGCCCCACAGTGGATTTTTATTCAGAAAATGAGGCTGTCACTGCAGCCCTAAGAATAGCTGACGCCTTCAACCCGCGTTCAACACTAATACCTCACAACAGAGTGCATGGTTTAACCCACGCCTTGCTGGTTCCTGAGTCAGGTACTAATCTTTTCTCGGGTCAGGTCGGTTTAGTGCAATTAGGTAACCAGCCCAAGGTGATCCATAACAGCCTTGCTGTGGCGCTGGATTTTACCGAATATGGTGTCGAGCTATCGGGTAATTCTCGGGCAGCAGCTCTCGTACAGATGAGACAAGCCTTAGACGATGCAAAGGATTTTTCACGCAATAGAAAAGCGGCTATGGCGGGTGAGCATCGCGACTATGTGCTTTCTTATGCCGACTTAGCGGCACTAGAGCCAGTGGTTAACGGCGACAAGCCACTTTTAGTTAAAACGCACCGAGCCAGCGACATTACTACCATTTTAGCTTTGGCCAAAGATTTCCAATTGCAGTTGATTTTGTCTGGTGCCATTGAAGGATGGATGGTTGCTGAGGAGATCGCCAAGGCGGGAATACCAGTGATAATGGATCCGATTCACAACCTACCCAATAGTTATGAGTCCTTAGGCGCACGACTTGATAATGCCAAACTACTTGCTGATGCGGGAGTGACGCTATTGTTCACAGGGATGGGCGGATCGGACACCCATAATGCTTATCTCGTCAAACAATCGGCGGGTAATGCCGTTGCTAATGGCCTATCTAAATCTATGGCCATTGCCGCCATGACGTCCAACCCCGCTAAGGTGTTCGGTGCTACTGTCAGCGGCGATATTGCAGTGGATCAGCCCGCCGACTTGGTATTATGGGGCGGCGACCCATTGGAGCTAACCTCTGAGGCACAGTTGGTGTTAATCAACGGTGAAGTAATTCCCATGGAGAGTCGTTCTTTTCAGCTCCGAGATCGTTATTTTGAACGCTTAAAAAGTGACTAACCGTCTATTTCAAAGATAGTTTCCCCTCGCGCTATCGTCCTCTCTACCGTGACATCTAATAACTCGGTAGTGTGGATCGCGAGAGGGTTTTTGCTCAAAATAACAAAATCTGCTTGTTTACCTACATCAATTGTTCCCTTGATGTCTTCTTCAAAATATTGATAGGCCGCATTGATAGTAATCGCCTTGATAGCGTCGAGTGTTGATATCTTTTGCTCTTCCCCTAATACCTGGCCACTTCGGGTTATTCGGTTAGTCGTTGCCCAGAGAAGGCGAATCATGTCGGGTGGCACAATGGGCGCATCGTTATGAACTGTAAAGATAATGCCTTTTTCTGAACTGCTCGCTGTCGGACTAATACGGCTAGCCCGCTCTATACCGAAAACCGAATCTCGGTGCCAATCGCCCCAATAAAATGTGTGTGCTGAGAAAAATGAAGGAATAGCTTTCATTTTTGCCATAAGGTCAAGCTGATCCTCTCGTACGGTTTGGGCATGAATCATCACCGTTCTATGATCGGGGACATTATCCTTATCGATGCCATTTTGTAGCGCATTAACAAACAAATCAGCCGCAGCATCGCCATTTGCATGAGCCAAAATAGGCACGCCTGCACCTATAAATTTGGCAAAAAGTCCGTCTATTGATTCTGGGGGCATAATCGGATAACCACGATAATCGTGGTCAGCTCCCTCTGGCGGTACTTTATATGGCTCGGTTAAATATGCAGTTTTGCCTTGAGGAGAGCCATCTAAAACCATCTTAACGCCTCCAACCCTAAAACCATTTTCATAATCACCCAAGATCGGAAGTGCCGGGCTATCGTCTCCAAGGTAACTCTGGTCAACTCGCTGGTATGCCACGACGTCGATAGGAAAGGGTTTTACCTTAGACGCAGATCTCAGTTGCTTTATAGCATCCTCAGACGCAGCGCCCTCCTGTGCTGTGGTGATTCCATAGCTAGCATAATCCAGGACACCGTCATGCAACTGTTTAACAGGGTCGGCAGAAGAGGTAATTAAGGCCTGAATGGAAAAGCCAGCCATCTCTTCCAATACACCATTGGGTTTTTGGCTGTCGGCCATACGACGAATTACACCGCCGGGTGGATTAGGGGTATTGTGATCAATTCCGGCAATTTCCAGAGCTTTGGAGTTAACCGCAGCTAGATGACCTGACACATGAATTAACATTATAGGGTGAGAGGTAGAAACTTTATCTAAATCACTTATGGTCGGATGCCGCTTTTCAGCCAACAGCGAGTCGTCATAACCCATGCCGACCACCCACTCGCCTACCTCTAGCGACTTCGATGCCATGTGGCGTTTCAGCTCAGCCACAAGGCCTGGCATGTTTTCTGCTGGCCCTACTGGGGGGGAAGAAACATTCGCCATTGCAGAGACTCTGCCATGAAATGCAATGTGTCCGTGAGCATCTATAAACCCAGGCAACAGAGCAGAATCTTCAAGGTTCACCACTTCAGTAGCTTGCCCATCCCAATCGTCCCTTTGACCGACAAAAATAATGGTGTCGTCTTTAACAGCAACAAAATTGGTCGGCCCAGATTGATCGCTAAGAGTAATAATATTGTCACCATAGAAGGCGATATCCGCTTGCTGCCCCTCGACTGCGTCTAACCTAGACCCATCGCAACCACCAAGAACCAATAGAGGTAAAAATATAGCTAATCGAATATTAGTTAAACCAATCACTGTCTTTCCTCTCTGTTAATGACTAAACCTATTTTGAATGTCGATGACATGCTCATAATACTCTCCTAAAATATTTGAATTATTTGATTAAGAGTAGTACAGGTCATGCCGTAATTACAGAATTAGCCCACAAGTATAGATTACATAGGCAAGGAGACCCCGATTTGAATAATTTTGATTGGTTTGGGCGGATTAAAGACCCAAAAACGACCTAAGAGGCGAGGCTTTTCTCTCGCAGCTTACTCAGTAGATCACGAGTTTGGGCCGCCTCTTCGAACTCAAGATTTCGTGCATGCTGATACATCTTATCTTCTAGGCGCTTAATCTCTTTGGTAATATTTTTAATGGGCTCTGCACCAATTACATCGTAAGCAGTATTTGCTTCAGCCGCTTGTCGGTCACGTCTGTTCTGTCCGGTCGCTGCATAAGCGCCTTCCATGATGTCCTTAATATCTTTAACAATGCTCGTGGGTATAATGCCATTTTTTTCATTATAGGCAACTTGCACTGCTCGTCGACGATCTGTCTCGTCAATAGAGCGCTGCATAGAGCCTGTAATTTTGTCAGCATACAGTATGGCTTTACCGCTAAGATGTCGCGCGGCGCGGCCTATGGTTTGAATGAGAGACTGCTGGGAACGCAAAAACCCTTCTTTGTCCGCATCAAATATGGCAACTAACGACACCTCAGGCATGTCCAAGCCCTCACGCAGTAGATTGATGCCCACCAGCACATCAAACTCGCCTAAACGCAAGTCACGAATAATTTCAACGCGCTCTACGGTGTCGACATCAGAATGCAAGTACCGCACCCGAACCCCATGCTCATCCAGGTATTCGGTAAGATCTTCAGCCATTCGCTTAGTGAGTACTGTTATCAGTATGCGCTCATTTTTAGCCGCCCTGACTCGAATTTCTGATAGTGCATCATCAACCTGAGATGTGGCAGGACGTACTTCTATAATAGGGTCAAGTAACCCGGTTGGCCGCACCACCTGCTCAACAATCTGCCCAGCATGAGCCTCTTCATAACGGCTTGGCGTTGCTGATACAAAAATCATTTGTGGCGCTAGTGCTTCCCACTCATCAAACCGGAGTGGTCGGTTGTCCAATGCGGAAGGTAATCGAAAGCCATATTCGACTAAGGTTTCTTTGCGCGATCGATCGCCTTTATACATGGCACCCAACTGGGGGACTGTGACATGGCTTTCGTCGATGATCATCAGCGCATTGTCAGGCAGATAGTCAAACAACGTTGGTGGCGGCTCTCCTGGCTCACGTCCCGAGAGATAACGGGAATAATTCTCGATACCGTTGCAATACCCAAGCTCACGCATCATTTCAGAGTCATAGGCTACGCGCTCGCCCAGACGTTGCGCTTCCACGAGCTTATCGACTGAACGCAGCTGCTCCAGACGCTCTTTAAGTTCTATTTGAATAAGGTCTGCCGCTTCTACCACCTTCTCTCGCGGCGTCACATAGTGCGTCTTGGGATAGATGGTAAACCGTGGCACTTGGCGCAGAACCTCACCCGTGAGGGGATCAAATAAAGTAATTTTTTCTATTTCATCATCAAACAACTCGATACGCACCGCTTCATAATCCGAGTCGGCTGGGTACACATCAATCACATCACCACGCACGCGATAGGACGAACGATCAAACACCGCGTCATTGCGGCGGTACTGAAGCTCTGCCAATCGCCGTAATATATCGCGCTGACCAATCTGTTCACCGCGAGACAGATGCAACATCATCTTTAGATATGACTTGGGGTCCCCCAAACCATAGATTGCAGACACGGTTGCAACGACAATCACGTCTTTACGCTCAATCAGTGACTTGGTCGCAGAGAGACGCATCTGTTCGATATGAGAATTTACCGCAGAGTCTTTTTCAATAAAGGTGTCAGAGGATGGCACATAGGCTTCTGGCTGAAAGTAATCAAAGTAAGAAACAAAATACTCAACCACATTATTGGGGAAGAAACTTTTAAATTCGCCATAGAGCTGTGCAGCCAAGGTCTTATTGTGTACCAATACAATAGTCGGGCGTTGCACTTCTTCGATAACTTTAGCCACTGTAAAGGTCTTACCAGAACCTGTTACGCCCAATAAGGTTTGACCTGACAGACCGTTTTCTAGACCTTCAACCAGCCCTTTAATCGCAGTAGGTTGGTCACCTGCAGGCGAGAATTTACTGACCACAGTAAAGGGTCGAATGGCACTGATTGACGCTTTACTCAACAAGGTGCACTACCCGCTAGTTCAGGGCTATTGGCGCCGGCACAGATCGCCTCAAAAAAGTCACTATTCTTATC
>DUBX01000006.1 GCA_012960115.1 Porticoccaceae bacterium
TGGGTTAGCAAAGCGGGTCACACAATGGATACCGTTGGTTGAGGCTAACGAGTCTACAACTAAAACGCCTCAACCGCGAAGAAAACATCGTCCTAATTGCACTCGACGAGGGTCCAGCATGGGCCCCGGGGCTCAGATGCTTTTAAACATAGGGTCTATGGTAAATTTCATTCTCTGTTTTAGCTTGCACTCATCGAATGGGGTCAATGTGTTACACCGCTAATTAACTCAGCCAGCGGCTGACCGCCCTGCTGATGCACCGCGACGCCCCAGTTAAAGTTGCCCTCAATTAGCACAATACCCTGATCGGTTATCGCCAAATCCCAACCAATGGTTTTTATATTAGGAAACAAAAGGTGTGCTTTTTGAGCCGTTTTTACGGCCTGCTCCCAACCGGGAAGTTGCTGATGACTGAACTCATGCGCGACCTGTTGCTGTTCTGCGGTTAAATGGCTTAATGGCTGTCTTGCCTGTTGAGTTTGGCCATCGGTGATGCTAATAGGCAATGCGATAACGCTATTGTCTGTAAACTGAAGCGGGATCTCTAGTGTGGCGCATAAAACCTCTACTTGCTGACAGACAGCATCGTTCACAATCACTGTTATAAGACGTAGGGTGACCAACTGTCTTGTGAGTAGCTGCTTAGCCAGCTGCGGGTGGTTGCAGAGCAATGGTTGCAGGAGTAAAGGCTGTTGGTTAAGCTCTTGTTGTAGCACTGCGATAATGGTTGTGGTGTTACGACTCTCTACAACACCCTGTAGCTGATAGGTCTGCTCTTGTGGCTGATAAAGTAGCTCATAGCAGCCCTGTTTTTGGCTGCTCGCCACTGGCTTTATAAAGAGATCTTGTTGTTGGAACAGTTGCTCTACCAACAAAACGTCACCTTGCTTAAGCTGTTTAATGGTTGGAATTGAGGGAATACCCTGTTGTTGCATTTGCTCAGCAAATAAGAACTTATCAGTAATGAGGTCGTGTTCCCGTTGACTAATCCTGGGGGATTGAGTTTGATGCCAATGGGGTAACTCATGGGTGTAAATAAATTTCAGCCACTCTCGCTCGGGTAGCCGATAGAGCTGATAGCGGTAGTAGAAAGTAGGCGGAATAGCATGCGCCAGAGCCAGCCAGCACAACTCTAGAGCTTGGCGCCAAGGGGGGATTGCTATCGGCTCTACCTGCTTAGGACGCACTTTTAGCCAAACCCTCACAACCTGTCGCCAACTATGCCAAAAATACCAGAGGGTATAACTATACAAAGCAATCATCCACCAGACAGGCCGTGGAAATCGTGGCCACGCCTGTTTAAAAGCCGCTTTATGTTGGCGCACGGCTAGGCTTTGACCGGGTAACAGATAGCGCCAACTTAAAACAGCGTGTGGCTGTTTTCTCAATACAATACGCTGTTGAAACTGTTGCCAGCGTTTTTTAAAAGTCGATAATTTAACCATACTGCTCTTTAGTATTAAGGTTAATCGTACTGTCGACATGTCTAATCGTCGTTTCACGGTGGGCGATAATGAGTATGGTCAATTTACCATGTAACTGTAGCAGCGCCTGTTGAATTTTTTGTTCATTATGGTGGTCCAGTGCACTGGTCGCCTCATCCAAAATAAGTAGTTGCGGTGAGGATAGTAGCGCTCTAGCTATCGCTAGCCGTTGGCGTTCACCACCAGAGAGACGAATACCACGGTCGCCAATAAGGGTATCTAAGCCGTTAGGCAAGGCAGCAACGAAGTCATCTGCAGCAGCAAGTTTGAGTACATGCCATAAGTCGGCATCGCTTACCTTTTCTCTCGCTACCCAGCTTAAATTAGCTCGAATGCTATCGTGAAACAGATAGACCTCTTGGGTAACATAAGCGACTTTTTCACGCCAGGCTAAACGCTGCTCTTCCTCCAGCGCAACAGCATCACAATAGATTTCCCCCTGCTGTGGTACCAACAAGCCAGCAATAAGATCAGCCAAAGTCGATTTACCAGCACCAGAGGCACCCACCAGTGCCACTGTTTGATTAATAACGATACGATAGCTAAAGCTTTCAATAACCGGCTTGGCCTTATTGGGGTAGCAAAAACTTATTTTCTCTAGACGAATTTCTTTAGTCAATAGTGGGCACTGCACC
This sequence comes from Porticoccaceae bacterium, assembly GCA_012960115.1. GTDB lineage: Bacteria > Pseudomonadota > Gammaproteobacteria > Pseudomonadales > Porticoccaceae > HTCC2207. The sequence continues at coordinate 2,120 of DUBX01000006.1, forward strand.
GTTATTTTGTGGGGCTCTTGTGCTTGTTTACACGCTGCTAGCATCTCGGTAACATCGTAAAATGCAGGGACTTTATGCAGTAGCTGTTGGTAGGTTTTGTGTAATCCGGTTATCTGTGGCAATAACCGTGAAAAGATGAACAGTAGCAAAAGTAGCGTTGTCAGCGCTATAGTCAAAGTCGACTGTGCCCAGTAAAGAAAGAAGCTAAACCCAGTCACTGTAGCAACTAGGCTAACCCATTGCGTGATTGCATTGAGGCTTGTCATGCGTACTTGTTGCTGTTCTAGCGTCGCACTGACCTGTTGCAATTGATCGGCATAGTAGGCTTCACTTGCGTAACTCTTAATCATTTTCAAGCTAGCAAGATGCTCTGTTAACATCTGAAATATCGTTTTATAACTGCTTAGTTGCCTCGCACCTGAACCGTAAATAAGGCGGTTAAAGGGCAGAAGCAATAGCAGGAGCACGCCTGCAAAGCCAAGAGCTAATAGGGTCATTTGCCACGACATCACTAAAGATAAGCACACCATAACCAAGATCAAAATAGTTTGGCTTACGAGCGTTAACATTAAGCTGCAAGCGTGGCCAATTGACTGTACCTGTCCGGAAAGACGGTGACTAAAATCCGACATTTTATTTTGGGTGATAAATTGCCAATGGCTATGCAATAGCGCACGGTAGAGACGATTACGCAGGTGGCTAATATAGCGTTGCTGCAATCTTACGGACCGCACACTGAGCTGATAACGAAAGGTTGCGACTAAGCTTACGATGACGATGTAACTACACAATACAGCAACTAAAGTTGGCTCCACTGCCAATAGTTCAAACAGTGCTGGTGCTAAAGTGGCTGCGGGGTTCGCCGTGGCTGCACCGAAGTCAAAGCCAACGAGTTGCAGTAACGGGATAATAAACAGCAAACCAATCCCTGCCGTAATGCCTTGTAAGAGCATTAGCACTAAAATAGTTAACTGCTGTTTAGGCGCAAATTGATAAAAGTCTACAAAGGCGGAACCTAAGCAGAGCAGCGATTGTCGATTCATACCTAGCCATATAATTAAAAGTTAAAAAAGTTGTGTAGGCGCCTGACTATTGCGATTTTTTACTATGCTTGGGGTTAGGTAGGTACGAACAATAGCAAAAGCACGATGACCCTCACCACCACTCACAACCCATCGACCCACTTTCACCCAAGCGTGTGCCTTCATCGGCTCTTGGTCGTCACCCGTCATGGTGGCGCCAAGGTGAAGTACATAAGGTATCCGGTAAAATCCTAGAAAAGTTCTCACCATAAGTGCTTGCACTAAACATTTCGATTGCCACGGTGTATAACGTGCGGCCAGTTCAGCTATTTTACCAATGCGCCATGCCCGATGTAGCTGCTGCACTGTGACTAGCGATGAAAGTTGCTGGTTGTCGTAGGCTTGACCGTAACTGCGTGATAACCACTGAAAGGGCAACATCAATATCGAAGCGCGTATAATGCCACTGTAGGGGAAAAAGAGTAAAAACCAAACTTTCTCACGCAAAGGCAATCGCCAGGCAACTATTACCTTACGGGTGAAATGCTGAAATAGTGGCATATCAATTTAAGAGTAAGTAATAATTTTTTTTTCCCCCATCTCAGTTAAAAACTGGATAACATCATTTTGGCACTGTGCATCATCAACAGCAAACTCCTCTAAAAGTTGTTTTTTTAGAGCGCCAACAGTCTGCGGTGTTTCAATAAGTTCCCATATGCGGCTAGCTATGCTATCCAGACCATAATACTCACCATTTTCAACATTCATCATGATCGTTTCGCCGTCGATAACGGCTTGAATCATGCCCTGCTGGCGCTGGATAGTTGTTTGAGTAGAAATTTCTCTTGTCATTGGCACATACTCCAAGCCTGTTTCTTTGGTTTAACTAAGTGGTTTATCGTGCTATTTTATCACAATCCTCTATAACTCTTAGAAAATAGCTAAATCTGTTCCATAGCGTGGTTTTTCTACAAACTCAGGATATCGTTAACCTTATGATAAACCATATCATCAGTAATGAACTAAAACTCTGCGCGCTTCTGAGCCAGCCGCAACTACAAGCATCACAAATAAGCGAAGTTGCCGCCTTAATCCCCCAAATAGAGACTAATAAATTTCAATATCAACTCGACCAACACCGGATCTGGCCCAGCGTTTATTGCAATATTCGCGACCACTGCTCTGAGCTATTTACGCCATCCTTAACCGACTATCTAAAACAGAAATATCGACAAAATATTAATAGTAGCCAACGTCAATTCCTGGCAACAACCAGTATTCTGCAAAGTTTTAAAGCCGCCAACATCCCGGTCAAAGTGATTAAAGGGTTGCCGCTGGCACAAAGACTCTATGGCGATATCGCCAAGCGTCACTGCAATGATATCGATATGCTCATTCCCAAAGATTATCGACACATAGCCCATCAACACTTATCTCAATTAGGCTATCAATGTGATATACTCAATACATTCTCCTCAACTGCAATTGAAACTCTACTTGAATGCCGTAAAGATCTAGCGTACCGAGGAAAACGCGGCATCCTTCTAGAATTACACCTACGATTAACGGGCCACTCAGGCTTGTTGACCAAGGACTATACTCAACAAATATTTAGTGACTCGTCCCTAGAATATGAACAAAAAGTCAGAGAGTTTGTCTATCTGTGTTGGCATGCTACCCACACGCTGCATCACCGTCTCAAATGGCTACAAGATATAGCGCTTTATATTAAAAACGGTGCGGCGAATACCCCCCGTTTTTTTGAAGATGCGGTAATTTATGCGCAAAAAACCGATACCCTGCGCTCATTAGTTATCAGTATGATTTTATCAAATATCCTCTATAAAACCGATACCCCTCCAGCCGTTAGTTCTTTTTATAAAAAAGATTTTATTTCAAAATTCGTCTTAAAAGCTTCTTTAAATACCCTTAACCAATACAGCTATAAAAATTCTATCCGTTATGAGTTAGAGATGCATATTTATAATATTTTGCTACCACAACAGTGGTTAGAAAAAATGCGAATACTTTGGCAAGCCTTTAAGCCCAATCTTGATGAAATAGAGCTATTGTCAAAGATGCCGGTGGGACGCTCTTTTTTCTGCTATCTAATCCGTCCATTTCGGCTTTTTTACCGCAAAGTTTTAAATCGTAACAGTCGGCCTCAAACGAGAGGCTCATCGGACAAATAATTTAATCAAGATATTGGTAATTGGCTCAAGTATTCCGCAACCAGAACCAATCATCGATGATTTTTTTTACTTTACCCGCTACATTTGTATACAATAAAAAAACTTGTCAGAAACCACCAACAACACAAGCCCCTTTTATAATGCCTAACACTTATACCGCTTTCGGCCTCACCATCGCCAGCTCTATTGAGCTACCGCCTTTACGAAAGAGCCCTGTCACCACCATCGATGTCACTATCGAATACGGTAAAGTAAGCCGAGATGGTCTCGAACAGCCAGAAGTGGTTAAACCCTTTAGTCAAACCGCCGCCAACGAACTCTGGCTCCATATCCCTGAAGTCGCTTGGTTCTATGTCAGTCATGGCAATCGCATCGTGATTGATGCCGAAGCTGACTCTGATCTGCAGACGATTCGCCTGTTCCTATTGGGGAGCTGTTTGGGGGCTATTCTGCACCAACGCAATCGTCTAGTGATTCACGGTAACGCCATCCGCTTTGGCGATGAGTGCGTCATCTTTGCAGGCAATTCTGGCAATGGTAAATCGACCTTGGCGGCCGCCTTTCATCAGCGCGGCTATGAGGTGTTAGCCGATGACCTCGCTGTTGTTGATGAACAGCTTCGAGTACAACCAAGCTACCCACAACTCAAATTATGGCACGATAGCGCCAAAAAACTTAATATCAATACCGACCAACTAAAACAGATCCGTCACCAAATCAACAAATATGCCTACCCGATAAAAGAAGGCTTCTGCACCACGCCGTTGCCGGTACGGGCGCTCTATATCCTCAATACCCACAATGAGGAGAGCTTTGAACTAGAGCCTATCCAAGGGATGGCTAAATTTAACCCCTTAAAAAGCAACACCTACAGACTTGGCTACTTAGAAGGGTTGGGGCTAAAGCCCAACCACCTAAAGCAGTGCGCCGAGCTGGCAAACCGAATTAAGCTCAGCCGAATCACACGTCCTGACCGCGACTTTCAGATCGAAAAGTTGGTTGAGATGATTGAACATGATCTTGAAACTACGGCACCGGTCGCCTAATGCTAGCCACAAACCCAGGCAACATCTTCTGGCTCGCCTCCTACCCTAAATCGGGTAATACTTGGACTCGCGCATTTATTAGCAACCTACGACATGAAGAGCCAGAGCCGGTCGACATCAATGCGTTTTTTACCGGCTCCATCGCCAGTGCCCGCGGTTGGGTTGAATCAGCACTCGATTTTGACATTAACGAACTAAGCCATGATGAGATCGACAAACTCCGCCCCACCGCCTACAACTGGCTCTCGCAGCAGCTAAAGGAACCTGAATACCACAAAATTCACGACGCCTACACTCGACAGTCTAATGGCGAGGCACTTATCCCCAGTACCGCTACTCGCGGCGCCCTTATTATTATCCGTAACCCACTCGATGTCGCCATCTCCTTTGCCCACCATAGCAGCTGCAGTATCGATAGATCGATCACTAACATGGGCAACCCTAACTTTGCCTTCTGCAAGGGACAAAGAAGTCTGTCCAATCAACTGCGCCAACAGCTCCTCAGCTGGTCCCAACATATAACCAGCTGGGCGGATGCCACAGAGCTCAACCGGCTAGTTGTACGCTACGAAGATATGCACACCAAACCACTAGAGACCTTCACCCAGATGGCCACTTTTTTAGAACTCGCCAACGACGAAGCATCAATATCGGATGCATTAGAGCAGTGCAAAATAGAAAAACTGCAAACACAAGAGTCAACAAAAGGATTTCGCGAAAAAT
>DUBX01000007.1 GCA_012960115.1 Porticoccaceae bacterium
GTTAGTTGTAGATTACTTGAACCCTCAGCACGCTGCGGATATGGTGTTTTTGTTGGATAGCTATGCTAGCGATCCAATGGGCGGCGGAAAGCCGCTACTCCAAGAAGTTAAATCGTCTTTAGTCGGGGAGTTGGCCAAAATACCCCATGCCTTTAGTGTTATTTGTTATATCGCGGGCAAGCCTGCCGGGCTCGTGAATTGCTTTGAGGCATTTTCAACCTTCAACTGCAAACCCCTGGTCAACATTCACGATGTAATCGTCATAAAGGCGTTTCGCAGGCAAAGTATTAGTCAGCTGATGATGGATAAAGTCGAGCAAGTCGCAAATAATAAAGGCTGTTGTAAACTCACATTGGAAGTACTGGAAGGTAATACCGTCGCACAAAATTCCTACTTTAAATTTGGCTTTGCAGGATATGAATTAGACTCGAAGATGGGTAACGCCATGTTCTGGCAAAAAGCTCTATATTAGGTGTCTTTATGACAGGCTTAACTGATTCTGGAACCTTAGTTCGACTTGCCTATCAGGGGTTGCGATCTCTGGGCGTCGATGCTGACGAAGTCTTACGTCGATCAGGTTTTGATCCGGAAAAGCTATACCAAGAAAATCTACGTACTCAATTTTCCGCACAACCTCATTTTTGGCGAGCAGCCGTAGCCCTTTCGGGGGACTCTTGCATTGGCCTGCATCTCGGCGAGCAAATGCCTGCCTATAAGGGTCAAATTCTCGAATATCTATTATTAAGCAGTCAAACCTTCGGCGATGGCCTGAAGCGAGTCATCAACTACCAACGGCTAATCAGCGACGCACTGCATGGGCAGTTGAGCGAATCGCCCCAACCTTGTATAACTAGTTATTTCTCCAGCCACCAATACGCCACCTCACATCTCGCCGAAGCAATGGTTTTGGGCCTAATTAAAGTCTTTCAGTCAGTCACCGACGGAGCGTTCCAGGCAGATAAAGTCGTCTTTAATCACTCTCCGAATACCGATATTGCTGAATATGAACGCATATTTAAATGTCCTGTCGAATTTAACGCTGAATCATTTCAGCTGTTCTTCTCTGAATCAATCTTGAGTTATCGATCTCTGTTTGCAGAGCCACAACTGCTAACACTTAACGTCAAGGCCGCAGACCAACACATAGCGATGCTTGAACAGCGCGATTTGATAGATGAAGTTCGCGGTCAAATGGCTGCCCTTTTGGAGGCTCAAGATGTCACGTTGGAAAGAGTATCAGCCAATATGGGAATCAGCTCTCGGGGTCTGCGCCATCAATTAACTATCGCCAATACTAGCTTCCAGAAGATATTAAACGATCTCAGACACCGACTTTCATTGAGACTATTGTCAGAAACCAACGAGGGCATCAGTGAAATTATCTATCTCACAGGATTTTGTGAGCCAAGTACGTTTTATCGCGCATTTAAACGATGGGAGGGAATAACACCCATTGAATATCGCCGAAAACAGCAAAATAAAACATCATAAGACCTGATGCTAAGCATTGGGCTTCTAATACATTAATATTCAAGTAGAATGAGCGGCCGCTAAATGGGAACAGAAGTCAGTCTAGGACTTCGCTTTGGAGCAAAAAATAATATGAGCACGAATATACACCCCGCCTTTGAGCTGTTACGTGAACAAGCGATTCCCTCTCTGAAATTACATTATCAGGAGTATCGGCACCGCGTGACCGGCGCGCAGCATATTCACCTAGCCGCGGACAACAAAGAAAATGTATTTTTAGTGGCTCTAAGAACCGTACCTGACGACTCTACCGGCGTGGCCCATATTCTTGAGCATACGGCTTTGTGCGGTAGTGAAAAATACCCTGTGCGCGATCCGTTTTTCATGATGATTAGACGCTCACTCAATACATTCATGAATGCTTTTACCAGTTCTGACTGGACGGCCTACCCGTTTGCTAGCCAGAATAAAAAGGACTTTAACAATCTTCTAAGTGTCTATTTAGACTCTGTTTTCTTTGCCCGTCTTGATCCCCTTGATTTCGCTCAAGAGGGTCATCGGCTTGAGTATTCAGACACAGCTGATACCACGTCCGAATTAACCTTTAAAGGTGTGGTGTATAACGAAATGAAAGGTGCCATGAGTTCGATCAATTCGACCCTGTGGCAAACCATGTCCAAGCACCTTTATCCGACCAATACTTATCACTACAACAGTGGTGGTGAACCGGCTGATATTCCAGACTTAACCTATCAACAATTCAAAGATTTTTATAAGGTTCACTATCACCCTAGCAATGCTATTTTTCTTACCTTCGGCGATATTCCGGCCATTGAGCATCAGACACAGTTTGAAGACTCAGCACTGAGTCGATTTGAGAATCTGGATTGTCACATCGCTGTAGAAAATGAGCAACGCTATAGCAGCCCACAGTATGTCGAAGAGGATTATGCCTTTAACGAAGAGGGTTCAACGGACAATCAGACCCACATTATTGTGTCTTGGCTCCTTGGCGAGTCCACCGACTTAGAAGCCACGATGAAAGCTCGACTACTTTCAAGCGTGTTATTAGACAACAGTGGTTCGCCATTGCAGCAGGTGCTTGAAACAACCGATCTAGGAACCTCCCCTTCACCTATGTGTGGTCTTGAAGATTCGCAAAAAGAACTTTGTTTTGCTTGTGGTATCGAAGGCTCTAATCCAGAACATGCCGATGCTGTGGAAGTGCTCATTTTAGACGTTTTGGAAAGTGTTGCTAAAAATGGATTACCAGAAGATCAGGTAGCCGCAAGCCTTCATCAGATTGAGTTATCACAGCGTGAATTATCCGGAGGTGGTTATCCTTATGGTCTACAGTTAATCTTAACCTCACTCACCAGTGCCACTCATCGCGGCAATCCCGTTGATCTGCTCAACCTAGACCCAGTATTGGAAAAATTACAGCACCAAATCAAAGATCCTGATTTCATCAAATCATTGGCTCGAGAGCTGCTACTGGACAACCAACATCGGGTGCGTTTGGTAATGAAACCTGACACCGAACTGAGTCACGCGAAAGAGCAACAAGAAAAAGATCGTTTGGTAAGCATTCAAGCTAGTTTAAGCGAGGCCGAAAAGCAGCACATTGTTGACTCGGCACTCGCTCTTAAAGAGCGTCAAGAGATGGAAGAGGACCTCGAAATATTACCCAAGGTAGGTATAGAGGACGTTCCCTCTGACATTATCTATCCCGAAAAACATCAGGTTAAGAAAACCCCTCTCCCTTTGACCAGCTACAGTGCCGGCACCAATGGCTTGGTGTATCAGCAAATTATTATGCCAATGCCCTCGATGACCGACCTGCAAATGGATCTGCTACCTTTATACAGTACCTGTGTTACTGAGATGGGTGTGGGAAAGCGTAATTATCTAGAAACACAACTTTGGCATTCTAGTGTTGTCGGTGCTTATTCTGCATCCGTTAGCGTGCGCACGGACAAAGCAAGTCTGGACAAATTGTATGGCAATATTAGCTTTTCAGCTAAAGGATTATCATCCAATCAATCCGCAATGACAGACCTTATGCAAGAATCTTTGCAACAGGCTCGCTTTGATGAATTGCCTCGATTGCGTGAGCTGATTGCCCAAATCCGCAGTCACCGTGAGTCATCTGTCGTTAGTAACGGCCATATTATGGCAATGACCGCCGCAGCTAGTGGGCTATCAACCAATGCCAACCTAAGCCAGCGCTGGGGAGGCCTAACAGGTCTTTCATTACTTAAGGCGTTAGATAATGGCTTAGATTCTGATGGAGGCCTTTCAACTTTAGCAACTCAGCTTGAAACGATTCATCAGTTAGTCCTCAAACAACCGCGTCAATACCTGCTAGTAGCAGAAAATGAACGTTTAAATACCTTTAGTGAGCAGATGGAAACGAGTTTCGCGGGCTCACCCATAGGCGCTTCCGACGATAATTTAATCAGCTATCAACCCAAACTATCTCCCGTTAATCACTGCTGGACGGCCAACACTCAAGTAAGTTTTTGCGCGAAGGCATATCCTACAGTACCCGCAGCACATCCAGATGCTGCTGCTCTGACGATTCTTGGTGGTGTTTTGCGTAACGGTTTTTTACATCGAGTCGTTCGAGAGCAAGGCGGTGCCTATGGTGGCGGCGCATCCCAAGATAATCAGTCGGGGGCTTTCCGCTTTTACTCTTATCGCGACCCCCGTATCGCTGGTACTCTGGCCGATTTTGATGAATCTATTGAGTGGTTGCTCAAAGAGCCTATAAGCTCCGACAAAATTGAAGAGTCTATCCTTGGTGTAGTGGGTAGTCTCGATAAGCCAGGCTCTCCTTTTGGTGAGGCAATGCAAGCCTTTCACTCTGAACTGAACGGGCGCAATAAAGCCTCAGCGATGGCATTCCGACAACGTGTTTTGGCCGTTACTTCTGACGACTTAAAACGCGTTGCTGAGCAGTACTTGCGCCAAGATTTAGCGCAAACCGCAGTCATAACCAATGTCGACTTAGCCGCTAACACTGGGCTTGAGATAATGGCGGTTTAATCAGCATGTCAGAGCAGAAGCACGATAATTTATTTGCTAATCCGCTAGGGAATGTGCCCGGCTTTGTCTTTGATCAAGCCGTGGTTGACGTATTCCCAGACATGATTAGGCGATCGATTCCAGGTTATCAAACAATTCTGTCCCACTGCGGAGAATTGGCGGCGCGCTATGTGCAATCACAAACCCATTGCTATGATCTAGGTTGCTCTCTTGGCGCCTCGACACTCGCCATGCGTCCCAATATTGAAGGGCGTGATGCAACCATTGTTGCCGTTGACAATTCAGCCGCCATGCTAAGCCGCTGTAAGACTATCCTTGAAACCACACCCTCACAGGTTAAGACGCAACTCATCAATGCAGACATCTGTGATGTTGACATTAGTAATGCGTCATTAGTGGTCATGAACTTCACCCTACAATTTGTGCCCTTAGAGAAGCGTTTAGCATTGCTAGAAAAGATTTATCAAGGATTAAATCCTGGCGGTTGCCTGATTATTTCTGAGAAATTATGTTTTGAACCAGAGTCACTGAATTCACTACTAAGTGACCTACATCACCAGTTTAAAAGAGCACAGGGTTATAGTGATTTAGAAATCAGCCAAAAACGAGACTCCATCGAGAACGTATTAGTGCCTGAAAGCTTGGATGCACATATACAACGATTAAGGGCTTGTGGATTTCACTCCGCAAGCCCTTGGTTTCAATGCTTCAATTTTTGCTCGCTGGTAGCCTTTAAGTAAGCCAAGCAGTATTTGACGTTGATTACGATGTCATCTTAATCGCCATTTTGATCAACTTCCTGACCTTCGGCGTGTACGGTGGGTGCATCATTGATGCAGAGCTAAATTTATCAGTTAGCACACTCCGCTCATGGGTAAAGGCGTCAAAGCCCCACACACCACCCGACTTACCAATACCACTGTTGTTAACCCCACCGAACGGCAGGTTATGGTGCAAGAAATGCATCATCGTTTGATTGACACAGGTATCACCCGCACTGGTTTCAGTAAGTATTTTGTCAATATTGCGACTATCTTTGCCATAAATGTATAGGGCTAAGGGTTTAGGTTTACTGTTTACATATGAGATCACTTCATCAAGATCAGTAAAGGTAATAACCGGCAATAAAGGGCCAAATATCTCCTCATGCATGATCGCTGAATCCCTCGACATTCCTTCAATCAATGTTGGCGCTATAAATCGTCCCGCATCATCCGTTTGACCACCCGTAATCAGCTTGCCACCCTGCGCCTGCGCATCGGTCAGCAGACGGCTAATACGCTGATAGTGGCCATCATTGACGACCTGACAATAATCACCGTTATCCTTAGCATCAGTGCCTAGCCCATACTGCTTATCAACACAGGCCACCATTTCTCTAACGAATTCGTCTTTAATCGACTCATGAACATAGAGGTAATCCGGTGCGATACAGGTTTGTCCGTTATTACTAAACTTGCCCCAAGCAATCGACTGCACAGCCTTTTTAATGTCCACTGATTTGTCGACGATTACCGGGCTTTTGCCACCCAACTCTAAAGTCACCGACGTTAGATTTCTCGCGGCCGCCGCCATCACATGTTTACCAACCGCAGGGCTACCTGTGAAGAAAATATGATCGAAAGGTAAGCTAGTCAAATAACTAGCCACATCAGCTTCTCCTTGAAACAGGCAAACTTCCTCAGGGGTAAATGCTTTTTCGACAATTTCACTGATCACAGCCGACATGTTAGGTGTCATTTCCGAAGGCTTAATGATGACTGTATTACCTGCCGCAATAGACCAAATCATAGGGCCAAAAGTCAGATTAAAGGGATAGTTCCAAGGTGAAACCACCAAGGTTACGCCCTTTGGCTCCTTGACAATTTTCGATGAAGTACCAAATAGCGCCATGGTTGCTTTAACTGGCACTGGTTTCATCCATTTTTTCAAATTTTTACGAACATGTTTAAGCTCCGCCAGGACTGCCATGATCTCCGACATATCCACCTCAGCTTGAGGTTTGCCAAAATCATCGGCGGCAGACTTATATATTTTTTCTTCTGAATCGCGAAAGGCTTGTTCAAATCGATCGAGTGCCGCAATTCTTTTTTTATAATCTGACTTTCGTAGCTCTATGGCATAGCGCTGTTGGCGCGCAAAAGCATTATCAATATCTTGCTTAACTTGCTCATTTAAATCTGACATTTTAAACCTCTATTTTTTCATTTAACTCGAATGACAGCACACTTGTCTGGTTAATAGTGCGGTGGTCTCTCGCCCTCTTCCTGATCGCCTTGGTCGACCGTATCTTGCAGAGATTCAATACGCTGCAATAATTTACGATGAGCCTTGGTTAATGTATCAATCTCTTTTTTCTGACGAAAAATCTCATCACCTAATTCGGCATTGGTCATCTCAAAAAATGCCAATTTTTCCTCAAGCTCCTGAAATCGTTCTTCGCTCATTATATTTCCGTCCTAGCAGTTTGTTCAGTATCACCATTATATATAACACTTAACGTTTAGTATGTGTTGGCATATTAATTTCAATCAACGATACTCAATTAAACATTCGAGTATTCGATCCCCACCTGAAATCTCAAATGAGCAAACCAGATTGGCAGGTTACACCCTCTTTAATCAAAAAACTAACCGGCATTATAGGGCGCAAATTTGGAAAGATCCTATTTTTAATAGTAGCCAAAACACTTAGACCAAACTAATGACTTTAAACGCTCTCCCTGTAGTTAAAGCTTAGGACCATTAAGGTGCAAGGATCGAAAATTTGAATTTCCATCAATGATGACTTCGAGCCTACAGTCCTTTAAGGTATACCCTCAATTAAATACTTGATCGCGCTGAATAGCAGAAGATATCAATGAATATTTTGCCTAAAACAACCGATTCAACACAATGCACCATAGAAAAACCAAGACCAGGGTTGAGCAACAATCGGTCATGGTTACTTCTATGTCTTACATCTTTGTTGATCTCGTGCTCTGACCAACAACCTTCCCCTTCCGATAGTGCAACCCTACCCTACGCCATCGGGTCATCTACGCGGTTTATACATGATGAATCTCGACCCTTTGATACCGTTGCAGGGGTGAACCTTGGGATCCGCACATTGATTACTGAGCTTTGGTATCCGATTGATCACCCAACCATTAGAAAGCAGCCCACTGAATTTCGCCGGGCCACTTATGGGGATTATGTTTTCGGCAATTTCAGCATGCATCAAAGAATGATGACTGATACCACTTTCTTCCACTTGACCCCAGCCACAGTGCGCGCCGGCGTGACCCAAGATGACATTAACCTAGCTATTGAAGAATTATTTTATCGCCCACGACAGAGCTATATCGATGCGCCATTGACCTCAACACCAAAGAAACTACCGGCGATTGTGATGACCCATGGCGATGCAGGTAGTCGGTACAATATGGAAACTGTTTGCGAGTACTTGGCCGCCAATGGTTATGTTGTTATTGCACCTGAGCACACAGGCAATTCACCCTACTCAATGACCGGCAGTGATCCAGCGCTAGCTATACAAGGAGGCGATAAAGCTTTTCGTCAAGCAATGATCGACATAATTCCACTGCTTGACGATCAAGGTGCGTACGGCAGCAAAGATAATTATGGCCAGAGTTTTACGCCACTATCCGACTCCCCTGACCCACTCCAAGCATTAGTGGATTTGGATAGGTCTTTAATACAACGTTTAAATGACTTGCGGGCTGCCCTCGACGAATTGGAACGAATGAATGCAACGGGGCCGTTTGCGGGACGCCTAGATTTAGATCGTATCGGGCTAATTGGCCGATCCTTTGGCGGCTCTACAACCCTCGCCGGCCTTGCGATGGAAGATCGTTTTACCTCGGGCTTTGCCGTGGTGGCTCCAGGCTGGGTAGACCAGCGCAGCTTAGTGCCGCCAAAGATACTCATTCCTGCTGAGAAAGAATCTGTCTTGCTCAGCATCCAGGGAAACCACCCATTTACCTATTTTCGAAAACCCACTTTTTTACTAAGCGGCAATGAAGATTCATTAATCATAGGGCTTGCTGCACAGCAGGCGGCCCTAACAGGGACCAGAGAACCTAGTGCGTCCAATCCACACCCAGCGATGCGAGATGCTTTTGAACAAGCCAGTGTGCCTGTTGTCTGGGGGCTCTTAGAAAACTCCAACCACTCCACATTCGGCGTTTCAGGCGGGTATTGGTGGCCCCAACTAAAACCTAATACGCAAAAACGGACCTTTGACCCAAGCATAGAGTTCACACTGGCTAAAGCTAGTGACGGTCATAAGATGCAGAAAGAAAAAGCGCTGGCGTTCTTTGATCTCACCATACGCCAAGACTCATCCGCGCGTGGCGATCTTTTGAACCAAGACTACCGATCTCAAGGGCTTATTTTAGAAGCACGAAACCTCTAGACCATCGACCACAGATAACCAGGCAGTTTCACCTGATTACATAAGGCAAACAAACCATGGCACTTATTCTTACTATCGCAATGAGCGCTGCCCTTCTAACAGCATTTATCATCGCTGTATATTGGCGAAACGTAGAATGTGAGGGAGAGATGCCCACATCTTTCTTCACCTTTATGGCCATCCTCTTCACCTCAGGTTTAGATGTGGGATTAATAATGTTTCCGATACCTGATTTTCATGTCTATGCCAACGAAGCATCCTATGCATTTACAAACCCACTGGCGCTAGAATTTGGCTTCTGGGGGTTTTTAGTCTGGGGGTTTTATTTCACCACAATCTTTTACTTTTGCATTGTAGAGCCCAAATTAAAATTGTTTGAAATACCTCTGATCAAATGGACAAACAACATCGTCATTATTGGAACCTGTGCCTTTACTGCCTATTTATTTTTAGTCTACCTGCCGGACTACATCGTAGCCATTAGCGACCCTCTAAAATACGGACTGGTTGGCACTGTCGTTCTAATAGCAGCCGCATCGAGTACCCATATCCGTTATGTGAAAATATTAAGCATAGGGTCAACTTGGTTATTTTTTGGGCTTATTTTTGGTATGTGGTGGTCGGGTGACATGGGATTTGAGGGACTTGCAAACTCAATGATGAATATCGGTGACTACTTTTACAATATCAATCATTATCTCGCTCCTATCACTGATTATCACCAGTTTTACCTCTACTGGTGGTTTGCTTGGAGCATTATGATAGGCCAATTCATATCTCGGTTTGTCAGTGGATTAAAAGCCTGGCAGCTGTTGGTAGCCCTGTTAGTGGTGCCTTCCATTCCTATCGCAATCTGGTTTTCAGTGCTCTATTTCTACTTTGACAACGGAATAGATATTGCGAGTATTTGGCGCATTGCCATGGTGGGCGTTGGCGTAATATTTGTGATCAACTCACTTGATTCACTGATGCGGTTATATACACGTAATATTGGTATGACCGTAGAGCGATTGGGCAGGCTGAAATATGTCGCCAGTAATTGGTTGATTATGGTTTCCTTAGTCCTGCTCTATCAGTTCACACCATTACAAATTGAATGGGTGGGGCTCGTGGTCATTGCCATTTATGCAGTTTGTTACTATCTAGTTGCTCAACGCAGACACCTACTTAATGAGAGTTAGCGCTGCCTCTAAGCGTGTTGCCAAAAAAAGCTACCTCGGTCTTAGTGAAGTATGGAAATAGACAGTTAAAGTAGTAAACCTAGACGATTAGACCCATGAAATACTTTATAATTACCGCTTAACGATACAGGTAAAATAATGTTCCCCTCAGTAATAGACTACAAGCCATTTCTCGACTGGCTACAAACCTCTGACCTGGAAGCTTGGCACGAAACCCTACCCTATCTGGTCGAGGAGCGTCTGGATGGTCGTCGCTGGGGAGATATGCCAGGTTGGCTGCAGGCACTTGAAAGCCTTCCAGAGATGAGCGCGCAACATTATGATTTTAGTTCTGGAATGACCATTGGCAACGCCGCAGATATTACCCCAGAGGTGCGTCATCAGCTACAACAAGCCCTTATGGGGCTGCACCCCTGGCGCAAAGGGCCCTATCAACTGTTCGGCTTGCCTGTTAATACTGAATGGCGGTCAGATTGGAAATGGGATCGCGTATTGCCTCATTTACAGTCATTAAATAACCGCTTAATTCTGGATGTCGGCTGCGGCAATGGTTACCACTGCTGGCGTATGCTCGGCGCTGGCGCCAAGCGTGTAATAGGCATTGATCCCTCAGCCAAGTTCGTTTTTCAGTTTAACGCGATTAAAAAATATGCTGGGGCTGAATTACCAATTGATGTGTTACCCATAGGTATAGAGCACATGCCAAAAAAACTAGCCGCCTTTGATACGGTATTTTCAATGGGTATTCTTTATCACAGACGCTCACCCATGGACCACTTACGCGAATTGCGCGAACTACTTCGTCCTGGAGGACAATTAGTCTTAGAAACTCTTGTTATCGATGGGCCTGAGGGTCAAGTATTAGTGCCTGAAGGGCGTTATGCCAAAATGCCCAACGTCTGGTTTTTGCCATCGCCAGACACCCTAACGAGTTGGATGCGAAAGCAAGGCTTTGTTAATCCCCGAGTCGTTGACATAAGTACAACCCGAGTTGAAGAGCAGCGCAGTACAGACTGGATGACCTACGATTCACTCAGGGACTTTTTAGACCCCAACGACATTACTAAAACGGCAGAAGGCCACCCTGCACCCCTTCGCGCAGTAGTGGTTGCAGAGGCGCCCTTCTAGCGCGTTTAATCGCTTTATAGCTAGGCTTTTAAAGCCTCATAAGCTGGGACATAGTCATAGCCCAAAGCATCAGCAACCGCCTTATAGGTAACTGAGCCCTTGTGGACATTCAAGCCACTTTGTAAATTAGCATCTCTAAACAACGCACTAATAGGATCATCAGCTAATGCAAGGGCATAGGGAAGCGTGGCATTATTGAGCGCCAAGGTGGCTGTTCGAGCCACGCCGCCGGGCATATTGGCGACACAGTAGTGCACTACGTCATCAACCACATAAGTGGGAGTCTGGTGGGTCGTTGCCTTGGATGTTTCGAAACAGCCACCTTGGTCAATAGCCACATCAACGACCACTGCACCTTTCTTCATTCGGCTAATCAAATCTCGGCTCAGTAACTTAGGTGCTGCCGCACCAGGAATTAGCACCGCGCCAATGACCAGATCAGCTTCCAGTGAATACTCTTCTATTGCTGTATTAGTAGAATAAACGCATTTCACTCTGCCTTCATACTCATTGTCCAACTGACGTAAACGTGGAATAGAACGGTCTAAGATAGTCACGTCAGCGCCCATACCTACCGCCATGGATGCCGCATTATCGCCGACCACACCCCCTCCAATCACTAAAACTTTGGCAGGTGCAACACCTGGCACACCCGCCAGTAAAACACCTCGACCACCCTGAGCCTTCTCTAAATGGTGTGCGCCCGCCTGAACAGACATACGCCCAGCCACCTCTGACATAGGCGCTAACAAGGGTAACCCGCCTTGAGCATCGGTTACTGTTTCATAGGCCACACAGGTGGCACCTGACTCTACTAACAGCTTGGTCTGCTCTGGGTCTGGTGCCAGATGAAGATAGGTGTAGAGAATTTGCCCCTCGCGCAACATTTTGCATTCATGGACTTGCGGCTCTTTTACCTTTACGATCATCTCTGCCCGAGCAAAGATATCTTCAGCTGAACGGCTTATTTCAGCACCCACAGCAATATATTGATCATCCGTAAAGTCGATGGCAGCACCGGCGTCTGCTTCAACAATCACTTGATGACCGCGTTTAACTAACTCAAGTACTGACGCTGGCGTTAAACCAACACGGTATTCATGATTTTTGACTTCCTTAGGAACTCCTATTAACACAACTGTACTCTCCATTTATTAAAAAATTAAACATTAATTATTCTTAAATTCTAATCTTTTATAGAAATATTTATTAATTATTAGCCGCTTTAACTAGATTATTTTTCTATAATACGTAAAATATCGATATATTTTTCTGTTTAAAGGTTATTTTCTAAAATGGCATCAAAACCGGACGCTGAAGGAACTGACAAACTTGGCAAAATCGACCGTAATATAATGCGAATTCTGCAAAAAGATGGTCGCATAAGTTACACAGACCTAGCCAAACAAGTGGGCTTATCTGTAACCCCCTGTATCGAGAGGGTAAAGCGGCTTGAGCGGAACGGTTATATCTTGGGTTACAGCGCCCAAGTGTGCCCAGAAAAGCTAAACGCAGGACTAGTAGTTTTTGTTCAAATACGCCTCAACCACACCTCGCAAGAGAACTTTGAAGAGTTTCATCGTTCGGTCATCGACTTGGAGAATATTCAGAGCTGCTTTTTAGTCTCTGGCAACTACGACTATTTACTTAAAGCGCGCGTTGCCGATATGGCCGCCTATCGCGAACTTCTGGGCCACAGAATCTTAAAACTACCTGCAGTGCAAGAGTCCACAAGCTATGTTGTTATGGAGGAACTTAAGGAAACCATGTGGGTGCCCATTAGTTACAAACACTAACCCGCACAGTGCTACAAATATAATGAGGCTTATACCTCAGACTAGCAGACTTAAGGCTGCACTTTAAATATGAAAAATCCACATTCAACAACAGGCATTTGTTGACTCAACCACGCCCCTCACCTATAGTACGCGGCCTCAGAAATGAGAGAAAAAATGCACTCGTAGCTCAGCTGGATAGAGTACTCGGCTACGAACCGAGCGGTCGGTGGTTCGAATCCACCCGAGTGCACCATATACGTAAAACCTCACCCCAAAAGGGTGGGGTTTTTTGTTATAGGATGACCAAGAAAAAAGAGAGAATGACAGGCGCCGCAATATGCATAATTTAGGATTTTGGCGCCAAGAATACTTTAATTTATTACCATTTCTTTTAGTGAAATCAAGTGTTAGCATAACTTTAGGCTATTGCAATTATACGGTGTGTTATGCGTTCTCTGATTTGGTTAATCTGCATTATATTGATGACATCTTGTGGCGGTGGTGGCAGTTCTAGCGACCAACCTGCACCCGTACCTGTATCACCAACAGACCCCTGCGCGCAGTCTGACTGCAACGCGTGGCAAGAAGCTACGCCAGCGTCAGTTGGGATGGATTCTGCAAAATTAAATGCCGCATTTGATTATGCTTTTGGTGACGGGAGCTTCACGCAAGCCACTGTGGTTATTAAAGATAATAAGCTGATTGAAGAGCGCTATCGCGGGATTCTTGACGGCGAGTTGGCTACTGTAACGGCTAGTCTTGGACTCGACGCAACAACAATTAATGGCCTCTTTGGTACTAAAGACAAAGACAGCCTGGCATCGTCTTGGTCCACGGCAAAATCATTTGCTAGCGTCTTAGTCGGCATTGCTCTGGAGCAGGGGTTAATAACCTCTTTAAGTGAAAGTGCGTCTGTGTATATCACCGAGTGGGCTGATGATGAGCGAGCAACTATTACTCTTCGTCAGTTACTTGATATGCGCTCTGGCATGCCGACAGTCTGCTTTGATCAAACAACGGGAAGTCTTGGCACCTGCACAACCGCTGAGGGTTCTGGTGGCAGCCTGGTCTTTTCAAACAATCAGATGGACGCCTGCCTGGCGCGCGAGCTGGCAGAAACCGGTGTCATACAACCCTGGTACAGCAGTACTGCGGTCTATCAGGCCGGTGCCTGGCTGTATTCCAACTGTGACACCATGGTCATTGGCGAAATCTTATATCGCGCCACGGGTAAAGACCTTGAGACCTATGCCGACATTAATTTGTTTTCTAAACTGGGCATTACCGCGCAGTGGTGGCAGGATAATGACTCAACTGATCAGGTTGATGGCAACTATCTGGCTTACTGCTGTTTAGATATGACCCCGCGGGATTTTGCCAAATTTGGTCAACTGCTCCTCAATAATGGTGTATGGAATGAAGAACAGGTTTTACCTAGTTCATATATCGATAAGATCAAAAACATCACCGCTGACTCACAGGTCGCCGAATACAATGGCGCCTTTAGTTACGGCCTAAAATTTTGGACTATCGGATCCATAACGCAGCCTGACGGAACAATATTTCCTGACGCCAATACTATTTACTCAACTATCGGCTTTGATGGGCAGTATATTATGATCGACTTTGAGAACAACATGGTTGTAGCACGTAACAGCCTTTATCAAC
Organism: Porticoccaceae bacterium; assembly: GCA_012960115.1. Classification (GTDB taxonomy): domain Bacteria; phylum Pseudomonadota; class Gammaproteobacteria; order Pseudomonadales; family Porticoccaceae; genus HTCC2207. The sequence continues at coordinate 14,690 of DUBX01000007.1, forward strand.
CTGTTCTCAATGGCAGTGGTGAACGCAAAATGGCTATTACCGCAGCAGGTATAGCTCAATCTGACTTTGTTGCGACTCTGCCGCAAGGCACCGGCGTGTCAGCCAACTCAAACTTTAGCCCGGCTAACTTTCTCTATCGAGTAAACCAAGCAATACAGTAAAACCGTCTCTCCATCGTACTTAGATAGCGGCCTTAGGCTCCACGGGATACCTAACAAGCAAGGTCGCAGCGCGTAATAGAACGGCATAAGCAATTAGCTCAAATACCTCTTCAAAGAACACGTGGTGGGTAAACGAAACTTTCTCACATATATCACCAACAATCAGTAGTACGCCTGATGCTAGCGTCATGACTCCCGGTTTACTAACTAGAAATTGTTTAGCCAAACCAATATAAAACCTTAACCGCATCAATGCCGATATGACCATGGTTCCGAAGGCTAGAGCCAACAATAGGTTACGGCCAGAGCCAGAGCCCCATTGAACCAAAAATGCCGAAAGGTTAAGCTCGTCAATATCGATTTCACGAAGTAAAAATCCTACCGTCAACCACACAAAAAATACGCACAATAGTCTATCACTCCTACGTGACTGGAGCATGGACACCATATATACAGCTAACACCGCTAACAGGGTTAAAGCCTGAAGGTTTTCCAATAAATGATTCTCGCCAAAAACCTCAAAATCTTTAAGTATAAATACAGAATACCCTGACCAAACAATAGCCAAGATGATTACACTCTCGGTCAACATTGCAAGTGGTGTTAATAATTTCAAATTAGCAACTCCCTTGAGATCCTTTTTTGTATGAACTCTAACCGAGCTTGGGCCGAGCATTATTATTATTTTTAAACTCAAAGATTTCGTCTAACGCGACTAATGGGTCACAATGATCCTTTACTTTAGGTATGCGAGGAACTATTACATCGCTAGAATTCTCGCCAATGATAATTCATTTTTACTTAATAAGTTACTAGGATTTGACCATGGCTTTACCCGCAATACTTTCACAACGCTTAAGATTACCTGTCGTCGCGGCGCCTCTTTTTATTATTTCTAACCCAGATCTTGTTATCGCCCAGTGTAAAGCGGGTGTTGTGGGCTCTTTCCCTGCGCTTAATGCACGACCCGAGGCTGAACTAGACCGTTGGCTCGAAAGAATCACCACCGAATTAGCAGAATATGATGCAGCCAATCCTGACAATCCCTCCGCTCCCTTTGCAGTCAATCAGATTGTTCATGAATCCAATAATCGGCTGCAACATGATGTTGAAATGTGTGTGAAATGGAAAGTGCCTATTGTTATTACCTCTCTTGGTGCGAAAGAATTTGTAAATGAAGCAGTACATTCTTACGGCGGCATTGTATTGCACGACATTATTAATAATCGTTTCGCCAAAAAAGCAATAGCGAAAGGCGCTGATGGTTTAATTGCTGTAGCTGCCGGAGCTGGCGGTCACGCTGGCGCCTTGTCTCCTTTTGCGTTAGTCCAAGAGTTACGAGAATGGTTCGATGGTCCACTTCTGCTGTCTGGGTCAATAGCCAATGGTGAAGCAGTCTTGGCATCACAAGCCATGGGCGCTGATCTAGCCTACATAGGGTCGGCCTTTATCGCCACGGAGGAAGCTAATGCTGAGCAACCCTACAAGCAGTCCATCGTCGACCATAATGCGGATGATATTGTCTTAAGCACCCTATTTACCGGTGTCAGTGGTAATTATCTAAAACCGTCCATAATTTCTGCGGGGATGGATCCTGATAATCTACCTGAGAGTGATCCATCTAAAATGAGCTTTGGCTCTGGAGGTGACTCTGATGCAAAGGCATGGAAAGACATCTGGGGCTGCGGTCAGGGTATCGGTGCAGTAAAAGCGGTTCTCACGGCTGGACAGCTAGTTGACCAAATCGAAAAAGAATACAATGCAGCCAAATCTAGGTTAGCCAATATCTAGATATTCTGACTCGGGGTAGCACGCTACCACGATTTAATGACAAGCCTCAAGCGTCATTGCTTAACGAACATCTTGGCCGACTAAATTCCATATCTTTCTCTTTGACCGACCCAAAGCGCAAGCCCAGCAGATCTAAGAAGTAATTTTGATGGAGTCGCCAAGGAGCAGCGACGCCCTCTTTGGGGAATTTATCTATCGAGCGGTTAATATAGCCTGAATCCAAACCGATAGATGCCACTCGCTTTAATTCTTTGTTGCTATTGCGCGGAACACAAATCGACAATTTTTGTTTATCTAAATGCGTCAGTAACCGACAGACGTATTGACTGCTGAGATCACACTTTAAAGTCCATGAGGCGTTTGTATAGCCAGTAGCAAAGGCAAAATTAGGCACATCGCTCAACATCATCCCCTTATATTGTAATGTTTCTGATATATCGACAGACTTCCCATCTACACTGATATGCATACCCCCCAAAGCAAGCAACTCAAGGCCAGTGGCGCTAATGATAATATCCGCATCCAAGACTTTACCTGATTCAAGTTCGATGCCGTCAGCGGTAAAGCGCCTAATATGATCTGTAACGACCGAAGATGTCCCTTTGCGTAATGATCGGAATAAATCACCGTTTGGCACCAAGCATAGCCTTTGATCCCAAGGATTGTAGCGCGGCGAGAAATGTGTGGCCACATCAAAGTCTTTTCCTAGCCAGATCTGAGTCCATTGAATTAATTTATTTTTTATATAGTCAGGTCGCTTTTTACTCATCTTGTACACAATCATCTGCGACAGCACATTTTTCCAGCGTGTGGCCCAATAAGCCACGTGATCCGGCAAATAGCGTTCTAATTTTTTTGCAGTAGAATCTATCTCAGGGCGCGAGACAACATAGGTAGGAGAGCGCTGAAGCATTGTGACATGGCCCGCACTCTTAGCCATCGATGGCACCAAGGTTATCGCTGTGGCGCCACTGCCTATAACAACGACTTTTTTGCCACTATAGTCTAGATCTTTAGGCCATTTTTGAGGATGAATTATCTGCCCTTTAAAGGCATCAGCTCCGGGAAATTCAGGCATGTAGCCTTGATCATATCGATAATATCCGGTGCAACTATAGACAAAATTACAGGTCATGGTCATCGTATCTTGGCCATTAACTTTTAACACTAGAGTCCAGGTTGCAGTAGCACTGTCCCATGCAATACTCTCGACTGCCTGGTTATAACGAATGTGTTGTTCGATATCATATTCACGCGCAGTTTCACGAATATATTCAAGAATTGCCGGCCCATCGGCAATCGCTTTTTCATGCTTCCAGGGTTTAAAGCTATACCCCAGTGTGTGCATATCAGAATCTGATCGTATTCCGGGATAACGAAAAAGGTCCCACGTCCCGCCCATCGCCGCGCGACTTTCGATAACAGCAAAGCTCTTGGTGGGCGTATCTTTGGTTAAATGGCAAGCTGCACCGATACCTGAGAGCCCGGCCCCTACAATAATTACATCGACATGTTCAACTGACATAAGCTTCACTTATAAAGTGTTTTAATGGCAAGAGTCTACCCTAGAGGACCCTTTTCAGATGTCCCCTGTGTGACAAAAAACGATTGGCTATATCCGTGGGAATAAGCCCTAAAACCAACCTTTCACTGCCTTATCTAGACCTGCGGTGCACCTCACCAGTTGGGCGTTATAGATCTCTGCCTGACCTTTTACCTTAGCGGCAATATTTAATAACTGTGGTTTCTTGTTAAAACTACCACGCGAATAGCCTCCCCAACCCTCATGATAGGCAAGATACTGACGGAAAGGGTCCGATTTAGAAATACCAAGTCTTCGGTGGCTTTTGTTGGTATACCAGCCAATGAAATTGATCGCGTCACGAAAATCATCTCGGTCGTGACCCCGGTTTCCCGTCGCCTTTTTATAGTCATTCCACGCCGGATCTTGAGCTTGCGCATAACCATAAGCCGACGATCTTCGTGGTAAAGGAATAAATAAAAATCTAGGCCTGTCCGGTCTTACATCAGCTCTAAAACTAGATTCTTGCTTCATGATCGCCATCATTACCGTGATTGGCGTGCCCCAGTGGTTATGGGCTGCACGAGCATCTTCATACCAATCCGTTTCACCCCAAAATATTTTACAAATATCATCTATCTTTGTGGGCTGGTAGGTTGAGCAACTGCTCAGCATCAAGGCAACAAACGAAAGTATCAAAGGAGATTTATACGTCATTCAAGGTTACCTATCCATTAACCGTTATTAGGCCAAACGCTAAAGAAATCGTCAGCAATTAAAGGCCTAATATGTCTATCTCGGTTAGTGGGCGTACCCAAATATAAAAAGCCTATAATCTCTTCATTTTCAATAATGCCCAACCCTTGCTTAATAATCTGAGAAATAGCGTAAGGGCCTGTGCGCCAAACTGAACCAAATCCATGCGCGTAAGCTGCCAAGCCAATATTATTCATTACGCCGCCTGTCGCGATAGCCTGCTCTAGATCTGGGACCTTAGGGTGGCTTTTATAACACGCAATACCCACAACGATGAGAGGCGCCCGAAAGGCCTTTGCGTAGGCACCATCGACCTCCTTCAGCTCTGCACTTGGGTTGCTATCTTTGCAGTGATCCACAAAAAGCTCTCCAAGGTCCTTTCGATCGTCTCCCGATATCGTCAAAAAGCGCCAGGGTCTCAAATGCATGTGGTCAGGAGCTCGCAGAGAAGCCGAAAAAATAGACTCTAAAACCTCAAGATCTGGAGCCGGCTCCTCAAGCCGCGGGTGCGACCGCCTATCACCTATAAGTTGCGTGACTTGCTCGCCTATTTTAGTACCGAGAATCATCCCAAAAATCCTTTCAGTAAGAGGTAAATACCATACAGCATGAGACCAGAATCTTAATTCTTATGCCCAAGCCAATAGTGCGAGCTGTCTGCTTTTAATAGCATTATAAACTGGACAGTCTGAAAATAAATTGTAGCACAGGCGGATAGTTGAAAAATGGCAATCAACTTCATTAACAAGCATTAGCAGTTTCGAAGATGCGCAGTAATGTTGCTTATCTTAGACTTAGCGTATTGACGGTTTTATGCCTACCCATGCATCATAAGCGACTAGAGAAGTCTCAAAATTAGTTCGGCAGTAGATATCAAAAAAAGTTAAAATTATCGCTCACAAAAACACCTCCAGGTAGCTCTAATGACAACGATATCCGCCAACACAGAACGTTATATTTTTACCGGAACATGCCGTGCAGTAACAGGTGTAGTCGCTGCGGTAACTAGCTTTCTGGCTGACAGGGACTGCTATATCTGTGCTCTGGAACAGTTTGATGATGAGTCTACTGAAAAATTCTTTATGCGTGCCGTTTTCCGCCGACAGAAAAATGCGCCCAGTATTGTCACCATGACGGAAGAATTTGCCAGCATATCAAAGACATTCGGTATGGAATGGGATTTTCACCGCCCATCCACACCTGTGAAAACCATTATTTTAGTGTCCAAATACGATCATTGCCTAGACGACCTTTTGTATCGCAAGCGCAAAGGTGAAATCAACATGGATGTCACCGCGGTTGTATCCAATCACCAAGACCTTAGACCTATGGTTGAGAGAGAAGGTATTCGCTTTATACACCTTCCTGTGACACCAGAAACCAAATCTCAACAAGAACAACGTTTGCTAGAGATTATTGCGGAAACCCATTCAGAACTTGTTGTGTTAGCGCGCTATATGCAAATTCTGTCCGACGAGTTAACTAAAAAGCTGGCTGGTCGTTGCATTAATATTCATCACTCCTTCTTACCTGGTTTTAAGGGGGCCAAACCGTATCATCAGGCTTTTAATCGAGGCGTTAAGGTGATCGGAGCCACAGCGCATTACGTAACCTCTGATCTAGACGAGGGGCCCATCATTGAACAAATGCTCACTCGCGTCGACCATAACTGTGGTCCTGAGCAATTAGTGGGTGTAGGCCGAGACAATGAGAGCATGGCATTGGCGAAGGCGGTTAAATATCATATTGAGCGACGCGTTTTCTTGGACGGCAATAAAACTGTGGTTTTCAACGGCAGTTAACCTTTATATCTAAAGAGAGCAGACTATGCCTTTTGGCCTTTTAAAATACGGATTAAGCAGTCAATATCCTGCCAAGCACCACTTTACGCCATCTAAAGATCTTAAAAAGCACTATGACGTTGTGATTATTGGTGGCGGCGGTCATGGTGCTGCGATTGCCTATAACCTAGCCAAATATCACGGCATTACCAATGTTGCAATCCTTGAAAAAGCCTATCTGGGTGGCGGAAACACCGCGCGAAATACAGCCGTTATTCGATCCAATTACTTGACCGAATCAGGCGTTAAATTTTATAGCGAATCAGTCAAGCTCTATAACAACCTAAGTAACGAATTTAACTATAATGTGATGATGGAAAATCGTGGTCAGCTAACGCTGGCCCACAGTGATGCCGCTATTCGTAGTTTTCGCTGGCGAGCTGAGGTGAACCAGCACATGGGAGTGCGCTCAGAGCTAGTCGACCGTCAAACCATCTCCGAATTAGTCCCTAATCTTAATATGTCCGAAGACAGCCGATATCCTATTTTAGCGGGACTTTGGCATGCCGATGGCGCTACCGCACGCCATGATGCTGTGGCATGGGGTTACGCAAAAGGCGCTTGCGATCGAGGTGTGGAATTACATCAACTAACTGAAGTGGAAGATATTGAAATAACTAGTGGCCGAGTCACTGCCGTAAAAACCAATCGCGGCAAGGTCGAATGCGGCTGCGTTGTCCAAGCTGTTGCCGGTGCGAGTTCCATAGTCGCCAAAAAAGCGGGCATTCCGCTACCTATTCACTGCTACCCTTTGCAGGCGATGGTAACTCAGCCGTACAAACCGATTTTGACCCCTCATGTCAGTTCCCCACAGGTGCACGTTTATGTGCATCAGACATCCCGGGGAGAATTTGTTATTGGTGGTGGGTCAGATCCCTACCCTCTCTATAACACCCGAGCGACATTAGATCAGCGTGAATCTCTGTCAGCTGCCGCAATGGAGTTGTTTCCCTTTCTATCGCAAGCAAGGCTGTTACGGCAATGGGCTGGCACTACTGACATGACCCCTGATTACAGTCCAATCATGGGGTTAAGCCCCGTAGAAAACTATTACTTGGATGCTGGATGGGGAACCTGGGGGTTTAAAGCCACCCCAATTTGCGGTGTCACTATGGCTGAGCTGGTAGCCACCAAGAAAGTACCTGAGATTATCAGACCCTTTGAACTAGAGCGATTTTATCGCTTCGAACAGATCAATGAAGCCGGCGCCACCGCCGCTAGTCACTAGGAGAAGGTCGTTGAAACTACTCACATGCCCGCTCAATGGTTCGCGTAATATTGCAGAATTCACCTATGGTGGAGAGTACCACGCAACACCGGACCATATCTCAACATCAGCACGAGATTGGGCTGAGCACGTCTTCTTTCATGATAATGCTGCGGGCATGGTCACGGAATGGTGGTGCCATACGGCGAGCTCATTTTGGTTTCTCGCTGAACGTAACACCATCACCGACGAGGTTATTCGTACCTTTAAGGCCGATGAAATATACACCGAGAGAATCGATTTTAGTGCGGCAAAGACAGAGAGCCGATCATGAAAAATCGACTACCCTCACCCTACGGCACATTGATTAATCGCGAAAAATCCATTCAGTTTGAGTTTGAGTCAAAAACCTATAATGGCTTTCAGGGCGATACCATTGCTAGTGCATTGATCGCTAACAACCAAACATTACTCAGCCGCTCCTTCAAGTACCACCGACCCAGGGGTGCGCTAACCATGGCTGGGCAAGATGCGAATACCATGGTGCAACTTCCATCTAATCCTAATGCATTGGCCGATCGAGAACTTATCAGTGAAGGACTAAAGGTCACTGGCCAAAATTATTCTGGGAGCCTAGAAAAAGATCGAGGTGAATGGCTTGGCCTTTTCTCACGGTTTTTACCGGTGGGATTTTATTACAAGGCATTTTTTAAGCCCCGTGGTATCTGGGAAAAATGGGCGCCATTAATTCGTAAAAAAGCCGGTCTGGGTGTTATTGACCAGCAATTGGTGCCTGACTATTACGATAAACAATATAAATTTTTTGATGTCGTTATTGTTGGTGGCGGTCCCGCTGGGATGCAAGCCGCTATAGAATCTGCGGTAGAGAACTGTGAAGTTCTGTTGGTCGACGAGAATCCAAGTCTCGGCGGCTCCCTCAATTACAGTCGCTTTGATGTCGAAGGTACTCGAGGCAAAAAGCAGCTTAATGAACTACTTGATGCCATTAATGCTAAGCCAAATATTTCAGTAATGACTAACGCAGTCTGTAATGGTTGGTTTGCCGACAACTGGTTGCCCATTGTCACTAAGAGGCGTTTGTATAAGGTTCGTGCCAAGCAAACTATTATGTGTACTGGCTCGCTGGAACAACCCGCCATTTTCCATAACAATGATCTACCTGGGGTCATGATGAGCAGTGCCGCGCAGCGACTCGTGCACCTTTACGCTGTCAGCCCTGGGTCTCAAGCAGTTATTGTCACTGGCAACAATGACGGCTATGGCACAGCACTAGATCTTGATGATGCTGGCATTAAGGTCAATGCCATCGTCGATTTACGCGATGAACCGATTTATGACGATATAGCTAAGGCGGCAGTGGCTCGGGGTATTAGGGTTGAAACCGGAACAACCGTCTATGCGGCCCACAGTAAAGGTGCCAATCATGTTGCCGCGGCAGAGATACGCAAAATTGTCAGCCAGGGTATCTGTGCCGTGCAAGGTGAAGTAATCACCTGCGATCTACTCTGCATGTCAGTGGGCTACACGCCGACGTATCAACTTGCTTGCCAGGCGGGAGGACAGCTAACCTATGATGATCAGTCAGCCATGTTTAGTCTGCAAAATTGCCCCCAATCACTCCAATTGGCAGGTTCAGTGGACAGCTTATGGTCACTTGATGCCGTTTTATTGGAATCCAAAAGGGCCGCGATGATAGCCACTAATGCGCTGGAACTTACTAATGAGAAGGTAACTGATAGGGTTACTGAAAATACTCTCAGCCCCAATCACCCTTGGCCTATATTTGCCCACCCTAAGGGTAAAGAATTTATCGACTTTGACGAAGACCTAACCATTGCCGACATTATTAATGCAACGGGTGATGGCTATGAGCATATTCAATTAGTTAAGCGGTATTCAACCTGCGGAATGGGGCCCTCCCAGGGTCGCCATTCAGCGCTTGCTGCGGCTCGCTTGGTCGCCGCAGCGACTAACCGGACTGTCGCTGAAACAGGTGTTACTACAGCACGACCCCCATTTTCCGCTGAGCAGTTAGGTCATAGTGCTGGGCGCAGCTTTTATCCTGCCCGACGCAGCAATATGCACTATCGTCATCTCGAAGCCGGTGCCGAAATGCTCCAAGCCGGTGCTTGGTACCGCCCAGCCTTTTATCACTTTAACAATAACGACCGGCAGACCTGTATAAACAAAGAAGTTAGTAATGTGCGTGACAACGTTGGTCTAGTCGATGTCTCTACACTTGGCGGCATTGAAGTCCGCGGTGCCGATGCAAGCGAGTTTCTAAATCGTTTCTATACTTTTGGGTTTCTAAAACAACCCGTCGGCAAAGCACGTTATGCTCTGCTTACCAATGAAGCAGGAGTGGTTATTGATGATGGCGTAGCCTGTCGTTTTGGCAACAATCATTACTATGTGACCGCCACCACAGGTGGAGTCGACCGCGTCTATCAGAACATGCTCAAATGGAATGCTCAATGGCGACTGGACGTAGATATTGCCAATGTCACCTCAGCTTATTGCGGTGTCAATATTGCAGGACCTAATGCTCGAGCAGTGCTCCAAAAGGTCTGCTCTGATGTTGATTTATCAGCAAAGGCATTTCCTTATATGGGTGTTCGTTTAGGTAATGTCGGCGAGATTCCCGCAAGACTTATTAGAGTCGGTTTTGTCGGCGAATTAGGTTACGAAATTCATGTTCCTCAGCAATATGGTGAGGCCCTCTGGGACGCTCTCATGAGTGCAGGCAATGAACACAATATTCAACCGTTCGGCATAGAGGCACAGCGGATACTGCGACTTGAAAAAGGCCATATTATTATCGGTCAAGATACTGATGCAATGTCAAACCCGAATGAAGTACAGATGGGTTGGGCTGTGTCTCGAACTAAACCATTTTTCGTTGGCGGGCGAACTATCGCTGAATTAGAGAAAAAACCTAGCCTGCGTTGCTTAGTCGGTTTTGTGATCGATGATAGCAAGGTACCAATGCCGCAAGAAAGTCACCTAGTCGTAGATGATAAACAGATGACAGGACGTGTCACCTCTTGCAACTTCTCTCCAACCCTCGGCAAAGCCATTGGCCTTGCCTATGTGCCCCCTCAAAAGAGCGATGCGGGAAGTGTTATTGAGATAAAATCATTGGGTGGCGTACGAGTACTTGCCAAGGTCGTAAATTTGCCCTTCTTCGATCCCGATAATGCGCGGCAGGAGCTGTAGCCATGACGACACTAGACCCAACTATGGGTATGCGGCGCAGTCAGCTATATCGACGCCATATAAACAATAATGCCGTGTTTAAAAAAACCGGTTCCGATTTCGTCGTTAGTCACTACGACAATGGCAACAACCAACGCACAGAGCTAGACCAAGCGCGCTCCATGGCTATATGCGATCTATCAACGCTGTCAAGAACTGGCTTTAAAGGCGCAGGGGCTCCTATTTGGGCAGAGAGCCAAGGCGTAAAACTACCCGATAGAGCCAACAGGGCTATCGTTCAACCTGACGGTTGTCTGGTGGCTAAGTTATCTGACCAAGAATTACTAATTCTCAGTGATATTTTGGCTAAAAGCCATCAAGTGACTGCCCTTGGAGAACAATCCACTAGCGATCATTTAGAAAATGACACTCAGACGTACTTGCTACCTCGAGGTGACAGCCATTGCTGGCTCGCAGTGACCGGTAACCAGGCTGCCGAGATGTTCTCAAAAGTTTGTGGCGTAGATTTACGCTCCCATAAATTTGCACTGGGCAATATTGCCCAGACGTCAGTTGCCAAGACCAATGCCATCGTCATTCGACAAGATCTAGGCCAAACACTCAGCTATTTTATTTTGTGCGATATAAGCGCCACAGAGTTTCTGTGGGACTGTCTACTGGATGCCATGCAAGAATATGCCGGAAGCCCTGTGGGTATTCGTGCATTAGAGCAACTAGTCGCTAGCCAATAACTAACCATCTGGCTGCATAGAACGCGTATCGAGTTTAGTTTTTTAACCTAGATTTTACGCTACACTAACCTAATGAAAAATAGTAAAAACATTGAAATAAGTGCACTGCGTGTATTCGCCGCTGTCGCTGAATCTGAAAGCTTAACTCAAGCCGCAGAAAGACTCGGTATCACCCAATCGGCCGTATCCCAAACGATCAAGCAACTAGAGCTTCATGCTGAGTCTCAGCTAGTTGTGACTCGCTCCAGACCCATCAAACTAACTCCCAGCGGTCAAGTGTTAAAGGGTTATGCAGAAAGCATAATCAATGACACTCGACGCATGCTGATCGATATGCGCAAGGTATCCGAGGGAGGGAGCCTGCCACTAAGCGTCGGGATGATCGATTCTTTTTGTGATGTTGCTGGACTGCAATTTATGCAAAAAGTGAAACCTTTTACGTCAAAACTAGCACTGCGAACTGGGTTGGTATCACCACTAACTCAGGCATTATTAAACCGCGATCTCGATATGCTTGTGACCAGTGATCCGATTGATAAACATCCAGAATTACAACGTTATCCCATCCTTAGAGATCCCTTTGTGATGATTGTACCTGCACAGTTTGCCCAGTCAGGTAAGGTTAGCTACGAGTGGCTCTCGGAGAACCTGCCCTTTGTGCACTATAACCAACAATCTCGTCTTGGCGCACTGAGTGATCTAATTGCTAGACGTCTTAATATCGAACTTAATGTCAACTGTGAGCTAGACAGTACACAAACACTTTTACGTTTTGTCCAATCAGGTCAGGGCTGGGGTTTTGCCACGGGTCTTTGCCTAGTACCTTATCCAAAGTTACTAGACGGGGTTGCTGTGATGCAGCTAGCCAATGGCGCCAACGCTCGATATTTGACGTTAGTTTGCCGAAAAGATGAATTAGGTGATTGGCCGGAGCAAATTGCCAATATATGCCGCTCCATCTACACGGAAGAAATTGTACCTAAAATGACCCCTATAGCACCTTGGCTCAATCAACAAGCCTACGCTATAAGTCAAATGCCGGCCATTTGAGTCAGTCATGAATAATTTAATTGCTGAAAATTTCCGTCAAGCGCTACTTGATCTAAGAACCCAGCTTACTGAGTTAGAAGCTATCTCCAGCGAGGCCACGAAACCTGTACAGTTGGATCAGTCAATGGTCGGGCGTCTTTCTCGCATGGATGCCATGCAGAGTGTCGAGATGGCCAAAGAGGCCTCACGCCGCCGCAAGCAACAACTAGCAAGAATACCCGCCGCACTAGAACGCATTGCTTCAGGAGATTACGGACGCTGTACCCTATGTGATGAAGATATCGTCATCGGCAGGCTCCATATCGATCCAACCTACACTCGCTGTATCAACTGTGCGGATCAAACCGTCTAACTGAGGTATGGGCTGGCCTAGATTATCCCCAGGCAAATGCGTTAAACCCCAGCTTAGGGCTGCAATACCGCGCTCCAGCATTGAATCTATTTCTTGCTCACCATATCCTACTCCGGCAAGCACCTCTCGAGTCGAATGACCATGAGCCTCGGTAGGCGTTACTGCAAAAATACGCGACGAAGTAGGTCGAATAGCATAGTGATCAATTTGAGTAACACAGTGACCACTTGGGTGATCAGCATAGACTGAGAAGGCAAAACTGCCACGATCTATGCCAACCTCGCCATCAGCAACGCGGCTGTACTGGTGTCTAAGTGTTTCAATTGAATGCGGTACTGCCGCGGCAACGTCGGCAGCATGCAGTTTCTGTATCCAGTTTGCAGCCGACAACTGCTGGAAAGCAACAGTGAGAAAGACCTGAATGTCAGCAGTGCTATTGATTCCCCGTAGTCCTCGTATTTTATCTAAGGTGTCTAAATCTTCTTCGCTCGCATCAAGAAAAATCCAGTCATCTGCGGTAGCATAAAAGTGCGACAGAGCATTATTACCCATCGCATCTCGCCCAGACGGCTCATTGAATTCTTCAAGACCTGCGTAATCAAAACAAAACGGCAACTGAGCCAAATTAGTGACGGCCGCCAATGAAGTGCGAGCACGACTTGCCTCCCCAGTTCTTGCCTTATGATAGATCGACAACGCCATACCCAACCCACCGGCAAAACCACAGTTCACATCTAGAGTACCTAAATGAGCGTGCTCTTCTGGCGTCTCACGGCCACCAAAGCGACTCATAATGCCGCTATTGGCTTGAACAATATCGTCATAGCCAATGTAATCACTTTTATGTCCTAATGACGGACCTCCCAGACAATCAAGACGGCAGAACAATACCCCGGGGTTAATCTCCTGCAAGGTATCATGGTCTAGCCCAAGTGATTTCATTTGACGATCGGGAGCATTAATAACCACAAGGTCCACCGACCGAACCAAACGATTAAAAGCCTCACGTCCTTCTTCGGTATTAATATCTACTAGGGCGCTGCGCTTACCCATGTCTGACTGGAAAGCGAACAATGTTCCTATCAGCGGATCATACATTGGCTCAACGGGCTCTAACTTAGTAATCTGCGCCCCAAAACGCCCCAAAAATGCTGTTGAATGAGGGCCGGCAATGACATTAGTTAAATCTAATATCCGCAAACCGTCCAACCAGCCGGACTGCTCATGGGCGCTGCCATGGATTGGTCCTAATCGCGGCCTATAAGAGTCAGTCAATACTGCCAACGCCGTATCAAAATTGACAAATTGTCGCGCCCTTGGCGCTAGCATCTGGCCGCCTGACTCTTCTAGCCAAGCAATCGGCCCAGGTTGTTTCATTAGGCCAAACTCTTCATCATCGACCTCTACAATAATACCGGCATCATTACAGTGCCTGCTGTTAACCCACTCTTTAGTCGTTCGATGTGGCGCGCCTGGGATTTGATTTTCACCAAAAATAGCGCCCCACTCACTTGAAGATTTAGTCAAAAAAATCAACTTCATCTTAGCCGAAATAATATCAGCCCATTTTTTAGGTAGAGGATAAACGCCGATGGCCGTCTCAGCATCCCATTCACTAACAGGCAGATGTAAGTTAGCAACATCGGGCAAGCCCTCAGCTAACAACTCTTCATAAAGACCCAGAGCATCTAGACAGCGCCGTGCATGCTTACGGTGAGATGGACAAACCACATAAAACATTCGGCCATCGGCACATTCATAAGTTCGGTAGAAGGGGTCTAAGTACTCCTGCAATTTATCGTAGCTCAAATCAAAAGCTATGTTGTTAGCACGTCGATGCTCAATTTCCTTTTCACGCATGGTTTTGTAGCGCTCAGGTAGATCATCAATTTGGTAGGAGTTATAAGACAATCCTTCCATAATCGATGCAATCACGGGCACCTCGATATGATCGCCAAAACCTGACCGCTCTCGAGCCCCCAAGGCCAAAACGACCGAACTCGCCGCTAACGTCGTGGTGTATGACGACGCCAAGGGCAATGGTGAAAAGCAAGGATTTAAACCCATTAGGACTCGGTTAAAACCCATATCTGTGTAGGCGCCAGCAGTGGCAGCCACAACGGCTTCAGTCGCTTTCCAATCACGGCGCAGTTGATCGTTACTCGCAAACCCGGGGATCGACAAAGTAATGAGTTCTGGACGTACCAAGCGAAGAGCTTGAAAGTCAATGCCCAGATTTTGCATGACCCCAGGTCGAAAAGACTCAATGACCACATCAGCCTTAGCGATCAAATCCATCGCTTGCACTAACCCAACGGGGCATTTCAAATCAAGAGTCAGGCACTGTTTATTTCGATTTAAAATCGCATTTGCCTGATGTTTCCACTGCGGTCCAGTAGGCGGATCAACGTGTACCACCGTAGCCCCCAAGTCAGCCATAATCATGGCGACGGCTGGTCCTGCTATTTGCTGACCGAAGTCCACTACGGTGACGCCATTAAGAGGCAATTGAACTTTATTACTCATTCTTTCTTCCCATTTCGGCATGATTATTAATACCGAAGAATTACTCATTCATGTCTGTTTAAGGGCTTCTTAAAGCACCCGTCTAATGGGCGGCATATTAAGAATCAAGAGCTCCGAGCACCAGCAAAAAATACAACCCCTGAGGCATCAGTTTTTTTATCACTAAGGAAAAAATAAATTGCTTGCAGGCCCTGCCATTACTGCTTTTATCAAGAGACATGATTTTTTTTATGACGGGCAAACACTGGACTCAAAAAGCCGAGGTGAAGATAAAAACGTAAGTAAATTTAACTAAAAACAATATGATTCGTATCAGTTTAAGCGTATAGTGATTTCACTGTTAATTTAAGACATTACGAGCCAGAAAGATTAGAAAAAGTCATAAATGACCAGAACGGCCACTTGTGACTTCATAAATAAATATTATCGGAGTAGTCATGTCAGCGAAAATAATTCTTCCTCAGACTTTACAGGTCGGCGCGGGCGCCAGTACTGAGATCGGCAACATACTAAAGAGCATGGGCTTGCATCGACCACTCATTGTGACTGATAAAATTATGGTTCAACTCGGCTATATCAGTACTGTTAGAAAGCACTTAAATGAAGTTGGAATCAGTTCCGAGGTGTTTGATGACACAGTTCCTGAGCCCACCGTTCGCTCCATACAAGCGGGAGTTGATAAAGTTCGCAGTGGCAACTTCGATGCAATTATAGCTTTGGGAGGTGGTAGCCCAATCGACAGTGCCAAAGCTATTGCAATACTCGGGACATACGGGGGCGAAATGCGCGACTACAAATTCCCTCGCATAGTAGACGAGCCAGGCTTACCTATTTTTGCTATCCCCACCACTGCGGGCACCGGTTCTGAGGTGACAAAATTCACCATCATTACCGATGAGACCACCGATGAGAAAATGTTGTGCTTAGGCACTGGATTCATGCCCTCGGCTGCTCTAGTCGACTTCGAACTTTCCCTAAGCGTACCCGCACGGACCACAGCAGATACGGGTATTGATGCCTTGACTCACGCTATGGAATCCTATGTAAGTAAAAAAGCCAGCGCCTATACTGACACTCAGGCTATTACCGCTATGAAGTTAATTGGACCTAATCTACGCCGAGTATTCCATGATGGCAGTGATAGAGAAGCAAGAGAGCAGATGATGCTCGGGTCTACCTTGGCTGGAGTTGCATTTTCTAATGCCTCTGTAGCCCTAGTGCATGGCATGAGCAGACCCATAGGCGCGTTCTACCATGTGCCCCATGGCCTCTCCAATGCAATGTTGCTGCCTACGGTGACCGAATACTCTATTCCCGCTGCGGCAGAGCGCTATGCTGATTGCGCTCGCGCGATAGGTGCCGCTGATTACAGCGACAACACCAAGCAGGCCAATCAAAAGCTGATGGAAGAACTATATGCCCTTAATGATGAGCTACAGGTGCCCACATTAGAAGCTTTTGGTGTCGACCGCGAACACTTTTTCAGTAATCTTGAAACCATGGCTACTCAAGCCTTAGCCTCAGGCTCGCCAAGCAATAATCCAAGAATTCCCGATGTGGATGAGATGATTGAGCTGTACAAAAAACTTTGGTAACTAAAACAACGAATTCAACATTAGTATTATGAGGAACGACAAAATGGCCACTATAGGACATTTAATTAACGGTCAATCAATTGAAGCAAACGAACGCACTCAGGATGTATTCAACCCATCCAATGGTGAAGTCAGTAAGCAGGTCGCCTTGGCGTCAAAGGCCACTGTGGCGTCGGCTATTGAAGCCGCTCAAGCAGCGTATCCAGCCTGGCGGAACACTCCCGCTATCAAACGCGCTAGAGTGATGTTTAAGTTTAAAGATTTACTCGAACAAAATGCCGATAAAATTTGCCAGCTAGTGGGAGAAGAGCACGGAAAAATATCTCACGATGCCGCTGGCGAACTGCAGCGAGGTATTGAAAATGTAGAATACGCATGCTGCGCACCGGAGCTTCTAAAGGGAGAACACAGCAAAAATGTGGCTCCCAACATTGATTCTTGGAGTGAATTCCAGCCTCTAGGCGTAGTTGCAGGCATTACGCCATTTAACTTTCCCGCCATGGTACCCCTATGGATGTATCCCATGGCAATCGTTTGCGGTAACTGCTTTATTCTAAAACCCTCAGAGCGCGACCCAAGCTCGACACTGTTTATTGCTTCGCTATTGAAGGAAGCAGGTTTGCCTGACGGTGTTATGAATGTAGTTAATGGCGATAAAGAGGCCGTAGATACCCTGCTCAATGACGAACGCATCAAAGCCGTTAGTTTTGTTGGCTCTACTCCTATCGCGGAATACATATACACCACAGCCAATGCTAACGGCAAGCGTTGTCAGGCTCTGGGTGGCGCCAAAAATCACGCTATTGTGATGCCAGATGCTGATATGGATAACGCTGTTGCGCAACTCCTTGGCGCTGCCTTTGGTTCTTCTGGTGAACGCTGCATGGCACTATCAGTGGCGGTAGCCGTTGGTGATGCCGCAGCAGATCAACTGGTCAGCAAGATGAAAGAAGCGATGAAGACCTTAAAGATTGGCCCTTACCACGATGCTGATAATGACTTTGGTCCAGTGATTACAAAGCAACATCAACAAAAGGTATTTGGTTATATCGACAGCGCCGAAGAACAGGGTGCAGACATCATAGTTGACGGTCGTAATCCAACTATTGATGGTTATGAAAATGGCTTCTATGTTGGCGGCACATTGATCGACCGCGTTACCGCAGACATGGATAGCTATGATGCTGAAATCTTCGGCCCCGTGCTACAGGTTGTTCGTGTTGATTCCATGCAGCAGGCAATGGATCTCATTGACGCACATGAATATGGCAATGGTACCTGTATCTTTACCCGTGATGGGGAGGCAGCAAGGTACTTCTCTGACCACATTCAGGTCGGTATGGTCGGTATTAATATCCCTCTTCCTGTACCTGTGGCTTATCACAGCTTTGGTGGATGGAAACGTTCACTATTTGGTGATTTACATGCCTATGGCCCTGATGGTGTTCGCTTTTACACCAAACGCAAGACAATTACTCAACGTTGGCCGTCCGCTGGTGTTCGAGAAGGTGCCCAGTTCTCCATGCCGACACTAAGCTAAGACTGAGATAATCATGGCCACTAATGGGAGAGAAAAAGGTTCAGCGATTGCCAGAGTGATGGTGATCATTGAAGCTGTAGCCAAAGCTGAGCGACCTCTGTCACCAGCTGATCTCGCTATTCTTCTGGATATACCAAAGCCAAGTATCCATCGTCTTCTCAATCAGCTAGAAGACGATGGTTTTGTGCAGACAAATATGCGCGGCTTAATTGTTCCCGGCAGCCGAATGCACGGTGTCGCTTGGGGTGTATTGCATAGCGAGCGTTTTAGCGCCGTTCGCAGAACCATTCTTGAGCAACTAACTGAGAAAATTGGTGAGACATGCGGCATCGCCATTCCCAATGGCAGTGAGATGGTCTATTACGATCGAGTGCAATCCGACTGGCCGCTGCAACTTAATCTGCAAGTGGGCAGCCATACACCGGCCTGGTGCACCGCTAGCGGTAAGCTATATCTTAGCTCCCTGCCCAAACAGCGTCGCCAGAAAATCATCAACCATTTACCCTTACATCAGTATGCGCGCAATACCATTGTGGATCCCGAGCATCTAGAAGAAAATCTTTTAGCGGTAAAGGCGAGCAATATGAGCACCGATAATGAAGAATTTGTCGATGGTATGGTCGGTTGTGCAGTACCTATTCTGGATAGTGAGCAAAGACTTTGTGCCTGCTTATTTATACATGCGCCTGTGGTTAGAAAAAGTCTCGATGAATTAATCAGTTATAGTGATATTCTGCATACCGCTGCTACTGAATTGGGGTCATTGATTGATGGCCCCGACAGTACGTCGAGCTAAACATTAGAGATAATTACAATGAAAAAAAGACTTCCTCCTTTAAATTGGTTGCGCTCATTCGAGGCCTCCGCTCGTCACCTTAACTTTACTCAGGCTGCCGCGGAACTGCATATGACTCAAGCCGCTATAAGCCAACAAATTAAGGGCCTCGAGGCTCAACTCGGCACCTCATTATTTAAGCGATTACCTAGAGGATTAAAGCTTACCGACGCGGGTCAGTCCTACATTCCAGGGGTGCGTGAATCAATTGAACGCCTAGCGATGATCACCGACGAAGTCTTTGGTAAAGAGCGTAGCCGGACGCTTACGGTTAAAGTTAATTTGGTGTTTTTTAACACATGGTTAGCCCCTAGATTATCAAGTTTTCGAGAGGAACACCCTGAAATAGGCTTGCGCTTTACCAGTAATAACTGGGTGGGTGATCTGGACAAAGACGCTGATGTGGAAATTCGCTACGGCAAAGGCATATGGCCTGGTTATACCAGCAATCGACTGACATGGGATTCTCTATTTCCAGTATGCAGCCCCGAACTCGTCGGTGGTGATGTATCACCTGAAAATCCGCCCACAAAGCCAAATCAATTATCCGACCATACCCTCCTACATGTTATGGGCTACGAAGAAGGCTGGGCTTTTTGGCTTAACCAATTTGGTTATCACAGCGTCGATCCCTCTCAAGGTATTCACTTTGACTCATCAATAACAATGATGGAAATGGCGGCACTCGGTCATGGCATCATGTTGGGTCGTACTTGCCTAGTAACCAACATATTAGAAAGTGGCAGGCTGGTTGCCCCGTTTGAGGAATCAATCGCCTCATCTGAAGCTTTCTTTCTAGCCACACCCGTGAGCCAATATAGTCACCCTGATGTTGAGGCTTTTCGCTATTGGTTAATCAGTCAAGCTGAAGGTGAAACAGTTTCGGCCGAGTAAAATATAAAGATGACTCTCGTTTAATCGCCTGCGCCCGCTCTAGAGCTATCGGTGGATTCAACCAGTGTTCTGGCAACCAAGTCATCAAGGGTATGCCATAGGGCCTCGTCTATCTCGATACCCTGCTCTACTGAATCCCGGTAACAGGCCAGCATTTCTGCCGAAGAACAGGTTTCAACTAAGGTCCCGAACTCTAGCTGCGCTGCATATTGCTTTTCAATAACAGCTAAATCCGTGCCGCAAAAAATTCTTAGTGATTGCGGCTCAATAGCTTCAATTATAGTAAAAGTCTTATACTCCGGAAGTTCGGCACCTGCCTCAATAGAGACTTTCACGCAGTAATCAAACTGCCGCCAATAAGCAACAAACGCGAGATTACGCTGCGCAGCTTTAACCAGTCGCTGTATGACAAATGTGCGGTTATAACAGTTAATGAGTTCTAAGCCTGCGCTGGAACCCTGCATTACTTGAGACCTAATAAGGTCCACCGCTTCACTACCGCACAGTAAAACAGAAGTGCCTCTGCCATCTAGCACAGAATTGTGCGCATCTTCTTGCACTAGATCAGCATGGATAGGCGCTGTGGTATTTAAATAGGCCAAGGCCACCTGCAAACGGTCAAAACCATCAAAACCATGAGTCTCTAACCAGACTACCATATCTGCAGCATCATAATAGTCACCAGGCTGGAACCCCAAACCTTCAAATGCCTTCTTTAACGAAGCCATCAATTCATTCTTAGATACTTTCATAATACTTAACGAAACGTCAATACTGGTTTGATAGGGAAATGCCAGTCATCGACAAAGGGTTTGCCAAAATCACTGATCAGCGGAGCACCCTGGAACATAGTGTTACGTACCCAGAGGCGTGAGCGCGGGTCAAACTTACTGACCCCAAAAAATGATAACTTGCAGCGCAGTAAATGAATTGGCAGCACGTCTGCATGCACCAGATTCTCTCGAATATCACCGTAATGACTCTGGGCCATGGTTTGAATACGGGCAACGATGCCACTATAAGTCGGGTTCTGCATTATAAAATGCGCGACATTCTGTTGCCCGCGAGCTTGATTGTAGCTATCGATCTGGTCGTAACATTCACGTACTCGGCGACCAACCGCCAAAGGCATCTCTTTCTCCATACCCATATCAATATTGGTTTGACCCAGACGTGGCTCCATTTTTTCTTGAGAGCGATACCAAAATGTCCCCATAGACTCGTGCTTGCTAAAGTCTATGGCAAGCGCCCACTCATATTTATCTTCAATAATCTCTAACAGCTCAGCGACCGGCATTTCAGGCGTTATCTGATGAGATTCGTCTACCCCCATCTGCTCTTCTAAGCCATCAACTAGTTCGGGATAAAGCTCAATCAACAGGGTATTGATGACCTCTTGAGTTTCTATATGCCAGTGTTGCTCGGCATACTGAGTGAGAGAGGCCCACACATAGTGGTTACTCGCTAGTACTGCGCCCTGCTCTTCCAGCCATAGGTGCAGTAACTGTAGTTCTTCCCTCAGTATTAAATTTGCGTTATTTTGCCGCTCATCAGCGGTGACAATTTCACCCAAATGCTGAATAACTCGCTGAGTCGCAGCATCCAAACGCGCAAGAGTGGCTTCATCAACACCAGATTCACTGGCGGCAACAACCGTGGCTAATGCGGTTTCACGCATTTCAATCCACTGATTGATTAACAGCGGGTGATTAATTAAAAACGGCGCCATACCCAGACCCGTGGAATTACCAATACCTATATAGCGTTTAATATCTTCATGCAGAGACACTGCACTTTTTGGCGCGCGCTGCGCGGCCAAATAATCGGCCTGTTGCATACTAAAGTGGCGCAACATATAACAGGTGAACATCTCTGCGGCAAAGGGTCGGCCAAAGTCGCGGTGCTTAGTACGGACTTTCTCCCAATCCGCCATGCCCAACTTACCGCTACCATAGGCTGCAGTAGTACGATACAGATAACCCACCTCGGCAATCACATCAACATTCGGCTGACGGCCACTGGCCAACTCATTAATTACATACTCAAAGGTGCGTCCACTGCGGTTAGCGCGAGATAAAACTAGGACCCTCGAGTCAACTCGCCCCGCTTCCTGCTTGGGCACATTGTGACGTAAAAAGTCGAGCTGTTCGGTATCCACTGTGCCCTCGCAGAGGGCCATGGTCAGATCCCACTGATCGGCAATAACTCGATCATTGCGATTTTCTGGATCTAAATAATGAGAGAAAAGCACGTAGCTGAAAGTGCCGTATTTAGCCTCGATTTGATAGACCACAGTACCATAACCCTGCTCGTCGAGATCAAATACAGAGCTACTGACCTGCCAGTTTTCCACCACCATGCGCCGAACCAGCGTGCGCATAAAGCTCAACCGCGATTGATGAAAACTGCCAAGACGCTCCAACTGCATAACCTGACTGGCAGGCCGCATCGGCAATGGAGTCAAGCCATCAGAGTTTTCGATCTTGTGAGTGCGGTTATGCATGAATTTTTCGCCATCTAGCCAATTTAGCCCAGCTACAAATTAAGTATATAGAACCTAAGCTTACCGAAGCATTACGTTTTTTCTATTACTATGGTTCAGTATTATCTCGACTTCTTGGTAAGTCAATTTCCTAGGAGTCTAGCAGACTTCCCGAGAATGATTTTTCAAAAAACGACAACCAGTTTTCACCCATAACCTTGGCGATGCTGTCATCGCTAAAGCCTTGTTTTTCAAGACCCTTGGCGACAATGCTGAGGTCTTTGGTGCCGCTAAACCAGCTTGGTTGGTCAGGCCAGGCCAGTTTTTCAGCCGAACCCTCACCGTGATCAACACCCGTTGTCCAGCGACCGCTACGCATCCATTCTAGGACTTTATAATCCCAGTTAAGACACAGATCAGAGCCGATTCCAACGCGGTCAATACCAGTCATTTCAACTGTCTGGCCAATCATTTGGCAAAACTCTTCAAGGGTACAGTCGGGGCCGTTTTTTAGATGAAATGGATACATACTAAAACCTAGCATCCCCTCTGACTCTCCAATAGCACGAATGACCGCGTCAGACTTATTCCGCAATGCGGCATGAAAGAAACTTGGATTGGCGTGAGTAATGGCGATAGGACGCTCTGATAGCTCAATAGTTTCTAGGGTTGATTTTTCTGCGCTATGAGACATATCAATCACCATGCCTACTCGGTTCATTTCTTTAATCACTTGCTTGCCAAATCGGGTGACACCGCCGTCTTTCGCTTCATAGCAACCTGTCGCCAACAGACTCTGATTGTTGTAGGTTAACTGCATAATACGCACGCCTAACTGATGGAGAATTTCCACCATTTTGACGTCATCCTCAATGGGCGAACAGTTTTGAAAACCAAAAATAATGCCGACCTTACGTAGGCGCTTAGCCTCGAGAATATCCCTAGCTTGACGAACGGGCATAATGAGATCGCCATGATTGATAAAATGACGGTTCCAGGTGCCTATATTTTCTAGGGTTTCACGGATATTTTCCCAGTAAGCAATAGTTACGTGAATGCAATGCACACCACTCTGCTGCGCGTCTTCAAATAACTGACGATTCCAGTTGACGTACTGTAATCCATCGATCATGAGCATATCTTTGCGCATTAAAACCCCCTTAACGCCCAGCCAACTTAAATCTAATACGGCTTGCTGTAATTAGTTTTGATAATGGTATAGAAGTCACGCGCATACTGACCCTGTTCTCTTGGGCCATAGCTGGATGATTTACGGCCACCAAATGGCACGTGGTAATCAGTGCCTGCCGTGGGTAAATTAACCATCACACAACCCGACTTGGAATGGCGCTTGAAATGACTCGCATGCTTCAGAGAAGCCGTCATGATCCCTGACGTCAAACCAAAATCAGAGTCGTTGGAGACCTCTAAAGCCTCTTCATAGCTCTCGACTTTGATCACACAGGCAAGAGGTCCAAACACCTCGTCCCGGTTAATTTGCATTTTATTATTGGTATTAATGAAGAGCGCTGGAGACATAAAGTAGCCTTCGGTCTCAAGCTCTAGTCTTTCACCGCCCTGAACTAATTCAGCACCTTCTTGTTTAGCTAATTCTACGTATTTAAGGTTTTGTAATAGCTGCCGTTCGTCAACGACCGCGCCTATATGCACTCCTGGGGTCATCGCGTTGCCCACGACCAACTTGCCCAAGGCCTCAGTCATTTTAGTTACAAATTCATCATGTATACCTGACTCAACAATAATACGTGAGGACGCCGTACACTTTTGTCCTGTACCAAAATAAGCCCCTGCTACGGCGCAATCCACTGCAGATTGAAGATCGGCGTCATTCAGAACCACTAGTGCATTTTTACTGCCCATCTCAAGCTGTATTCGCGACATATTTTCGATGCAATTACGTGCAATATGCCGACCCACATCAACCGAACCTGTGAAGGTAATTGCATCAACTCCGGCAGAGCTAGTCAGTTTTTCGCCTACCTCACGACCCGAACCCATCACCAAATTAAAAGCGCCAGCAGGCAAACCACTGCGACTAATTATCTCCGCCAAAATCCAGGCACTAGCTGGTACAAGTTCCGCGGGTTTGAGCACAACACAGTTACCATAGGCCAGTGCTGGAGCAACTTTCCATGCGGCAACAGCCATCGGGAAGTTCCACGGCGTAATAATTCCAACCACGCCCAACGGTTCGCGGTGCACTTCGACATCGACTCCTGGCCGAACTGAGGCCGTGTTCTCACCCATCAAGCGCAATACCTCAGCACCGTAATATTGGAAAAACTGGCCTGACCTGCCCACTTCTCCAACACCTTCGGCAAGGGTTTTACCCTCTTCACGGGCCAAAATGGCACCAATCTCCTCTTTGCGCTCAATAAGCTCATTACCGATCATATCCAAGATCGTTTTTCGTACTTCAAGAGCGCTCTGAGACCAGCCGGTGAAGGCTTCGTTCGCTGCAGTAATCGCAGAAACACAGTCATCTTCATTGGCCTTTGAATACTGTCCTACCACATCACTAATGTCCGAGGGGTTTAGGTTCGTAGTGACGCTCTTACCCTCGAGCCACTGACCGTTAATATAATTACGATAAACTTCACCGCTCATCTTCTTCCCCTTGAGTAAATATAAACTGAACAACCAATTCTGGTTATTAGACGTGTATGTTAACGCGTTCAAATAATAAATCTATTTACAAATTTATATAGATATATAAACTTAGCTAATATATAAAATTTTGAAGACCACATACTGCCCCAACATCAAGACTACTGATAAGACCGCGCTCATGAAATACCTTAATATTACCCTCAAGCATCTTCGAACGTTTGTGATTGTTGCCCGTTATGGCAGCTTTAATCGAGCCGCGGAGGAGCTATCTAGAACCCAACCGGCAATCACCCTAGCAATTAAGCAGCTGGAAGAATTTATTATTGATACCCGATGAGGCCCTAGCCCAACAAAAGGGTCAAAATGTTGCAAGCCATGGACCGTGTCAAGGATCAGACGTTCTTCTTGTCACAAGTAAGAACTCTCTACGTTCTACATAATGTGCCTACATACTTATGTTGTACATAATATCGTATTTAAAAAATACTCCTGTAGGTTTCTCAAGCAGCTCTACGAACAGCTATGTTCCCACTTGGAAATTACACCAAAGACGTTGTTAAGAA
>DUBX01000008.1:0-592 GCA_012960115.1 Porticoccaceae bacterium
ATCGTGGGAAGATACAAGAAAAAATTTAGGTGGATATAAATCTTTGTTTGGTGGAAAATTTGCATTAGTTGATAATTCTCAATTTTTAGATGCAAAAGCAGCCAGACATCTTAGCGCGCCTTTTATGTCAGGTTATGAATTCCACAGGCAGACCCCTGATCAGTTGTCCCGACATTTCGGCGCTCAGTTTGTTTCAGAGCTGGCGCAAGCAAGCCCCGTTGCAGATCAGTGGCTGGGGCCGATTCGTTCGCTTTACGGATTGCACTATGTTTGGGTGACGGCCATTGAGCCCGCACGTGAAGCCAGGTTTGAAGAGGTGGAACCTCAAATTCGCAGAGAGTTAGAGACCAAAGCCCGTACCCAGGCGCTGAAGAATTCTATAGCAGCGCTGTACAATGATTATGAGGTGAAAATGTAATGTCGATATTACGATTCACTTTAGGCGTGTTAATACCGCTGTTATTGGCGCACAGTGCACAAGCCCATCTGTTTGCGCCTTCGCTGCTGAAAATCGTGGAGACGAAACCACATCATTATAACGTGGTGTGGAAAACCTCGGTCAATCGTACCAGTGATGAGCCTTTAGCCCCCG
>DUBX01000008.1:614-35483 GCA_012960115.1 Porticoccaceae bacterium
AGAGCCAGCCGCGGGTACAGGGCACTGGCAGCGTGAAGAGCTGGCAGTTACGTTGCGATCAATTGGGTAAGCAGGGTTTGGTGGGGCATAGCGTGGGCGTCACCGGGCTGGGGCCCAATCAGGTGTCGGCCATGGTGATGCTCAGCCTGCGTGATGAACAAGGTCAAACGCAGCATTATCAAGCGGTGTTAAAAGCGGAAGATCCTGAGTATCAAGTACCCGCAGAGCCGGGACTCGGAGAAGTAACACTCGAGTATTCAGTGTTGGGCCTGGAGCATATTTGGGGTGGTATTGATCACCTGATGTTTGTATTTGGTTTACTGTTACTCGTCGGTGGTGGCGGGCGTTTGTTCTGGACGATTACGGCGTTTACCGTCGGGCACAGTATTACGCTATCACTCGTGACACTCGGTTTTTTGAGTTTTCCTGTACCTCTGGTGGAGTTCACTATTGCCCTGAGTATTTTTGTGTTGGCGTTAAACCTGGCTCGTCATGATAAACAAGGTTTGTTTCGTCATTACCCCTGGTGGTTGGCCGGTGGTTTTGGGTTGCTGCACGGTATGGGGTTTGCGGGTGCACTGGCAGAGATCGGTCTGCCGCAGAGCAATGTGCCAATGGCCTTGCTGTTTTTTAATGTCGGAATCGAAGTAGGGCAGATCGCGTTTATTGTGTTTTTGCTGGGTGTGTGGAGGTTAATCAAGCGACCTTTGCTGCCTTGGCAAGAACGCTTAGTACCCGTGCCGGTTTATGCCTTGGGCGGACTGTCGGCCATGTGGTGTATCGAACGCGGACTGATACTTTTATATTAAGTCAGTAACGGTAAGCCCAAATCAATAAGCTCATTGTTAGAAATAGAGCGTTTGAACTTAAAAATGTTTGAAATAACAAACTAACTGGCAGGTATGGACCTTTTACCGTGGCAGGTGATTATGTGCTGCAGGATGACAGTAAGTTTACCTTGCCTGCACCACAAGATGCCATTTACCAGGCGGAATCTAACCCTAATATGAACCTGTATTGGGGTGAGTTACATATACAAACCGCCGAAAGCTTTGATGCCACCTAGTTAGGTAAGACGCTGGGTATTGAAGATGCCTATCGCTTTGCTAAAGGTGAACAGCTAACCGTCGCTGCCGGTTAAGTTATGCAACTGAGCCGTCCGCTGGATTTTGTGGCGATCACCGATCACGCCGAAGGTTTTGGCTCTCGCACTCATTGCGATGACGCAGACCTGTCTTGGAGCGAGGGGTCGACTGGCTATAATCTATGGGTTTTTCAAATGATCGATGAAAATTGCATGGTTTACTGGGACGTCCAGTAGAGTAGTAGCTTATTAAGAAGCAATTTGCTATGTCCGCTAATCTCAAATAGAAGAGATAGACAGCATGTCCCGACTTGGGGAGTAGTAAGAATGTCTATGTCCGATAATGTTAATTAGTGGACATAGCTAGACAGGTCTTATAACAGCTGATACAGTCCATTCTCACTTAAAGTAACTTCTCAGGCTGTAGGAACCAATGAGCAAAGTATTTAAAGCCACACCGTTATTTGATGCCCATAAGTCATTTATTAGATTGCCAATGGGCACTCCCATGTTGGATGACTATCCTGACTCAAAAGATTTCTTAGAGCATGTCTGCCATTCAATTCCAGAGGCTATCGAGGATTTTTCCTATACACAGGCGTTCTTGAAAAGTTACAGCCGCAAAAGTGAAGCTACCTATCGCAGCTACCGTAATGAGGTTGAGCGTTTATTGCTGTGGACCTGGACCATCGAAGGCAAAAGTGTCATAGCTCTTAAGCGTCAAAATTTAGAGTCTTACTTTGACTTTGTCCATAACCCGCCGGCAGCCTGGGTGGCCAACTCTGTGGACGATCGTTTTCGCCAGATCGGCGGAGAGTCGCGTCAAAACAAAGAATGGCGGCCATTCGTCGCCAAAATAGCCAAACAGGACCGTAAAAATGCCGTCGAAGCCGGTAAATCTGTACCGTCAGCTAAAGATGGGCATACGTTGTCTCACGAGGCGATGAAAATTTGTTACTCCGCATTATCCTGTTTCTATGATTACCTGACTGACGAAGGATACGCGTTTGGCAATCCAATACCTGCGATACGTAAGCAGTCGCCGTTCTTAATTAAAGGTGCGACGAGTAAAAGTATTAAAAGGCTCTCAGATTTACAGTGGGATTATGTCCTTGATTGTGCCACCTTGGCGGCCGACAAAGATCCAGCATACGAGCGGATGCTCTTTACGGTCGCAATGCTCAAGACCCTGTATCTAAGGGTCTCAGAGCTGTCTGATCGGTCCAACTGGCAGCCGGTCTGGAAGCATTTCTGGCAGGACACTGATGGCAACAACTGGCTTAAAGTCTTGGGTAAAGGTAACAAAATACGGGATGTTTCTGTGCCGAATTCGCTCGGGCCCTATATCAAGCGCTACGAGAGCCATCGCCAGTCCGTAAGTGCTAGTTTTGGTGTAAATGCCACCTTGGTGGCTAAGAATCGTGGTGCTGGTGGCATGACGTCACGACAATTACGCCGCATTGTGCAGCAGGCTTTTGATTTGGCCCATGAGAAAATGCGTGTAGAGGGGTTTTCTGATGAAGCGACCGCCCTTAGAGAGGCTACAACTCACTGGCTGCGGCACACTGGCGCCTCGCAAGATATTGCCACGCGTCCTCTTAAGCATATGGCCGACGATCTGGGCCATGCCAGTATGGGTACCACTGACAGGGTGTATATTCAGTCGGACATGAAAGAACGGGCCAGAACGGGCAAAGAAAGAGACGTATAACCTTTAATTGCCTATTTCCTCAAAAAAGCAGGCAGGTGCCCTGCTTTATAGCCCGATTCAGCTATACATTAAGCAGCAAGTGC
Organism: Porticoccaceae bacterium; assembly: GCA_012960115.1. GTDB lineage: Bacteria > Pseudomonadota > Gammaproteobacteria > Pseudomonadales > Porticoccaceae > HTCC2207. The sequence goes on from DUBX01000008.1 coordinate 3,493, forward strand.
TCACGCTCCCACGATGAAATCACCCTATTGAATTCCTCGAATTCGACCAACTTGATAGAGGTATACAGTTGAATAAATTTCTCACCAAGGATATCGATAATGTCTTGGTCTTCTTGGAGCCCGCGTAAGGCCTCCTCGAGGGTTCGTGGAAGCTCGATATCTTCCTCATAAGCGTTCCCTTCAAAAGCCTCCGATGGCTGGATTTTGTGCTTCATTCCAAGATAACCGCAGGCTAAGGTGGCCGCTATGGCCAGATAAGGATTGACGTCAGCGCCTGGAAAGCGGTTCTCTACGCGGTAATTTTTAGGTTTGGCATCAGGTACACGCAGCCCAGTAGTCCGGTTATCGTAACCCCAGTGAAGATTGATTGGCGCTGAAACCTCACGGGTAAATCGACGATAAGAATTTACGTTTGGAGCGAACAGGCTCATGACATATGGCGTGTACTTCTGTAAGCCGCCCATGTAGTGATAAAAGGTATCGCTGTACTCACCGTCGTTAGTCGCAAAGACGTTATCGCCGGTGGATGAATTCAGGAGACTTTGATGTATGTGGGTCGCAGACCCAGGCTCCTCAGCCATTGGTTTAGCCATAAAGGTGGCGTAAATGTCATTTTTAAGTGCGGCCTCTCTTACGGTCCGCTTAAAGGTGAACACCTGGTCGGCTAAGTCCAGTGGATCACCGTGTATAAAGTTGACCTCTAGTTGAGCTGCTCCTGATTCATGGATCAGGGTATCAATATCCAGCTCCATAGCCTCGCAATATCCGTACATGGCCTCCACGAAGGGCTCAAACTCGTTGGCCGCATCGATACTGTAAGACTGTCTAGCGGTCTCTGGGCGACCAGAGCGCCCTATCGGCGGTTTTAATGGCAAGCCTGGGTTTGGGTTCTTTTCAACCAAGTAAAATTCCATTTCGGGGGCTATTACGGGAGTTAGGCCTTCTTTCTCGTACAGCGCCAGCACTCGCTTTAAAACATTACGGCTGGAAAATGGATGCGGCTGCCCATCTTTGGTGAAGCAGTCGTGAATGATCTGGCCAGTAACCTCATTGGCCCATGGCACTAACCGGGCGGTAGGCGGGTCGGGTTCAAGCAGCATGTCGCCATCAACGGTATCTATAAGCTCCCAAAAGTCATCGGAGTACTCGCCGGTGACCGTTTGCGCCAAGATACCTTCGGGTAGACGACTGTCTTCCTTCAGGAATTTCTTCGCCGGGATGAATTTCCCTCGGGCGTTACCAGTCATATCTGGAACGAGACATTCAACCTCGGTGATCTTGTTTTCCTGAAGCCAGCTTTCAATCGTTTTAGTACTTGCCATGGAACACCTTATAGTAGGTTAAAATTGAATTATTGTTCAATTAAAGTTGAATTATTGTTCAAAAAGATCATAATGTCAATTAAACCCGTGAATTAGAAAGATTTTATGGACTCTTATTACACCGCTAGCAGCCCTGCTCGGCCTTCGTTCAAACCTCTTGACGGCGAGGAAGTCGCCGATATCTGTATCGTTGGTGCTGGCTATACGGGCTTATCCTCTGCTCTGCATCTCGCTAAGAGAGGATATAAAGTGGTGCTCCTTGAGGCTGAGACCGTTGCTTTTGGTGCTTCTGGCCGAAACGGTGGTCATGTTGGCACGGGCATGAATATGGATCAGCAGGATATAGAGCGTAGATTTGGCCGTGAAGTTGCACATTCCCTGTGGAATATGAGCCTAGAAGCCGTCGATACGGTCAAGGAGCTTATCTCTGACCACGACATTGATTGCGATTTAAAGTATGGCGGTGTGCATTTGGCGCACAAGCCTGGTTACTGTAAAGAGCTTGAGGAAGACATAGCGTTCCTGCAAAAGCGTTATAATTTCAATGATATAGAGTATATTCATAGAAATAGACTCAAAGAAATTATAGGAAGTGATGCCTATTACGGTGCCCAGTGGGACAAGGCATCCTTGCACCTGCATCCGCTGAAGTACGCTGTAGGTCTCTTAAAGGCCGCGGTGGACGCAGGCGTTACCATTTACGAGCACTCTAGGGTGCAGTCATACAGTGGAACACCTGTGGTTGTTAAGACGGCAACCGGTCAAATTACTGCTACTGACTTAATTCTAGCGTGCAATGGCTATATCGAGGGTCTTGAACCTAAGATAAATGGTTATATTATGCCGATTAATAACTTTATTATTGCTACAGAGCCCCTATCAGCTGAGGTTTCAACCTCCCTGATCCCAAAGGACACCGCCATGGAAGATTCGCGGTTTGTAATCAATTACTGGAAATTATCTGGCGATAATAGGCTTATTTTTGGCGGTGGTGAAAACTATCGGCGCGGATTTCCATCCGACATCAAAGGCTTTGTCCAGCCTAATATGTTGAAGGTCTACCCACAACTGGCTAACACTCAGATTGACTACGGGTGGGGCGGTACTCTGGCTGTTACCCTAAACCGTCTCCCCCACTTTGGCCGCATTAACGGCAACATTTGGCATTTGCACGGTTATTCCGGTCACGGGGTCCCAACGGCTACCTTTGCAGGAAAGCTTGTAGCAGAGGCGATTAGTGGCAAACATGAGCGTTTTGATATAATGGCTAACCTTCCCTCCGGAAGGTTCCCTGGAGGCACCCTGCTACGCTGGCCGGGTATGGTAGCCGGTATGCTCTACTATGCCATGCGCGATCGAATTTAGGAGAACTTATCATGGCATCTATTAGAACTCTGTCGCCGCGAAGTATGCCAGTCCAAAAGCGTGCACTGGCAAGGCGTGAGCAAATTTTGGCCGCTACAGCGGTGCTGCTCGAGGAAGTTGGTCAAGATGATTTAACCACGATTTTGGTGGCTAAGCGGGTTGGCGTTTCGGTCGGGACTCTTTATCACTATTTTCCCAATAAATACGCCATTCTGTACGCTTTGGCGGAACAGTGGCTGGGGGAATGGAATGTTGCCTTGCAGGAGCTTGAAACTGACAAGATCGAGTCATTGAGTCTCAAAAAATTCGTCGAAAGAGTGATGAATCGAACCCTATTAGTGTACAAGAACCAGCAAGGCATATTGCCTCTGGTGCAGGCTATGTTCGGCGTTCCAGAGCTCAAAGAGCTGGACAGCCAGCACGATGAGCTGATTATCGCGTCGATGGCTCGTATGTTTAGGCGTTTAGAAATAACAGAAGATCAAGCAGAGCTATCTAGGCTGGGAAGCGAATGGATGGAAGTCAGCCATGCCCTGCTCTTAGTGATCGTTGACCAAAGCCCAACCGACTCAGCGCGCACCCTGTCGGATCTCAAGTTTCTGAGCCTCTGCCTGTTGGAGCGCGCTAAGAGCCAGTTCTAGCGCGTAGGCTCTCGCATAGTAACGAATTCTTCGGCTGCTGAAGGGTGTATGCCCACAGTCGCATCAAAATGAGCTTTGGTTGCACCCGCTTTTAGCGCAATACCCATACCCTGAATAATCTCTGCGGCATGATCACCTACCATATGGCAGCCAACGACCTTGTCAAACTGTTGGTCGACGACTAATTTCATAGTTATTCGGTCGTTGCCTCCGCCTAGGGTTTGTATCATTGGCTTAAAATCTGAGGTGTACACCGAGATGTCTGTGTATTTAGCCCGTGCGGCTTCCTCGCTCAGGCCCACGGTGCCTAGTTCTGGCTGACAAAATACTGCCGTAGGAATATTGTCATAGTCAATACAGGCAAGCCCACCACCATAAAGGGCATCCACCAGAACCATCGCTTCCTGAATGGCCACAGGCGTTAGCTGCACGCGGTCAATAACATCACCCAGCGCATAAATGGAAGGTTCTGAGGTACAGAAATTTTCATCGACCGGGATAGATCCATCCTTGCGCAATTCAACCCCTGCATTCTCAAGCCCAAGACCCGCCGTGTTCGCGGTACGGCCTGTCGCATAAAGCACTAACTCGGCGGACATCGACTCGCCGGACGCAAAGTTGACGTGCAAGCCATCAGCGTTTTTTTCGATGTTGGTTATCTGTGTCTGCAGATGTATGTTGACGCCTTTATCCCGCATTCCTGCCGTAATTTTGTCACTCATCTCGCGGTCAAAGGATTTCAGCAGATTACTGCCTCGGTAGACCAGATGAGTCTCTACCCCCAACCCGTTAAGAATACCTGCGAACTCAACAGCGATGTAGCCACCACCAACAATCACAGCGGTTTTGGGTAGCTGGTCCAAAAAGAACATCTCATTGGAGCTAACTGCATGCTCGCTGCCCGGGAAATCAGGGATAAACGGCCAGCCGCCGGTGGCCACCAAGATTGTGCGTACGCGATAGGTTTCGCCGTTAACGACCACCTGTTGAGGCCCAACCACGGTAGCGCGGCCGTTGAACAGATCAGCGCCACTGTTATCGATCAAGGTTTGATAAATACCGTTGAGACGCTCAATTTCGGCGGTTTTATTATCTCGCAGAGTTGGCCAGTCAAGCGTTGGTTGCTCGGCCTGATTCCAGCCAAAGCCTTTACTAGCATGAAATAGCTCGGGAAACTGTGATGCATAGACAAACAGCTTTTTGGGTACACAGCCGACATTGACACAGGTGCCACCAAGGTAGCGCTCTTCAGCCACAGCTACTTTTTTGCCTTTGTTGGCCGCCATACGAGCGGCGCGCACGCCACCTGAGCCGGCGCCAATAACAAATAGGTCATAATCAAACGTTAATGTCACTGTCATTCCTTTTATCAGTTGCCGGAACGCCAGCATAGCCCGCTGGTGTCGTTATTCCGGGTACCACGTGTAATGAGATATTGTGCTCCATTAGCGTTTCAATTTCTTGTTTGCCTTGATCAAAGGTCAAGGGATCGCCGCAAACGAGGTGCACAACACGATTACCTTGAGCGACTGATGTGATCATCTTCTGAATAATGTTTTCCTCTGTTACAGGGTGCTTACTCTCTGCCCTGCCGACGTAAACTCTGCCGGCATCTCTGCGCACCAGATTTAATACAGCGGCAGATACGCCCTGATCATAAAACACAAGGTCGGCCTGCTGCATTAGGCGTAGGGCCTTAAATGTGAGTAGATCCGGGTCGCCAGGGCCTGTGCCAACGAGATATACTTCACCAGTTTCAATTTTATCGTGATTTTCTAGCGATTCGCTCAACAAGCGTTCAGCTTCCGTTATATTGTTGGCATAAGCCTGCTCTGCGACAGTCCCGGAGAAAACCTTCTCCCAAAATGCTTTGCGGTCTAATCCAGATGAGAATTTCGCTTTAACGGTCTCGCGAAAACGACCGGCTAAAGCGGCTAAATGACTCGTCCCAGCTGGAATCAAGCTCTCTAGCTGTGTACGTAACAAGCGCACTAGTACAGGAGCATCGCCACCACTAGAAATAGCAATTTGAATGGGCGACCTATCGACGATCGACGGAAATATCACCGTCGAAAACTCCGGATCATCAACCACATTAGCGAGTATGTTACTGGCCTGTGCATGTTCAGAGACTACATGGTTAAGCTTCCGGTCGTTGGTTGCTGCAATCACCAATACTATTGGTGCAAGGTCGATCATATGGCTATGGTCATAGGGTGCTGTTATTAGATTAATGGCGTTATGACGGGACTTTTGGTCGACACGAGCCATTTCCAGGAGGTCTGGGCAAAACTCTTTTGCGACAACCGTCACAAGGGCTGAGGCCTCATGGACTAAGCGCACTTTGCGCACGGCCACTTCGCCGCCGCCGACAACTAATACCTGTCGCCCTTTTAGATTGTGAAAAAGTGGCAGAAAGTCCATGTGCTGAGTGCCTGTTATCCTATGCTAGTCTTGCCATTCATCATTGGCCGAAGAACCTCTGGAATCTCGATTGACCCATCTTTGCGCTGATAATTCTCCATCACCGCTAAAAGGGTGCGCCCTACTGCTAAGCCGGAACCGTTGAGGGTGTGAAGTAGCTCAGGTTTGCCTTGATCATTACGATAGCGAGCTTTCATGCGCCTGGCTTGAAAGTCAGCGAAGTTACTACAGGAGGAAATCTCACGGTACTTGCCTTGAGATGGTAGCCAAACTTCAATGTCATAGGTTTTTGCGGCAGAGAAACCTAGGTCGCCGCCACAGAGAATGACCGTACGATAAGGCAGATCAAGCTTTTGCAGAATGTTTTCAGCATGGCCAACTAACTCCTCAAGGGCATCCCATGAGTTATCTGGGCGCACAAACTGAACCATCTCGACCTTCTCAAACTGGTGTTGGCGAATCATTCCCCGAGTATCACGACCGTAGGACCCTGCTTCACTGCGAAAACAAGGCGTGTGAGCGACCAATTTTATGGGTAACTCATCAACAATCTCATTACGATAGATATTAGTCACTGGCACTTCAGCGGTTGGAATAAGGTAAAAATCTCGCTCGTCATCTAATTTAAATAGATCTTCTTCAAACTTAGGGAGCTGTCCGGTACCAAACAGCGACTCACGGTTAACGATATAGGGTACATAGACTTCTTCATAACCGTGCTCAGCGATATGGGTGTTTATCATAAATTGCGTTAGAACCCTGTGCAGAGTCGCCAAATCGCCTCGCATCTGTGAGAAGCGAGATCCAGTAATTTTAGCGGCAGTGTCAAAATCTAGGCTGTTTAACGCATCGCCAAGGTCAACATGGTCTTTAACGTCAAAGTTAAATGTCTTTGGCGTTCCCCAGGTACGAACTTCGACATTATCATCTTCGTCCTTTCCCGCCGGCACCGACTCATGAGGTATGTTGGGGATGCCGTGTAATAGTTCATCTAGCGCCTGCTGGACTTCTGCCAAAGCGGCATCAGCGGCAATTGAGTCATTCTTAAGCTGCTCACCCTTTAGTTTCAATGGCTCTACATCTTCACCGCTGGCCTTGGCCTGACCGATGAGCTTACCCATAGACTTAGCGTAGGCATTTCTTTCCTGCTGGACACTTTCAGCTGCAAGTTGCAGGGCTTTACGCTGCGCTTCAAGGGCTAAAAAGGTTTCACAGTCAAGTTCATAGCCTTTGACAGTGAGCTTGTCAGCGATGGCGTTCAAGTCTGAGCGCAATAGCTTGGGGTCGATCATGATCTATTCCTTAAAATAAACGAGTTAGCCAAATCGCACTGCTGATGGCGATAATGCATAAAATAACAGTCGCTAGTGTGTAAATAAACGCCATAAAAAGATGGCCATTTTGCCACAGACCAAGGGCATCTAGCGAGAAGGTTGAGAAAGTGGTGAAGGCGCCAATAAAACCAATCATTAGCAAATTGCGCATTTCCTGAGGCAACGCGGCCTTTTCGACAATAACAACAAACAGTACGCCCATCACAAAGCTACCCAATACGTTGACTGTGAGCGTAGCGTAAGGGAACTTATGGCTAGAGACCTGAAATATCCAAGTGCTTAGCGCATATCGTGCCATAGAGCCTAGAGCGCCGCCCAATGCGACTGCGAGCCAATGCATTAGCCGTTATCCTTGTTTTTGTTAAGGGCGCCAGTATCGTCGAGACTGCGTAAGTAATCTAGTTTTTCGCCAATCTTCTTCTCTAAACCGCGGTCAGTGGGAAAGTAATATTGTTTGCCCTCCAACTCATCAGGCAAATATTTTTCGCCAGAGACATAACCATTGTCATGATTGTGGGCATACTGATAGTTCTTGCCGTAATCTAAATCTTTCATCAGCCTGGTGGGTGCGTTGCGCAGATGCATCGGCACATCATAGCTGGGGTGTGACTTTACATCTGCCATGACCGCATTAAAGGCGCTGTATACGGCATTGCTTTTTGCCGCAACGGCTAAATAGGCTACCGCCTGAGCAAGGGCTAACTCCCCTTCTGGGCTTCCTAGTCGCTCTTGAACACTCCATGCATTAAGAGTTATTTCTAGGGCTCTAGGATCGGCATTGCCAATATCTTCACTCGCAATTCTGGCTAATCGGCGGGCTAGATAAAGCGGGTCACAGCCGCCATCAAGCATTCTGCATAGCCAATATAGGCTGGCATCGGTAGAAGATCCTCGAATCGATTTATGTAATGCCGAAATTTGATCGTAAAAGTACTCGCCACCCTTATCAAAGCGACGAGTATCACCGACTAATACCTGTTCCAAAACAGCCTGGTCAATAATCGTTTTTCCTTCGCCTTGAGCCGATAGGTCACTCGCAATTTCCAACAGGTTAAGGGCTCGTCGGGCATCGCCGTCGGCGGCGTTAGCAATTAAGCTAAGCGCTTTATCTTCAAGTACCAGTCCCTGACCTCCCAAACCCAGAATATTGTCGTCTATAGCGCGCTGAACTAAGGTTTTAATATCAGCTTCAGAGAGCGTTTTAAGGACATAGACTCGACAACGTGACAGCAATGCATTATTTAATTCAAAAGAAGGGTTTTCTGTAGTGGCTCCAACAAAGACAACGGTGCCATCTTCCACAAAGGGTAGAAAAGCATCCTGCTGAGACTTGTTAAAACGATGAACCTCATCGACAAACAAGATTGTCTTTCGACCCCGTACGTCACGCTGTTCTTCGGCTTTGGCTATCGAGGCTCTAATATCTTTAACCCCAGATAATACCGCTGAAATACTCTCAAAGTGCGCGTCTACCCGCGCCGCTATGATCTTGGCTAAGGTTGTCTTGCCAACACCAGGGGGGCCCCAGAACACCATGGAATGAAGAGTTCCACTCTCGATGGCTTCACGCAATGGCCGGTTTGGCCCAATAAGGTGTTGTTGCCCGTAAAAGTTCTCAAGACTATCTGGTCGCATTCGCGCGGCTAAAGGACGATAGACGTCTTGGCTAAAGAGATCATTGGACATTATTGATAATATCCACACCGGCTGGAATGCTGAAAATAAAGGTTTCTTCGTGCAGCAATGGATTTAGCTGCAGATCACTAAGCGCAATGGCCGTGGACTGACCTAGGGTATCCGTAATAATAATTGCAGCGGGCTTTCTGCCGGCAAATTGCAGCTCAATCATAGAGAACAAACTGCCATTATCTCTAGGCGTCAGCAAGAATGATGGATTCTCTATGTTAAGACTCTTTTGCGCTACTTCATAGCTGGCTTCAAGGCTCTCAAGGTCGCCTGAAAATAACACAGCAGGGGTAGCATTGAGTCTGCCATCGACCCTATTGACAACCACCTGCTCTAAATCTGGGTCATAGACCCACAAGGTATTTCCATCGGAGATAACTTGCTGCTCCAGAGGTGCCGTGACATGCCAGACGACTTTGGCTGGTGAGGCCACTTTAAATAGCCCCTGAGAGGAATCTATCTCGAACCCGTCAGCACCATAAACAGATTGAACAAAGCTTGCCGACAGGCTCTTAATGGGTTCCAGCAAGCCCTGCAGGCTTTCGCTATCCGTCTCTCCCGTCTCACCATGGCCGAGCGTAGAGGCTAAGAGCACTAACAGTACTGGGTATGCTTTCATAAACGATGCTCTAAGCCTGTGCTAATTCATGTCTCAATTGTTGTTCTGCACCAAAATGTCGCGACTACCGTTGCTGCTCATAGGGCTGACAATCCCTGATGCTTCCATCTGTTCAATCAATCGCGCCGCTCGGTTATAGCCGACTCTCAGCTTGCGTTGTACAGATGATATCGAGGCCTTGCGGCTCTCCAGAACAAAGGCGACAGCCTCGTCATAAAGCGGATCAGACTCTGGGTCACTGCCGTTCTCATCCCCATTGTCGAAGCCAGGAACTGCAATAGAGCTAAGCGAGGCTTCATCCGTTATTTCGGTGAGATAATTAGGCTTGCCCCTGCGTTTCCAGTCAGCAACCACTTTGTGAACTTCGTGGTCGTCAACAAAAGCGCCGTGGATCCGCTCAGGAACACTGGTGCCTGGAGGCAAATAAAGCATGTCGCCGTGACCAAGTAACTGCTCTGCGCCACCTTGGTCAAGAATAGTGCGTGAATCAATTTTTGAGGACACCTGAAATGCGATACGAGTCGGCACGTTAGCTTTAATGAGGCCAGTGATCACATCTACTGAGGGCCGCTGGGTCGCTAAAATTAGGTGGATACCAGCCGCCCGAGCCTTTTGAGCGATGCGCGCGATAAGCTGTTCGACCTTTTTACCGACAATCATCATCATATCGGCGAACTCGTCGATAACCACGACGATATAAGGCAGCGTGTCTAGAGTTGGCGCCTCTGGAGGCTCTTGCTCTGGGTCCCAGCCCAAGGTCGCTGGATCAAAGGTCCATAAGGGGTCGGCCAGAGGGTTGCCGGCCTTGATGGCGTCTTCGACCTTGCGATTGTAGCCAGCTATATTACGCACACCGAGAGCGGCCATAAGCTTATAGCGACGTTCCATTTCGCCAACACACCAGCGAAGACCGCTGGCCGCGTCCTTCATGTCCGTTATTACGGGTGTCAGTAAGTGCGGAATATCATCATAAATCGACAGTTCGAGCATCTTGGGATCAATAAGGATTAGCTTCACTTCATCAGGAGACGCTTTAAACAGCAGGCTCAGCAACATCGCGTTGATCCCCACTGATTTACCTGACCCAGTGGTGCCCGCTACCAACAAGTGCGGCATGCGTGCTAAATCAGCTACGGTGGGTACACCTGCGATATCATTGCCTAATGCAAGCGTCAGGGGGGAAGTCGAGCTATCATAGGCCTCAGAAGATAGCACCTCGCTGAGACGAACCATTTCTCTTTTTTCATTTGGAATTTCGACACCAACTACAGACTTGCCTGGTATCACCTCCACCACTCGCACGCTGATTACAGCCATAGAACGAGCCAAATCTTTTGCTAAGCTACTAATGCGACTGACCTTGATCCCGGCCGCGGGCTGAATTTCAAACCGCGTCACAACGGGCCCTGGGAGCACCGCCACAACCTCGGCAGCAATGCCAAAGTCTTGCAGTTTTAGTTCAAGTAGTCGTGATAAGTGCTCGAGTGAATTAGGCGAATATCCCGCCGAGACGTCTTTGTCTGCGGGGTCTAATAAATTGATAGGAGGCAGAGAGCCGACGATCTCGGTATCATCAAATAGTTTTTGTTGCTTCTCACGTAACACTCTAGGGCTGGGTGGTTTAGGTGGTGTGGCGGCTTGAATGCTTGGGGGTGTGCGATTCTGCTTTTGTTTAGTTACCGCCTCAATCTTGACTAGACGATCCCTCAGAGCTTGCTCTGTCTTCTTCTCCTCTGCTCTACGCATGCTGCGACGGCTCATATATTGGCGTATTGAGCCTATTGCCGCAATGACGGCGAAGCCAAGTTTGTCAATTAAACGAATCCACGAGATATCACCAAACACTGTGAGGCCAAACAAAAACAGCGCCATTAGTAAAAGTGTACTGCCGGTATGGCTAAAGAGAGCGATAACCGCATCGCCTACGTAAGCACCGAGAATGCCGCCCACGCCCATGCCTTCACCATAAATTTCAATGCCTGGGTATTGGATGGACGCTAAAGAGGTTGCGCTAATCATAACCAATATAAAGCCAACGATTCTAAGAATCAGGGTTGCTGCATCGAAATCCTCAGGATCCGAAATAAAATAAGTTCTCAATATCTGCATAGCCCTCAGCGCAAGCAATGCCGGAAACAAATACGCCATGACCCCAAACAATAAGAAAAACACGTCTGATATCCAAGCACCTGCTGGACCGACGAGGTTTGCAACATCAGCTCTAGCTCCCGTAAAAGACCAGCCTGGGTCGTCACTGGAGTAACTTACTAGCGCCAGAAAGACGATCACGCACAGTAATAGCCAGCCGATCAAAGCCCCTTCGGCGATCAGCCGTTTGCCGCGGGAACTTGTCTCCAACATGTTCGATTGGGATTTTTGCTGCTGTTTTGGCTTACTAACACTCAAAGGGCGATTTCCCTGTATGTTTGATCTAAACGAATTGTATCTGATTCTAAAGAAAACATCAGAACTCAGGCGTCTATATTAGGCATCTATAAAATATATATCAAAAGGCATTTGGCGTAGGCCGATGTATTCATTATGATGTCGGTCAAAACCTTAGTCGAAAAACAAACTCCACTGAAATTACACCTAAATAGAGATTTTTATGCCTGATTTACAACACCACCCTTTGATTATCCTTGGCTCTGGCCCTGCTGGCTGGACTGCCGCCGTTTACGCGGCAAGAGCTAACCTCAATCCAGTGGTTATTACAGGTATTCAGCAAGGCGGCCAGCTTACTACCACCACCGACGTAGATAACTGGCCTGGTGATGATGAAGGTGTTCAGGGTCCAGACTTAATGATTCGCATGCAGAAACACGCAGAACGCTTTGATACTAAAACAATTTTTGATCATATAGAGTCGGTCGACCTGTCTGAAAAGCCGTTCAAATTGTTCGGTTCAAACAGCTATACTTGTGACGCACTAATCATTGCGACAGGTGCTTCAGCGCAGTATTTAGGCTTGCCAAGTGAAGAGGCATTCATGGGTCGAGGCGTTTCAGCTTGTGCAACCTGTGACGGGTTCTTTTATCGTAACCAGAAAGTCGCAGTTGTAGGCGGCGGTAATACGGCGGTGGAGGAGGCCTTGTACTTATCTAACATTTGCTCAGAGGTAGTGCTCGTACACCGTAGAGACTCACTACGAGCAGAAAAGATGCTGCAGGATAAGCTCTTTGAGCGAGAAAAAACTGGCAATATAAGTATCGAATGGAATCAAAACCTCGACGAAGTACTTGGTGATGCTGCTGGCGTGACCGGTATACGTTTAGCTGCGAGTGGTTCAGGCGAGACTAAAGATCTTGAAGTGACTGGCGTCTTCATCGCAATTGGTCACAAACCTAATACTGATATTTTCATTGATACGCTGGATATGAAAGACGGCTATGTCACTATTACTGGAGGTTTATCCGGCAATGCAACAGAAACGAGCGTTAAAGGCGTGTTTGCCGCCGGCGACGTGGCTGATCACGTCTATCGTCAGGCGGTAACATCCGCTGGTAGCGGCTGCATGGCTGCACTGGATGCTGAGCGGTACCTAGACGACTAAGCCCTACTTCTAGGTCTATATTGGAATTTAGATCACTATGAACCTTGCTCTGCTAGACTCAGATCACCCCCAGTTTCCGGACCCCACCACTGCTCTGGCAGAGCCAGACGGCCTGCTGGCCTTTGGCGGTAATCTTGAGCCCCGGACCTTGGTTGATGCTTATCGGCAGGGGATTTTCCCTTGGTATCAAGACGAGGACCCTATTCTTTGGTGGAGCCCTACCACTCGTTGTTTAATCGAACCGAAAGCACTTAACATATCTCGCCGGTTGCGTCGGTTACTGCGACAGCAGCCTTACCAGATTAAAACTGACAGCGCCTTCAGCGCGGTAGTTAAAGCCTGTGCAGAGCCCCGGGGCGATGGTGGCACCTGGATTACAGAAGAGATGATGGATGCTTATACAGCCCTTCATGATCGGGGCCAGGCCCACTGCGTCGAGGTTTGGGATGGTTCTGATCTTGTGGGTGGTATTTATGGCGTGCACATAGGCGGTATATTCTGTGGCGAGTCCATGTTTAGCCGGGTTGATAACGGCTCAAAGATAGCTATTGCGCATCTTTGCCAGTGGATGGCCTTAGAAGGACTTGAACTTCTCGATTGTCAGATGAGTAATCCCCACCTGCTCTCCCTCGGCGCTATCTCTATGCCGCGTTCAGACTTCCTGACGCGATTGCACAACCTTCGTGATCGTCAGCATAAATGGTCACTTACCGATTCACATGATTGGCAATGGCATTAGCGCTGAGTTAGTTGAGTCCGCGGCGACAATGAATTAGGCTTATTTCATATTATTAAAGCACCCAGCACATGAGCAGAGACATTACAGCTGACATTCAGCGAATTAAGTTATTTCAGACCGACCCACACCAATGCAGTTATCTTCCGGGCCGTGAATCTACGACAGCCTTCGTTGACCCGGACCTAGTTGTAGATCCCGAAATCTATGAACGCTTAAGTATGGTCGGTTTCCGTCGGAGTGGCCCCAACCTGTATACGCCAATGTGCAGTGCCTGTAAGGCCTGTGTTCCAGCACGGTTGCCGGTAGCTGCATTTAAGCCTACTCGGGCTCAGAAGCGGTGTTTGAAGCGTAATATGGACCTTAAAGTCGTCCAATGTAAAAGCATAGATTCAGATCAACATTATTCGCTGTACGCTAAGTACATCACCGAACGCCACGCAGATGGTGATATGTACCCCCCATCGAAAACCCAGTTTGACCAATTCCTCGGCGACGCTTGGGAGTGTACCCGATATTTAGAGTTTTACTTAGACCATGAGCTCATTGGTTGTGCGGTCGTTGACGTGCTTCCAGATTCACTGTCGGCCATCTATACCTATTTTGATCCCGCCCTTGATCGGCACGGTCTAGGGAATCTGGCAGTACTGCTACAGCTTCAGATTGCAGGGGAAATGGGCAAGCGTTACGTGTATTTAGGCTACTGGATTGAAGATTGCCAGAAGATGAATTACAAGAAGCAATATCAACCAATAGAGTTGTTCGAAGAAAATTGCTGGCATTTGAGCAAATGACTTTGCTAAAACGTCTGTTTTAGGGCAAACTGCGCCCTTTTTTACGGACATGAATAATTAGTATGGCGAAAGAAGAGCACATCGAATTCGAAGGAGAGGTGATAGACACCCTTCCGAACACCACTTTCAAAGTGAAACTGGAAAATGATCACGTGATCATTGCCCATATTTCAGGAAAGATGAGAAAACACTACATCAGAATTTTGACCGGCGATAAGGTTAAGGTTGAGATGACCCCTTATGATCTGACCAAAGGTCGTATTACCTTCCGCGAGCGGTAAGCTACAAGACCTATTTATCAAAGATTAAAGACCCCAAAGGGGCAGCTAGTGCTGTCCTCTAGCTTATTTTTTGATACACACAAAACCAACCATCTATATTGTCAGTCTCGTAATACTTATCCTTCTTTAGCTGCAGGCAACGGGCTTTTCCATCGCTAACCAGAGATGCAAATTTTTGTTCGAAGCCGCGTGATTCCCACAAATCCTTGTGCACAGTGCAGGCCAATATGCCGCCCGTTTTCAGAATACGAAAAATATCATCAAGGGGTTCTGGTCCAACATGGCCGTGGGTAAACGTCCCCGACGATATGACACCGTCGTAGCTACTACTGAGACGATCAATAGGCTTATTAACATCTCCGACGATTAATTCTCTATAAATGCCCTGGTCTCCGGCAACCCGCACCATGTCGGGTGAAAGATCTATGCCGTCAAGCGCCTGATAGCCATTGTCGGCGAGGTGCCGACAGGTCAGCCCGGTGCCACAACCAACGTCAAATATCTCTGATTCTGTGTCGGGTAAATGCTCACGAAGCAATCGTGCAATGCCTAAGGGCGCAACATACTCGAGCTCATCAAGCATTTGGTGATCATAGTCATCAGCCCACTTTTTGTAAAAGTCGACGGTGCCTGCTTGATCACCAAGCTGATATGCCTCGCTGACAAAGGTACTGGGCCCTTTAACATGAGACACAATAACCCCCTTCGTTTAACGCCAGTAAGGCTTAGGTCTTGCTAACCTTAAGTTGTCGCCTCTTCTATGACATCAGTGGTGACAACTAACTCATTATCTTCCACCCGTACGTAAGCAGTACCGCCCTTGTCGGCCAATGAACCGAACAAGACTTCCTCTGCTAACGGCTTCTTAATCTTTTCCTGAATCAAACGATCCATTGGTCGTGCGCCCATCTTGGCGTCATAACCATTCTCAGCAAGCCACAGACGTGCATCATCATCAACCTCAAGAAACACCTTCTTCTCGTCAAGCTGCGACTGCAGCTGCACCAGGAACTTGTCGACCACCGTTTTGATGACATCAACGGTCAGCTCGCCAAATTGCACGATATTGTCTAACCGATTGCGAAATTCAGGCGTGAACATCTTCTTGATCGCCTCCATACCGTCGGTGGTGTGATCTTGATGAGAGAATCCAATAGACGCCCTGCTCATCAGTTCGGCACCAGCATTGGTCGTCATAATCAAGATGACGTTGCGAAAATCCGCCTTGCGGCCATTATTATCGGTCAATGTACCGTGATCCATGACCTGCAACAACAGGTTAAAGACATCTGGGTGAGCTTTTTCCACCTCGTCTAGCAAGATAACCGAATGTGGCTGCTTGGTAACCGCTTCAGTGAGTAAACCGCCCTGATCGTAGCCGACATAACCAGGAGGTGCTCCGATTAAGCGTGATACCGTATGACGCTCCATGTACTCGGACATGTCAAAGCGAATCAGCTCAATACCTAATACGTTGGCCAGATGGCGGCACACTTCGGTTTTACCAACACCGGTGGGGCCAGCAAACAAGAAACTACCAATAGGCTTACTGCCTTCGCGCAAACCAGCCCGGGCGAGTTTAATCGAGGTAGACATTGCCTCAATAGCTTTATCTTGACCAAACACCACCATCTTGAGGTTGGTCGCCAGGTCTTTAAGTTGTGCCTTATCTGAACTGGACACACTTTTTGCCGGAATACGCGCCATCTTAGAGATAACCAACTCAATATCACCTAAACCGACGGTCTTCTTGCGCTTGTACTTAGGCTGCAGACGCTGGTAGGCGCCAGCCTCGTCCAATACGTCTATCGCCTTGTCAGGCAAGAACCGGTCGGTGATATGACGACTAGACAGCTCTGCCGCTGCTTTAAGGGCTGGATTAGTGAATTTGAGGTCATGATGTTCTTCAAAACGGGATTTTAAGCCTTTAAGAATCTCAAACGTCTCGTCGATGCTAGGTTCTGGCACATCAATTTTCTGGAAGCGTCGCGTCAAGGCGTGATCCTTCTCAAAAATACCACGATACTCTTGATAGGTGGTTGAACCAATACACCGTAACTTACCCGACGACAGAAGTGGCTTAAGCAGGTTTGATGCGTCCATAACCCCGCCAGATGCTGCTCCAGCACCAATAATGGTGTGTATTTCATCGATAAACAGTATCGACTTTTCATACTTCACCAACTCGGCAATGAGCCCCTTCAGGCGTTTCTCAAAATCACCTCTATATTTAGTACCTGCTAACAACGAGCCCATGTCGAGAGAAAATATAGTACTGCCCAGCATGGGTTCCGGTACATTTTTCTCTACGATTAATTTGGCTAGGCCTTCTGCAATGGCCGTTTTACCAACCCCAGACTCCCCCACCAATAGCGGATTGTTTTTGCGCCGTCTAATCAATATCTGGCTAACACGCTCAATTTCCGCATCACGGCCAATTAATGGGTCGATTATGCCAGCCTTGGCCTGCTCGTTTAAGTTGGTCGAAAACTGGCTGAGCATGCTGGCTTCTGACGCTTCGTCTACGGTCACTGAGTCTGTTATCTCTTCATCGGCTCCGCTGCTGTTATCTGCGTGATCAGCGTATTTAGATATTCCGTGAGAGATATAATTAACCACATCAATGCGAGCTACATTCTGTAAGCGTAAAAAGTAAACCGCCTGACTTTCTTGTTCGCTAAAAATGGCAACCACTACATTGGCGCCAACGACTTCACTATGGTTGGCAGAGTTAACCTGGAAAACGGCTCGCTGTAACACACGCTGAAAGCCATGGGTAGGCTGAGTATCTGCTTCTAGCTGTGCATCAGGGAAAGTGGGCATCGTTGAATCAATAAATTCGATGAGGTCTTGGCGCAGCGCGCCTAAGTCGGCACCGCACGCGCTCAATACTGCGGTGGCAGATGCATCATCCAGCAAGGCCAGTAGCAGATGTTCAACCGTCATAAACTCGTGACGTTTTTCGCGCGCAGTTTTAAATGCAAGATTGAGCGTAACTTCAAGTTCTCTACTTAACATCCTTATCAATCCTCGTCATCATCAGTTGGCTCTGCTTGGCAGAGTAATGGGTGTTGGTGGTCTTGAGCGAATTGAGTCACCAGCGCCGCTTTTGTCTCAGCTATATCTTCAGTATAGACACCACAGACACCCTTGCCATGTGTATGGATGTTTAACATTATTTGGGTGGCCGTTTCTCGAGACTTGTAAAAAAACTGCTCGATCAATTCAACCACGAACTCCATTGGAGTGTAATCGTCATTTAACAAAATCACTTGATACATACGCGGTTTTTTTAGTTTTGGTCGAGAAGCTTCTACTACAGTGTCGTTTTCACTGTCCCAAAATTCATTGTCGTTTTCATTGCTCATCAATACAGCCAATTAATCAAATTTCTAAGGTGCTATGTTACAACAAACAGTGGCTATCAAGTAAGCATCAAGAGCTGTAATGGACCACATTTTTTATCATAAAATAAATTTATTTTTTATGTCATATGCGGCAATTTAGGCCAACTTTCTGCAAGGTGGGCCTAAAACAGCGTGACAGTTTATCTACTGAAAAGGACTTAACTCGATCACGACTGATCAATCACCTGACCTATTTGAACCAAGCAACCTTCCATACTCGCTTTAATGAAAACCTCGATCTCTACGGGTTCTACTAGGGTCTGCCAGTGCAGCGTGCAGCCCTGTTCCGCTGGGATAATCTCAACGCGCGCCTCATGAAAATCCAGCGGCGTAGGCGACTCAAAACAGGAATAAACCATAGTTCTGGCCACTGCGTCGCGGCTAATAATTCGTTCCTTAATGGCACCCGCGCCAGGTAAAGACAGCGATCTAACCTCGCCATCATACTCGCAGCCTTCGACGCCTGGCACCCAGTCAACTCGGTCCGGCGTGCCCATGACAGCCCATAACTGGTCGGCTGTGCAGTCAAATTTATGTTCGATATTAATGGCGATGAGATGGCTCCACTGTGAAGATATTTTATGAACTGAGAAACGTTTATCGTGTCAAGTATACGCAGTTCATTGACAAATCGGCTCACACTGTTTAATTTCGCGTCCAACTTAGTCTATCTAGCCAGGATAGACTGCCAACTACCCGAGGTATTTAATGTCACTATCACTTTATGATTGCTCTATTCCTGTTTTTATCCACTCGTTAAGCAACCTAAACGCCCTGCTTGAGGCCGGCGCGCAGTACGGTGCGGATCATGGTATAGAAGATGGAGTCCTTACCGGTGCTAGGCTGTTCCCGAACATGCTACCTCTTACTAAACAGGTGCAGATAGCCTGCGATATTGCAAAGCGTGGATCTGCTCGCATGGCGGGTATTGAGCCTCAGACAGATGAAGATACTGAAATAACCTTTGAGCAGCTTAAAGCTCGAATTGACAAAACTAAGCAGTTTTTAGCCAGTATTCAGGCAGAGGCCATTAACGGCACCGAAGACAACAGTATTACCATGCAGGCGGGGCCAAACCTGTACACTTTTACTACCCGAGACTATCTCAACTCTTGGGCCCTTCCCAACCTGTATTTTCATGTCACTACCACCTATAACATTCTGCGGCACAATGGCGTTGTTATCGGCAAGGGGGACTTTCTAGGTGGAGGCGCCTTTAAAAGCACACCGGTGAGCTAGGCGCATAAACCCACCGCGTACTATAAGGCCACTCACCCGGTGGCCTGCATTCATTGCCGGCATAAAACATGACCATTAGCACGCGTTTACTACACTATTTCAATCGTAAAAAAATCAGAATCTACTGACAAAAACCACACGCGTTTTAGAAATGACATCTGCAACCACTGGGGCCTAGACTATCTGTCATTAGAGGAGATGGAAGAGCGCTTGACTGACCCGGCGGTTGAGACAACGATCACGCGGAAGAAAAAAGACATCTAAGTATCGTTCCGTCTAATATAGTCTGCAGCTTTGCGTCTAAAACATAGCTTTCGCGGCGTTTCTACGCTAGCCTATGCAACTATATCTATAGTTGAACGCAGTAATCTTATGTCATTTGAGACGGCCTATAAAAAAAGTAAATACGTGGACAAAGCCCGAGAAAAGCTGCAAGAAATTTACAGCTTTGGCGATCGCAAGACGACCAAGCGCAGTAAACTCCATGACCAATTAGAAGGTTACTTTCAGGCGGGAATACTGATGCAGATTGTCTGCGAAGACGACATTAGAAACATTGTTGATGAGGAGCACCACCTGGCCTTTGGGACCTCTCTTAAAGAGCGCAGGATTAAAGAAAAACTCACGCCACTGGCCACCACGCCCAACTGGAAAAAATTCGACACCCCGACTATTCACCGGCGTTAGTACGGGATAGTTACGTAGATTTTTAGAGTCGTAAATACGCGAGCAAAAAACCAGGAAGATAGTGTGACATTACTAAAGGTTTCGCCGTTTAATAAAATCGCTTACGGTATTGGCTCGGTTGCCTTTGGCGTAAAAGGTAATGGTTTCGATTACTTTTTTCTCATTTTTTACAGCCAAGTGTTGGGCGTTGACGCCTATCTAGTAGGCCTAGCCTTATTAATTGCATTGATCGTTGACTCGTTGAGTGACCCGCTCATTGGTTACTTCTCTGACAATACCCACACCCGCTGGGGCCGCCGTCATCCCTACATGTACATCGCCGCGGTCCCCGTCTCGCTGTCGTACTTTTTTATCTGGAATCCCCCGTCTTCATTATCTGGTAACGACCTGTTTCCGTATATTTTGATGATGGCCATTTTTGTTCGTACCATGATTACGCTCTATGAGATTCCTCACTACACCTTAGTGGCTGAAATGACCGACGATTACGACGAACGCACGAGTATTCTCAGTTATCGTTATTTCTTCGGCTGGGCAGGCGGCACCTTTTTGGGGTTTTACGCCCTTACCTATCTATTAGTGCCCACCGATGAAATCAGTAACGGATTGTTTAATCTCCAGGGTTTTGGCCAGATGGGGCTCATTTCATCAATTGTAATCTTTGTTGCCATAATGACATCAGCGCTTGGCACCCATAGCTTTATTCCAAAACTTAAGGCGCCACCACCGAAGCAAAAAATTTCGATCGGGCGCATCTATCGGGAGATTTTTGAGACCCTGTGGGATCGCTCATTTGGGGCGCTTTTTGCCGCAGCATTGCTTGGCGCCATTGGCACTGGCATCGCCACTGGGCTGGCTCACTACATTAACTCGTTCTTCTGGGGCTTCTCTACGGTCCAGTTGGGCCAAATATCGATATCGGTGGTGGGTTCGGCCATCGTTGCATTGATCCTATCGCCGATCATCTCCAAAAAAATGGGTAAAAAGCGTGCGGCGATTATTATCGGACTGCTAGCCTTTACTATTCTGCCGGCGACCATTGTGCTGCGGCTCTTTGGTTTAATGCCTGACAATGGCGACCCGCTGCTGTTCCCCTTGATATTGTTAATAACAATGATTGATGTCGGCTTAATTATCACTTATCAGATCTTAACGACGTCGATGATTGCCGATTTGGTTGAAGAGGGTGAACTGCGCACAGGGCGGCGTTCAGAGGGCGTTTTCTTTGCCTCAATGACCTTCGTCAAAAAATTTGTTCAAGGCTTTGGCGTGGTCGCGGCTGCCACCATATTAACCCTTGCCCAGTTCCCCGTTGGTGTAGCGCCTGGTAGCGTGCCAGCAGACACCCTGTTCCGTCTTGGCGCCCTGTATGTGCCGACAGTTGTCACTGTGTGGATGCTGATGATCTTTTGCATCTCCTACTACGAGATTGATCGTAACAAGCACAAAGCCAATCTCAAGGCCCTAGGCCGCACCTGAATCAGCCCTTATATAAGAATACAAGGGCGCTACTTAACCGCAACTGTAGTCAATTCAAGCAAAGCCCCTTAGGCGTTAAGGGGCTTTTTATGAGACTAACGGTTGAATCCCATTACCGTCTAAAACGAATAAGTAACCGTGGCTCCTACCCTGACATCGGCGTCAAATAACACCATAAGGGACTGCTGGTTGGCTGTGGTACTGATGATCTGCCCCGCCACTGCCCAGTGGTCTTTGACACTCTAGTCTAGGCCGAGTGCGACAAACAGCGAATCTGCTTCTAGGTCCCCTTGTGGGGTTGATGAGACAACGAGATTGCCGTTAGACAGTGCGTTGCGGTAACGTACCAGCCATGATCCAAATATGCCTTCGTTGATTATGGTTTGCTGTGGGGGCTTTCCCTCTCCTGGCTCAGCGTTATTGTAACAATCATCAACGCCTAACAAATGAAGAGTTTCATGCAATTGATTAACCAATCGCCACTCCACTGGCGCGTAGTCGACGCTAACCTTGTGAGATTGCCAACTACAACCCCACTCAGCATATTTGTTGTGAAGCGGCGCATAATCCCTCATCTTTGATTGCTCCTCAAATACGCCCAAAAAACATTGCGCTATTTACACACTTTTCATCCACGCGTTAATAGCCTGATATAACGCACTATCAGCTGCAATGACTGGTAGTTTTATTTGAGAGCGAATCCTTGTTTCCAGCGACAGCGTTCGAACAGCCGCTCCCCCCAACAAAATAGCATCAGCCTCAATATTGTTGAGCAATTGCAGCGAACTCATAATCTGACTTTCATGAGGAGACCATTGAGACTTGTCATTCTCACTGTGCGGCTCACTTAGCCCCAAGGATAGAAAGCTTTCAGCAGCAACGACCTGAAAACCGGATGCCTCAACAAAAGCACTCCACTGCCCGCGCCATTCGTCACTGTAATAACTGCTATTGATAACTAGTCGTTTAACCTTTCTTCTATAAACTTCCTCAAGCATGGCAATAGCCGAGAAAATCACAGGCTTTGCAATTTTCTTTTGTAGCCTATGTTGCCGCTCTCTAGCATCATCTATCGAATGCAAACCAGCCCAGCCAAAGGGCGTGCCAGTGACCACAAAAAGATCACAGCCTAAGTTCGCCAATATTTCTGTAGCCTGAAAAAGGGCTGGCTCACACTTGGCCAGACTGTTCAGTCCCCAGTCCAAACCCGGCATATGCAGAGGGCATTGCTGGGTAATCACCGCAAAATCATTAAGCCTAGCAAATTCCATAGGGCTAGGATCAATCCAATCCGGTGGCGTAATAAAACCGATCACCGGCAGGCTGGTCATCATACTTTCTCTGTCAGCGACGAGAGTTCTGAACGAACTTCAGGTTCACTCGTTTTACCGATGAGAGCTCGTTGATATGTGCCTTCGGCCTCGTGCTCTGCTCGCTCAGTTCCAGCAGCTTTAGCCAGTTCTTGTATGCGAAGCTGGGTAACCTCAGGCACCAATTGTCCAGCACGCTCAAGCCCTTTTAATCTTGACCAAACGGCCTGTTTCTTGCGAACCTGGTGCGGTTGAAATCCATCCATGTCACGCGGCCCAAGCTCGCCCTCTATAATCAAGGCCCCAGCTTCAATGGCAGAAGCCAACAACTCTTCGCCCTTTTTAGTGCGCGTGATCACACCGTTGAAACCTGCATCATCGCCAGAAGGGTCCCCGCCCGGCCAAATATCTGAGGCCGCAATATCAGCTCCCTCTCCGATGGCATCCGCACAGATTTTACAACGAAATTGCAGGCGCCAGCCGGCCTCATCACCCCACATTTCATTGTAGGTTTTTTCAAAGCTCCGCCCATTCTTAGTTTCTAATCTGGTCGCGCCTGGGTTGCCATGACCGCGATAGCGAAACAGAGACAAATCCTGTTCTCGAATACCGAAGTCATCAAGAACATCCTGTGATTTCCCAAGCTCTGAAGCTCCACCACAAACAATGGCCATCTTGTAGCGACAATATTGGTCTACCCGTGGGTCTTGCTCCGCCAAATTTCTAAGGGCTGTCACGTCACAGGGTTTACCGACAAAGGCAAAAGTTTGCTTGCGCTCCAACAATTGCATTACATCCACTAATGGAGCCGCGGGACCATAGCGGGACCCAGCAGCATCCAATACTTGGGCGGTGGTGAAGCTAAGTTGACGCTCAGTACGCATAGGCTTGTCTGCAGAGGCTGCCACATGAAGAATGAAATCAACCTTACCACTATCCAGAAGATGAGAAGCCAAGGCAGTCATCACCCCGCCTGTTGCAGCTTTATAGCGGATTTGCTCATCACCAGCATAGCCTACATCCATTCGGCGATAGGGCCCCCAAACTGGATCGATTTTTGAGTTCTCATCAATTTCAGAATCCGGTAAGCCGCCAATTCTTGTGCCCGGACAACCGCGATAGATCTGTTGCACCGCTTCCGCCTGAACCGGCGCTATCTGCATTGGCCGCAATCGCCCTTCAGGTGTCATGGTCATCTGCACGTTTTGTGAACCAGCAATGCTTTCACATAATCCACAGCCAATACAAAGACCGTTGCTCACGATATCTGAAATTTTTGGCGCACTTTCATTGGACCCTGTGAATCGAGATTTAGTTTCAATTTTATCCATAGCATTTTCTCAGACATTTACTGGGTTTGACGAGTAATTCAAGAAAGCTTAACATTTCTAAAAATGAAAATAGATGGTCAATTATGCAAAGCAGATTTCTATAAATGGAAAGAATAACGGCATTGCCAATTCGATACCAGTTCGGCTTGAGCTATCTAAAAAGAATAAGTAACCGTTGCCCCTACCCTAACATCGGCATCGAACATTACCATTGGAGTTTGTTGGTTGGCTGTCGTGCTGATGATCTGCCCCGCCACTGCCCAGTGGTCGTTGATACTGTAGTCTAGGCCTAAGGAGACAAACAGCGAGTCTGCCGCTAGGTCGCCTTGTAAGGTTGAGGAGATAACCAGGTTGCCGTTAGACAGCGCGTTGCGGTAACGCACCAGCCATGAACCAAAGATGCCTTCGTTGACTATCGTTTGCTGAGGGGTAAGGCCTTTGCTTTCGTTAAGCACTTTATTGGCTTGAACCCCCAGACTAATAGACTGGTCGCTAGAGATGGCGTATTCAAAGCCTAAAGAGGCGCCAAGCTGGTCTTTTTCAATGTCTAGGCCCGAACCCGCAACGGTAATCCCTGGAAAGGGAGATTCGTTAGGTAGCACGCCGAGGCTGACGGCTAGGTCTGCATTAAGTAGCAACTTACCAATGGCGCGGTTGGCGCTAAAACCCAGCAGGACAAAATCGTTCTTCTTTGCTAGTGCGTCACCGTAGCCCGCCACAGGGTAGTCATAACGTAGCTGGTTTTCGTAAAGGTATGCCGCCATGAAAGAGATGTCGCTACTTTCAAAGGACTTGCGCCATTGGGTGCCGGCTTCAAACAGAGTCTGGCTGTCGCGCTTATAGTCGCCAATGTTGTAGCCTGTATTGGCATAAAAGGGACTGCCCGGCACCGCAACAGGGTTAAATTCGGGATAAAGGTTAATAAAGCTAGACCACTGGCTGTCGGCAGCAAAGACGTCCCACACCAGCATCCATTGGTTAAGCCGTGCGTCTTCTATGTCTATGATGGTGAAATCACGGAATTCGGTGTGGTTAATCACATCCAACACTGAATTACCCACGGTTTCGCCCCAGACCACGGTTTGGCGCCCAAATTTAAGGCTTTGCTGGTCAAAACTACGCTGCAGATAAAGCTCGTTAATGCGGTATTCAGTGGCAATATTATCGTTGTTGGCTTGGTACTCGTAGTCGTCTTTCCAGTACCAGCGCGCCTGGCCGGTGGACTGCAGTAACCAACCTGGAGCAAAGGCATTCTGATAGCGAAAATTAAGCCCCAGCCGGTTGTTTTCAAGGTCTGCTTGTTTAGGTATGCGTAGCCCTAGTATTGGCTCTACGCTGTGATTGTTAACCTGCCAATAGAGTTGCTGGCTTAATCGAACGGTAAAGCCGTCTAGCCAAGAGGCCTCTTTAGTAGTCTCAGGACTGTCAAAGGCATCGCCGAACAGGTCATCGTCAAAATTCAGCTCGTCGCCAAAGGGGTCGCCTGTAGGTTCTTCAGCCTTAGTGCCCTGCCCAGCCACCACCGTTGCTAGTACTAGCAGCGCTATGGCAAATGGGTAGAGGAATAAACGCTTTAGCATCGGGTCATTAACCTATTGGGTTTGGGCTCTAAGCGCTTCAAGGCCCATTTCGCGGTAGGCGTTGTCGGTCAGGGTGCGCTGGGTAAGAAAGGCGTCATTAATGTCGAGGTCGGTGTAGATTTCAACAAAGGCCATATTGGACAAGCGGTTGCTCACCAGGTTCATCATGGTGACAGACCGGGCCAGCCAGTTGTCGTTGACTAACTCAACACGCGAGGCCATGACGCGCTTGATCTCTTTACCGTACTTGTCGTACATCTCTGAGCGCAGGACGACGTAGCGTTCCTGGTCTATGTAATGCACAGTGCGCGAATAGCGGCTTTTCTTGGCTCTCTCGGCGTTGGGAAGAGACTCAACCTTCCACACCCTGCGACCGCTCTGAGTGGCGTCCTCGAGCAGTTTAAAGCTGTATTCGGCAAGCTTACCGGTGTCGGTGTCTTCAGTGGTAAATTCTGAGCCAAAGATCGAGGCCGGTTCGGTCTCTTCATCTGAATCGCCGCCGGCAATGCGTTTTACTCGGCCAAGCGCGGAAAGGTACAGCCAAGTCTGATTGTTACGCCCAGCTTCGTCATAACCATAGGTAAGCATGCCTATGCCTCGCTCTGCTGGGGGTTCTAAGGTAATGGTGAGGCTCTTGGTGTCTTTGTTGTCTTTACCGTGATTGATAGACACAGACTCAAGCACTTTGACTCTGGGTCGCTCAGCGCAGGCGATGCGGCCCTTGTTGACGCCAAACGTGCAGCTTGAGAGTTTAAGCCGAGTAAAGGACGAGTCGTTGGTCGATCGACGGGTATCTTCCACCGTCTGCATAATAGCCTCACCGGTGAGCTCTTCAGCGGACAGGTTAACGGCAAGTGCTGTGATGCACATAAATTTTAGGACTTTAAACAGTGTCACGCGGTCACTCCTTTGAAATCAATGCGGGTGTCGACGTTGTCTACGCCGAAGGATGGCTTAAATATAATGATCATGGCCGGAATTAAGAAAAGGTCACAAAACAGTGCAAAGAAGATAGACAGTGAGCCAAAGAAGCCGACTTTTGCCATACCCAGATAATCTGAGAAGCTAAGCACGGCAAAGCCTAACCCTATAACCATGGTGGTGAACATGACTGCCTGGCCAACCTCACGTATGGCACTCTCAAGCGCGATGCTAATGCTTTTGGATTTGGTGAGCTCAACCCTGTAATGCGTCATAAAATGAATGGTGTCATCAACTGCAATCCCTAATATAACCGGTGCAATAAGCAAGGTGTCTGTATCTAGCGGTATACCTAGCAGCCCCATTAAGCCAAACGCTAAAAACGCGGGTATTGCGTTGGGTATCATGCCCATTACCCCACCCCTGAGCGACCCTAGGGTGATAATCATGATCAAGCTGATCAGCACCAATGCCAGTGCAAATCCGTTAAATTGAGAACGTGCGATCTCGTCTGACACCACCATGAACGTTGCCATGGTGCCAGTGAGGACAATCTCTAGGTCCGGATAGGCGGTTTTAAGATGAGCGAACCTTGCTTCAATATCCAGTTCGACCTCAGCAAACATCTGTTGATAGCCAAAGGAGCCCATGCTGCGCGAGGTAACCGCTATGTGAGAGCGGCTATAGTCATCTGAGACCAGATTGCGCCGGTCTTCTGGGTTGGCGCTATTAAACAAATATAGCAACTGTGACACGGCCTGATTGCTCTCTGGAATACGATAAAACTCAGGATTGTCGTCGTTCATGACTTGGTTGGTGTCTTTGACGATATTCGCCAGAGAATAGGTGCGACCGATGGTGTTTGGGTAGCGCTCCTCAAGGCTGGTCTGCAACTCATCAACCGCAGCCAAAAGATCTACATCAAGCATGCCATCAACCGTCTTTGTATCGATCATAACTTCCATGTCCTGTGACCCAGCCATATTATTGTCAACAACATTGACGGCTACAGCTAAGGGATGATCATCTTTAAACAACCCGCTAATGTTGGTGTCGATGACAATTTTGGTCGAGCCATAGATGCAGAGCGCCAAAATGATAGCGAAGAAAGCCAGAATGAGGCGTGGCGCACCCTCAATAATGGTGGGCACGCGGGCCAGTATTTGTTGGTGAGCGTTAATAATCCAATAGGTTAGCGCGATAACGGTATTAATAAACAGGCCAAGCATGCCACCAAGGACGGCAAAAATGGCGGTTGCCGTCGCCAGTGCAATGACGAGCTTAGGCCCGTTGCCTAAAGCGTGCCATCGATCACCCAGACGATCCGCTACGCTGCCCTTTTCAGTGACGGCCGTGGGATGCCAGAGATCTAATAGTATGGGTAACAACACGATAGTGAAGAAAAACGCTAGCACAACCCCAAAAGCGCACATCAAGGCAAAGATTCTAATCGGCTCAAGGTTAGAGGTGGCCAGAACCAAAATACCTGCAGCGGTGGTGACCGTGGTGAGTAAAATAGCCAGGCCTACTTTTTCGTATGACTTAGTAAGCGCAGCATAGTGCTCTATGCCCTCTCGCCTGAAACTGAAATAGGCACTCATGACATGTACGCAGTCTGCAATACCGACTGAAAATATAAGTAATATGGTTAGCGCAATCATACTAGACAGTGTTACGCCTAGCAGTACCGTGACGCCCCAGCACCAGGCCACGCTTAAAGTGATTGTAACCATAGACCAAACCAGCGCGCTGGCTGAGCGGAACAGTACCCACAGTAACACCGCAAAGATAATAACCATGAGAAAGCCCAAAATTCGCAGCTGCTCAAGCACGTCTTGCATTTGGCTCATAATGGTCGGTTCACCGACGGGGTAATACATCAATTGCTCATCGTACTGGCCATAGACGGCTTCCAGAGCGTCACTAAAGTCTAGATAGTCCCGTGGGTCGACGTCTCTGTACTCAACCTCTTGAATGACGGCCTCCTCATCAAAAGACACGTCAAAGTCACTAAAGCTGTCGTCTAACTCTACACCTGCAATGTCAACCGCTGACTCGTAACCCTCGATCGGTACGGTACCAAAGTCGGTTTGCACTAAGATGCCGCCATAGCCGCCGTCTTTGGAA
This sequence comes from Porticoccaceae bacterium, assembly GCA_012960115.1. GTDB lineage: Bacteria > Pseudomonadota > Gammaproteobacteria > Pseudomonadales > Porticoccaceae > HTCC2207. The sequence continues at coordinate 32,329 of DUBX01000008.1, forward strand.
TAAAAAGACGATACGTAATCGGGTTGTGCCATAGCTCGTGCTTTAAAACTATTAAGGTCTTCGGCAGTTTCTGGCAGCGCCTTTGGCAGTAACCTGCCCGACAGAAGTGCATCGCCCACGCTCTCTTGCAGGCGAATATTGGCCAGTGACTTAACACGACGAATGTGAATCAGTTGATCTAAATCTACACTCGAAAATTTCGCGGGATCAAGGCTTTGCCAGTTCTCTAAATCTAAGGTGAGCTGTTGCATAGCAGTGAGAGACTGGGTTGAGAAAACATCGCCGTCGGTTGGTTTATAAATGATAAAGACTGACCGATCGCTACCAAACTGCCGCCTAAATTCATCCAATGCGATCTGCGCTGGACTCTCATCCTGCATAAAAGACTCAGACGAAAGATCAAATACTGTACGAGTGGCCATGGCATAAAACATCCCGATGGACACTAACGTCAATACGATGAGAACTAATCGTTTAGACCGCAGTACTCTATCGGGCATTTTGGCAAAAACCGCAGTTAAACCAAAAAGAAATTTGTCCATTGGCGAACCCTTGTAAGTGACCCTTTAAATCTAAATGTCTTGTCAAACTTTTAAGCATAAGTATACAGAACGAGCACCCTTCAACGCTAGGCTATAAAGATAGGGCTGTAGTTCTGCGTTAATCAGAAATATTGAATGACTTGAATCTAAAGAGGCAACGAGCGTCGTCGTACAGATGGAAACTTTAGTTAGTTACCCCTTTCTAAGAAATCCACCTTTATCTCCCGATAAAGAACCTCATAAACAAGGACGTTTATGAGACCTAACATGAGATGATGCTTTTGACCGATCGTATAGGTACAGAAAGCACCCCTTCCATACCTATACATTAATGACTAGACTCGCTATGATCAGGCAAGCCCTTTTAGTCGGTCTAAACAAAACATCTAATTCTGGAGAGTTTTATGAATAAAACACTATTAAGTATCAGCATACTGCTACTAGCCCAGTTTTCGTTTGCCGCACATCATGAGGCCGGCGAGACGGCGGGAAAAACAATTATTGGCCACGAGATATCAGACGACGGCGTTAGGCTTAATATCCACGCTGGCGACCTGGCCACGGTTGAAATTTGGGTTAATTATGTTCAGGCCCACAATGATCGTGACCTTGAGGCTATCAACAACGCCAATGCTGCGGACTTTAAGGGTTGGGCGCCAAATGGTGTAGTCGTTGACGGCCCAGCGGCGCACGCGGCTTTTCTAAAGGAATGGTTCGCCACATCAAACCCTACATGGGAGTACAAGTACGGCATTGCCAATGACGTTACTGAAGAAGACGGCAGCATTCAGCAATGGGTAACTTCAGGCGTGAAAGTGACTGACACTGCTGGCGGCGAAGAGGTCATCTCGCATCAAATATTCGACGCACGTATTGAAAATGGCAAAGTTAAAATGCTTTTAGTTTACGCGAGGCCCGATACTGCTGAGGAATAAGCGACTAGGTAATGCTCAACGTTATATCTTTGAGCGCTAACTAGAATAAAGCCTCTTACGAGTTAAGGGGCTTTTTTTGTGGTGAGACTGTGCCCCTTCTCAACTGATGTCGATCGCCACGATGGCCAATGAAATTGCAATGTTTGAATCAAAAGACAATTACAAATATACTCAATTCATAAAAACATAAGAATCTAAGGGCGCCGTAATACTGTGCTGGCAACGCCAATCGCAAACCTGTGCCCGGTGACCCAAATCATAGAGGCGGAACCATTATGCAAGACATTACTCAATCTATAGAGGCCTGCGCAGCCTACTATGGCGATGACGCAGACGCCGTTCGACAGTATCTTATTGAAGGTCAAAAACGTGCCCTAGCCCTACCCAACCGAGGGCCGCTGCGGTTTAAAGACAATGGCGACATTCACAGTGATATTCTTGAAGCCTATTCAACCTATGGTTTTTACATCTTTGAAAACGCTCTGCGTGACGAAGAAGTCAACGATCTTAAAAACGACCTAGACGCCATGCGTGATAACTTCCCTACTGAAATGGGTGCCCCCACCGACGCCAAAGGGCGACCAGCCCTGGGCGCAGATACCACCGGGTTTACCCTGCAATGGGCAAAACCCCTGTCTGACCCCCTTGGCGGTACACAAATGGCCAACGGCCGGCACCAAGTTAAGCTATTTGAACCCAAACCCGGCGCAGATGCCCCTCAGGCAACCCCTGTATACCTTGGCGGCTCGCTACAGTTTTCTAAGGCTTGTGTGGTTACCTATGCCCACCCCGGGCTGTTAAAGATGGCAGAAGCCATTAACGGCAGTGACTTTACGCCCTTTCACGAAGGTCTGTTTATTAAAGATGCCGGGCTAGGTGCCGCGGTGTCTTGGCACCAAGATGGCGACACCCACTGGGATAACCCTGATTTTGATGAAGACATTCACGGCTTTAACTTTATGGGTCAAGTCTATGGCAGTACCGCCGTCAATGGCGTTTGGGTACTACCGGGCACCCACAAACATGGCCGCGTAGACATTGTGAAACTAATGGCCGAGGCCGGCACCGAGCGCCTGCCCAATGCCGTGCCTATCATTTGTAATTCTGGCGATGTGGTGATTAACAACCGTCAAATATTACACGGCTCATTTGCCAACACCGGCTTTGAAACAAGGGTCTCGGTTAACTTTGGCTTCCACCGCCGCTCATCGGTGTTAAACGTGCACGGGGCGGGCATTCACGCAGAAGCGGTAACCTTTGACGAAGACTTTATAAAAAACCGCTCACGCCTCATTGGCCTAGCGATAGAGGCCAGAAAGCAACGCTTCCACGATGAAGTGCCCTACGAGTATGCTCCCGATGCCAACGCCAAAGACCAACCGGTATGGAACGACGCAGCAATGGCTGCGCTCAAGAACTATAACTTGATGGATTTAAGTATTTAAGTGTTTAAGTGTTTAAGTGTTTAAGTGTTTAAGTCTCGACAAACTGTAAAGCGAAGCACTTCCTTGTGCACGAGAACTTGATTACTCATCTCCTTCCTCTGGCCACACATTATTAGCAATAGACTGAATGTCAGAGACAGACAGTACCCCTGCTCAATTAATCCAATGGTAGCGATCAAGGCTCATATACCCCGTCTCGTGCTCCCAAAACGCTAGTAACAGATGCACAGCTG
>DUBX01000008.1:35573-36386 GCA_012960115.1 Porticoccaceae bacterium
TTATCATCAGGGCCTCCACACCACAGTAGCCAGTGCTCTTTGCCCTTGTGTAACTCATAGGCATCAACGCGGGCATTCATTGGACTCCAAGACCATTCAACTTGCCCTAAAGGAATGGACTTCTTGGTTGGCTTTTTAGGGATGCCAGGCAGAGTATGCTCACTCTATAGCTTCAGTAAAGCCAGCTTGGTGTGGTGATAGAGACATGGTTGATATGCTGGTGCTAGTTAAAGATTTTTACTACCATCCCGATATGAAGGGCAAAAACTCCCTTAAGTTCGTTTTACCGGCGGTGTTAAATTCTTCGTCGTTTATTCAAAACAAATATGCGCAACCTATTTATGGGAACAAACTGGGTATTCCAAGCGCCAACTTTAAGCATTTTAAATGGGTGCAGTATGAAAATGGCCAGGTGATTGACCCTTACAAGTTGTTACCCAAGTTATTTGTTGATGTGTCGGCCGAAAATGAAAAGATACTATGTTCAGATGACGACACTTTAAACAATGGCGGTGCGGCATTAATAGCTTACCGCAAGTTGCAGTATGAGGGTATGGGTAACTATGAGCGTAAGCAGCTAAAGGCCGGGTTACTCCAATATTGTGAGTTAGATACGTTTGCGATGGTGATGCTGTTTGAGGCCTGGAAAAACTGGCCCGAGTGCAATGTTGGTAGCAGCTAAAAGGAGAAAAACCCCTTGGGTGTTGAGAGGCTTTTACACGCCGCTAGGTGATATCATCTGGTTTTAATCTAATCCTCTTCAAAACCTCAGGCACTTTAAACGGCGCGAGTTCTTTGGCCATGCGCCACAGG
>DUBX01000009.1:0-1078 GCA_012960115.1 Porticoccaceae bacterium
GCCTTACCTTTTAACCCGCGATAGAACTTCGTGCCAATGACGTTAAATCTCAATACCGAGCCCAAGCCACCACTAACGGCGGCGAAGGCCTGATTGACGATCTCTGACTCTGGATTAAACTCCTTTTCTCCTAGAAATATCTTGCTGCCTATATCCAACAGTACTTTTTTAATTTCGTAGTAAAACTTAATATCGGTGTTGGTGGGCCAGTTCTCTAAATGATGGTGAAAGCGCTCATTTAGCGGGTCCATGTAATGCTTCATAGTGGTAAATTTGAACGCTTGCTGCATGATTCTGCGTTGCATGCGATGTTCATCAAAGTCCAGAAGTAAAAGGCCACCGCGGTAAAAGGCCCCCAATTGCTGTGCATAGCCCATCTCGGCAGAAAAGTTACTCTCTCTATCCAGCATGATGGTTCTATAGTTGTCGGCACCCACAACCAGAAGTCCTGTTTGGTCAGCGATAACAAAGCGCGACACCTCGCCAAACCGTTCTACACGGCTGCGCGAATCAGCAAGCATGTCTTTGATAAAGGGCAGAGCATTGCCAATTAAAGGGGGGCCCTTAGTGCCAGGAATATGACTCAACAGGTAATTGTTAGGGTGGTTTTTGTAGTCCGAATTAATGGGCATTGTAACCATTATAAATATCGCTCCTTTCGGTTCGGGTCGCCTGTGCTATTGCCTTGCTAGGCTTTTGGTGCAATCGACTCCGCGAGAAAAATAGCTGTCTCCTCTAAATTTTCGGCCAAACTGTGTTGTTGCGCTGATAGCCAAGTGAGCAATGCGTATAAATAGCTTCCAAATAGAATTTGAATAAGAAGCTCTATAGGGTAGTCATTGCGCACATCGCCCCTAATAATGCCTGACTTAATAAGCTGACCCATGGCGCCATGCATGCGTTTAAATCGCGCCTGAGACGTATCGATATCACCAATGACACCCATGCCTTCTACCAGTGTAAGACGGGTAATCTCCGGAGCTGTTTCTATAAAAAAAGCGGACCGGCGCATCATGTGTTTGAGTCGCTCCAGAGTACTATTATGGTTGTCTAATTCATCGGTGATGTAGCTAACGAA
>DUBX01000009.1:1088-34482 GCA_012960115.1 Porticoccaceae bacterium
CAGGTTCACCTCATGGGAGAACAAAAGTCTAATAGGCAGTGTGAAAATACAACCTAAGTCGCTGCCGAGGCCAAATTCCATGATGTCGATTATTTCATGTAAAACGGCGAGTTTGGAGGTAAAATAGTTAAAAAACGTGGGTTTAGAAATATCCGCTAACTCGGCTATTGCGTCGATGGTGGTATTTGAATATCCCTGTTCCACAAATAGCTTAGAAGCAACATCACAAATGCGCTCGTGAGTTAAGCGCTTTTTACGCTCCCGAATACCTTCTTTAAGCACTACCTGCAAGCTCTCCAATGCTAATTTCCTTGGTCTGTTTAGGGTATAAAACCACTATTATTTTGGAAAATAATATACTATAGTGCAAAAATATACCACAGTTAAATAAGATTAACATTTTGCGTTATTCATAGTGCTAATAAAGAGACGACTGCGATGCAAATGCTAGAGAATAAAGTTGGGTTGGTGACAGGTGGTGGTGTGGGTATTGGCCGCGCCATTTGCGAGGCTTTTGCCCGAGAAGGCGCTAAAATTATCGTTGCTGATTTTAATGCTGAAACCGGCCAAGAGACCGTCGCCACGATTAAAGCAGCGGGTGGAGATGCTCATTTTGTTTCAGCTGATGTGAGCGATGAAGAACAAGTTAAGGTGATGATTGATGCGGCTGTTAGTGTTTATGGCGGCCTAGATATAGCCTGCAACAGCGCGGCTGTGAGCCGAGGTTCTGGCCCCATTCACGAGTATGAACGCAGCGTCTTCGATGACACCTTAGAAATGTGCCTGACCAACACATGGTTATGCTTAAAACATGAGGTCACAGCAATGCTGGCTTCGGGTAAAGGTGGCAGTATCGTCAATATATCGTCTAACGCTTCTCTGCGAGGTCAGCCCTACAATACTGCTTATGCGGCGGCCAAGAGCGGCGTTAATGTTTTGACTAAAAGCGCTGCGGTTGAGTATGGCAAAAAAGGAATCCGAATCAATGCCGTCTCCCCTGGTGTGATTCGTACCCCAGGCATCGAGAAATACTTTAAAGAGCAGCCAAAGATGGCAGAGGCTTTAGAGCGTTCAGCGGCGATGAACCGTATAGGTGAACCTTCTGAAATTGCTGAGGCAGTTGTATTTCTCTGCTCTGACAAAGCATCGTTTATCACTGGACAACTAATCTCTGTCGATGGCGGCTCTGCTGTCAAATAAAACCCTGTGATGGTTAAATATAACCACACCCTAGAGGATCAGATGATGATTGCAACAGACCGAACTTTACCGCGAGTGCCACTGGCTATGCCTTTTGGTTGGTATCAAGTGCTTTATTCTAGCGAACTAGCGGTAGGTGAAGCTAAACCAATTACCTATTTTGATACTGACTTGGTGATTTTTCGCACTGAATCAGGCCTGACTAAGGTGATTGACGCCTACTGCGCGCACATGGGCGCGCACTTGGGCTATGGCATCCGCGAACACGCAGGATCTGCCGCCGCAGTTGTTGGCGAAAACATTGTTTGTCCATTCCATGGCTGGCAATTTAATGGTGAGGGGCAATGCAAGCATATTCCCTATGCCAAAAATCTTCCGCCACGCGTTGCGCGTGGTGAGCAACTCATTCGATCCTATCCTGTGCGTGAGATCAACCAATGCATTTTAGTTTGGTATCACCCCGATGACATCGACCCAACCTTCGAACCACCGGTGGTACCTGAGGCCGAGCTGGACAACGACGAGTGGGGCGACATTAAAGCCTTCACCTGGGAAATTAGTACCCATATGCAAGAAATTGGAGAGAATGCAGTGGACGCGGCTCATTTTCATTTTGTACACGGGACTGATGGTATTCCCGATGTGCAGAAGCAAGAGTTTGGCGAATTTACCCGTCATGGACTGTTAAAGACACGCAATGAGACTCCCAGGGGTGTCATTGAAGGCTTCATTGAAAATATAAGCACAGGCCCAGGCTTGTCTGTAATTAAGTTCTCTGGCATCTGCGACACATTGTTACTAGCGAATTTAACCCCCGTGCACTCTGAGCATGCTCGCGCGATGTATGCTTTTATTCAAAAAAAGGTTAATGGCGAAACTGTTTCGGGCGGTATTGGAGACGCTATTATTGCGAATATTCGTTCGCAGATGGAGGAAGATATTATCATTTGGAGTCGCAAGCGTTATTACGAAAAACCGTTGCTATGCGATGGCGACGGCCCCTTTGCCAAGTTCCGTAAATGGTATGGGCAGTTTATTCCGGATAGGCCGGCCCAAAATTGAAGTCTAGGCCAAGGCATTGCCTTCGCCTGCGCCGGTGATGATGGCTACTTTGTCTTGTAAGGTGGTTAACATTATTTTAATAACCCATGAGTTGGGCGTATCGGTTTTTGTGATAATCGCTGTCCCCTAAAATTTGTAGGCTTACCCTAGCTCTCTTTAAAAATAGGCCTATATCGAGCTCGTCGGTTACGCCCACACCCCCATGCATTTGAATCGCTTCGTTGCTCACGTGCTGGTAACAATCGTTGATGAGTGTTTTGGCTAAGCTAGCCTGCAATGAGATGTCGGGGCTATTTTTGTCTAGACTTGATAGGGCGCTGAGTACTGCAGATTTACTCCGCTCAAGTTGGCAGAACATTTGCGCAGCGCGGTGTTGTAGCGCTTGAAAGGTGCCAATTTTGACGCCAAATTGTTCTCGTTCCCGAAGGTATTGTAGGGTTCGGTCAAATACCTCTTGGCAGCCACCCAGCATCTCGGCAGATATGGCAACAACACCTCGGTCTAACACTTGCTGCAATATTGTGTGAGCACTGCCTAGCTCGCCAATCAATTGATTTCGTTTTACTCGCACATTGTTAAAGATGATATTGGCTGCATTGCGTCCGTCCATGTACTGTATTCTGTTTATTTGAAGCCCTGCAGCGTTGCTATCAACTAATACCAGTGACAGGCCTTTTGTGTCTCCAGCATTACCAGAACTGCGCACCACAACCACTAACTTGTCAGCGCTGTGGCCATCTAAGACAAAGACTTTTTCCCCACTAATACTCAGCTGTCCGTTTTGTTCCTTCAGGCGAACAGCAGTGTCAATGGGTTGATGATGATGAGTCTCATCAATAGCCAGAGCCAGAGTTAGTTGCCCAGCGGCGATATTTGGCAATAACGTTTGTTGTTGTGACACTGTACCGCCTAATTCTATCGCCGAGGCACCTAATACCACGGTGGAAAATAGAGGAGAGGCCGTTAGATTACGGCCCATGCTCTGCATGACTGCCCCTAGCCCCTCAAAGCCGAATCCAAAACCGCCAAACTCTTCAGGCATGAGAATCGATGGGATGCCAAGTTCTGTTAGTTGGTTCCACAGGATGATTGAATAGCCTTTATAGTCGTGGGTGTCTCTAAGGCGCCGCAGTTGATCAATGGGCGCGTTGGTACTTAGAAAGTCATCGATTGTGTCTTGCAACAGACGTTGTTCTTCGTTTAAAACCATACTCATAAAACTGTTCTCATAAAATGGCACTCGTATCTATTCTGCTGGCCCTTGTGTTAAACGGGTAGCTGTAGGGCCTTATTGGCAATAATATTGAGTTGAATTTCCGATGTGCCTCCAGCGATAGTGTGAGCCTTGTTATAGGCCCAGTTTTTGACGGTCTTTTTTTCGCTTATGGAAAATGTTTGATCATGCCAGCTCAACCCGCGATTGCCCATAATCGCCAGCAGGAGCTCATCCTTGTGCTGTTGTTCTGATGTACTCAAATATTTCATGGTTAGCCCAAGACCTCCATCAACAACCCCGCTTTTATGTTGTTGATAAAGCCGAAGGGCACTTAAGGCATCGCCTTGGGCGCGCATTAAATGTTCGCTTAACTGAGCTCGCAGGCCGTTGTTAGCCAGTTTGCCGCTGCTATCCAGACCTATATAGCGTTTAGCGATGGCGACAATATCTCCTTCTTCTTTTTCGACGATAGAGCTCATGATGCTCATCATATTGCGCTCGTATTTAAGTAACGCTTTGGCAACAGACCAGCCTTCATTGATATTGCCCACAAGGTTACTTTTGGGGACTTTAACGTCGTCAAAGAAGGTCTGACAGAACTCGTGGTCGCCATTAATCAGCTCCATGGGCCGGGCGACAACACCTTCAGTGGCCATGTCAATGAGTAAAAAGCTAATGCCTTGCTGTTTGGGGGCTTGATGGTCGGTGCGCACCAGGCAAAAGATCCAATCAGACTTGTCTCCCTGAGTGGTCCACATTTTGGTGCCATTGACGATAAAGTGATTACCTTTGTCCTCGGCTCGCGTTTTGAGCGATGCCAAGTCAGACCCAGCTGAGGGTTCAGAGTAGCCTTGGGCCCAGCGAATCTCGCCCCGCACAATTTTTGGTATATGTTCTTGTTTTTGCTCTTCAGTGCCGTACTCAAGTAGGGCGGGGCCAAACATCCAAAGCCCTATATCGTAAAGGGCAGGACGGCAACCTAGGGCTTTCATTTCTTGGTCGAGTATTTTTGCCTGCTCGAGGGACATGCCACCGCCACCGTATTGGGTCGGCCAAGAAGGCGCGGTCCATCCTTGGTCTCTCATGCGCTCGAACCAGAGCTTGGCATCCCCACAGTAAAAAGTGCGATGACGGCCGGCCCAGATTTGTTGATCTTTGATAATGGGTTGGCGCTGGGATTCAGGGCAATTGGCGATTAACCAATTACGAATGTCTAGCCTGAACTGCTTTGTTGTTTCCATGATTCTGTTCCTAGCAAGGCGATTTTTCCATAGAGGCAGGGAAACTATCGCCTAAAAACATTTAAGTTGCAATGTTTTTAGGTTTTAACTTAAGTGCTAGATTTAGAGGGGTTCTTACTAGTCGGCGGAATGTGTAATCAGTGGTGAATAATAGCCAGCAGTTGTTGTTTGATGCGCTCTATATGAATATCTTCAAAAGGCATACTCGGTTCTAGAATCCGGTCTATCGCGAAACCGCCGAGAAAGCGGTGGGTAAATCTCAGGGCCTCGTTAAGGCGCGACTGTGGGACGCTGTAGCCATCAAAAATTTCCACCATACTTTTTAAATGTTCGTCTAGCCCATTGTTAACCCTAATTTGACGCAGTGGTAGGTTGCTGTTGACGCCTCGCGTAGCCATAACAATCTCGGAAAATGCAAAGTAAAGGTCACTTTTGTAGTGTTCCCAAACCTTGTCTATAAAATGACTGACACGCTCCTCTAAGGTACCTTTTTTCATCTCGGCCTGATCTAGCGACTGAATATATACATCGCGAGACATTTCCATTACCGCGATCAAAATCTCTTCTTTATTGCCAAAATGATGTTGAACAGCGCCCCAGGTTATGCCCGCCTTTCTAGCGATAGCGGTAGAGCTAGCAGAGCTATATCCCGATTCATTAATCAGCATGACAACTGCGTTAAGAATCTTTTCGCGAGTGGCCTTTGCCTTTAGCGCTTGATGGCCACTTTTATTTTGTGTTCGTTTAACAGTCACAATCACTCACTCTTAGAGTTAGGTGTAAATTGACAATTGGGCATTCTATACAGTTTGTCATCTAATTTATATTGTCTTACTGGCTTGGACTTTAAAATCCTGATAATAGGGCTTACTTGGGACCAAATATCGCTTTAACTCGTTTCTTCATGACCTTGTTGCTCGCGTTCAAGGGGAACGCCTGATCGGTAATAGTGACAATGCAAGGCACCTTGAAATTAGCCAATTGTTCTCGAACGTGGGCTTGAATCATTTTTTCATCGATTTGATCTAAATCCTCTGGGGCAACTCGTACAACGACCATCAATTCTTCACCATATTGTTCACTGGGGATGGCAAATCCACAGGCCTCTAGAACAGAGGGCAGAGATTGAATGGTGTTTTCAATTTCTACAGGAAAGATGTTTTCGCCCCCGCGGATCACCATATCTTTAGCCCGATCGCAGATGAACAGACACTTATCGGAATCTAGATAACCTATGTCGCCGGTTTTAAACCAACCGGCTTTAAAGTCGTTTTCATTAGCCTCAGGATTATTGGTGTAGCCGGCAATGGTAGTGGGGCTCTTGATCCATATCTCTCCAGGTGTGCCCGGCTGCAGTTCGATTCCGTTTTTATCACAAAAACACAGATCTACAATGGGGTTTACAAACCCACTGGAACCACGCTTTAAGTCATAGAAACAGCCAGTAAGTGAGGCTCCAGCGGCCCCGGTCTCGGTCATTCCCCAACCTGACCCAGGCAGTGAGTGTGAGAATTTTTCCTTTAGTAGCTGGGCCAGTTTTGCGGGCGTTGCGGCACCTGCGCCACTAACATTGCTAATAATGCTGGTATCTACAGAGCTAAATTTAGGATGTCGAGCAAGGTCTAGCAGCATAGAAGGGGCGGCTACAAAAATGGTGATTTGTTCTTGTGTTATCAATTCGCAAGCTACGCCTGGGTCCCATTTATACATCAAGACGAGGCTCCTACCACCGCGCAGGGTCAGCAAAAACTGAGCAAACAAGCCGCTAACATGAAACAGAGGTACGGTTATTAAGGCCTTGGAGGGTCTGCCGCTATTCAGATGTTTAGTGTAGACGTCGATATTAGTCATGTAGGCGGCGGCGGCTACTGCTTCGAAGTTGGTCATCGACTGACAGCAATGGAAGTGTGTAAACAAGGCAGCCTTTGGCGATCCTGAGGTGCCCGACGTAAACATGATCATGGCTTCGTCATTAGGATCAATTACAATCGCTGAGAGTACCGAGCACAATTCTATTGCGGACAGATCCACGACACTGACATCACTGACGACATCACGATAGCTGTGACAGTTTAGGGGTAGCGTGCCTTGGTGGTGAACCACAATAGCCGTTAGCCCTAGGTCTTGAGGTTGAATGATATCTAGACGCTGTTGATCGCAAAATACGAACGCACAGTGTGCGTCTGCAAGACTCTGTTGAAGCTCTTTTCGAGCGCCCCAGCTGTTAAGAGGAACGGCAACTGCACCGACTGAGATTATGGCAAGAAAGGCAGCCATCCACTCTGGAGAATTGCGCATGGCTATGGCAACTCGATCACCTTTACCTATATTAAATTGGCGGATCAGCTGTACGCCCAGAAGATCAGCTTGACGATGAAAATGGCTGAACGACCAGCGCTCATCTCGGTATATAACAAATTCTTGCTCAGAGAACTCGCGGCCTGGGGCAAGCAGTTCAATGAGATTTTTAGGCGCATTGGCGTAAATACGGTAATCAACGCCCCCAGACTGGTGCGAGGTTATTTCAAATGGGGAGCCTAGTGCAGTGACAGCTTTAACGGCTTGATCAAAGGGGGCACTGAATCCTGACATAATAGTCCTTCCACGATGTAGGTATACGGGTTGTCAACCGTAGTTGTTTAATAGCAATAATAAAACATTTTAATATAAATGTTTTATTATTGCTAACCTTGACTGAATCCTGTTACTAGCCTCCAACTATCCTGTAGTATCATTAGTAACAGTACATAATCATAAATTTTAACAAATAACACGACTAAAAGAGGAGGCGGTATGGGCCCTTTGTCAGGTAAGACTATTATCGAATTCGCTGGATTGGGTCCAGCGCCATATGCGGGAATGATGTTGGCTGATATGGGTGCAGAGGTCATTCGTGTGGAGCGGCCAGGTGGCCAATGGTTAACCGCAGGTGGCGACCCTAAGTACGACGTACACAATCGGGGCAAATCCTCTATCTGTATTAACATGAAGTCAGAGGAGGGTATTGCCTGTGCTAAAAAACTCATCAGCAGCGCAGATGCACTAATTGAGGGTTATCGGCCCGGCGTTATGGAAAAACTGGGCTTAGGGCCCGATGAATGTTTGGAAATTAATCCAAAATTGGTTTATGGCCGCATGACCGGTTGGGGGCAAACTGGGCCCCTAGCCCAGACGGCAGGACATGATATTAACTACATTGCGCTGACCGGGGTTTTACATGCTATTGGCCAGAAAGGACAGAAGCCGACGATTCCGCTCAACCTAGTTGGCGATTATGGGGGTGGCGGCATGATGTTAGCCTTCGGTCTGGTTTGCGCGCTTTTAGAAGCGCAGAATTCAGGGCAGGGGCAGGTTATTGATTGCTCAATTGTCGATGGTGCTGTTAGTTTAATGGGCTTCTTTTACTCACAATTACAGGCCGGAATAGGATCAGATAATCGTGGTGAAAATATGCTGGATTCCGGGGCTTTCTTTTACGATGTTTATGAAACCAGTGATGGAGGCTATATTTCACTTGGATCAATTGAGCCGCAGTTTTTCAGGTTATTGGTAGACCTATTAGGTCTCGACGAGATTGAAAGTAAAGAGTGGATTAAGAATCAGTGGGCCCCACAAACCTGGCCTCAAATGGCTGACAAATTAGAAGCGCTAATAAAAACTAAGAGTCGTGATGATTGGTGTGATCTGTTTGAAGGCACCGACGTCTGTTTTGCACCGGTTTTGTCGATGGACGAGGCGCGGCACCACCCGCATAACGTTGCACGAGAAACCTTTGTCGATGATGGTGATGTATGGCAACCAGCTCCGGTTCCCCGCTTTTCTCGCACCGTTGTAAAGGCGGGTTCTACAGCGGTTGCTATGGGTGAGAATAGTCAAACCATCTTGTTAAGCCTTGGCTACGGGCAAGAGGAAGTTGATGCCTTATTGGCGACAGGTGCAATTACCTAATTGAGGCTTATAGTCTTGTTGGACGATGATTGAAAGTCCGGTGATCCTCATATTAGGGACAAAGATGCTGCTTTAAGAGCAGGGCACTGTAACTAGATTCGGAGGCTTGATGGAAACCCCTTTAACGAAACTTTTGGGTTGTCGTTATCCCGTTATTCAAACTGCGATGGGATGGGTGGCTGATGCCAGTCTGGTGAGCGCGACCTGTAACGCGGGCGGTTTTGGCTTTCTTGCTGGGGCAGTAATGACGCCTGAGGAAGTTGAACGGGGTATTTTGCACATTAAATCGGCAACTGATCAGCCTTTTGGTGTTAATTTCCATATGTATACACCAGGTGCCAGAGAAATCATCGACATTTGTATTCGCCATCAGGTGAGGGCAGTGAGCTATAGCCGCTCCCCAGACGCTTTATCCGTGGCTAAGTTGAAAGCAGCGGACATTGTTTGTATCCCAACGGTAGGCGCTTTAAAACATGCGGTTAAAGCCGTCGCTTTGGGTGCTGACGCTGTGGTTGTTCAAGGTGGCGAGGGTGGTGGTCATACCGGAAAGGTGGCAAGCACCATTTTATTGCCTCAGGTCGTAGCGGCACTCGATGTTCCCGTCGTGGCTGCTGGTGGTTTTAAGGACGGTCGCGGGTTAGTCGCAGCTCTGTCTCTTGGTGCGGCTGGTATTGCTATGGGTACACGCTTTCTGTTAACTCAGGAAAGCCCGGTTCCCCTAACCACCAAACAATATTATTTAAAGACAGCAACTGAGCAGATCATCGTTAGTACTAAACTCGATGGTATGCCCCAACGAATGATCCAAAACCAATACTTGAAAACACTCGAGGGAAAATCAACGCTTGGGCTGCTGCTGCTAGCCATAAAAAATGGCTTGGCTTTTAGCAAGTTAACGGGGAGTTCGTTATTTTCAATGTTGCGCTCAGCATGGGCAATGAAGGGATCAAACGATTTAAGCCTGGGCCAAACGATGATGGCGGCTAATGCGCCAATGATGATTCAGCACTCTATGGTCGACGGACATGCGGATCAAGGCATTATGCCCAGTGGACAAATTGCCGGTGCTATTGATGATCTGCCTTCTGTGGAAAATTTGATGGGCTCTATCATTAAAGAGTCTGGTGAGGTTATTAAGAGATTGGCCGAAGTGAATTCTGAAACCCTCGACCTTAATTAGGGCTAGAACCATACACTACAACCTAAAGATTCAGGAGAGTTTATCGTGGCATTTGAAACTATAATTAAAGACGGCATAGCTGAGTTAGTTTTCAATAAACCGCCAGTCAATGCGTTTGACAGCCTAGAGTGGGCGCGTATTGCTCAGGTTATTGCTGAGTTGGGGGCAGATAACAACGTTAATGTCATTGTGATTAGGGCCGAAGGTCGAGGGTTCTGTGCTGGGGTTGATATTAAGGAACTGGCCGCCGACAGTAGTAGGATAGTGGCTGTTAATAAGGCGAACTACGATACCTTTGAGGCGATTCACCGCAACCCTAAGCCTGTGATAGTGGCTTTACATGGTTTTGTTCTGGGTGGTGGAATTGGTATTGCGGGTGCTGCCGATATAGTGGTGGCCTCCGCTTGTGCCAATTTTGGGGTGCCTGAAGTTGACCGCGGTGCCATGGGTGGTGGTGCTCATTTACAGCGGTTATTTCCAGTTCAAAAAGTTAGACATATGTATTTCACTGGCGATTTTATTGACGCTAAAGAAGCCTATCGCCTGGGCGCTCTTGAATCGGTGGTAGACCTTTCTGAGCTGCGTGACACGGCGATGGCAATAGCCGCCAAGATAGCCACAAAAAGCTCTCCGATGATTCAATTAGCTAAGGAAGCCCTGACAGGCATTGAAGACGGCAATCTTGAAGATAAGTATCGCTGGGAACAGGGTTTTACACTTCAGGCATACACCGAAGGAGACTCGCAAGAAGGGCGAGATGCTTTTATCGAAAAGCGTGATGCCAAGTTTTCTGACTAATAAACTATGGCCCTGAGTAAACCTTATCGACCCTGGCACTTCAGGCTCATCAATGCGATGGGTGAGTTGCTCAGTACAGTGGGAATACGGCCATCAATTCAGGCCGAATACATTCTTCAAAAAGCGATAAATCAGTCTGGTTTTGATGATCTAGGAGGTAATCCAGATTACGAAGGTTTAGAGGTGTTAATTGCGTCTATTGAGCGTCAATCTAAGCTTAATACTATTGGTCGCCTGACTAGTCAGAAGATGTTTACTGGATTTATGAGTAATCGGCTAGAGCTTCAAAATTGGTTTGCCAATCATCCTGAAGAATTGCAGCAGAAGATTGAAAAGCCACTATTTATTATTGGTTTGCCTCGAACAGGTACCACGATACTTCATAACTTAATGTGGCAGGATCCCGGTAATAGAGCCCCCCCCTAATGTGGGAAATTAATGATCCAATACCGCGACCATTAGCTGACCACTGGCATGACGATCCGCGTATTGCTACAAATCAAAATAACCTAGACACCTTGAACCGGTTGGCGACTAATTTTCTTGCTATTCATGAGGTGGCGGCGATCTTGCCGCAGGAGTGCGTTGGCATTACCCAGCACATGTTTTATGGCATTACGCTTTTCTTACATTGGTATGTCCCTGATTATCGGCAGTGGCTTTTGCAGGCCGATGCAGAGCCTCCTCTGCGCTACCATAAGCGTTTCCTACAGATGTTGCAGGCGACCAAGGCGGGAGATCGATGGCTCTTAAAGTCACCTGCGCACCTGAATGTGTTGCCCAGCTTGTTTAAGGTTTATCCCGATGCGCAAGTGGTTTTTACCCATCGTAATCCTGTCGAGGTTATGGGCTCTATTTGTAGCCTAGTCTGGAGTGTGTCTGGCATGGCCTCAGATAAGGGCATGGATCCAATTAAAATAGGCCAAGAGCAATTACTGAGTTGGAACCATATGCTAGAGCGTGCCATGGCGGATCGAGATGCGTTGCCCCAGCATAAAGATCAGTTCCATGACCTTTATTTAGTGATCTTGTCGCGGACCCAGAGAGCTCAATTAGGGGTATATATAAAAATTTCAACTTACCTTTGCCCGATGATATGGCCCAGAGAATCGCTAAATTTTTGGTGGAAAACCCGCAAAACAAGTATGGAAAACACCATTATGACCTAACTGATTTTGGTCTCAGTAAGGTCGGCGAGCGCCAGCGTTTTCACAAATACATTCAGCGGTACAATCTATAGGGTAGGTCACCCTAGCATTATTGGCTGCATCAAGAGATCGAGTTCTTTTCTAAACGAGGTGCAGTCGCCGGTTAGGGCATAACCTAGAAGTTGCCCCTTTGTTGTTTTAAACAGAGCTTTAACACCCGCTGGAGTGTTAACTTCTATTTGCCATTGACCCTCAACTTTAGGCGGCGGCGATAGGGTTACTGGGAATAAAGTGGTTTTGACAACCACTGGCATGGTGCCATAGTAAACGTCTTGCACATCACCATTGATTGTTGCGGCCAATTTCTTTGCCCCTTCGATGAGGGGGGCCACATAAAACAACAAATGGCTATCTACCTCGGCACAGTCCCCAAGCGCATAGATATTTTGGGCGCTCGTCTGTAACGATCGATCGGTGATGATGCCTCTGTTGGTTTGCAATCCTGCAGATTTGGCCAGTGTAAGGTCTGGCCTCACACCAACCGCGGAGAGAACGATATCGGCATCTATGGATTGACCATCAGCGAGAGTGGCTTGCACGCCTGCCGCCTGTTTATTAATTTGCTCAACAACCGTGCCAAAGTAAAAGTTGACACCTGCTACTTCAAGAGCATTTGTGACTGAATCAGAGGCAGGTTTTGGCATCAGTGTACCTAACACTGAGGGCAGAGGGTCAACCACGCTTACCTTATAACCACTTTGAATGAGGTCGTTGGCGTATTCTGAGCCGATTAAGCCACCACCAATAATAAGGACATGATTTTTACCTTCCATGGCGTTCCGAAAGGTAGCGTAGTCCAGCAGATTGTTGATCGAGTAGACAGCGTCTAAACCATTGCCAGCCATAGGCAGTTCAATGCAACGAGCACCGGTGGCCAGTATGAGCTTGGAGTACTGGACAGGGCCTTTAGAGGTGAGCACGCTATTGTTGTCGATATCGATAGACTCGATATTGGTAAACACCTGAATGTCGGCTTGCAATTGCAGGGCCATTTCGTCAGCGTTAGCAGTGGCTAATTGGTCAGCGGTCTTCTGTTTATGATAGCCGGTAGATATGGCTGGTTTGTAATACATGCGGCCATCATCGCTTGTGATCATCACTAACGGTGTGATGCTGTTTAACTTGCGATACTCACGGGCAAGGTTATAACCCGCTAGGCCAGTGCCAATGATTACGATCGGTGCTTGGCTGTGCTCGATTGCTTCAGGAGATTCTTGTAGGTTGGCAGTCGCTGGCCCTGTACTTTGCGCGCTGACCGATATCATATCGAAATCTTGTTTGCCCACACCGCAGTCAGGACACGTCCAGTCATCTGGAATATCTGCCCATCGGGTGCCAGCTAAAATGTCGTCATCAGGCCAACCTTTGGATTCGTCGTATACCCAGCCGCAGATAACACATTCCCAAATTTGGAACGGCTCTCCTGAATTATCAGCCACGGGAACGGCTACGGGCAGGCCTTTAGACAGTCTGGGTTTTTCTTCAGGGGTAGCAGCCGTGGCGGCAACGGCAGTGAGACCGGTCTTAACCATCTCGAAATCTTGTTTTGTGACACCGCAATCGGGACAGGTCCAGTCTTGAGGGATATCATCCCACAGGGTGCCAGGGGCTATACCACCCTCAGGAAAACCTTGGGATTCATCATATATCCAGCCGCATACTATGCATTCCCAGACACTAAAAGTAGTCATGATGGTTCCATTCATTGATTTAATGTCTTATTTTACAGGGGTAAAGGCATTAAGTTAAAGCAAAGAGGTGCATGATAGAGAATATTGAAATAAAGGAGGAATTGGTTGTCCTATATTTTTTAGCTCAACTACATCCAAATGGACGATTCCAGAATCGGTGCTATTACTATAACGTCTTAAACAGTAAATATTTTGGAGATCAATGATGGCGAAGTCTGCAGACTACAACTTAGGCCCCAATACTTTTCCGCGAGGCTGGTTTATTGTCGCGGAGAGCACCGAACTAGATGCTGGACCGTTGGCGGTAAGGTTTTTTGGTCAGGATTTGGCAGTGTTTAGAGGGGCCAGCGGTAAAGCTGTACTGTTAGATGCCTACTGCGGACATATGGGTACTCATTTGACTGACAGTAAAAGTTCGATGATTGTAAAAAATAATGAGCAAATCGAAGGAGATTCCATTCGGTGTCCGTACCACGGTTGGCGCTACAACGCTGAAGGTCATGTGGATGATATTCCTTATTCAGACGGACCTTGCCCAAAATCTGCTTCTATTAAATCCTATCCAGTGGTGGACAACATGGGCTGCGTAATGGCCTGGTACGACCCAGACGGCCGAGAGCCTGATTATGAGCCGCCCAAGCTGCCAGAATGGGATGACCCTCGTTGGGTTCGATGGGAACTTGACCATTTAGGTGAGCTAAACATTCATCCTCAAGAAATAATCGACAATATTGTTGATGTACAACACTTAGGACCTACCCATGGTGCACCGAGTGAGTATTTCGAAAATGAAATTAAAGACCACGTCTGTATCCAACGCCAAGGCGGACCTATGCAACTGTACCAGACCTATCTCAATACCAGTACTTGGTATACCGGCCCAGGCATATTGCTCTCTAAGCAAGAATTTTCTGGCATGGTTATCTTTGAATTAATAGCTAATACTCCGGTTGAAGATGGCTTGGTAAAATGTTGGCATGGTTGTTTGGTCAAAGGCAGCGAAGATGTGGCGACTGAGGCTGATATAGTCATAGCCAAACAGTCACAGGCGGGTGCTTTGGAAGCGTTTAGTGCTGATTTTAATATCTGGCAAAACAAGCGACCAGCTTTAAAGATCATGCAATTGAAAACAGACGGCCCTTTTCGAACGGGCAGGAAATGGTACTCGCAATTTTACGCAGCGCCAGCGGATGTTAGCGGAATTCAAAATACGGTCAATGGTATACACCTAACAGAGGGTTTAAAAACCGCTGATCAGGCTGGTTACAACATTGATGAAGGACTCAGCTTTTAAGGAACCAGGTTTCCATTAGACAAAAAGGAGGCTGTAACGCCTCCTTTTTTGCACCCGTTGAATTAGCGTTATACTCAGTGATTAGCGGCTGCCTTAGTGCCGCTGGGAATGCGTATGTTGTCGACCAACCCTTGCACCGATAGCGGCGGTTTGGCGGTTAGACGACTAACACTTATTGCGATGGCAAAGTTTAATACCATGCCAATAGTACCAATGCCCTCTGGTGAAATACCCCATAGCCAATGCTCTGCGCTGTTAAGTTCCGGCGCGACAAACTTAAAGTAGGCAATATAGGTAAAGGTAAACACCAAGCCGACTAACATGCCTAAAATGGCACCTTCTTTGTTGGCACGCTTGGAGAAAATACCCAACAGTAAAGCGGGGAACAGGGACGCAGCGGCTAGCCCAAAGGCAAAGGCTACGACTTGAGCCACAAAGGCCGGTGGGTAGATACCAAATAGTCCAGCAATACAGACCGCCACAGCAGCAGCGATACGAGCATAGAGTAATTCTTGTTTCTCCGTTATTTTAGGTAGCAGTGTTTTCTTCAAGAGATCATGAGAGATTGCACTGGAGATGACCAATAACAACCCTGCCGCAGTAGAGAGCGCCGCAGCTACGCCACCGGCGGCGACTAAGGCGATCACCCAGGCAGGCAGACCTGCAATCTCGGGATTGGCCAGTACCATAATGTCACGGTCAATATACACCTCGTTGGCCGAATCCGTGGGATGATTGCTTAATAGCCGCTCACCGTGGACTCCGGTGTTGCCGTCAAACGATGGTTTGGTTGGAGAGAGTGCGGCGCCCGCACCGTATTGCATGATCCCATCATCATTTTTGTCTTGCCAGGCGATCAATCCAGTGTCCTCCCAGTTGCCAAACCATTCCGGTGCGTCGGCATAAGGAGTGTTGTGTACTGTGTCGACCAGATTTAAGCGCGCAAAAGACGCTACAGCAGGCGCTGTTGTATACAAAATGGCGATGAAGACCAAAGCGTAGCCAGCTGAAAGACGCGCATCAGACACCTTAGGCACGGTAAAAAACCGTACCAGTACATGGGGTAAACCAGCAGTGCCAAACATGAGTGCAGCAGTGATAGCAAAGACATCAATGGTTGATTTACTGCCCTCGGTATAGGCGCTAAAGCCTAAGTCTAAGAGTACGGTGTCGAGTTTTTGTAATACCGACAGCCCAGCACCATCATTGACTTCAGAACCAAAACCCAATTGTGGGATAGGGTTGTCTGTGATCATGATCGAGATAAATATGGCTGGTACCATGTAGGCAAAAATGAGCACGCAGTATTGGGCAACCTGGGTATAGGTGATGCCTTTCATACCGCCGAGTACGGCGTACATAAATACTACTGCCATACCGATGATCACACCGGTACTGACGTCGACTTCTAAAAAGCGAGAAAAAACAATACCGACGCCGCGCATTTGACCAGCAACATAGGTAAATGAAACGAAGATCAGGCAGACGACAGCAACGATTCGTGCGGCTCTAGAGTAATAACGCTCACCAATAAAGTCAGGGACTGTAAATCGGCCAAACTTGCGTAGATAGGGCGCTAATAAAAAAGCCAGTAAGACATAACCACCGGTCCAACCAAGCAGGTAGACAGAGCCATCTCTGCCAATAAAAGAAATGATGCCTGCCATAGAGATAAATGATGCAGCGCTCATCCAGTCAGCTGCGGTAGCCATACCATTGACCACCGGGTGAACACCGCCGCCGGCAACGTAAAAATCTTTGGTAGAGCTGGCGCGAGACCAGATGGCGATACCAATATAGAGGGCGAAGGATAATCCAACAAAGAGATAAGTCAGCATTTGTGTGCTCATACTTCGTCCTCATCATCGGAAACACCAAATTGACGGTCAATAATCTTCATTCGCCAGGCGTAAATAAAGATGAGAGCCACAGATAGCACCTTGCTGCGCGAACCAGAAACCAAGCTTAAAGCCGAAGAGCGAAAATTGGTCTAGCCAGTCGACCAGAATAATGCCGCAACCAAAAGAGACGACAAACCAGACCACAAGTAGTTTAGAGAGCAGACTGATATTTGCTCGCCAATACGCATTATTATTATCGCCAGGGGTGGTCTTCATTTCTTAGTCCTATTAATGAGTGGGGTGACGTGCCTTTAATCGGGATAAAGTGATTGTAGCGCGTTACCTGATTTGTTTTTTGACGCTGATTCACGACTAAAGTCCGATTCTTTTTTTAGGCTTGCAAGCAATAACATCACGTCCAGCGTTGGGGATGGAGTCCCATTGTCTTGATAGAGCTGTTGGTCAAGTTGAACAAAGAGTTGGCTAATATTGGGATTCTCCAAGAGATCTCCGAGACCTTTTAGGGTGCTTGGTGGGTTGTCGGCAAACAGGGTTTGGCCCCAACGCAAAATAGCATCTCTCATTGCCATGAGGTTTTCATCTTTAGCCTCAGATTCAATAGCTCGCAGTTGTTGCTTAAGGTTGAGTCGAGCAGAATCAGAGGATAACGAAGCCTGTTGTGAGCGTGCAGCTAAAGTCTCACGTTTGCGACCCATTAATAGCACAACAATCAAGGTCATTAGTAAGGCGTTGAGGCCCAAAGATAGGTTCGTCATGAAAGATACTTTAGGTTTTAAAGCATCGGCGGCTAAAGTAGTCATTGCATCATTGGTCACCTGCATGACATTGTTGTCATTTGCGGCTACATCGATATTTTCGCTTGGACTAACTTGCAAAGTTATTGATGGTAGAGACGCCATTCGCCGCATATTGCTATTGGTATCCCACCAAGCCAGCTGGACCGCAGGTAAAGTGATTTCTCCAGACTTGTTGGGGACCAAAGCCAGCGATTCGATGCGTGTTGCGGTCAATCCGTTGGTGGTGACTATTTCATCTAATTGAGGCTGATCCGGGTAACCGCGATAATTATTCCCTTGGGGCTCTTGTAGAGGGGTAATCTGAGCGGCACTAAGCCCCTCGGCGCGTATTGTAATGGTACGTGTAACGGGCTCACCCACGGTAACTGAGTCAATGTCGCCACTCCATCTTTGCTCCATTGTCACCGAGGTGCTTGGCATCCATCCATCGATACTTGCTTGAGAGGGGCGAGCGGTTACCTCTAGGGATTTTGGCTCAGTATCCCGAATAATCTGGTTACCCCGATTATTGAAAAACCCAAATTGACTGCGATTATTTACCTCATAAGCGCCGAAACGTAAACTGGGGATGATTAATGTGCCTTCTGATTGAGGGAAAATGGCATATTTGACCTCCAGCACGAGATAGTTTCTACCGTTAATAACCTTTTGATACTGAGTGTCTCCTAGCCTATGTAAAACGGCCTTATCGATCGCTAGCTCGGACAGAGCAAAGTCCCGTAGTTGGACTGAGGTATACAGCCGGTGCGTCAAAATGACCTGTTGCCCAACGTAGGGGGTGTTTGTGTCAACGGCGGTTTCGGTGTAAATCGGTTGAGTTCCAGGGTTGGCGCTAGAGTTGCTAGGAGCGGCGCGAACCCGCAATTCTATCGCATTACTCACCTCTTTCTTGAACGTTAGTGAGGGTATTAGTAGTATTCCTGCTCTCTTTGGACGTAGCTCTAAGGTCCAAGCTGTGTATGACTCAGTCTTTCCATTAACACTGGAGTAATTCTGTTGGCGACTATTAGACAGCACCTCAAAGTCTTTGATAAGGGGCCCAAAATCAGGTTCGCCAGTAAACACTTGGCCGTCATAGCGTAGTTCAGCACGGAGGGTTTCATTGCTGTCCAATACGGTTCGATCAACCTTCGCAGTGAGTGCAGCATAACTATTTGAAGCGGCCATAGCCGCCAGGCAGAGGGTTAATATGATTAATAATCGTCTTAAATTAAAGTCCATTTACCAGCGCTCTTGGTCAGGTGGTGATCGTTGTTGTTTTCTCTGTTGCGATTCATAGCGAAACTTGGCTCGCAGTAAACCGCCGGGATCGTCAGGTATACGACGCAGCATGGCGTCAATTTCTCGCTGTTCTTGTTTTTTCTCTTCGGTCATTTCAACCTCAGACGTTTGGCGTTCGGCCTGCTGTTCTGATTCATTTTGTTTCTTTTCGCTTTCTTGTTGTTCTTTCTTCTCAGATTCCTCCTCAGATTCCTCCTCAGGGGTTGCTGGCTCGTCTTGTTGTTCAAAATTTTGTTCTGGGAGTTGCTGCTCGCTTGGGTCACCATTCTTATCAGACTGCTCAGAGTCCTGCTCTTGCTGCTGTTCTGAGGACTCCTGATCTTGCTCTTGTTTCAGTATTTCTAGGAGATCGCGATTAAAAATTGCATCTTCTAATTCAGGTTCTAACTCTAAGGCCCGCTCATAGGCCTCTATAGCGCTGTCAAAATCACCAGACTTCGCTAGCGCATTGCCACTATTGTAGAGGCCATTCGCTGTCTCATCGGTCAAGAATGCTTGAGCGGCTGCCTCGTAATCAGAAGCTTTGAAGGCGGCACTGCCGCGCCACTGAGGATTTGTAAACAAAGACTTTGCCCGCTCAGCATCGCCTAGTTCAAGAGCCTCTGCGCCCTGTTGATCGCCGGTCGCCCAAAGGTCTTGCCATTCAAGAGCCTCTACTGAATTAGATTGAAATAGCAGAGGTGCCAACAGCAAAACAACCACAACACCTTTTCTAAACGTTAGCAGTAAAATTGGTATTAAAAGCAATGCTAGCAAGTATCCGCGATCGTCCCAGAGGTCAAATGATCGGTCAGTTTGTTGTGTGGAATCGCCAAACAATGACTCCATTGCCGCCAACAAATTATCAATATCACGGTCATCGTTGCTAATAGTTTGATAGTTACCATTGTTGGCGCTAGCAAGACGTCGCAAATCACTAATGTTGAGTTTTGGAATAATCACATTGCCACTGCGCGAGTCTTTAACAAAACCGCCAGACCCTAAAGGAATAGGTGCGCCGTTTTCTGTTCCTACCCCTAAAATCGACAGCCGGTATTCGCCTTTATCCTTAATGATGGATGTAATTTCAGAAATGGCAGAAGGGTCAATACCATCTGTAATCAATAATATATCAGCTTGTTGATAGCCACCACTGGCTGCTAAATTAACGGCGACCTGAATAGCATCTTCTGCGTTACTTCCATACTGGGGTAGCAACCCAGGATGCAATACGGGCACCAAACTGACAATTGTATTGCTATCCTCGGTGAGCGGTGAAACGGTGTGAGCGTCGCCACCATAGACCACAAGGCCGCTGACACCTTCAGTACGTCGTTTTAAAATATCGATTAGTTTGTATCGCCCTCGTACCAATCGGCTGGGTGCAA
This sequence comes from Porticoccaceae bacterium, assembly GCA_012960115.1. Classification (GTDB taxonomy): domain Bacteria; phylum Pseudomonadota; class Gammaproteobacteria; order Pseudomonadales; family Porticoccaceae; genus HTCC2207. Next base: position 21,234 of record DUBX01000009.1, read on the forward strand.
GATCAGCAGCAAGCATCGATGGGGATAGATCAAAAACAGTAATTAGCGCGCTATCTTGCCTGTGCACAGGCTGAGGCAGTTGCTGCCATGTGGGCCCGGCAAGACTAGCAAGACAAATAATCCAGGCAAGCGTCAAGGCGGTAACTAAGGATTTAGTGCTGAGGCAGTCACTTGGCGCTTTGCCTTGCATCAAAAAGGGCAGTAACTCGGGGTTAATAATGCTTGTCCAGTTGCCCGCATGATGCTTGTGCCAGCTATAAAAACCAATAATGAGAGCCACGGGAACTAAGCCCAAAAACCACCAAGGTCGCAAGAAATGGAAGACCTGCCATGCGTTAAGAGCACTATCTAGAGTTAGATCAAACAAGTGAACCCCTTCGGCTGCGAGCTGCCGCAATGGCAAGGCTTAAGACAAAACTAAACCCTAGGGGCCAATGGAACAGCGATGATATAGGCCGAATTGTTTCTGCGTCCTGTTCGATGGGCTCTAACTGATTAAGTTGTTCATAGATGCCAGTCAGTTCTTCAGGGTCTCTGGCTCTAAAATAAATGCCACCTGTGGCGGTAGCTATTTCTGTCAGCGTTTTTTCGTCTAAGTCAGCGCTTGGGTTAACGACATTTCGACCAAACAGGCCGCGAGATTCTTGACGCTCTGCGCCTATGCCGATGGTATAGATTTTCACTTGAGCTCGACGTGCTAGGTCAGAGGCCTCTGTTGGGTTGAGTTCACCGGCGTTACTAGAGCCGTCGGTCATTAAAATGAGAACTCGGTGATCTTTGGGCCGATCTTGTAGTCGTTTAACCCCTAGGCCGATTGCATCGCCGATAGCTGTTCCGTTGCCAGCAAAACCAATTTGTGCTTCTAATAGGAGTGTATGCATGGTCTCGCGGTCAAAGGTTAGCGGCGTTTGTAGGTAGGCTTTTTCACCAAATAGGATAAGTCCTAGCCGATCTCCGGCACGCTTAACAACAAAGTCTCCAACTACCGCTTTCACCGCAACCAATCGATTGACTTGCTTCCCACCAATGACCATATCATCTCTCTCCATACTGCCGGAAATATCTACAGCAATAAGGATGTCACGCCCATTGGCAGGCAGCGCTACTGGTTCGCCAACATACACTGGTTGAGCTACGGCCAGCAGAGTACACAGCCAGCAGCCGGTGAGTAAAAAGAGCAGTACGCGGTTGTACCAAGTAGTTGCTTTCAAGGATCCCTGATCACCCGCAGCGGCGGCCAATAGGGGGGCGCGCAAGGCCTGTATTTTTGTCTCTGAGGGTTTCCGTAACCATCGATAAACAAAAGGTAGTGGAGCCAGCGCAAGCGCCCAAGGCCAGACTAAACTCAACATTGGCTCTGCGCCTCAAGTTTGTCCTCAGGATAATGATGCTTAACCCAATGTTGGCTGCTGTCAAAGAGGTTATCTATGATCAGAACTCTATTATAATCGTCTGAGGTCTTTCCGTAGAGCAGGATATCAATATTATCGGGTAGTAATTCAAACAGGGGTTTGTCACAGCTGCGTTGCAAAAATGCCACAAAGGCATTGAACTCGAGGCTACTAAAGAACTGGCTAGGGTAGGCGCTATTCACGGCCTGCTTCAGTATTTCAAAAACCATGACCAGTTTTTGGTCATTGGTAAAGCTGAGTTCGTTATTAAGTAAAACCAGCTTTTGAACCGCCTGACGACGGTATAGATTGGCACGCCAGCGTTGCACAGCTTTACTAACAAGCCAGATAGCGAAGGCAAGACAAAAAACAATAAGTACCCACCAGCCGGGAGCCAGTGGCCACCATGAGATGGGTTCGGGTAGGTGGATATCGCGAAGTTGTGCTAACGGATCGTTTTCCATAAGTTATTTACCGCGCGCTTGGGTACGACGCTTACCATAAGCTCTGCGTAATACGCTCATGACATTATCAGATGTATTAAAAGGCAGTAGACCGGCAGAGAGCTTTTCGCTCATTTTACGTAACCGTAATCTTCGCTCAGCATAAGCTAGCTGAAAACGTTCTCGCAATTGTTTATTGCTGGTGTCTAGCAGGGTCTGCCGCTGGCCATCACTGACCGCATAGAGAGAGGGCGGCGGTAACTGCTGTTCTATATCATCAAATACTTGGCAAAAGTTGAGGTTGCCGTGCCTGGCTAGCTCAAACACATGACGCTCGCAGTCGTCATTAAGGTCATGAAAGTCGCTAACGATAAAAATGGTACTACCTGGCAGTACAAAGCGGCGAGCCTCTTCAAGGATCTCAGCCAAACTGTAGAGGTCGGGTTGCGGGCCTTCGGTTTGCTGGATATCCAATAGTTTTGCGCTGTATTCTTGAAGTCCATGTATAAACTGCAGTACTGCATGATGGCTGCGTCTAGCTTTGACATCCATCTGTTGTTGTTGGCCAAAGATCAAACCACCGGCACGATCATTCGCCGCTAGGCCAGCCCACGCAAGCGCGGCTGATATTTCGCAGGCCACAACTGATTTAAGCCGTTGACTGCCAAAAAACATAGAGCTCCGTAAGTCGCTGATGACCAGAATGGGTCGCTCTCGCTCTTCGCTAAATATCTTTGTGTGTGGCACTTCTGTGCGTGCGGTAACCCGCCAGTCGATACTGCGAACATCATCCCCCGGCTGATAAATACGCACTTGATCAAAGTCCATGCCGCGCCCCCGAAATCGCGATTTATGACCACCAGCCAGCATTTGACGCGCTTGGATTTTGGGGAATCCAGTCAGTTCTCTCGCGCCATAACGTAGCCTAATCATCTCAGATAAGCTGGCGGTGGCGGGATGCTCTTGGTCGTTATCGATCACACTCATAAGGTTGGGTCTTATGCCGAGGGCACAGTCTCTAGTAACTTGTCGATAACCTGGTTGGAGTTAATACCACCGGCTTCAGCTTCAAAGCTAAGAATTAGACGATGCCTAAGCACATCATGGGCCACCGCGCGTATATCGTCTGGCGTAACAAAGTCGCGTCCTTCCATCCAAGCAAGGGCTCGACTGCACTTATCTAGGGCAATCGTCGCTCTCGGGCTGGCACCGTAATCTAGCCATTGACCTAGCTCACCGCTGTAAGCTGTTGAGTTGCGAGTGGCAAGAATTAGTTGCACCAAATACTCCTCTACAGCTTCAGACATGTGAATTTTATTAACCTGTTTGCGCGCATCAAAGAGGCTCTTTTGTGTTAGCGACTCAACTTTGGTTGTCGGTTCATTGAGCGCTTCTTGACGAGACAGTGCCAAGATTGCTCTTTCGGCTTCAGGTGCAGGGTAGTCCACTAGCACATGCATTAAGAACCGGTCCATCTGAGCTTCGGGTAGCGGGTAGGTGCCTTCCTGCTCAATGGGATTTTGCGTCGCCATCACTAAAAACAATTCGGGCAGAGGATAGGTGTTTTTACCCACCGATATTTGACGCTCTGCCATAGCTTCTAGAAGTGCCGATTGCACCTTAGCGGGTGCCCTGTTGATTTCATCTGCCAACACTAGGTTATGGAATAGTGGCCCGGCTTGAAATTCAAAGGTACCTTTTTGAGGGCGGTAGATGTCGCTCCCTGTAATGTCAGCGGGAAGTAAATCAGGCGTAAACTGGACCCGATGAAAGTCCGCTTCCATGCCTTCGGATAGAGTCTTGATGGCTTTGGTTTTTGCCAGACCTGGGGCTCCTTCGACCAGCAAATGTCCGTCGGCGAGGAGGGCAATCATCAATCGTTCTACGAGATGCTCTTGGCCGACGATCTTACTTGCTAGCCATTCTTTGAGTCGGTCAATATCTTGTTGCACAACTTACCTCTACTGTGTGGGTCTGACGTTTCTAGGGACGATGATTTTAATCGCTATACTGTCAACAAACAAATACTGATGCAGTGATTTAGTCACTGTTTACATTCTGGCAACAAAACTGCAATTTAATGGATGAAAAAGCAACAATATTGATACACACCAAGATTGCTTTTTGTTACTTTAGATCAAAGTATTCAATGATGCCTAAGCTAAAGACTTTTAAAAACTAAAAAGGTTGCATAAATTTCTTATGGACGTGACACAAGATGGTCGGCGAGGCCGGCTTATTAAATCGTTGGCGAAGATTGCTGCCAGCAAACTCAAGAAGGGGCAAGATGTCCATTTCCAAGATTTTATTGCTCATGCAATCCATTTTTACCCAGATCAAGATTATTTAAATAGACCCGCGGAAGATATTTTTTGGAATATTTGGGGTCTATATTCTTTTGGTGAGACGCCTTTTGCCGAGCGCGATGACATCACCCACTCCGCGAAAGTGCGAGTATTTAACCCAAGCATTGAAATTGACAGCTGGTTAAGTCAATACACCACCATTTATATCAACCAGAGAGATATGCCTTTCTTGGTGGATTCATTGCGCATGGCGTTGAATCGTCGAGAGTTAAATATTTTTACGTTGCAGAGCAATTTAGCTTGGACATTGAGAGGCGCTAAAGGCCTGATCGAGGGGGTTTCAGCAAAGTTTGTTGAAGGCGCAAACTATGAGGCCTTTATTAGTATCGAAGTCGACATGTTAACTGACCGAGACTTAGAAGCTCTGCAGCGGGAATTGTGTTTGGTTTTGGACGATATAGACGCGGTGGTAGACGACTTTGAGATGATGCGAGGGCGCACACAAAAGTTAATTCAAGACCTTAAAGACAATGCCCCTCAGGTTGAGCAACTCCAAGAATCGATTGAGTTCTTGGAATGGGTCAACAATGGCTATTTTGTCTACACCGGTTATGCGGAATTTGAGCTTATCGTTGATGATGAAAAGGTGTCTTTGCGTGAAGTTGCCAACACCGCCTGCGGTCTCTTGCGCAGATATGGGGGTGATCTACGTGAAGAATCTGTTGATGGATTAAGCGAAGGTGTTAAGGCGCTCTACGAGGACGATCAGGTTTTGACCGTAACTAAGTCCTCTAAACGTTCGCAGGTGCACCGCAATGCCTACTCTGATTATATTGTGGTTAAGCGGTTCAATGATAAAGGCGAACCCGTAGGTGAGGTACGGTTACTTGGGCTTTATACCTCGCAATTTTATTCATACAGCCCACGAAGGATCCCAATATTAAGAGAAAAAGTGAATTGGGTGCTGAAGCGTGCCGGATTTAGCCCTAATAGTCATGATGGTAAAGCGTTATCGACCATATTAGATTCCCATCCCCGAGATGAGCTGTTGCATATCAGTCGCGAGATTCTTAGTGATACAACCATAGGCATATGGCAGATTTATGAGCGCCGTGTGGTGAAGGTTTTTGTTCACCCAGACCCCTTTGATAAATTTGTAAATTGTTTGGTGTATCTGCCTCGAGAGTCATACAGCACAAATGTGAGAGAAATAATACAGCAGAGAATCGGCACTGAGTTAGGTGCTATTGCAAGTGAATTTACGGCAGAGTTCGTTCCTGATTCAGTGTTAATTAGAATTTATTTAGTCTATAAAATTCAAAATAGACATTACCTTGATGTAAATGCTGAGTCGCTTCAGGCACTGGTTGAACAGACTATCCGTGATTGGAGTGGCGAATTTCAAGAGCAGGCTCTGAGCCAATTTGGTCTCGCTGAAGGCGCAACATTGTCGCGTCGATTCCAAAGAGCTTTTTCCGGTGCATACCAAGAAGTTTATGGTCCTGACCTCGCCTTAAAGCATATAAGTTTATTTGATCAACTTGAAAATTCGGATGAACTTGCTATCGATTTTCGGCAAGACAAGGTGGGTACAGACAATTATCTACGGCTAACGCTTTTTCATAGAGGCGCACCCTTAGAGCTGTCAGATATGATTCCTATGTTGGAAAATCTCGGCTTTAGAGTAGTGATGGAGCATCCCTACCCGATTCGTCCAGATAGTGAAGGCGTAATATGGATGCAAGACTTCGATTTAGATTTTTCACTTGATGTTGACGTCGATGTGTCTGCAGTGCAAAACAGCTTCAAAGATGCCTTACTGCAAGTGTGGCGAGGCGATGCAGAAAATGACAGCTTTAACCGTTTGGTGATTGGTGCAAGGCTAGATTGGAGGGCTGTGGCAATGTTGCGTCTCTATGCCCGTTACCTCAAGCAGTTGAGTGTTCCCTATAGTCAGGATTTTATTGCCGACACTCTTTCCAAGTACTTAGATATCACCCGTAATTTAGTGGCTTTGTTTAAGAGCTACTTTGATCCACGGTATGCTTCAGATAGTCGCAGTGAGAGTGCTGAAGGTTTGGTAGCGAAAGTACTCGGCGGGTTAGATCTTATCAATAACATCAACGAAGATAATGTTATCAGAGGTTACCTTGAGTTGGTTCAGGCTACCCTGCGAACTAATTTTTTCCAGACGGTCGAAGATGGCACATTTAAGTCTTATATCTCGGTTAAGTTGGCCTCGCAACAAATTAGTTTGGCACCCAGGCCTCGTCCCGTCTATGAGATATTCGTTTATTCCCCTCGTGTTGAGGGTGTGCATCTGCGCGGTGGCAAAGTGGCACGGGGAGGATTGCGCTGGTCAGATAGGGTCGAAGATTACCGAACAGAGGTTCTTGGACTAGTGAAAGCCCAGCAGGTTAAGAACGCGGTTATTGTGCCCACGGGGGCCAAGGGCGGCTTTGTAGCTAAACATGCAAACCCTAGGTCTGGCCGGGAAGCCTTTATCCAAGAAGGTATCGCCAGCTATATGCTCTATGTACAGGCGCTGTTAGATCTTAGTGACAATATAGTGGATGATAAATTAGTGCCGCCCCTAGAGGTTGTGCGGCGTGACCGTGACGACCCTTACTTGGTGGTGGCGGCAGATAAAGGAACAGCGACTTTCTCAGATATTGCCAATGAGATCTCTGAAGCAAATAATTTCTGGCTTGGCGATGCCTTCGCGTCTGGAGGTAGTAACGGCTACGACCACAAAGGCATGGGCATTACTGCTCGTGGTGCTTGGGTTGCCGTGCAACGACATTTTTATGAGATTGGCATAGACATTCAATCGGAAGACTTTAGCGTGGTTGGTGTTGGCGACATGGGTGGTGACGTGTTTGGTAACGGCATGCTCCTCTCTGAACATATCCAGTTGGTGGCGGCCTTTAACCATCTACATATCTTTGTTGACCCCACGCCTAATGCCCAGGCAACTTTCCCAGAGCGGCAGCGGCTGTTTGATACTCCAAAGGCGACCTGGGACGATTTTGACAAAACACTAATGTCACCGGGCAGTGCAGTGTACTCAAGAAGTGCGAAGTCGCTTACCCTAACCGCTGAGATCAAGATCCGTTTTGCTATCGACAAAGACCAGGTAACTCCCACAGAACTCATTCATTGTATTCTTAAAGCGCCTGTGGACCTGATTTGGAACGGTGGCATTGGCACCTATGTCAAAGCATCTTCAGAAAACAATGCAGAGGTGGGAGATCGAGCAAACGATGGATTGAGAGTCGACGGCCGCGAATTGCGATGCCGAGTAATAGGCGAGGGTGGCAACTTAGGTATGACCCAACGCGGGCGGGTGGAGTTCTGTCTGCGCGGCGGGCTGTGCAATACAGACTTTATCGATAATGCTGCTGGGGTAGACTGCTCAGATCACGAGGTAAACATCAAGATACTGCTCAACAAACAGGTTGCCGCGGGGCTTATTGGCGTAGAAGAAAGGAACACACTATTGGCGGCAATGACCGATGATATTGCCATATTGGTGTTAGACAACAATATAAGACAAACCAAAGCCATTAGCTTAGCGATGGCGCGAAGCCAACAGCACCATTCAGAATACACGCGCTATTTAAGTTGGCTTGAAGACACCGATCAATTGGATCGAGATTTAGAATTTTTACCTAGCGATGATCAACTCACCGACAGAATTAATCGACACCAACCCAGTTGGACCAGACCTGAGCTGTCAGTGTTAATTTGCTATTCCAAAGTGGCGCTCAAAGAGGCCTTAGCTGAATCAAATCTATTGGCTGACCCATGGCTTGCTCGCTCAGTCACCGATTACTTTCCTACAGAGTTAGTGTCGCGCTATGGCGACGCTGTGGATACTCATCCTCTAGCGAATGAAATTGCCGCGAACCAAATCGTTAATGACTTAGTGAATCGGGTTGGTTTTAGCTTTTTCTTCAGGCAAATGGAGTCCACGGGAGCGTCGGCGGAAGACGTTATAAGGGCGTACACCATAGTGACTGAAGTGCTCGGCATTAAAAGTCTGTGGCAACAGATCGAAGAGCATAACCCTCGGTTGCCGGCGGCGATAGAATTAGATTTACTGCACATTTTAATCAGGCTAGCACGCAGAGCCACACGATGGTTTTTGCGAAATCATCGCTTAAATCTAGATTGTGAATTGCTCATTGCGCAGTATTCCCAGCCCACCGAGGCCCTGCTGTCAGAGCTTCCGGCCCTACAAAAAGACCAGTGGAGGGTACTCTGGAGTGGCGAGCGAGATGAACTGACTAACATCGGCGTAGAGCTCAAATTAGCAGAGCGACTTGCTTCCACCGACAGCATGTTTATGAGTATGGGGGTGGTTCAGACAGCCTTAGCGTTAGATATGCCCGTGCAACAAGTTGCCGAGGTGTACTTTGGGCTTGGCGAATTTTTGTCTTTAGACTGGTTTATGGCTCAAATTGTGGACTTGCAGCCAGACAGTAGATGGCAGGATTTGGCTCGGGAAACCTATGTTGATGATCTTGAAAGCCAGCGTCGTAGGCTGACCGCATGTCTTTGTACTGCAGGCCTGACGGACCAGTCGTCAGTGGAAACCTGGCAAGATCAGCAGCAGGGGTTGATTCATCGCTGGAAATTAATGATAAAAGACCTGCGCAAGGTCCCTCAGTCTGACTTTGCAATGATTTCAGTGGCTCTTAGAGAGTTGCTTAACTTAGTTCAGGCCTCTTTAGATAAATAATTCTAAAACAACATTGCCGCCGCGTTGACCAATAGATAAGATTTCCTCTATTTAGCGGTCAATGATTGAGAATTAGGTTACCTACCTTCTGCTGGCAAGCATTGGTGTTGTAGCCTGACCAGCCGTCTTCTCGGCCTTCGCGCCAACCCCGTGACCATTGATAGGCCATTGTAGTGTTTTCTTGATATGGACAGAGGGATAATGAGCGTCCCTGAATTGCCGACTGGTAGCCCTTTACATACGAACGATGTGCCAGGTCTCTCTTTTTTTTCTTCATAGACATCTCTTTTTCTACGCAGATCAAAGGTAATATAGGTTTCATCTAGTACTACGTTAACACAGGGTTAACTCATTTTGGTTGCAGACGAAGTCTTTTTTTGAACAAAATAGTCTAAAGACCTATATCATGTGCACTTTTTAAATGATGCATAGTTTTAGACTTATAACTGGCGTATTCGTTTAGACGTTTTTCGTCTATACATATTAAATTTTATATCTTGAAGTAATCAAAAGGATAATTAAGTGACCCAGGTCTCTCTGCAAACTAATTGGCTCGCCACCTGCCCCAAAGGGTTGGAATTGCTGCTGGCTGAAGAATTACAGGCCATGGGTGCTGAAGGGGTCAAGGAAACGGTGGCCGCTGTGCGTTTTCAGGGTTCACTCGAGCTTGCCTATAGGGCTTGCCTTTGGTCGCGCTTGGCCAATCGTATTTTAATGCCCTTGCAAAGTTTTATGTTGAACGAGTCAGACGATCTCTATAACGAGTGTAACGACATACCCTGGGAAGAGCACTTTTCGGCGGCGCAAAGTATTGCCATCGATTTTATCGGCACGTCACGCCTAATTGATAACACTATGTACGGCTCTCAGCGAGTTAAAGACGCTGTTGTCGATCGTATTCGACGCATTGAAGGTGAGCGCCCAAACGTAGATACCAAAAATCCTGATATTCGCATTCAGGTGCGCCAGCACAAAGGGCGAGTGACTGTTTCCTTAGATATATCGGGCGAAAGCTTACACCGTCGAGGATATCGAACAGGGCAGGGCACAGCTCCAATTAAAGAGAACTTGGCAGTGGCTTTGCTGCTTAGAGCAGGTTGGCCGGCGATGGCGGCGGAAGGTGGTGCGTTACTTGACCCTATGTGTGGCAGTGGAACATTGATCATTGAGGGGGCGATGATGGCGGCAGACATTGCGCCAGGAATGCTTCGTGAGCGCTACGGGTTTGATCAGTGGTTACAGCATGATGCAGAACTTTGGCAAAGATTGGTTGATGAAGCCCACCAACGTAAGGCCACAGGTCTTGAAAATCTAGAGCTAGATATTCGCGGCTATGATGCCAATCCAAGAGTGCTTGAGTACACCACTCAGAATATTGAAAATGCGGGTTTAGACGGGCATATTCGATTGGCTCACAAACCTATAGATCAGTTTGGCAAACCAACCTCAGAGCGGGGGTTATTGTTAACTAACCCTCCTTATGGCGAGCGTTTGGGCGAGGTTGATGAGCTCATTCCGTTATATCAAAAGTTGGGTACAGTGCTGCAAAAGAATTTCCAAGGTTGGAAGGCGGCTATTTTTACAGGTAATGTGGATCTAGGTCGTGAAACCGATCTTTCTCCGACTAAACAATACAGCCTGTTCAATGGCACTATTCCCTGTAAGTTGTTGGTATTTGAGGACATGACCTCAAAGTCTGCAAAAATAGCAGCGCGCTTAAGCACGCCGGCGCCAGCTCAGGACTTAAGTGAGGGTGCCAGAATGGTGCTCAATCGCTTCAAGAAAAACCAAAGGAGATTGGATGGTTGGCGGAAAAAGTCCGGCATCAGCTGTTATCGTCTTTACGATGCTGATATCCCTGAATATGCGGTGGCTGTGGATATCTATGACCAGTCAATTTACGTGCAGGAATATGCACCACCGAACACGATTTCTGAAAAGGTTGCCCGAGAACGTTTCGCTGAAATTAAGCAGGCAGTAAAAGAATTTTCGGCTAACTTTAGAGGCAAAATCCATTATAAAGAGCGTCGACGACAAAAAGGTGACAGCCAGTATCAGCGGCTTAATGAGGGGCCAAGCGAGACGATTCAAGTCAACGAAGGCAATGCTCATTTTGAGGTTAACTTGTCTGACTATCTAGACACCGGGCTTTTTCTCGATCACCGCCCAGTACGCTCTCTTATTGGCGATATGGTTAAAGGTAAAACTTTCCTTAATCTCTTTTGTTACACAGCGGCAGCCTCAGTGCAGGCGGCCTTAGCGGGTGCTAGTAGCTCTCTAAGCATAGATATGTCCAATACCTATTTGGACTGGGCGCAGCGCAATTTTGACCTGAACAGTTTGCGGTCCAGCAAGCATACGTTGTTGCGGGCCGACTGTTTAAAATGGCTAGAAGCTGATACTGAGCAGTATGATGTTATTTTCCTAGACCCCCCAACATTTTCCAATTCGAAAAAGATGGATTCTGTTTTGGATATACAGCGTGATCATGGCGATATAATCCGCGCCACTATGGCCAAGTTAGCGCCCGAAGGTACATTAATTTTCTCCAACAATTTCCGCAAGTTCAAGATGGATGAGCTCACCTTACGTCAGTTTGATTGTGAAAATATTACGCCCAAGACGTTGGATGTGGATTTTGAAAGGAACCCGAGAATTCATAATGTTTGGGTGATAACTCGACGAACTATCTTTGGTTAGGTTTTAACTGTTATGAAGCCAAGCAGTGGTCCAGCCAGTTTAACGCCGCTATCGGGTAGTGGGCCAGCAGATCCTCCTCGTTTTCTGCGAGAAATTGCTGATTGGTGTGAGCAGAACAATATTGTTTTTGATAATTATGGCTCAGGTAATTTAGTTGAAACATTTGAGAAAAAAATTGCCAGCTTATTAGACTTTCCAGCGGCAAGGTTTATGCCGAGCGGAACACTCGCGCAACTAGCCGCGTTAAAAGTCTGGGCAGCCGAATCTAACTGCCCTCATTTCGGTATGCATCCTACCTCCCATCTTGAAATTCATGAAGAACATGCTTATGCCCATCTATACAATTTGCGCCGGTCGTTTGTTGGCCCTGCGAAGTCGGCCCTTTTAGCCGAGCATATATTGGCGATAGACGAAAAAATGTCGGCCCTGTTGATTGAGTTGCCCGCAAGAGAGATTGGTGGCCAGTTACCTAGCTGGGATGAGTTGGAGAAAATCAAAGCTACGGCCCATAAAAAGGGAATAAAGCTGCATCTTGACGGTGCTAGATTGTGGGAAACTAAACCCTTCTACAATAGAGAATACAGCGAAATATGTGCAGGTTTTGACTCGGTCTATGTGTCTTTTTACAAAGGAATAGGTGCGCTACCGGGAGCAATGTTACTTGGGTCTGTGGATTTTATTGCCAAGGCAACGTTGTGGCAAAGAAGGGCCGGTGGCACTTTGCAAACGTTGGGCCCACAGATTGCCTCGGCCACCATGCTCTTAGATAAGAGTCTAAGACGTATGCCAGCATATTTCAATCGAATGCAGCAAGTTGTTCACAATCTCAGTGGTATTAAAGCTTTGCGTTTTTTCCCTGAGTTACCTCAGGTAAATATGGTGCACGTCTATTTGCCTTTTAGGGCAGAGATAGCCAATAAAGTTAGGGCGGAAATAGAAGAGCAGTATTCGATTAAAATGTTTGGCAACGCAATGTCTTTTGACATTCCTGAAGAATCCTATTTCGAATTAACCGTGGGCGAAAATTTACTGGGTTTATCTGACTCAGAGGTGCACTTAATTTTTAGTTATTTAATTGAAACCGGAATCCGGCATTCTAACCAACAGTAAAAGGTGGTGTGATGAAGTCCTCAGAACAGCTGCACCGGAGTGTAATTATATACTCCGGCCCCAACTGCCATCTTTGTGATGAAGCTAAGTCAATTCTCGAGCCAGTACTCTCTAAAAGGGGTTGGCACTTAATTGTCGTTGATATTCAGGATAACGCCTCTCTAAAAGAAAAGTATGGCCTTCGTATTCCTGTGGTTTTACTACCTGATGGCCGTGAAAAAGGCTGGCCTTTTACCGCCGCGCAGATCGCCAAAATGTTGACTTCATAGCTATAAATTTAATGGCCCTCCTAAGGTGTAAGCGATCAGGTGTTGTGACTAGCAATATATTTGTCTAGCGCGTTGGCGAATTCCATGCGATCTCTCTTGGATAACGGCGGTGGTCCGCCTCCAACCTGCACACCGCTGTTGCGCATCGAGTCCATAAAATCGCGCATATTTAGTCGCGCCTTTATATTCCCCTTGGTATACAACTCGCCTCTTGGATTAAGTGCCTTACCACCTTTGTCGATCACATCAGACGCCAGGGGGATATCAGCGGTAATGACCAAATCAT
>DUBX01000010.1 GCA_012960115.1 Porticoccaceae bacterium
TCAATCATATCAGATCGTAAATTCATCTTTAAGTATACTCATCCAGAAACTACCTATACGTCGGTCATCTAATACTACTGACTTCCTGTAAAACCCTTCTACTTGATAACCGGATTTAAGAAATGCACGTAATGAACCCAGATTTTCATCATAACAACCCGCATCAATCTTCTCTAAATTAAGATCATTAAAGCCCCATGTGGTAATTGTTTTAATTGTTTCCGTAGCGAAGCCTTTTCCCCAGCAATCTCTTTCACCAATAAATAAACTTAATTGTGCTCGTTGATGGTAGGGATTGATAAAACCCAGTTTAGTGTTGCCTATATGTTTACTTGTTTCACGTAAATAAATTCCAAATAAGTAATGTGCAGGATTAGATGTCATATCAGCAACATAGGACCGACAACTGTCTAGTGTCTGATGATCGAAACGTGTTTCGAGATAACGATTGACTTCTGGATCATTTAACCACTCAACATAGCGTTGAGTAACATCTTCTACACTAAGAATCCGATAAACTAAACGTTGTGATGAAAGTTCTAACATATACATTTACTCAGCACATTAGTGACATAAGATAACTCTTTATTTATTAGCATTGGAAACATGGGTAGACTTAATGCTTCAGCATAATATCTTTCAGCTTCAGGACAATACCCTGCATTAAAACCAAGTTGCTCATAATACGGCTGCCTATACACGGGAATGTAATGCAGGTTCGCACCAATACCAGCTATATGTAATGCAGAAAATACTTCTCGTTGTGTCTTTTTAATTTCATCCAACTTCAAACGTATCACATACAAATGAAAGCCAGAATAACTATCAGGGTGTTGCCAGGGAGTTATTACAGGTAAATCAGCTAACAGATCCTCATACCGATTAGCGATAGCATGACGCTTGATGACAAATTCATCCAGCCGCTTCATCTGGCTTAATCCCAATGCGGCATGTATATCCGTCATCCGATAGTTAAAACCCAAGTCAATTTGTTGGTAATTCCAAATCTCTTCAGGGGCCTTTGGCATCATATCTTTAACGGTGCTAACAATACCATGACTACTGTACAATTTCATGCGCTTTGATAATTCAGCATCATTAGTTAATGCCATCCCGCCTTCGCCGGTGGTGATAATCTTAACTGGGTGAAAGCTAAATACAGTGATGTCACTATAGCTACACGACCCTATGGGTTCACCACGATATTTACCACCAATGGCATGCGCACCATCTTCAATGATCTTAAACCCATATTTCTGACTTAACTTATTTATAGAAGCCATATCACATGGCTGACCAGTCATATGTACAGGTATAACTACTTTAGGTAAGTTACCTTCTCCTTCCGCTCTTACTAATTTTTCCGTTAAACATTCTACACTCATGTTATATGTATGAGGATCTATATCTACAAAATCCACATCAGCACCACAGTAGCGAGCACAATTAGCGCTGGCCACAAAAGTAATCGGTGTCGTCCAGACACAGTCTCCCTTGCCTACACCCAGTGCTAGGCAGGCAATATGCAACGCACTGGTTGCACTGTTCACCGCCACAGCATGCTGCGCACCGCAATAATCGGCAACGGCTTGCTCAAAAGCGGGCACTGTTGGGCCTTGTGTTAGAAAGTCTGAGTGCAACACAGCCACTACCGCATCGATATCCGCCTGATTAATGTCTTGGCGTCCGTAGGGAATGGCGCTCATGAAGTAGATCCCACAAATTGCTGATACGTACCCTTTTTCTTAATGCCTCCCTCAGTCACTTCAATTATTTGAGTGCATTTTTTTAAAGTAGTTAGACGGTGAGCGATCATAAAGATAGTGATATCTTCGCCAAGGCCTTCGATAGCTTGCATGACGGCCTGTTCTGTTTCGTTATCCAGCGCGCTAGTGGCTTCATCAAAGATAATAACATCAGCCTGGTTGTAAAGAGCGCGAGCGATACCTATGCGCTGACGCTGGCCACCGGATAACCGGACACCTCGCTCGCCCACAATAGTTTGGTATTGTTCGGGCCATGTCTCAATAATATCGGCAATTTGCGATTGTCGAGCCGCTTGCCTGACACGCTCATAGTCGATATGCTCCTCGGGAATACCAAAGGCAATATTCTGTTCGATGGTGCTATCGGCGAGAAAAATGGCCTGCGGTACATGCGCAATATGAGCCTGCCAAGCACGATGATTACTTATCGTAACAGGCTGCCCATCGATCTCAATCCCACCTTCCGTTGGCTGCAACAATCCCATGACTATATCTAGAAGGGTGCTTTTACCGCTACCAGTCATGCCGATAAAACCAACGCGACTGCCTTTAGAAATATTGAGATTAAGGTTTTTAAATATCCACGGCGTTTGCCGGCTATAGCGAAATGCGAGCTGATTTAGCCTGATGTGCTCTCGGAAAGGAAGTCGAGTTGTAACTCTCTGGTCGGCATACTCGGGGAGTGGTTGATCGAGCAACTCCAATGTGTCTTGTAACGAAACCTGCCCACCCCGAATACTGGCCCATGCTCCGTACGCATGCTGCAACACAGGCAGTAAACGCTGAGCGCCAAGCGCCAAGGCACCAAGAATAGGAATGGCCTTGACAAGACCATCTGGTTTCTGAGCAAGGAAATAGGCTAGTGCTGCTATCAACATCATACCCAATGCTTCCATGCCATAACGAGGACTTTGGCTAATGAATGTATTATTGCCTTGAGCACGGCGCAATGGGAGGTCTGCATTGCGATAAATCTGGCAGTAGGTCTCCTGACTACCATTAATCAGTACGTCGCGAATGCCACCAAGCCCTTCCTGTAGGGATTTAATGACATGAGTAGACTCCCTAGCAATGCGTTTACTATCGATCAACAGCCTCTTGCGCGTAAACCAAATAATAACAGCGTAGATCACACCGAAACCGCCAAAAGCCGTCAGCGCGATAACGGGGTCAACGGACAACAAGGCTACCAGAATAGCGGTCAACATAACACTGCTACTGATGAGGGTCAGGGCCGGCATGATAATGCTGTAAATAACACCACTGGCTTTGCTTGATATGCCATTGATTACTTCGCTACTGTTCCGGGTAACATGAATCGCATAGGGCTGATAAAGCGTGCGACGATAAATATTAATACTAAGATCAGCCCCCGTCGCAAAAGCTAACCGGGTATTAGCCCAGAGCAGTAATAAGCGCAGTACTCCCGCCATAACGGCTGCCATACCAAATGCGATGGTTAGCGGCAATAGGAGCTGTTCGGGCTCTGTAATCCCCAAGAAATGGATGAATGGCTGTATAACTGGATATTCAAAAACGCGAGTAGGCGCAGTCAAAACACCAAGAAATGGTAATACAGCCCCAATACTGACGATTTCGGCAAAGGAAGCGAAGATCATCAAAACGAACAGCATACCAAATTGCCCCCGGCGTCGAGGGGTGATATATTGCCAAAGACGGGGTAAAAGGTGTGTAATTGCTTGCGATGAGGACTCTGATACCACTATAGCGCCTCGCCTCTGTCTTTATAGTGTGCATATGCCTGTTCAATACCATCCTGTAACTGGATCTTATTCATCCACCCTAAGGAATGTATTCGGTTGACGTCCATCAGCTTTCTTGGTGTTCCGTCTGCCCTAGAAGAGTCCCAAACCACTTTACCGTTAAAACCAACAATCTTCCCCACCAATTCCGCAAGTGATTTAATACTTACATCTGAACCCACTCCGACATTCATAATATCTCCACTATCATAACAATCCATTAAATACAGACAGGCCTCAGCAAGATCATCGACATGTAAAAACTCCCTGCATGGTGAGCCTGAACCCCACAGTTGAACAGTGACTAAATGACTAGTGATCTGTAATTCATTAGTAGTTACTAATGAATTACAGATCCTTCTTTCCAGCCCTAGGCTGGAAAGAAGGTCATCCGGAATCAGACCGTAAAGAACCTCATCTGCCTGAATAGCATTTACATCACCAGCTTTCGCCAGTTTAGCCAGATGAAACTTCCGAATCAGTGCTGGTAGCACATGCGAGTTATTCAGGTCAAAATTATCATTCGGTCCATAGAGGTTGGTAGGCATCAGGCTGATTGCATTAAAGCCATATTGCTTACGGTAGGCTTGACACATTTTAATACCTGCAATTTTGGCAATAGCATACCACTCATTGGTCGGCTCCAACTCGCCGGTCAACAGACAACTCTCCAGCATAGGTTGAGGCGCAAACTTGGGATAGATGCACGAAGAGCCAAGAAAGGCGAGTTTAATTACTCCATTGCGATATGCCGCATCAATCACATTGGTCTGAATCTGCAAGTTATTCCGAATAAAATCGGCAGGAAAAGTATCATTAGCATAGATCCCGCCTACTTTCGCAGCCGCCAGAAAAACATAACTCGGCTTTTCCTCCGCAAAAAACGCATCTACAACAGCCTGATTACACAGGTCGAGTTCGGAAGAAGTACGCAGCAGAATATTGTCATATCCTTGAACCTGCAACGCCCTGATAATTGCTGAGCCAACCAGCCCCCTATGTCCTGCTACATAGATTTTACTATCTTTATTCAACTAAATCATCCTTCAATCGAAACAGGTAAATCATGCCCATGTGCTTTTAATAAGACATGGCGTTGCGCAGCTTGTAAATCGTTAACCACCATTTCCGCGCACATCTCTTGCACTGTTATTTCAGGTACCCAGCCTAGCATTTCTTTTGCCTTACTTGGGTCGCCCAGTAATGTTTCAACTTCTGTTGGCCTGAAATAGCGCTGGTCAATTTTCACAATCACATCGCCAACCTTTAGCGCTGGCGCCTTATCCCCATCAATCGCTGCAACAATACCCTTTTCCTCAATCCCCTTACCTTCAAAACGAATAGTTACACCCAACTCTTTCGCAGACCATTCGATAAACTGGCGCACAGAATATTGTACACCCGTGGCAATCACAAAATCTTCAGGATACTCTTGCTGAAGCATCATCCACTGCATACGCACATAATCTTTGGCATGCCCCCAATCACGTAAGGCATCTAAATTACCCATAAACAAACACGTCTCTAGACCTTGAGCTATATTAGTCAAACCACGGGTAATTTTACGGGTCACAAAAGTTTCACCACGTCGTGGTGACTCATGGTTAAATAAAATACCATTACAGGCATATATACCATAAGACTCACGATAATTCACCACAATCCAATAAGCATACATTTTTGCTACGGCATAAGGGGAGCGAGGGTAAAAAGGTGTCGTTTCTTTTTGCGGGGTTTCTTGCACTTTACCAAACAATTCTGAAGTAGAAGCTTGATAAAACTTTGTTTTCTTTTCCAAACCAAGCAAACGAATCGCTTCTAACAACCTAACTGTGCCAAGCGCATCAACATCGGCTGTATATTCAGGAGATTCAAAGCTGACTGCCACATGCGATTGTGCGCCGAGATTATATACTTCATCTGGTTGAACCTCTTGCATAATTCGAATTAAGTTAGATGAATCTGATAAATCACCATAATGTAAAACTAAATTTTTATTTTCTACATGTGGGTCTTGATAGATATGGTCGATACGTTGTGTATTGAATGAAGAGGCACGGCGCTTGATACCATGCACCTCATACCCTTTTTCTAATAAAAATTCAGCCAAGTAAGAGCCATCTTGCCCTGTCACCCCAGTAATTAATGCCTTTTTCTTCATTTGATTCTAATTCCTTTATTTGGGACTATGAAGAATATAGTGGGTAATTAAATTTTAATTTTCCACAGAGAAAATAAATTTTGTTGGTAAAGTTTTCTCTATTCCGGTAGCCACG
>DUBX01000011.1 GCA_012960115.1 Porticoccaceae bacterium
TATTACTCTTATTTTATAAATTGTCAACAATTATATACTCTTTGTGTTGAGGTGTAATTTACAAGGATGGGTATTTTACTTGGATGGTGTCTGACTGTGAAGAATTAGTGGCGCCATCAGAGAAAGCATCTAGGCATAAATGCGAGTAACTACTTAATGTGTCAATGGGCGGGTCCATTGCGCTCCCTGCCCCCCCCACCTCACTCCAGATAGAGCGCCAGAACGCGGATTGAAGAGTTCCTTTAGAATTAGTATCCTAGATAATGTGGAAGTCCTGTGACCATTTGTGGGAAAACCGCACACAAGATCAAAACAATATATTGAAGGACGACAAAGGGCCAAACACTGTGGATCATCTCACTCATTGAAATTTTTGAAATACCGCACATGACAAATAACAAGACACCAACAGGCGGTGTCATCATGCCAACCACAAGATTTAAAACAAACAGAAACCCAAAATAAAGAGGATCAATGCCAAACGTAATAGCAATCGGAGCAAATAAAGGCACAAGCATAATGTATGCAGCATTTGATGCGATAAACATACCAACCATAATAAGCATCACCATCACCAGGATGAGAAAAACCTGAGGATTATCAGTGAAGTTCTGAATAAAGCCGGATAACCGCATCGGAACTAGATCAATCGTGAATACAAAAGTGACCGTTGCGGCAAAGGCAATCAATGCGCCAACCATAGCCGCTGTTACAGCTGAACGGAACAAGACCCCCGGCAAGTCAGTCAGCTTTAGTTTACGAGTAATAAAGAAACCACTGATCAATGAATATACAACAGCAATCGCTGCCCCTTCCGTCGCTGTGAATATGCCACCTACAATACCCCCAACAACGATTACCGGCATCAATATGATAACAATTGCACGGCGGGTTTGTATGATCACATTCGTGATCTGAAACCCATCCCCGGTTAATGGGTAATCTCTCTTATATGAAATAAAGCTAGCAAGTAGCATAAATCCTATGGTAAGAATAATTCCGGGCACAATTCCGGCCATAAACAAGCCGCCTACAGAGACGCTGGAACCTGCCATCAATGCATAAACAATCATCGCGTTACTTGGAGGGATAATAGCACCTAGGTTAGCTGCAGAAGCAATCACGGAACTACTGTAACCTGTATCATATTGTTTGCGCATTGAAGGAACCAAAGTACTGCCTAGTGCGCTGGCGCTAGCAACGGCTGCACCACTCACGGCGGCAAGGATCATCCCGGATATAATGGCAACATGGGCAAGGCCACCATGAACACGACCGATAATACTATTCGCAAAATCAATAAGTCGTTGCATGATTCCAGCCGAAACCATCAATTCTCCGGCCAGCATAAAGAGAGGAATTGCCATCAATGGGAAATTATCAACGGCGTGCATCATCCGTTGCGGCATAACAGATAAATCCATATCGGCAATAAACAAACCTCCGAGCGAAGCAAAACCCAATGCGAACGCCAATGGCATGCCAAGCAAGGCAAAAACAAGAAAAGTAATAATAACAACAAAAGTCATGCTTCTGTCTCCGTCCATATTGTCGGACCACCCCATGCCAAAACCAGTAGGTGAAGAAACGCATGCCCCGTCGCAATTAATACAGCAATGTAATAAACCGCAGCCGTAATTTCTATGGTCGGCATAAGTTCTTGCCATTTATCGCCAATGACCGAGATCGTCATTACAAAAACAATTCCCATCAACATAGCTCCAAACAAACTCATCAAGCGAGATAATTTAATTCTTATGTTGTCTTCCAACCGGCTAACGAGGACATCAATACCGACATGAATTCCGGCTTTCAACCCATGTGGAATTGCCAGAAACATTGCCCATACAAAGAATAATCTGGACAGTTCATCTGCAGAATCAATTGAAGATGACAAGGCATAGCGAAAGAATACCTGTGCGGCAACAAGGACAGCCATCATCGCCATGCAGATCACGATCATCACAAAAGAAACATGATCAACACTCCGCACAAAACTCATAAATAAAGTAAAAGTGGAACCGGTGACGCGCACCGGCTCCTGATTTTCGTTTGACACTAGTTAAGTTCTTTCAATACAGCATCAATTATGTCTGAACCAATTTTCTTTTTCAACTCACCGACGACCCCCGAAGTCGCAGATTTTAGTTGAGCCCGGACATCATTCGAGATTGCATGAAATTCCATGCCAGAAGCAATCAAAGCATTCAGTGAAGCTGTATCTTCCTCAGCAGCTTTTGAGCGTTGCCATGCTATTGCCTTTGACATTGCTTTACGTACTGCATCTTGATGGTCTGATGAAAGTTTAGCAAATTTATTCTTGCTGGCGGCAACAACAATAAAATCGAAGAAGTGACCGGAATCAGACAGATACTTTTGAACTTCGTTAAACCTCTTGGTTGCAATAATACTGAATGGGTTTTCCTGTCCATCAAGCACACCTTGCTGCATGGCAGAGTAGACTTCCTTGATCCCCATTGGGGTCGGGCTTGCCCCTATAGCACGGAAGGAAGCCAAATGTGTTTCATTTGGTTGCATACGAATTTTCAAGCCTTTGAAATCTGCCATGGTCTTGAGGGGACGCTTATTATTTGTAACGTTACGAGACCCTAATTCCATATAACCCAAAGTGGTAAAGCCCTTTTCATCAAGTTTTTTGTTCAACATGTCTCCAACTTTACTATCGATGACCTTAAAAGCCTGCTCACGATTGGCGAATGCGAAAGGAAGACTTACGGCTTCCAATTCTGGCACGGTACGAGACAGGTATGAAATACCCAACCATGTGCCCATGATTGCGCCGGAGCGAACCTGGTCTACATTTTCTTTTGCTCCGCCCAATTGCATCGCAGGGAAAATATCTGCTGTTAGCTTACCACCTGTAAGACTGGCCAGCTCAGATTTAAAAATTTCCATTGCCTTACTGCTTGAATGATCAACCGCAAAATTACCGGCAATTCTAATTTTCTCTGCATGCGCATTGTTAGAAACGCCAATTGCCATTGTGGCAACCAAAGCAACACCTAGTCCACGAATATACTTTTTCATAATTGATACTCCCATTATTATTTTGATTAATGATTAATGATTAATGATTAAAATTAGACGTCTTGTTCTTTATTTTTAAGAAATGAATGCACTTTTACATTATGTCCTCCTTGCAACTCTATATTTGGGCTTAGCAGGCAAAGGACTTTCACACTTTAGAAAATTACCCCGTCCAGCTTTACCGTGAAATTCTCCGCCTTTAACAATAACCTCACCACGCGACAACACAGTCTCAGGCCAACCGCGTACACGGATACCTTCGTAAGGGGTGTAATCAACATTGTGATGGAGGATCTCGTTTGTTATCTCGACTTCTTTATCCGGGTCCCAAATTGCGATATCAGCATCAGAACCAACCGCAATTGTTCCCTTTCGTGGATACAAGCCATAAATTCTGGCCGGGTTCGCTGATGTCAGTTCGACAAATCTGCAAAGGTCAATACGACCCTTACCTACTCCTTCAGAAAAAAGCAAAGGTAGTCTAGTTTCTACCCCTGGGACACCATTTGGAATGTATTTAAAGTGTGTATCTTCCCCAAGCATTTTCTTTCCCTTATCATCTTCATAGCGAAAAGGAGCATGATCAGAAGAGAACACCTGAAAGGTTCCGTTTTCAAGTCCACGCCACACATCTTCCTGACTAGATTTATCGCGGGGAGGTGGGCTGCAGATACATTTAGCCCCTTCAAAGCCATCACGTTCCATATCTTCAGCTGTTAGAAACAGGTACTGAGGGCACGTTTCCGCATATACACTGAAACCTTTGTTTTGGGCCCAGCGAATTTGCTCAATCGCTTCGGGACCTGACACATGGACAATAAGCACAGGCACATCTACCAACTCAGCAAGAGATATCGCACGGTGTGTTGCTTCACGCTCGACAACGGGGGGGCGAGATGCAGCGTGGAAATGGGGCGCTGTATCACCTGCCTGCTCCAACTTTTCAGTAAGCCAGGCAATACAGTCAGAATTTTCTGCATGGATCATTGCCATTGCCCCATCTCTACGGGCAACAGATAGGATGTCGAGAATTTGGTGGTCGTTCAGCTTGAGTGCATCGTATGTCATATAGATTTTAAACGACGTATAACCATCCTTGATCAAAGCTGGCAGTTCATGCCCTAGTACCTGCTCTGTCGTATCGGTGACGATCAGGTGAAAAGCATAATCGATGACGGCCTTTCCTTCTGCGCGGGCATGATAATCAGTAACTGCGGCCCGGATCGTATCGCCTTTCTGTTGGCAGGCAAATGGAATAACTGTTGTTGTTCCACCACAAGCCGCGGATACCGTACCGGTATAAAAATCATCTGCCATTACAGAACCATCACCTGTTGGTTGATCTAAGTGCAGATGGCTATCTATACCGCCCGGCATGACAATTTTTCCAGACGCGTCAATTTCACTTTCACCTTCCAAGTTTTCACCTAAGGCTATAACTCTTCCTCCCGTGATACCAATATCGCAGGAGATAATGTCTGCTGAAGTAGCAACGGTTCCATTTTTAATGACCAAATCAAGCTTTTGCATATTAAACATCCCAATTCGTTGAACTATCCGATTTCATCAAACAATCGCCCCCAACCCTTAACAAGCGTAGGGTCAGCCCCAGCTTGCTTCATCGCCTTCCAAACTGAAGTTGATACAGTGTCATAGATGGGAATACCTGTTTCTTTCTCAAGCTCGTCAACAATGCTGGCCCCGTGTAGGTTGGTGCAAAAAATCGTAATTGCTTCAGGCTTATCCTTGGCAACTTCACGCACCATATTTGCGATTAATTCTTCAGAAACTTCAGAATATGAGAAATTGCCTTTATCCCGAAGGTGCCTTTCAGAAACACACTCAAACCCTTCTGAGGCATATGTCTCAATTACCTTTTCCTGAATTTCATCAAGATACGGTGTCACTAAGCCAAACCGCTTTACACCAGTCTTTTCAAATATCTCATTCAGAGCCAGTACTGAAGTAGATGCTGGAATTCCAGTCTCTTCAGTAATTTCTTTACAAAGTTTTTTGTCAGCATCAAATCCCAACCATCCTGAAGACGTTCCGTTCCAGGAAATCGCATGCACTCTTGCATCTGCAAGAAGTTTGGAAGCATCAATTAGAGGTTGATTCTCAAATTGGCTCAACGCTTTTTCACCCAGCGATATCTCCGTCACACCAAATCGACCAAAGTGTGCCGATACATTGGGCACGCCAGACAACATATCACTCGTCATCGGTTCCAGCGTCGTATTTGATGAGGGCGTTAGCATGCCCAAGAAAATCCGGTTATTCATATTTATGAACTCTATTTAAAAATAATAGAATGGTAGTAATTCCAAGCCACGAAGTCAAGGTGTTATTAACTAATGACGAAATAAAAGGAGCATATGCAATTGCAACTATAATTAATGGGCATCCAAGTAATATTATATGTAGCTGGTAAGGGTGTGGAGGAGGGCTGTCTGTTGCACAATCAGACTTTGTATCTTGGCCATAGATGCTTCTAACTACTTTATGTATCAATGGGCTGCCCAAACACGCTCCCCCTCCCCCCTCAGAGCTCCTGCATCTCAACCAAACCGATATAAAGGACCTCATCAGTGACCTGACTGATGCTCATGCCAGTACGCTCT
>DUBX01000012.1 GCA_012960115.1 Porticoccaceae bacterium
TTTGATGACTTAGGGCTGGAGTGCAGAGTAAAGATAGAAACTCAAGCCTAATCCCAATTTATCCTTTAAAATCAATGACTTACGCCAATAATTTTTACACATCATCGTTCTTGCGCTGTTTTTCGATTAGGGTAATCTATGACAGGAATTATGACAGGAATTGATGCTTTTAGAACAGAAAAGCCCCCGTAGTCTAGTGATTACAGGGGCTTCAGAGCATGATTGGTACCAGTGGCCGGACTCGAACCGGCACGCTTTTAAGGGCGCGGGATTTTGAATCCCGTGTGTCTACCAATTCCACCACACTGGCATTCTCTGCCAGACTAACTCGAGCAGGGCCGCGATTATAGCAGTGATCAATAGTGGGTCAACAGATTTAACCTCGGCGCCCTCATGAAACTGACTTAGAGGGTTTCTATTAATTATTTGGCTCTTTGGCGGTAATTTCTATACCCTTGCCAACTAATCTTTACAGCCTTTAAGTTTTCATTATGCGCCGCGACCATTTTCAGTTTGAATTACCCAATGAGTTGATTGCCCGTCAGCCCGCAGCCCAGCGGCGGAAAAGTCGTATGCTTTTCCTGGACTCGGCTGAGAGTAATTTGCAGCATCAACAGTTTGGTGATTTTTTATCCCATGTTGAGCACGGCGATTTAATTGTGCTCAACAATACTAAGGTGATAGCGGCGAGACTGTATGGGCAAAAAGCCAGTGGAGGTAAGGTTGAGGTGTTGGTTGAGCGGTTAATTGATGCCTATTCGGTGCAGGCCCATGTGCGTGCCAGTAAATCTCCGAAGACAGGTAACCAGATCATGTTTTCCGAGGGTTTCTCGGCAGAGATGACCGGTAGAGATGATGATTTATTTACCTTAGTTTTTAATAATCCGGTACTTGAGGTTTTAGATACTATTGGCCATATGCCGCTGCCGCCTTATATTGACCGCAGTGATACTGATGAGGATAAGACTCGCTATCAAACGGTCTACGCTGATCAATTGGGTGCGGTGGCCGCGCCGACAGCGGGACTGCATTTTGATGAGAAAATGCTCGAGGATATTCAGGCCAAGGGTGCTTCGGTAGCTTTTGTAACCTTGCACGTTGGAGCCGGGACTTTTCAGCCTGTGCGTGTTGATGATATCACTGACCATAAGATGCATTCAGAGTGGTTGCAGGTTAGCCAAGAAATCTGTGATCAGGTCATCAAAACTAAGACTGATGGTGGTCGAGTCATTGCGGTGGGTACTACCAGTGTGCGCTGTTTGGAAACTGCGTCGAGAAATGGCCAGATTGCTCCCTTTGAGGGGGATACTAATATTTTTATATATCCTGGCTATCGTTTTAATGTGGTTGATGGCCTGCTCACTAATTTTCATCTGTCTGAATCAACCTTATTGATGTTAGTCAGCGCGTTTTCGGGATATCACTCTATAATGGCGGCTTATCGAGAGGCGGTGTCAGAGCGATATCGTTTCTTTAGCTATGGTGATGCCATGTTTTTGTTACACAACCCGGATGCCGATCAGGATATACCCAAATGAGCCGCAAATGCTTTATGCAATTCAATGTCTCCGCCACCGATGGAAAAGCTCGTCGTGGTGAGATGATATTTCCTCGAGGCACCGTGCAGACACCGGCATTTATGCCCGTGGGCACCTATGGCACAGTGAAGGGTATGTTGCCTCGTGACATCGTAGAGATTGGGGCCGAGATGATTCTTGGCAATACCTTTCATCTCATGCTGAGGCCGGGTACTGAGGTGATTAAAGATCATGGTGATCTGCATGATTTTACGCAGTGGCAGGGGCCTATTCTCACCGATTCTGGTGGTTTTCAGGTCTTTAGCTTGGGTGATATGCGCAAAATCAGTGAGGAGGGTGTGAAGTTTCAATCGCCGATTGACGGAAGTCCTGTGTTTATCGATCCAGAAACCTCTATGCAGGTGCAAGCCGATTTGGGCAGTGATGTGGTGATGATATTCGATGAATGCACGCCATACCCCGCTACTGAAAAAGAGGCTGACGACTCTATGCAGTTGTCTCTGCGCTGGGCGCAGCGTAGCAAAGATGCTCATGGTGATAATCCATCTGCGTTGTTTGGCATTGTTCAGGGTGGAATGTATGAGTCTTTGAGAGATGAGTCGTTGGCAGGTTTGGTTGATATAGGCTTTGATGGTTATGCCATTGGTGGCCTTTCTGTGGGAGAGCCAAAAGATGACATGGTTCGGATACTAGACCACTTGGCTGACACCATGCCCGCGGACCGGCCGCGATATTTAATGGGGGTGGGTAAGCCCGCTGATCTCGTAGAGGGCGTACGTCGCGGCATTGATATGTTCGATTGTGTGATGCCCACCCGCAATGCCCGCAATGGTCATTTGTTTACCAGTACTGGAGTCATTAAAATTCGTAATGCGCGGCATCGCCATGACACTGGACCGCTAGATAAAGACTGTGATTGCTATACCTGCGCTAACTTTAGTCGGGGTTATTTACATCATTTGGAAAAGTGTGGTGAGATGCTTAGCGCCCAGCTCAATACCATCCATAATTTACGGTATTATCAAACGCTCATGGCGGGCTTGCGAGATGCGATTGCCGAAGGGGAATTGGATGCCTTTGCCGATAAGTTTTATCGTAAACAGGCTATTGGGGATAAGGGGGGTTTAAATCCCTGATTCTACCCCTATTTAGTAAGGAATGTCGCTATAATGCGCCCCAAGAATAAAAGGACCGACTAACCCATGTTAAACAAGTTTCCTCTGTGGAAGAATATATTGATTGTTCTGGTGATTGCTTTTGGCTTTATCTACGCCACACCTAATTTCTATCCGCCAGATCCGGCCATTCAGTTGTCGGGTCAAAGTGGAGCCATGGTGATTGATGACAGTGTGTTGCAAAAAGTAGAGGGAGCATTGGACGAAGCGGGTATTGACTATTTTGACGGTCAAGCTGATGGCGAGAGCTTGCTGGTTAGACTACAAGATATTAATTTGCAGTTGCGAGCTAAAGAGGTCATTCAGGCCGAGATGGGTGGGGAGTATATTGTTGCCCTTAATTTGGCGCCAACCACGCCTGACTGGCTAAGTAGTTTGGGTGGCCAACCAATGAAACTTGGTCTTGATTTAAGTGGCGGTGTGCATTTTTTGTTGGAGGTTGATCTAGCTTCAGCTGTCGCGGTTCGCCTCGAAGGTGACTTGCAAGAGATCAAAACTGTACTGCGTGAAGAGCGCATTCGCTATCGTAGCTTTGAACTCAAGGGAAACCAGATAATTGGTCAGTTTCGCGATGTTGAGCAGGTAAAAAAAGCGACGGCTTTAATACGTAATAGCTACCGCGATCTTTTACCTGAGACAACACCAGGCCAAAATCCTTTATCGCTGGTACTAAACCTTAGCATTGCAGCGACTAGCATTATCGAAGACAGTGCTATCAAACAAAACCTTACGTCATTGCGCAATCGGGTTAACGAATTGGGCGTGTCTGAACCTTTAGTTTCGCGCCAGGGAAAAAACCGTATTGTGGTTGAGCTTCCTGGTGTCCAGGATACGGCTGAAGCCAAGAGAATTATCGGGAAAACAGCTAATTTAGAATTTCGGTTTGAGGCTCAAGGTAAGAGTGGTGAACGGTTTGAATTCAAAACCCCTAGAGGACAAGGTCCAGAAGCGGAATTAGAAAAGAAAGCTATTATCACTGGCGAAAATGTCACCGATGCACAGCCTAGTTTTGATCAAAATGGTCGCCCTCAGGTGAGTATAACGCTGGATGCCAAAGGCGGATGGCAAATGGGCCATGCGACCCGGGACAATGTTGGCCGTCGCTTGGGCGTGCTGTTTATTGAATATAAAACCAAGCTTGAGAAAACGGTCGATGAGAACGGTGAATTGGTGATTACCCCGGTGCCTTATATCGAACAACACGTGATTAGCTTGGCTACTGTTCAGTCTCAGTTGGGCAAACAGTTTGTGATCACCGGGCTTGAACAGCGAGAATCCTCAGAATTAGCGTTATTGCTGCGAGCTGGGGCATTGGCCGCGCCTATGTATATCGTCGAAGAACGCACTATTGGGCCCTCTCTAGGCGCCGATAATATTAATTTAGGAGTAAAGTCAGTCACCGTTGGTATGGCCATGGTACTGCTGTTTATGGTGGTGATTTATAGAGCTTTCGGGTTGGCGGCGAATGTGGCTCTGACCATGAACTTGCTGTTGTTGGTAGCATTTATGTCCCTCTTGGGCGCGACGCTAACGCTGCCGGGTATTGCCGGCATCGTACTTACGGTGGGTATGGCGGTAGACGCGAACGTATTGATTTTTTCGCGGATTCGCGAAGAACGTAATAATGGTGCCACCGTGCAGGGTTCAATTAGTGCTGGTTATGACCGCGCTTTTGTATCCATTCTAGATGCCAACATCACGACATTAATTGTTGCCTTGATTTTGTTCTTGATTGGATCAGGTCCTGTGCAAGGATTTGCGGTGACCTTATCGATTGGTATCTTGACGTCGATGTTTACATCGATCGTAATGACTCGCGGATTGGTTAATCTGGTGGTCGGTGGCCGCAAAATCGAAAAATTGTGGATTTAGGGAGAAGATCATGACTGACTTAAAAGTGTACAACTTTATGGGCATACGCAAGTATGCGGTTATCTTCTCAGCAATTTTACTGTCGGTGTCCGCTTGGTCTCTTTACACCCAAGGGTTGGCCCTAGGCTTGGATTTTTCTGGAGGCACTCAAATAGAGGTGGGGTATGAACAACCCGCTAATGTTGGTGAGTTAAGAGAAAAGCTAGCCGCCGCAGGCTTTGATAATCCGGTGGTAGTGCATTTCGGCTCTGAAACTGATGTATTGATTCGTCTGCAGGGTGAGCCTGACCAAAAGCTCGCAGAACAAATCGTTGAAGTCCTAAAGGGCGATGACCAACAGATTGAGTTACGTAGAGTAGATTACGTTGGGCCCCAAATCGGCGAAGAATTACGTGAAGACGGAGGCCTTGGAATGTTAACCGCCTTGGCGGTGGTTATGCTTTATGTGGCGATTCGTTTCCAATTGAAATTCTCAATCGCAGCCGTACTAGCCTTGGTTCACGATGTGGTAATCACGCTAGGTATTTTCTCTTTAGCGCGCTTTGAGTTTGACCTGACGGTATTGGCAGCGGTGTTGGCCGTAGTGGGGTATTCACTTAACGACACCATTGTAGTGTCCGATCGAATTCGAGAGAATTTTCGTAAGATTCGCAAAGCGACAGCGATAGAAGTCATTAATGAATCGCTATCACAAACACTTTGGCGAACCATTAACACGTCAGTGACGACAATGTTGGTATTGTTGGCATTGTTTTTTATCGGCGGTGAGTTAATACACAATTTTGCGATTGCTTTAATGATAGGCGTGGGTATCGGAACTTACTCGTCAATTTATGTGGCAGCAACGTTAATGTTGGGTTTGAAGGTGGACCGCGAAGATCTTCTGGAGCAAGTTGAAGGGGAACTTGTCGACGATCTTCCCTAGGGCAATAAAACAAACATACCGAAGGCTCTCACATTTATGTTGAGGGCCTTTTTTTCATAAAGTTCTGAAAATAATCAAAAATATCTTGAGGACAACTTTGTCTGGCAGACCTCCATTTGTCATTGGTCTCAAGATTAATCGGCTCACCCTGTAGGTCCAAAATAAAAACCCGAGGAATGCCCTCTTGAGATGGCATGCCCAAGCATTCAATGAGATCCATGTTGATATCATACTCACCCAAGTCTACATGCATGACCACATAGTGTTCGGCTAGGAATTGTGCAACTGACGGTAAGGCTATTACCGCCTCTAGATATTGAGCGTCAGGACACCAATTTGCGCCCAAAATAACCATTGGTAGTTTTTTTTTATTTAGCGCAGCTGAGATAAATTTTTCTAGCTGATCATTGCTAACCTCTGTCCCATTGTAGGGGTAGGGCATCGTTGTTGGCATTTGATCTAACTCATTTAATCGAATCATGCCGACTCGTCCCACCATGGGTAGAAGGGAGGCATATCAGTTGACGCTTTTTCAGTAAACTGCGGTGCGCGCTTTTCGAGAAATGAATTCACGCCTTCTTTGCCGCTCGTCTTGCTGGCATAGAAGACGGCTAAAGAATCTACCTCATGAGCCTTAACTGGATGATCTTGCGCGCCATTTCGATAAATCATTTGCCGCGTTAATGCCATGGAAACCTGGCTAAAATTAACCATTCGAGCGGCCAGCGCATAGGCTTCATTGAGTAATTCTTCAGGCGCATAAACGGCTTTTACGAAACGTTCTTTAAGTAAGGTTTCAGCGGTCAATATCTCTGCGGTATAGCACCATTCAAGTGCTGTTTGGATCCCCACTAAGCGGGGTAAAAACCAGCTTGAGCATGCTTCTGGGGTAATACCTATCTTATTAAAGACAAAACCTACCTTGGCTTTTTCTGAGGCCAAGCGAATATCCATAGCACAGGCCATGGTGGCGCCAATCCCCACCGCAGCACCATTTATAGCACTAATAATCGGCTTTTTGCAGTTGTACATGGCTAATACTACAAGGCCCCCAGAGTCACGTACACCATTCGCAATCTCATCCTCATGGGCACGCTCACGCATATCTTGGATGGTCGGCTTCAAATGATCACTCAGACCAAATACGTTACCTGTAGCAGTTAAGTCCATTCCCGCGCAGAACGCACGCCCAGCGCCGGTCACCACGATGGCGCCAACTTCATCATCATCACTAGCACGGTTAAATGCGTCAATCAGTTCATGGCTCATCTCGATAGTGAATGAATTTAGCTGTTCGGGACGTGATAGCGTCAGGGTTAATATGGAATTCTCTGTGGTGTAATCAATTGTTTTGTAGGTCATGGTCGCCTCGGTCGTAATCTAAGTATTTGCGACCTGCAGTATATCGTCCCATCAATGCGACTTTAAACTCTATTTGTAAGATTGAGTAAAACTTAATCTACGCACTGTTTTGTGCGCCTATCCCGTCTAGGGTATACTCTCGCTTCTTAATTTGTCATCTACTATTTCAGAGACAAACGATCAGGCTGCTCATTAATGCTAAGAAAATTATTCAAGAATCAGGGGCATGCTAAAGACCAGCAGTTCTATAATCGTGCAGGTGTCACTAAAGAGCAATTTGATGCTCATTGGATGCCTTTTTCTGGTAATCGAGAATTTAAACAAAATCCACGTATGATCGTTGCCGCTGAGGGTAGTTACATTACTGCGGCTGACGGGAGACAAGTCTTTGACGGCTTGTCTGGCCTTTGGACTACTGGATTGGGTCACTGCCGACCAGAGATCAGTAAGGCGATCGCCGAACAGACGTCCACCCTTGATTTTTTCAGTGGCTTTCAATATGGGCATCCAAAGTCCTTTGAACTGGCTGAACGTATTACCCAATTTATGCCAAAAGGACTTAACCGCGTGTTTTACACCGGGTCTGGCTCCGAAAGTGCTGATACTTCTCTCAAGATGGCGAGGGCGTACTGGCGCAAGAAAGGGATGGCGTCTAAAACACGATTGATTGGCCGAGCTAAAGGTTATCATGGGGTGAACTTTGGCGGCATTAGTGTCGGCGGTATTGTGGGTAATCGGGCCACCTTTGGCCAGACTATTGAGTCTGATCATCTAGCCCATACCATGCTGCCAGAGAACGTATTTAGTAAAGGTATGCCAGAGCATGGCGCTTATCTGGCAGATGAGCTATTAGCAATGATTGCACTACATGATGCGAGTAACATTGCAGCGGTTATAGTTGAGCCGATGGCTGGATCTGCTGGGGTAATACCACCGCCAGTGGGTTACTTAAAGAGACTTCGGGAGATCTGTGATGAACATCAGATACTTCTTATTTTTGATGAAGTTATTACCGCTTTTGGTCGGGTCGGCGCTGCTACGGGTGCCGAAGAGTATGGTGTAGTGCCAGATATGATCAACGTCGCAAAACAGCTTACCAATGGCTCAGTGCCAATGGGGGCAGTAATTGCTAAACAAGAAATTCATGACACTTTCATGGACGGCGGCGGTGCCGATTATATGATCGAGTTCCCTCATGGTTATACCTATTCAGGGCACCCATTGGCTTGTGCTGCTGGGCTGGCCACTCTAGACTTACTTGAGAAAGAGCATAGCTTCGAACAGGTGGCGACTATGGCGCCGATATTAGAAAAGGCGATACACAGTTTGCGCGGTGCGAAGCATGTTGTTGATATTCGTAATTATGGATCAGCCGCAGGTGTTACCTTGGCATCGCTCCCTGGTGAGCCTGCCAAACGACCTTTTGAGGCGGCGATGAAGTGCTGGGAAAAGGGTTTTTATGTGCGTTATGGCGCTGATACTCTTCAGTTAGGGTTACCCTTTGCCACTACAATTACGGAAATTGACTCACTAATCAATGCCATGGGCGAGGCTATAAGCGAGATAGACTAGAGAGCCTTTTCAATAGGGTTCCAGTAAAATTCTCTACGTTATTATTCAAGTTCTGTAGTTGAATCGCCGTCTTCAGTTTTAGTCTCTTTCGGCATTTCTGCTTGCCACTTGTAAATTTTCTTAATAAAGCAACGCTCCACTCCAGAGAAGCCATCGCTGACAATAATTTCATCACCACGGCTTAAGCAAGAGGATCCTCGTGTTCTTGTTGCGATGCTACTCGCTCCTCGGGATATATCACAGAAGCCCGACAACTCTAATTTGTACTCGTCTTTGACGCCCTTAGTCAAAATTACTGAGTGACGCTCGCCATTAAATTCCTTCCAACCATTAATGGAACGGGCAAAACAGATTTGCTTAACCTCATCTCCTAGCCTTGAATTTGGCAGGGTGGGTTGAGGATCGACCTCTGTCACGGTTGTTTGTGTGCAACCAATAACAGCCATGGCAGCAAAAATAACCATAAAATTTCTTATCATTTCAAGCTCCCTGTAATCTGTTAATGGCAGTCTTTGATCGTTTGCCTAGTCTTTTATATTGGCAACGCATCAAGACTAATTTGGCCTACAAAAATAAGTCCCTCAGCAGTCAATAAAAGATCTCTAGGTACATTAGATTGTTTATTTAACCAAGAGGTTAGGCCTTTATGCGAGAGCCTAGACACTTTTTACAACCTAAATAAGGTGACCAAGGGGTAATTCAGTTTTATAGCAAACGGGTTTCAATGAGAAACTACTTTTGACGTGACTAACGCCCTCAAGCTGGGTAAGACGTTGATCAAGAAATTCCTGATAGCGTTGCAGGTCGGGTGTGATGACCCTAATCAGATAATCAAATTCGCCTGTCATAAGATAGCACTCCATTACCTCGGGCCAAGACTTTACCTGGTTGGCAAAACTATCTAGTTCTTTCTTAACTTGATGGTCGAGCGTAACCTGAATGAACACGGTAACTGGAAGCCCAGCTTTGTTTGGGTCTAGCAAAGTGACCCTTTTAGTAATGTAGCCTTTTTCTTCGAGATTCTTTACGCGCCTTGAGCAAGGTGACGGTGACAGAAATACTCTTTCCGCGAGCTCAATGTTTGGAATGGCGGCATTGCCTTGCAGTATGGATAGAATTTTCCAATCCGTTGCATCTAAAATATCTTGCGCCATACTGGTATTACTCCTTACTTTCTCATCTGTGTGATTGGGCTGAATCTAATAGTTAATTATTTAACACCAAAAATATATTAAAGGCTAATCGGCGACGCTAATTAGAGACTTATAAATTATTTTATAAGCTAGCACACAATTATTGTCTATTTAAATCTATTATCACGCAATAAGTAATATTATCACGTTGGATTTTACTCCATCTTTGGTAGGATTTTCCGCCACTCTCCATGCTAATTTAAGTGCTTATAAAGACAATTAAAATAGCGCACAGAGGGATAGTGTTATGGCTAAATTTGATAGTACTGTAGGCACTCTTAGGTTTACTGAAGCAACGGATTTATCGATCCCCACCCTGTCAATTTTAGACTCTGAGGGTGAGCTGAGAAAAGGTGCCAAATCGCCCGTAATAGATAAAGACACCGCGCTAAAGATATATCGCGACATGACCTATATTCGCGCCCTTGATGAGCGAATGATCTCTGCTCAGCGTCAAGGGCGACTCAGTTTTTATATGACTTGTACAGGTGAAGAGGCGGCGGTTGTTGGATCTATCGCTGGGTTTACCGATCGAGATATGATCATGGCTCAGTATCGAGAGCAAGCTGCTTTACGTTACCGTGGGTTCACCTCTGAACAATTCATGAACCAACTGTTGAGCAATGATCTCGATTTAGGAAAGGGTCGTCAGATGCCGGTTCACTATGGCAGCAGAGCACTCAATTACATGACCATAAGTTCAACTTTGGCAACGCAAATACCACAAGCCGCTGGCTATGCCTACGGTCAAAAATTGTCAGGCAACGATGCCTGTACAGTTTGTTATTTTGGCGATGGCGCTGCCTCTGAAGGTGACTTTCACGCTGGCCTGAATATGGCGGCGGTACTTGAATGTCCAGTGGTGTTTGTAGTTAGAAACAATGGGTACGCTATTTCCACTCCCAGCTCGGAACAGTTTGCTGGTGATGGTATTGCTCCACGGGGTATTGGCTATGGTATTAAAACAATTAGAGTTGATGGCAATGATATCTTGGCAGTCTACGCGGCGGGGGTAGCGGCACGGAAGTTAGCCATCGATAGTAGTGGCCCGGTGATGATAGAAACTATGAGTTATCGCCTTGGAGCCCACTCTACCTCGGATGACCCAGCAAGTTATCGAAATGCAGAAGAAGAGAAACTATGGGCGGAAAAAGACCCGATTCTTCGTATGAGAAAATGGCTTTTGGGTAAAGGTTGGTGGAGTGATCAGCAAGATCATCAGCTAATAGCTCATTATAAGAAAGAAATTTTGGATGCCTTAAAGGCACAAGAAAAGCGTCCCTCACCCTCTCTTAATGGTTTGATAACAGATGTTTATCAAACACCGCCGCGACATTTACAGCAGCAGTATGTGGAGTTACAGCAACATATTGATAAGTACCCCGATCATTATTTAGCCAATCCAGCTAACTCTGATAGAGCTCATCCCTCATCCTCAGTTCAGTTTACCTAGGCCCCAGTCATGGCTCAGATTAATCTTTTACAAGCGGTCAATAGCGCGATAGATACGGCAATGGGTGCCGACGAGCGGGTTATCTGTTTGGGCGAGGATGTCGGGAAATTTGGCGGTGTCTTTCGTGCTACTAGTGATTTACAAGACAAGTATGGAGAAGCT
Source organism: Porticoccaceae bacterium (assembly GCA_012960115.1). Classification (GTDB taxonomy): domain Bacteria; phylum Pseudomonadota; class Gammaproteobacteria; order Pseudomonadales; family Porticoccaceae; genus HTCC2207. The sequence goes on from DUBX01000012.1 coordinate 11,253, forward strand.
AGGTGCTTTAATACGCCAATCACCGAGCAAGGGATAGTTGGGTTTTCAATTGGTTTGGCAGCCCAAGGATCGGTGCCAGTCGCTGAAATTCAGTTTGCTGATTATATTTTTCCGGCCTTTGATCAAATTGTGAACGAGGCGGCTAAATTTCGTTATCGGAGCGGCGACCAATTTAATTGTGGGGGGTTAACTATTCGCGCTCCCTATGGTGGTGGCATTTCGGGTGGCCTCTATCACTCCCAATCGCCCGAGGCCTATTTCTGTCATACACCAGGGCTTAAAGTAGTTATCCCCAGTACGGCGTATCAAGCCAAAGGGCTGTTGTTGGCCGCGATTAGGGACCCAGATCCGGTGATTTTCTTTGAGCCAAAAGCTATTTATAGGGCTGAGGTCGGTGAGGTTCCAGAGACTGACTATGTTTTACCCCTAGGTGTGGCTGAGATAATGAGCGAGGGTTGTGATATCACTTTGGTCGGATGGGGCGCCCAGATGCATCAGCTTCATCGGGCCGCGAAAATGGCCGCTAAGGATGGAATTTCCTGTGAGGTGATTGATTTACGCACGCTATTACCATGGGATGTTGATACGGTGGCGCAGTCCGTGGAAAAAACCGGACGCCTAATTATTAGTCATGAGGCGCCTCGGACAGGAGGCTTTGCCGGTGAGGTTTCAGCCACCATTCAGGAATGCTGCTTTTTGTCATTAGAAGCACCCATTCTGCGCATCACCGGAATGGACACTCCGTTTCCATTGGTATTTGAGAAAGAATATATGCCAGACTATTTAAAGCTCTATGAAGCTATTAAAGCCAGCGTTAACTTCTAATAACCGACTAACTAGGAAGCAGGCTATGAAAATAGATTTTATTTTACCTGATATCGGAGAGGGCATCATTGAGTGTGAGGTGATCGAATGGAAGGTGAAAGAGGGCGACCTCATAGAGGAGGATCAAGTTGTAGCCGATGTCAGTACCGACAAAGCTATTGTCGAAATTCCCTCGATGCACTCTGGTCGAGTCACTAAACTTTACTATGACGCTGGTGATATCGCTAAGGTCCACTCGCCGCTTTACGCCATCGAAATTGATGATGCACAGACGTCAGAATCAACGAACGTGGAGACAAAGCCTGATCTTAAGCTTGAACTGGTTAAACAACAGCCGGTTGCTAAGCACCTCGTCGATAATACCAAGGTACTAACGACACCGGCAGTGCGTAAGTTGGCTCGTCAGAATGACCTTGATCTCTCTAAAATTGAGGGCTCGGGGAAACAAGGGCGTGTGCTAAAAGAAGATGTATTGAGATATTTAGATAAACCTTTAGTGCCCATTGTTCCGACACTCATTACCGTGGGGCAGGATCGACGAGAGCCGATTGTTGGGGTGCGCAAAATCATGGCACGGCATATGAGTGACTCTGTTTCAAGTATTCCGCACTTTACGTTTGTTGATGAAATTGATGTCACCGAACTCATAAAGCTAAGAGCTAGCTTGAAAGCGAGATATGGTAATGATGATCTTAAGATAACGCTGATGCCCTTGTTGATGAAGGCTCTTTCTCTGTCTTTATTAGCGTTTCCCATTATCAATAGTCGAGTTGATAGTGACTTTAGTGAACTAACTTACCTTGCCAATCACAATATTGGCATGGCAGTGGATGGTAAAACAGGCTTGTTAGTACCTAATGTAAAGGATGTACAACAGCGATCAATAGTTGAAATAGCACAAGAAATAGGACGTTTAACAGGGGCTGCTCGCTCTGGCATTATTAGTCCGGCAGACTTAAAAGGCGGCACCCTTACCATGTCTAATATTGGAGCCATTGGCGGTATCTCAGCGGCCCCCATTATTAATAAACCTGAAGTTGCCATTGTTGCTCTGGGTAAAATTCAAGGGCTTCCGCGGTTTGACGGTAACGGTCAGTTAGTTGAACGACAGATTATGACGGTAAGTTGGTCAGGGGATCATCGAGTTATCGATGGCGCTACTATCGCCCGCTTCAATAACCATTGGAAAGCGTACTTAGAAACCCCTGACACTATGATGGCAAACATGATTTAAAGGGGCGGAGTTTAGTTGCTAATAGCGGAATAGTTCTCCAATGTGTTTACGATAATCTGCCCATTTTTCATAACGAATACAGGCTTTTCGAGGGCGCTAATATCTACCAAAGGATTTCCGGATACGGCAATAATGTCAGCCAATTTATCGACTTCAATGCTTCCTATTTGATCATCCCACTGAAGTAACTCCGCACCGACACTGGTGCCAGCTTTAATGGCATCCATGGGGCTTAAGCCGGCCTCTACTAGTGTGGCAAATTCCCGCGCACAAACATGGGACTCTATGGCGTACCCGCATAGATCGGAGCCGACCGCTATCTTTACCCCAGCTCTATGTGCTTTTCCGATCATTTGAAGCCAGTCATTCCTAAAAGAAAGATAAAAATCGTCATTCTTACTTTGTGCAAGCAGTTTGCCACTATTGGCATAGTAATCTCCCACGTAGATGGTCGGAACATAATAAGTCTGATGTTCAACCATTAGGGCAATAGATGCCTCGTCGAGATAACTGCCATGCTCAATTGATCTTGCGCCGGCAATAACAGCTTGATTAATACCTGCTGTGGCATGAGCATGAGCTGCGACCGGAATATTTTGACGAGAGGCTTCTTCCATTGCTGCGCTAAGTTCTTCTGGGCTAAACGCGACATTTCTTGGATCGTCACCGACAGACATAAATGCGCCAGTCACCATAATTTTTATCCAATCTGACCCATATTTGATCTCTTGTCGGATAGCCTTACGGATTTCATCAGGGCCATCAGCTATTAGTCCATCGGCGATAACCTGTTGTTCTGGAGAGAAATAATTTATGTCACCTCCACCTCCGGTGATCGAGATATAGTGCGCAGCACCTGTAAGACGGGGGCCGATAAAAACGCCTTCGTCAATAGTTCTGCGAATATCTTGGTTAGCATAGTAGACATCGCCATCGCCCATGACTCTGATGGTGGTCCATCCCGCTATTAGTAAACGTTGGAGGGTTGATAGACCTAGGAGCGCTTTATAGGCCGAGGAGCTTTGCAAATGACCATTCTGATAATCATTTTTATAAAGTAGTGGATGCTCGTGGGCATTAATCATTCCAGGCATAAGAGTGGTGCCTGGGAGCTTTATTCTTATTGCGCCGTTTGGAATTTTGGTGGGATCCACAATGGCGGTGATTTTAGAATCCGTTACTATGACCGCTTTATTTTTCAGCAGATCATTTGATTTCCCATCGATTACACCATCGGATAGAAGAGCGTATTGTTCGGCATAAGTGTTTGGTGAGAGGCTGATAACGAGCACAATGAGAAGCGTACACAGAGCATTTAATATAGGCATACTATATTTTCCCCTTGAATTAATGTTTTAATTATATACTGGCCTTGGTCGTTTTTAGTAATGAATCGTGATAAAAATAAAAAGCGAAACCTAGTACAAGTAACAAAAATATTTAATACAGGGTAGGTGTTTGTGGCACAAAATAATCCTAAAAAAATCTTTGATCGCGCTATAGATTTATTGAAAAAGGGTGCTTCAGATGAAGCAGAAAGTCTATGTCGTTCTTGTTTATCGAAAAATGAGCACGATGTAAATTTTCTATCTTTGCTGGGGACTATTTTACTTCGTAAGAATGATTTTGAGGGAGCTGAGAAACTTTTGAGGACAGTGGCTGAAATAGCCCCAGGCTATCCCAACGTTCAAGAGGACTTAGGCACGGTACTGCTTAACCTTGGCAAGGCTGAAGAGGCTTTGATTCCGCTTCAAAAGGCGATAGAGAATAACCCCAAGAGTGCAAGTGGATTTTCTAAGCTCGGAGGCGCGCTCAAAAGTTTGGGTAGAGATGAGGCGGGTGATGCAGCTCTCAAGTATGCCGCAGATTTGTCTCCCGCTCAGGCTGACTTAGAAAAAGCGACCTTGCTTTTTGCAGAGGGGAAGTTTCGTGAATCTGAGGTGTTAGCCAAAAAGTTGATAGATAATAATCCTAGAGATGTAAATGCTGGACTACTTTTAGGGCGAATTGCAATTGATGCTCGTGCTTATGATGAAGCAGAAATGCTGTTGCGAAAAGTCGTGGAGATTGCACCACGATTTGTTCCTGCTTGGCATGATCTAGTAGCAGCTCTTAAAGAACAGGGCAAAGAAGAAGAAGCCATTAAGGCTATTGAAAGAGTTCTTCAGATGGAGCCAACCAACGCAGGATCTCATTACTACTATGCAGGACTCTTAGCAATGGTTGGACGCACTGAGGAGTCAGCCGAATCGTATAAGCGCGCTGTTGAGATAGACCCTAAATTGGTTGGTGCTTATTTAGGTCTTGGTCATGTGCTTAAAACGTTGGGTGATCAGGAGGGTGGCATTGCCTCCTATAGGGCCGCCATCGCTTTGAGACCGAATTTGGGAGAAATATATTTTAGTCTTTCTAACCTCAAAACATTTCGGTTCGCCAATGATGAGATAGATGACATGGTCAAGCGTATTAGCCATGAGTCTCTAAGTTCTGAGTCAGTGGTGCATTTGGCTTTCAGTTTGGGTAAGGCATTTGAAGATAAGAAAGACTATGACCGTGCTTTTCAATATTACAGTCAGGGTAATGAGGCACATCGGAATAGTATCGTTTATGATCCAGTGAGAACCGAGGTATCCCATGGCAAGATAAAAGAAACGTTTAGTGAAGATTTTTTTAATAGAATTAAGAAAACCCAGCCGGGCGTCAAAGATCCCGACCCAATCTTTATCGTTGGACTGCCTCGCTCAGGGTCAACACTGTTAGAGCAGATTTTAGCTAGCCATAGTTTAGTTGATGGTACTAGTGAGTTGGCTGATCTTGGGATTGTCTCTCAGATGATTACTAATAAGGATAAAGGGCGAGTCTTTCCTGGAGGCATCCTCGAAATGAGTGATGATGAGATAACTTACTTGGGTCAGCAATATTTAGATAGGTCTCAGCAACAACGACGTGGCGCACCATTTTTTACTGACAAAATGCCTAATAATTTCGCTCATATTGGGCTTATCCAGGCAATAATACCAAATGCCAAGATCATTGATGCTCGTCGCCATCCTTTAGATAGCTGCGTAGGTTCTTTTAAACAGCATTTTGCAAAAGGACAAACATTTACCTATGACATGTTCGAGTTAGGCGAGTTCTATCTTCAATATGATCAGTTGATGGCATACTGGAATGAGGTATTGCCGGGCAAAGTTTTGCGTGTTCAGTACGAAGATGTAGTTCAGGACTTGGAAACTCAAGTCAGGCGTATTCTTGACTATTGCGAGCTCCCTTTTGAAGAGGCTTGCGTTAATTTTCATGAAACAGAGCGGGCGGTCAGAACGGCTAGTTCTGAACAAGTCAGGCAACCAATTTATAACAAGTCGGTAAACACGTGGAAGCGGTTTGACTCACATATTGGTGACTTAAAAGAAGTTCTAGAGCCCCTGTTAGATGCGTCTGACCCAACAATAATAGTGCGGTGATCCATATGAATTTACCTAAGTTGATAGCAACTTCGGTGGTCAGGGGCAGTGAAAAAGGACAGAGTCATGGTGGGGTATATACTATAGACTTTGATAGCCTTGTGGTTGAGCAACATATTGATTGGAATGATGGTGAAATCGATTTCTCAGGGCGTGGATGGGACAGAGGCCTCAGGGGGATTGAGTTCTTTGATCAACAGGTATGGATAGCAGCAAGCGATGAGCTCTTTTGCTACAGTCCAACATTTGAGTTATTAGGCTCTTATCGAAACGAATATCTTAAACACTGTCATGAAATCAGTCGTCGCGATCACTTACTCTTCCTTACATCAACAGGCTATGACAGTCTTCTTGTGTTTAACCTAAACACGCTGAGTTTTAGTTGGGGTATGTATATTTCGAAAAATGGCAATCAGTGGGTTGGTCAACGATTTGATCCTATGGCAAATAAAGGGCCCCCATTTTCGAACAATTACCATATCAATATGGTGCATGTGGAAGAAACAGGGGTTTACTTTAGTGGCTTGCATACACGCGCACTACTAAGATTACAGTCGGATATGACTATTGCGCAGGTTTGTAGTCTTCCCGAGGGTATACATAACGCTAGACCTTTTGCAGAAGGGGTTATATTCAATGATACGAAGAGTGATGTTTTGCGCCATGTGCGACGAGTTGGGAAGACTGTAACTGTCAAAGTTCCCTCGTATAAAGAAGAAGATTTGAAATTTCATGGAGTAGACAGTGCGCAAATCGCGAGGCAGTCCTTTGGTCGTGGTCTTTGTGTAGTGAATAATCAAGTTGTAGCTGCAGGATCATCTCCATCCACCATTGGTCTTTATGATATGGAAGCAGGAGAGCGAATAGCGGTGGTGAATTTAACCATGGATATTCGCAATGCCATTCATGGACTAGAAGTCTGGCCGTTCAATTAATTGGATATAAAAAAAGGCACGCTTTGCGTGCCTTCTCTATATCAACGTTACAACTCTGATATTTGGAGATGCCCTAGAAATACTTTCTAATTGAAAGATTATAATTTCTAGGCCTTACGACGTTATCACTATTGCGTCCATAGAATGGATCGAAGTCTGATGAATCTCTGTAGGTAATGCCTCTTTCATCGCTAATGTTATTTAGACTTAACTGGGCTTTCCAGTCGCCCATGTCATATCCCAGAACCAGATCAGTGAGTCGATAGTCACCATTCTCTTGCTGTATGGCCGGATCTCCATCACCTAGCTGATTGAGGGATGTGCCTTCGAAATTATGTTGAAGTCTCGCATAGGCTTCTCCGCCACCCAGGAGAGATAGCTGAGTGGAATATTCGGCATAGAGAGAGTACGAGAGGTCAGCAAACATGGGCAGATCAGATTTTGGATCTAATCCTATCGGAGCTTGGCCACCTATATATCGATCATCAGGGAAACTTTCTAAGGGGACAACATACTGATCAAAAATGCGAGTGAGGCTGAAGCCCACTCGCATATTTTCATTGAGAATAGCGGTGATACTTATATCCATTCCCTTCACCGTAGCATCACCCAGGTTAGCGACAACCGCTTGCCAAGGTTGGTTTTTGCAATAGGCTGTATACTCACCATCTACTTCGGCGCAAACATTGGGATCTCGGTCTATGGAGAAACTTGGGTCTGTAAATTCCATTTGCATATCTTTCCATGACATTTCATAGACGGTTGCGTTGACCTGTATGGTGTCATCGTTGAAGGAAGACTTAATGCCGAGCTCCATATTTTCTACGATGTCTGAATCATAAAACGCGGGTACAGTTGGCACTCCTCGAGAGCGGTTAGCTCCACCAACCCGATACCCTTCAGAATAAACACCCCAAACCATTATGTTGTCAGTGAGGTCATATTGCAGACCGATCTTAGGTATAAATCCATCATCTGTCATATTACGGTCAGGTGAGGCTGCATTTGGATAACCTTCTGGCTTTTCAACGAAGTATGATATGAAGCGGTCAACCTCATACCACCGTCCTCCTGCTAAGAGGGATAGGCGGTCTGAAAGTTTGATATCAATCTCCCCAAAAACTGCCTTGTCTTCTCGAGTTGTGGTTTGGCTAGAGAACCACCAAGCATCAGTTGGAGCAATCGTTATGTCGTACAGAGATGCGTAGTAAGCCCATGCTGCAAATCCATTCGAATCAGCGTAGCCATCGACGTAGGTCTTAAAGTCCCAGGTCTCATCTGAATCCATATAGAAAGCACCTGCGGTCCAGGCGACCTTGTCTCCGCTGTGTGATAATCGCACTTCTAAAGTTTTGGATGTATTTTCTTGGTCATTAGTGAGATAGCCAATCGGATCCGCACCAAAGTCATAGGTCGCGTAATAGGCCCCGAGAGTGTACGTAAAGTAAGCAGCATAGGTTTGCGTATCATGTTGATATAGCGTTTCACGATCGTAGTATGATCCGGCAACGGTTAAATCAGCAAAGCCCAAGTCTCCTTCGATCACCAGGCTGGTTTGGCTCCACTCATCGGTTCTGTACTCATCATAAAATTTAATGGTTTCCAGATCACCAACGTTAGGGTCATAATCATTAAAGCCGTTGGCTTCAATATTCTGATAGTTGTGGCTTAAGGTGGAAGACCAATCATCAGAGATCAACCATCTTGCTTGAGCTCGACCTCCTGACCATTCCACACTATTTATATTATCCTCAACTGTATCAAGGTTAGATATATTGCCGCCCTTTTCTGGGTCTCTAGAATCAACAACCGTAAGCCCGGGAACACTATCGATAAATCCGCCATCTTTAGCGCTAAACCCAGATAGACGAATCGCAAATTTATCTTCTATCAAAGGAATATTGACGGTGGCATCAAAGTCATGCCCTGTATCTCCGCCTCTAACTGAGGAAACGCCCACACCCATGTTGCCGGAAATCTCTGAACCTTCGGCATCTGGTTTGTTTGTGATTACACGGACGGTCCCTGTTTGCGACGATGCGCCAAACAATGTTGATTGTGGTCCAGACAAGGCTTCTATTCGAGCTATATCCACAGGGTAGATATCAGGTGCCATTGAAGTCATAGACATGGCTTGCTCATCAAGATAAATGGCTGCGGTTGGATCAACAAGGAATCCACCACCATCACTTACACCACGGAACACAATTGTGTTTTGTCCAGCAGCTGTTGTTGTGACGTTGAGACCTGAAACAAATCGAGAAAAGTCTTGGAGAGTGGTGATACCTCGTTTTTGGATATCCTCACCTGAAAGACTTTGGACGGTCATAGGGATTTCTTGAGAAGATTCTGCCCGCTGACGTGCTGTTACGATTATCTCTTCCAAGGATACTTCGGCTCCCCAAGATAGAGGTGCCATTGCTAGCCCTAGGGCTGATGATACTGAAGTTACGATTAGTCTTTGCTTTAGCGATATTTTCTTAGATTGGATTGGAATGGTCATTTAAATATCCTCAATAATGGCGCAAAAAATCCTTTTTATTTATATTCTTGTGCTGATATTGTAATCCATTGTTACGCTCATAGTTTATGACCCTATAAGATAGAGTATTTTTCAGATGGGGTAAATGATTTTTTTAGCTGATATGGCTTTAATTGATAATCCGGTTTTCTCTTGCTTCGATGATTGATTATATGCTCATCATGCGGTTATTAATCAATACTCTATGAGCAAACTTCAGCGGCGCGCTCAGATCTTCCGGCTCTGAGGTGATCATAGGCCTCATCAAACAATGCTTTTTGCGGGTTGGCTGACAGTGTAATACCTATTGGCTTGTTTCAATAGTACAAAATATTACATCAACGTATGCTTGGAAAGCTACCATCTGATATTAAATAGCGATCCATCAGCCTTCGACAGTTCTAGGTGTATTCCTAACCAATAGGAAAAATAGGGCTTCAGTATGTTCGATGATAGACTAATCTTCTCTCTTTAGTGCCAACACTATTATGAAAAAAAGTGCCTTTTTTGATTTTTTTAACTGTGCTCACAATACTGATTTTAATGAATTGGTTGAATTAGGTATTGAAGATGAAAATTACATAAATTGGAATGAGTTCTTATTGCCAATGTATTATGACAATGCTGAAAAAGAGTATTGGGCAGTCCGCAGAAGTTGCGCATTGTTTGATGTATCGCCGATTCGGAAGATTAGAATTACTGGGCCTGCCGCGGGTCAATTACTTGATTATGTGCTGACACGGCCAGTCAGCGCGGCTGAGGATATGCGCGGTATATATGTGGCCTACTGTCACCAAGATGGCAGCATGAAAGATGATTCTATCCTTTATAAGTTTGCCCATGACGATTATCTGTTAATGCCCTCTGACATTGACCACTCAGATTATCTGGAGTCATTTCGAGAATTTCTGTCCATTAGCCCTGATGATTTAACCATTACTGAGTGCACTGATGACTGGCATGGTGTTGCCGTCCAAGGTCCGCTGTCAGCGTTGGTGCTCGCCTCAATGGGGTTTGATCAGGTTGCTGATCTTCACCCCTTTGAGGTTCGTGAGTACTCAGTATCTGGAGTAACCGTTGTAATCACTCGAATGGGTTTTACTGCTGACCTGGGTTATGAGGTTTGGTTTCAACCGGAGTTTACAAAAGTATTTCAAGGGCTAATACAGATGGCTCGACACGCTAATAACCTTGATCTTCCAGGCTATGGTCTGACGACTCTTGAGGTTTGTCGTTTAGAAGGTGCATTTATTGTCGCTGGTTGGGACTTTTCTACCGAAGCTGATCCGGATCCCGAGTTTTCACGCTCGCCTTTTGAGATCGGATTGGGTTGGTTAGTGGATTTGAGAGGACAGGATTTCGTCGGCCGGCCAGCACTGATTGAGCAGAAGGCTAAAGGACAACCATTTGTGTTGAGACAATTTAAAATGGAGCAGAATTGTCTGGTCGAAGATGGCTGTGCTGTTTATGGGGTCGTCGACGGTGAGGACAAAGAGATTGGGTCGATCAATTGTTCAGCGTGGTCGTGGGGATTGAAAAAGTTGATTGGTAATGTTTCAATCCAAACCGCCCATTCGGATCGTACTGAGGCATCGGTTTTCTTACAAGATATTCGCTGTAAACTCGTTCTTACCAGAGGCCCATTTGTACATTTAGCCCGACGTAACCAGGTGCCTGCGCCTGAAAAATAACTTAAAAGAGTTGATGGTAAGGAATACAAATGGATCTAAGCGAACACGCTGTTATTGTTGGAGCCAGTCATGCCGCTGTGCAATTAATGATAAGCCTTCGCCAACAAGGCTGGATTGGACACATTACGGTGATCAGCGAAGAATCCCATATGCCATACCAAAGACCTCCATTGTCGAAAGCTTATTTATCTGGAGATCTTGCAGAAGAACGGTTATTACTTCGAGCGAGTGAGACTTACGAAAAACTCAACGTCGACTTTAAGTTTGGATGCAAAGTAACGTCAATTGATGCAAAAAACCAACAACTTAATTTAGAGACTGGCGAAAAAATAGGATTCACCAAACTGGCTCTTTGCACAGGCGCACGGGTTAGGGAATTAGACTTACCTGGAACTGAGTTAGGGGGAGTCCACTATTTGCGCACGATGGATGACGTTAAAGCCATTCGTCAGTCGGCGAAAAAAGCCAGTCGAGCGGTTATTATTGGAGGTGGCTATATAGGGTTAGAAACAGCGGCATCACTGACTAAGCTTGGCATTAAGGTCACTGTGTTGGAGACCGAGACTCGATTATTAAAACGTGTAGCATCAGAGCAGGTCTCGGAGTTTTATAAACGTCTTCATGAGGAAGAGGGTGTTGAGATTAGACTAGGCTCAAAGGTCGTGGCGTTACAGGGTAACAGCCAAGTGAAGAGCGTGGTCTGTGATGATGATAGCCATAGTGGCGCAGATATGGTGATTATTGGTGTTGGCGTGATTCCCAATACAGAACTTGCCAGTGAAGCGGGATTGGTTGTCGAAAATGGTATTGTGGTAGATCAATTCGCTCAGACGAGTCACCCTGATATTGTTGCTGCAGGAGACTGTACCTTTCATCCAAATTCTCTACTGAAAAAATCTCTTCGATTAGAGTCTGTGCCCAACGCTTCTGAGCAGGCAAAGGCGGCAGCAGCTAGTCTGTGCGGGATAAAAAAGGCTTACTCAGAGCTTCCTTGGTTTTGGTCTGATCAGTTTGATGTCAAACTTCAGATCGCGGGAATCAGTCAAGGCTACACAGAAGCAGTGGTCCGTGGTGATGCCAGTTTAGGTCGCAGCTTCGCGGTTTTTTATATCAAAAATCAGCAAATTATTGCAGCTGATTGTATTAACCGCCCTAAAGATTTTATGGTGGCCAAAAAGTTAATTTTGCAACAATCTACAATTGATGTCGCTGCCTTGGTAGACGAGGGCATTGAGATAAAAACACTTATTAATTAACTAATGGAGCACAGTAGTAATGCCGGCAATAACCTATATTGAATTCGATGGCACTGAATATCATGTTGATGTGGCGGTGGGGAATAGTGTGATGGACGGTGCGTTGAATAATATGATTGACGGCATTGTTGCCGAGTGCGGTGGTTGCTGTGTGTGCTCTACCTGTCATTGTATGATTGATCCAGAGTGGGCTGAAATCGCTGGCGAACCGAATCAAGAAGAAAACGAGTTGCTGGAAATGGTGGATGTTCGTGAGCAAACGAGTCGACTGAGCTGCCAAGTTCAGGTTACAGCAGCGATGGAAGGCATGGTGGTTCGGTTACCCGAGTCTCAATACTAATGGACATGTTTAGTGCACGATTGTTAACTCGTGGGACTTTAACTTACGGACCTATAGGTAACGAATTTTAGTTGATTGTCCCTTGTTATAGTCGAGGTCAGAGAATGAGTTATTAAGTTATTAAGTTATTAAGTTATTAAGTTATTGAGTTATTGAGTTATTGAGTTATTGAGTTATTGAGGTATTGAGGTATTGAGGTATTGAGGTATTGAGGTATTGAGGTATTGAGGTATTGAGGTATTGAGGTATTGAGTTATTGGTTATAACCCATGAAAAACTACGACGCCATCATCATAGGGGCGGGCCACAACGGCCTGACCAATGCTACTTTTCTAGCCAAGGCTGGTCTTGATGTTGTGGTTTTAGAAAAGAATGATTATATCGGTGGTGCGACGGCCAGTCTGGAATTACATAAAGACTGGAAATATTCAAACTGCTCCTACGTTTGTAGCTTATTTAGGCCTGAAATCTATCAAGCGCTTGATTTAGGGCGACATGGATTAGAGGTTGTGCCACTGCAGGGTAGCGTCACCTTCAAACAAAATGGAGACTATCTGGGTAGTTATCATCAGCCCACTGTTTGGCGACGAGAAGTTGCTAGGCATTCAAAGCGTGATGCAGATGCGGCGATTAGATTTGATGCTGATCTGATGAAATGGTGTCGTTTGATTCGTGGATTTTTGCTGCGCACGCCACCTGATCCAGCGTCTTTTAAAATCCGTGACGCCATGGAATTCGCCTACCTACTGAAGCGTTTTTACAGTCTCAGTGAAAGTCAGATTTACGAATTCATCCGTTTCTTTACAATGTCTATTGCTGAGTATCTCGAGCAGTATTTCGAAAGTGATGTGATTTTGGCGCACTTCTCTGGGGGTAGCATTATTGGCACTGGGTTGGGTGTTTATTCACCAGGAACAGCCTACGTCTTACTGCACCACGCCATGGGTGATGTTGATGGTAATGTTGGTTCTTGGGGGTTTGCGCGCGGCGGCATGGGTTCAGTCTCTGCGGCTATTGGGTCTGCTTTTAAGTCTCATGGCGGTGAAATTCGTACTCGTGCTGAGGTGCAGAATATTATCGTCAAGGGCCGCAAGGCGATTGGCGTCAGGCTCGCCTCCGGAGAACAGGTGCACGCCAAAGCGGTTGTCTCCAACCTTGATGCCAAACGCACCTTTCTCAGCCTGATGGACGCCAATGATATTCCCGCTGAGCTTGTTAAACGCGCTGAGAATTTTAAAATCCGCGGCTCTTCAGGCAAGGTTAATATTGCGCTTGACGGCCTGCCTGAATTTCCCGCGCTTCCCAAAGGATCGCCGCTAACCCTTGGTCATATGCACTTTACAGACACACTGGAGCGACTGGAGCGAGCTTACGATGATTGGAAAGATGATCGTTGGTCCCAAGACCCCTATGTGGATATGGTAATTCCAACTCAGTATGACCCAACCATGGCTCCCCCTGGCAAACACATGATGTCCGTGTTCGTACAGTATTGCCCCGTTGAGGCCGATGGCGGTTGGACCGATGCAAAACGCGATGCCTTTGGTACTGCGGTGATTGATCAAATAGGCGACTACAGTCCTAATTTTAAAGATCTTATTTTGCATGCAGAGATACGCACGCCGCGTGAGCTTGAGGCAGAGGTGGGGCTAACGGAGGGCAATATCTTCCAAGGCGAGTTAACCCTGGACCAGTTGATGTTTAATCGTCCGTTCCCAGGTTATGCGCAGTATCGGGGGCCGGTAAAAAACATGTATATGTGCAGTTCCTCTAATCATCCTGGCGGCGGTGTAATGGGTGCGCCGGGAGCAAATTCGGCACGGGAAATTCTTCGAGACTTGGGTAAAACTGATACCACTCCGGAGGACTTTGGCGATGACTAAGCCTAACTCAGTAGTGATTATCGGTGGTGGTCACAACGGCTTGATTTGTGGCACCTATCTTGCCAAGGCAGGTTATAAGGTTCAGGTATTGGAGGCTAGAGATAATGTGGGTGGCGGTGCATCTACCGCAAGTTTTGCCGATGGCTACCGTACCTCTGGTTTGGCGCATGTTCTTTACGGACTGAATGCTAAGGTCTGTAAGGACCTAAAGCTAAACATCGCTAACCTTGCATCCGCCCCGCCAGTGGACACTATTTCACTGCAGCTTGATGGCGACCATGTCACGCTGGCTCGAGATGAGGTCTCAGCAAATAGCCTGTCGTCTAAAGATGTGCAGGCTTATCGTGCATTTAAACAAGAATTTCGGGGCTACGCCAAGGCGCTGCAGCCATTGATGATGAATGCACCCCCACGCCTTAAAGACATGGACAAAAAGGACAAATTAACCTTAGCAAAACTGGGATGGAGTTTGCGTTTTGGTCTTGGCACTAATTCTATGCGTGAGTTTCTGCGTGTGGGTGGTATTAATATATACGATGTACTCAACGAAGTATTTGATAGTCCGAGCTTAAAGGGCGCAATCGCTGTCGATGCCGTTTTGGGTCAGCACATGGGTCCGCGCACACCCAATACTGTGCTCACCTACTTGCAGCGGCTATGGGGAGAGACTCAGGCTGTCCAGAGCATTCCCGTGGGCGGGATGGGCAAGGTCTCAGAGATACTCGAAACGGCTGCGATCGAGGCTGGTGTGGCAATAAGAACTGGGGCTAAAGTAGCTAAAATTTTGGTCGAAAATGGTCGCTCACAGGGCGTTGTGTTGCAGTCCGGTGAGCGTATCGACGCAAGCATCGTTGTTTCTAATACTGATGCTAAAACGACTTTTATTGATTTGGTTGGAGCGTCTCAGTTAGATGCGATGTTCTGTCATCGTGTTAATTCGGTGCGCCAGAATGGTGACGTTGCCAAATTACACTTTGCTCTGAGTGAATTGCCCATTTTCAGCGGATTGTCCCCGTCGCAGTTAGGTCAACGCCTAATTATTGCACCCGATATGCGATATGTGGAGCATGCTTTTAATCATTCTAAATACGGTGAGTATTCAGAGAATCCAGTGGTAGAGATTACTATTCCGAGCATTGGTGATTCATCGCTGACACCTGCCGGCCATCATGTAATGTCGGTATCGGCTACGTTTGCGCCGTATCAATTAAAGGAGGGTTGGCAGACGCAGAGTCGAGATGCTTTTGTGCAAAGAGTGATCCAGACAATTGAACACTATGCGCCAGGATTTTCGGCAACCTTGGTAGCCACTGAGCTACTGACCCCGGTGGATATTGAAGACCAATATAATACAGCCGGCGGCCATTGGCACCATGGCGAATTAAGCATCGATCAATCATTTATGATGAGGCCAGTCCATGGTTCGGCGCAGTACCTAACACCCATTGACGGACTCTATCTGTGTGGTGCTGCGGCCCATCCCGGCGGTGGCATTACCGGTGTTCCTGGCCATAATGCGGCTCAGCGAATATTGGCCATGGGAGGCACATAATGCAAATACCTACTGCATCCCAAAGACGCACCGCTACTGATTTTAGAGAAGTCTTGCAACCAAGCCCTTTTCAAATTCGAATTGATGAGCAATGTTTGGTGCAAGATTGGATGTCGTGGAATGGTTACAAGACCGCCCGAGTGTTTGATACGCTGGCGTCAGAGTACTTCGCCATTCGCAGTACCTGCAGTGTTATGGATCTAACGCCAATGGAAAAATATCGGATCACTGGGCCCGATGCACAGGTGTTTTTAAATCGCTTGGTTACTCGCGACATTTCAACCTTAAAGCCGCAGCGAGTTACCTATGTCATCTGGTGCAATGACGAGGGGAAAGTACTCGATGATGGTACTATTTTTCATCTTAGCGAAGGTGACTACAGACTCTGTTCACAACACCACCAGTTGGACTGGTTGTTACTCTCTAGCTTGGGATTTAATGTCAGTATTGAACAAGAAACTCACAACATAGCTGCGCTAGCAATTCAGGGCCCAACATCCTGTTCCGTTTTGACCGCAGCCGGAATGGCCGGCATGGGTCAACTTAAACCTTTCGATATAGGTTATATGACGCTTAACGGCATGGATGTAATGGTTTCCCGTACTGGTTTCACCGGAGACTTAGGCTATGAAGTCTGGGCTGATCCAGATCATGCCATTGCTGTTTGGGATGCGATTTTTGCGGTTAAAGAGCAGGGGCTTTTTGATATACGACCGATTGGTCTAGGAGCTCTAGACATGGTGCGTATCGAAGCGGGATTTATTATGCCCGGTGACGACTTTAATACGGCTGAAACAGCGGTAAGGGCGGATCGAGATCGATCTCCCTATGAGCTTGGGTTGGCTTGGTTAGTCAATTTTGAAAAACCCTACTTCACGGGTAAAAAAGCACTCTTAGCCGAATCGAAACAGCCCACTACGCGTCGATTAGTCAGGCTCTCAGTTGAGGGCAATAAATCGCCGACCGAGGCCTTTCTCTACGACGGCAAGGGCGGATCACGCATAGGCACGATTAAGTCTTGCGTATGGTCGCCAATACTTAAAACGAATGTGTCTTTGGCCGATGTTGAATTTGTAAAGGGTAACCCACCTGCACAAATATGGGCAGAGATCTACTACCAAAAAGAGCTTGAGTGGCGAGCTACCTGGGCTAAGTGTAGTATTTCGACGAAACCATTTTGGATTCACACGCGAAGTTCGGTAACACCACCGAACAAGTTTTAGGAGCACGATTTAGCAGGAGTCGTAATATGATAAGCGGACGATGTGAATGCCATCGAGTACGTTTTCAGATCGATGGTGAAATAAACGATTACAGCCACTGCCACTGCAGCCAATGCAGACGTTTGCATGGTGCAGCCTTTGCTTCCTTTGCCGGGGTCGAGCGTACCGCTTTTAGATATCTTTCGGGTGAGTCAGATATATCTTCCTATGCTTCTTCCGACAGCCACCAGCGTTTGTTTTGCAAACATTGTGGTTCAAATATATTAGTCGAGCTCTCCGCAGAGCCCGATGCGCTTTATGTGGCCATGGGGGTGATCGAGGGAAACCCAAAACTACCGCCTGCTTACCATATCTTTATGGGTTCCAAAGCGCCCTGGTATGAGTTCGATAATGGCGGCGAGCAGTACGATACATTTCCAGATGAGTAGATGGTTTAACAGTTCACAAGGAGACAAAACAATGATAAAAAAGATAAGGGCAGCGTTTGTAAACCGTAGTAGGTTATTAAAGATCTCCGGCTTTGTCAGTTGCAGTGCGTTAATGCTGATCATCGGCGTCGTGGGTCAAGATCAAATAGGTATCACTAAATCCTATGCTGATGCTCATGGTGTAAATGTTCCTCCGATCGTGCGCTTAGATAGAGTTAGATTGGGCGGTGAGAATTTAGGCGACTTTGCGCCTTATGAACCAGACAGTGGCAATCTCATCGCTCGCGGATATGATTATTATTACAGTGAGGATGAAAGTTTTGGCATTGGAGTTTGGGAGAGCAAACCTGGCCAAATGACTTACAACGATCTTGAATATGACGAGTTAATGTTTGTCCTTGACGGCAGTTTAGTTATGACTAGTACCGATGGAGAGAGAGAAGTCTTTGGTGTCGGAGAGGGATTAGTTTTACCTCGAGGTTGGAGTGGCAGACTGGCTGTTCCTGAGGGTGGTGTCCGAAAGATATGGGTGTCCTATATGGGCGGCGTTAAGGGCCAGTAAGTTAACTAAAAACCTACAGTATGTTTTGCTAAGCGAGGCTGAGAGGGTAAGGCGAGTATTCAGACCATTCCTCTGGCCAGCGACAGGGAAAGGGCTAGGGCATAAAAGTTGGTACAACAATAGAGTTGCCGTGGACATTGTCAATTTATAGCTAGGGTCAGAATTAAAATAATGGAAAGGTGAAGATTATGTATTGGTTGGATTGTCAGCAATGAATGCCAAAGTAATTAATATTGGACAACATTCTCTGGATGTTCGTCAGACCGTGAAGTGGATAGTTTATTCACTGCTGCTGGTTAATTTTATACTTTATATCCGTGACGATTGGGTTATCGCTGGGCACACATTGCACAGTGGAAGCTCGTTTTTACAGTTAACCGGAGCTTTTGCTACCACCATCGACGAAAGTGCATGGATGTTCCTGTTAATCTTATTTGAACTAGAAACCTACCTTTTATCCGATGAACCACTATCTCGCGCCAAGACTCTATTGATGCAAGGGATTCGAGTGATATGTTACATATCACTCAGTCATACTCTCTACGCCTATGCTATCAACCTCGTTGAAATCTATGGCGCAGTTCCCCTTGAGGGCATCACCAGTCTTTGTCAGATAATTGAGCAAGATGTCTCCTACGCTTCCAATCTCGTTTATACAAAGGTTAGCGAGATTAACTGTGCTGTTTTGTCTAGTGCCAATCAATTTGTTTATATCGACCCGCCCAACCACTTTATTGTTGAAGACCACGCGGGCCTTGTTATAGAAAAACAATTAGGTTGGATTGACCTCATTGAGGCGACCACTTGGTTGCTCATTCTTTTAACTATTGAGATAACCGTTTGGTTGCAGGATCGAAACATCAGTGAAGGCCCTGTTTTTAAGCTACTGACACGTATCAAAGTTGTTTTGTACGCTATGTTGTGGGGAGCTATTAGTTACTGGATCTATCGAACACATTATATGTTCGCTTGGGATGAATTTGTATGGATTGCTGGCTTTTTCGCCATTGAAATGAATGTTGTTGAATGGCGCAATGAGATCAATGAAGCTGAAGTTTAGCGCTCAACGCGTATAGGCGCGGTAGTGAGGGGAGGGGGCTACTACTAGTCTCTATACAAAGACTAAAATCAAGAGAGTACCTGTTGCAAGTATACGACAATATAATCATTGGAGGTGGCCACAACGGTCTTATCTGTGCCACTTATCTTGCTCAAAAAGGTCAGTCAGTATTGCTGTTAGAGGCAACCGATGGTCTTGGTGGGTTAGCTACCACACGTGAATTTCACCCTGGTTACAGAGTATCAGTCGCTCACAGTTTGAGTCATTTTTCAGAGGCTGTAGTAAAACAATTAAATTTGCTTGGTCATGGTTATAAGCCCAGCAGCGATACTCTTGACACTATTGGTTTGAACCGGGATGGCGAGCATGTAGTTGTCTCTGGAGGGCAGGTCAGTGGTGTCGACAGCGCAGATCAGAAAACTTATACCGACTATCTGTCACTATTGAAGCGCTTTGCCAAGATGCTAAAGCCATTTTGGCTGAAAACCATGCCTCGCATTGGTGATAATAGTCTTCCTGATCTCATGACTTTTGGGCAACTGGGTCTTAAATTACGGTTTTTGGGCAAAAAAGATATGGGCGAGTTCATGCGCGTGGCTACGCTACCCGCGCGTGACTTAATGGATGAGAATTTTGACAATGACCTACTAAAAGCCATTCTCAGTTGGGATGGCCTTATTGGGTCCAAGATGGCGCCGCGATCGCCCAATGCTACTGTGTTAAACATGCTTTACCGCATGAGTGGCCAACATCATGGTGCTCATTCATTGCCAGAAGGAGGCATCGCGAACTTAATTAACGCGCTGCACAGTGCTGCGCTGGATGCGGGTGTTACCGTGCAAACGGGTGCTTTAGTTAAGCGGATTATAATTGAAGGGGGTTCCACTGGATTGGCCGTCACAGGCGTTGAACTTGCTGATGGAGCGCTTATTTACGGAGCTCGCGTAGTATCTTCAGCAGACCCCAAACAGACATTCCTCAACTTGGTGGGCGCTAAGAATCTAGAAATTGGTTTCACTAACCGAATTAACCGACTGCGATGCGACGGGTATGTCGCCAAGTTACATCTGGCGTTGGATGGCCTGCCGCACTTTACTGGTGTAGATATTCCTGATGGTCGCATGATCATCGCGCCAAAATTAGATGCCATTGAGTTTGCCTTTGACGATGCTAAATATGGTGGATACTCTCAATCACCGGTAATGGAAATTGTTATTCCAAGCGTAAGAGATCAATCGTTGGCGCCGAACGGCAAACAGGTGTTGTCTGCTCATGTTATGTACGTTCCCCATAAACTCAAAGGCGGCTGGACAGATGAGGCACGTCAACATTTATATCAGCGTTTGATTGATACGCTAGAGTCTTATGCCCCAGGCATTGAACAACAAATTATCCATGGAGAGCTTTTAACGCCAGCGGATTTAGAGCAAACCTATCATCTCAGCGGTGGCCATTGGCATCATGCTGAGTTGTCGATGGACCAAATGCTGATGATGCGGCCCACCTATGAGGCGGCCCAGTACAGCACCCCAATTCCTGGGCTCTATCTCTGTGGTGCGGGCAGTCATCCCGGTGGAGGATTGATGGGTGGCCCTGGCCATAACGCCGCTAAAGAAATTATCGGGGCGAAGAAATAGCTATGAAAAAGTATGATGCCATTATTGTTGGTGCTGGTCACAACGGACTAACCAATGCCGCCTACTTAGCTAAAGCCGGTCTTGATGTGCTAGTTGTTGAGAAGAACGAGTACATTGGTGGTGCTGCGGTGACTCGTGAAATGCATGACGGTTGGTTCTATTCAAGTTGCTCCTATGTGTGCAGCATGATGCGTCAGACTATTCATCGCGACCTTAACCTGACCAAACACGGCCTTGTATTGGTTCCTTATTTAGGGACGGTGGTATTTGCTGATAACGGCGATACCATGACCAGTTATCACTCTGAAGAGGCCGAGTACAATCAACTGCGCCGTCGCTCTCCCCATGATGCGGATGCGATGTTTCGGTTCCAAACTGATCTTGGGCGCTATGCCCAACTTATTCGTAAAACATTACTACGCACTCCACCGGACCCAACATCATTCAGACCGCGAGATATTAGAGAGCTATTGTGGTTGGCTAAAGAATTTTGGTCACTCGGCGAGAAAGAACTATATGAGTACATCCGGTTTTTTACCATGAGTGCCGCTGATTTTCTTGATGACTACTTTGAAGATGACCTGATAAAAGCAGCCATGGCTAGTCCAGGCGTTATTGGTACGGCCTTGGGGGTTTACTCTCCAGGGTCTGCGTACATTTTACTGCACCATGTTATGGGTGATGTTGACGGCAACGTGGGTGCCTGGGGTTTGGCAAGAGGTGGCATGGGCGCCATTTCCAACGCCATAGCGGGTGCTTTACAAGAGCACGGTGGTGAGATCCGGACCAACGCCGGCGTTGATAAGATTGTGGTTAAAAATGGTAAGGCTACTGGTGTGGTATTAGATAACGGTGATGAGCTGCACGCCAATATCGTTGTATCTAATATGGATGCCAAGCGCACCTTTACCCAATGCATGGACAAAAATGATTTACCGCCGGGCATCTATGAAAAAGCAAAAAACTTTAAAATTCGTGGCTCTTCAGGCAAAGTGAATATAGCTTTATCCG
>DUBX01000013.1:0-6750 GCA_012960115.1 Porticoccaceae bacterium
GATCAGGCTCCGGTCCAGCTCGGCCTCTCGGTAATACCGCCGCTACTTGGCTGGGTGGCCCTGAGTCTGCCGATCGATCTGGCACTGCCGGTATTCTTCGTGGCCTTTGCCGGGCTGTATTTTGCCGACATATGGGCGGTCAACCACGGACTGGCGCCGGTCTGGTATCCGGCGCTGCGCAAGCCGCTGAGCTTCGTGGTGATCGCATCCCTGTTGATCGCCTGGCTGGCGACCTGGGTCAATCGATTGTGGGAGGAAAAGCCCAAGCGATATTCTCGCGCTATGCTCGAAACACTAGCACTCATTGCTTATCGGCAACCTCTGACTCGGGGCGACATTGAAGCCGTTAGAGGTGTGGCGGTGAGTTCAGATATTATTAAATCGCTGCTAGAACGTGAATGGGTGCGCATCGTTGGACACCGCGATGTGCCAGGCAGACCAGCGTTGTATGCCACTACTAAAAAGTTCCTTGATTACTTTAATATTAAGAGCCTAGATCATTTGCCTGCACTAAGTGAAATTAAAGATTTCTCTGACCTTGATCCAGCGTTAGAGTTGGCGCTGTCAGGAGATTCTGCAGAGGAAACTGTACCGTTGGCCACTAACGATGAGGTTGATGATTTGGATTCAGGGTTGGATGATTTTCAGGTGGATCAACAGGCAGATGGACCTGATGAAACAATGTCTGATGGACAAGAGCAGCCAGCTGAGGCAGATGCCTATGATAATAACGAAAAAGAAGGTAGTAATCGATGAGTGAAAAATTACAAAAATTGCTGGCTACCGCGGGTCTTGGTTCGAGGCGAGAGCTTGAAAAGTGGATTGCTGGAGGGCGCGTGTCAGTCAATGGAACGGTTGCTACCTTAGGAGACCGCGCTGAGTCTGACGACCGTATTTTGGTTGATGGTCGTGCGATCAAAATTGTCACTGACGATACTCCTCGTGTGCTTATGTATAGTAAGCCTGAGGGTGAAATATGTACTGCGTCGGACCCCGATGGTCGTCCTACGGTGTTCGACAATCTTCCGCGACTGTCTCGGGGTCGTTGGATCGCGATTGGTCGATTGGATATTAATACGAGTGGATTACTGCTCTTTACGACGCATGGTGAGCTTGCCAATCGATTGATGCACCCCTCCTATGAGATCAAACGGGAGTATATGGCGCGCATACATGGGGATGTGAATGAAGCGATGATTGCAAGGCTTACAGAAGGTGTAGTCCTTGAAGATGGGGTCGCCAAATTCCAGACCGTAAAAACGCAGCATGCTCAGAGTGCTGACGAGAGAAGTGGCAGTAATCGTTGGTTTAGAGTAATTTTAGCCGAAGGCAAGACTCGAGAGGTGCGCCGGCTATGGGAATCTCAAGGTGTTGAGGTAAATCGACTTAAGCGGATTAGTTATGGACCTATAGAGTTACCCTCTATTGTTCGTCGGTCCGAATTCATCGAATTGGACCCTAAGCAAGTGATATCGCTGTTTCGTGCAGTTGATTTGAAGCCGCCAAGGTTCAGTGAGAAAAATGTTTACCGAGATATTCGTGAGCGCAAAGAAAAGAAGCTCCGCGCGCGCGGGAACCCGTATAAAAAGCAATCGCTTTAGGGTCTTATCTGAGTTGCGCCTCAATTGACTGTCCGTTGACCCCGATGCTGTCTTGGCCCAGTAGGTATAGATAGGCGGGTAGTATATCTTCAGGGGTTTTTAGGTCGTTTGGGTTTTCCGCGGGGAACGCTTGAGCGCGCATGTTGGTTCTTGTCGCACCAGGGTTAATGGCGTTTATGCGCACTGAGCCCAACCCTTCAACTTCTGAGGCCCAAGTCTGGACCATTCCCTCGACAGCAAATTTTGATACCGCATAAGCTCCCCAGAACGCCTTGCCGACTCTACCCACGCCTGATGTCGTAAAAATAACCGAAGCATCTTCGGACTTTTCTAAAACGGTCATTAAACTCTGTGTCATTTGGAATTGGGCCGTGAGATTGACCTGAATCACTTTGCTCCAGAGTTCGCTAGAGTAGTTTGTCAGTGGAGAGCGAAGGCCTAAAATGGCAGCGTTGTGAAGTAGCCCGTCAAGGCGACCAAATTGCTCATCAATCAAAACGCTTAGATCGTCGTAGTCTTTGGCCGTGGCGCCAGTCAAGTCGACAGGGTAAATGCTGGGCTCGGGCCCGCCGGCTTCAATAATTAAATTATAGACCTGCTCTAATTTTGCGACTGTCCGGCCCGCCAGAATAACAGTTGCACCAGATTTGGCGGCGCCTATAGCGACTGCTTTGCCGATGCCGTCGCCAGCTCCTGTCACCAGTATGATGCGTTGTGCAAGGTGATTGAGGCCTGGTTTATAACGGGTAATATTGGGAGTAGAAAGCAAAGGTTAGTCCTGTTATCTAGCGGTTAAACAGCAAATTATGTAACTGGGAGGAATGCTCAACTATATGGTCGGCACCCCAGTCTTCGATACGTTCTTGAGCATCTATATAGCCCCATCCTGCTGCAATAGTGAGCATGCCAGATGCTTGACCGGCATCAATATCCCGTCGGTGATCCCCGATATAAACGCAATCATTGGGCGATACTAATAGTTCGTTACAGGCCGCAAATATTGCCTCGGGGTCAGGCTTAGGGTGCTTGACATGATCTGGGCAGATAACAGTGGTTGCTCTTTTGATTAAATTCAATTGCTCAAGTACAGGCTGAGTGTATTTCCAAGGTTTATTGGTCACTATCCCCCAGGGAATATTCCTGGCGGAGCAGGTATCTAGGACACGCTGTACGCCTTCAAATAGAACCGTCTTGACGGCTATGTTACTAAAGTAGATCGCTAAATATTCTTCGCGGATAGCGTCAAATTGCTTGTCACCAGGGTTGAGACCAAAACCAGCTTGGATAAGACCCACGGAACCATTGGTGACACTACTGCGAATAGCAGATTCTGGCATTGGTTTTCGGTTATGCAACTCTAGCTGAGTGTTCAGTGCCGCAATAAAGTCCGGTGCAGTATCGAGTAAAGTACCGTCTAAATCAAAAAGGAGAGCTTTAAATTTCACTAGGCATAATCCTTTGATTTAGGTTGGTTTGCGTGCGCAGATCATATAGTTTACGTCGACGTCACGCTTATTTAATCGGTAAGTTTTAGTGATGGGGTTGTAGACTAAACCTGTCATGTGCGTCACTTCTAATCCGGCATTTCGTATCCATTCGCCTAACTCAGATGGGCGAATAAATTTGGCATACTCGTGAGTGCCTCTTGGTAGCATGCGTAAAATATACTCTACGCCAATAACCGCCAGCAGGTAAGACTTTGGGTTGCGATTGATCGTAGAGAAAAAAACGGCACCTCCAGGCTTGGTCATTTTAGCGCAGGCCGTTACTACGGAAGCGGGATCTGGGACATGCTCAAGCATTTCGAGGCATGTGACTGTGTCGAATGCACTGTCATAGTCTTCGGCATAGTCTTCGGCAGTGACTTTGACATAGTTTATATCCACGCCCGATTCAAGTTTGTGCAGATTGCCAACGGCAAGGGGCGCGTCCCCCATATCGATGCCAGTCACGGTGGCCCCTCGCTGAGCCATGGCCTCGCAAAGTATACCGCCGCCGCAGCCGACATCTAATAGATCTTTCTCGGCAACAGGCGCTAGCATGTCAATCCAGTTGGCCCGCAGAGGATTTATGTCATGTAGTGGTTTGAATTCACTATTACGATCCCACCACCGGCTGGCGAGCTGTTCAAATTTGTGGATCTCATGGGGGTCGACATTCATTATATTTTACACCTTAAGCAAGGGTTTTGAGTAACGGCTTTTTAATTATTCACGTCACGCACCAGCTTGAATTTTGTTACGCCCGTCTTCCGTAGTTCGGATCAGGTTCTGCTCATTGATCGTGTGTAAGTTACGATCTTCCATTAGCAGTTTTCCATCCACCCAGTTATGGGATACTTGAGGCCCGGAGTTGGTATAAACTAATTGAGACGCGGCATTATACAACGGTTGTTAACCAACGGAGTCTATTTTTTACGGCGATAATATCTGCATATTTTCCTTTCTCTAGCATGACCGTGGCTATTGACTAGTCCAGGCATAAGAATATGTTGGTCAAGATGCTCTACTGTATGGGCTAAAAAACGCTTGTTGGCCTCCGCATGGGGGGAAACGCCGAGTATTCGATCCTTGTCTATCGCCAATGCGCAGTTATGCAATACTTTATTCGTTGGAATGATAGGAATTATCCAATGACAATTGATTAGTAGGTCTATTTTTATTGGTGTCATAGAGACTCCCAGTATTTGGGTTGGAGTATACCCATTTTTTATCTTTAGTAAGAGCTATGACGGCAATAAAAGCGACATTCTGGGCGCTAACTATGTTAAAATTTGGCGAGTTTAAAGGCTGATTTTAGGTGTCACAGCTAGTTTTTTTGAGTGTGGAGGCATGTTGTATTTTGCCTTCCAATTGACTTCAATAATGCGGAAATAATTATAAATTATGGGTGATTTAGCCAAAGAAATTGTTCCAGTTAACATTGAGGATGAACTCAAGCAATCCTATTTGGATTATGCGATGAGCGTTATCGTCGGTCGAGCGCTGCCAGACGTGCGTGATGGTCTTAAGCCGGTGCATAGGCGGGCATTATTCGCTATGAGCGAATTGAATAACGATTGGAATAAAGCCTACAAGAAATCTGCTCGAGTTGTAGGTGACGTGATTGGTAAATATCACCCTCATGGTGATTCGGCCGTGTATGAGACTATTGTCCGCATGGCGCAACCGTTCTCTCTCCGCTACATGCTAGTTGACGGTCAAGGTAATTTTGGCTCTGTCGATGGTGATTCAGCTGCGGCTATGAGATATACCGAAATCCGTATGACTAAGATCGCCCACGCTCTGTTAGAGGACTTAGAGAATGACACGGTCGATTTTGCGCCAAATTATGATGAGACTGAACAAATACCTGTAGTTATGCCAACCCGAGTGCCTAACTTGCTAGTTAATGGGTCCTCAGGAATTGCGGTGGGTATGGCGACTAACATTCCGCCTCACAACTTGACTGAGGTGGTTAAAGGGTGTCTGGCTTTGATCGATAATAGTGAGATTACTATTGATGAGCTTATGGAGTATATCCCTGGTCCCGACTTCCCTACGGGCGCTATCATTAACGGTAAGGCTGGCATTATTCAAGCATACCGGACCGGCCGTGGACGCATCTATATGCGTGCTCGGGCTA
Organism: Porticoccaceae bacterium; assembly: GCA_012960115.1. Classification (GTDB taxonomy): domain Bacteria; phylum Pseudomonadota; class Gammaproteobacteria; order Pseudomonadales; family Porticoccaceae; genus HTCC2207. Next base: position 5,226 of record DUBX01000013.1, read on the forward strand.
CCATTGAGGTAGATGAAAAAACGCGCCGAGAGACGATTATTATTACTGAAATACCTTATCAGTTGAATAAAGCGCGATTAATTGAGCGGATTGCTGAATTGGTTAAAGAGAAAAAGCTGGAGGGTATCTCTGAGCTTCGAGATGAGTCTGATAAAGATGGCCTGCGTGTCGTTATTGAGTTAAAGCGTGGCGAAATGGGCGAAGTAGTCCTTAATAATCTTTATGCTCAAACTCAGTTGCAGAACGTCTTTGGTATTAACGTTGTGGCGTTGGTTGATGGCCAGCCGAGAATTCTGAACCTTAAAGAAATGTTGGAAGCCTTTGTTCGGCATCGCCGTGAGGTGGTTACGCGTAGAACTATTTTCTTGTTGCGTAAGGCGCGTGAGCGGGCTCATACCTTGGAAGGTTTTGCCATAGCGCTGGCCAACATAGACGAGATTATTGTTCTGATTAAGGAATCATCCACTCCAGCAGATGCTCGAGAGGCTATGATCGCGAGAGGCTGGAATCCGGGCTCTGTACTTCAGATGCTAGACCGGGCTGGACCAGAAGCGGCTCGTCCTGATTGGCTGGAGGACCACTTTGGGTTGCACGACGGGAAGTACTTCCTGTCCCCTGAGCAAGCTAAAGATATCCTAGAGCTTCGGTTGCACCGACTGACAGGAATGGAGCATGACAAAATTATCGAGGAGTTTGCAGTTAAACTTGATGAAATAGCGGATTATCAAGATATTCTTCGCGACATTATGCGTCTTATGACGGTCATTCGTGACGAGCTGGAGGCGGTAGTTGAAGAGTTTGGTGATGAGCGTCGAACAGAGATTATTGAGTCCCAGCATGATTTAACAGTCGAGGATTTGATTACCGAAGAAGATCGGGTGGTGACTATTTCCCATGGAGGTTATGCTAAGACGCAGCCTTTAAGTGATTATCAGGCGCAGCGCCGCGGAGGTACGGGTAAATCCGCTACTGCCGTTAAAGATGAAGATTTTGTTGAGCACCTGTTAGTGGCGAGCACTCACACGACGATCCTTTGTTTTACCAATCTGGGTAAGGTGTACTGGCTGAAAGTCTATCAAATTCCGGTGGCTGGGCGTAATTCTCGAGGTCGCCCGGTGGTGAACCTGTTGCCTTTGGGTGAGGGTGAGCGTATTAGTTCGATATTGCCAGTGGACGAATATAGCGAAGATAAATTCGTGATTATGGCGACTGCCAATGGAACGGTGAAGAAGACGTCACTTGATCAATACTCGCGACCGCGCAGTGTTGGCTTGCGCGCGGTTGACTTAGTGGAAGGTGATCATCTGGTTGGCACCGCTATTATTGATGGCAGCCAAAATATCATGTTATTTAGCAGTGAAGGTAAGGCGGTGCGGTTTGCTGAGACTGATGTTCGAGCCATGGGGCGTGTGTCTAAGGGTGTCAGGGGCATGCGCTTACCAGTAAATCATTCGGTCATCTCTATGGTGATACCAGAGTTAGATGGCTTCCTATTGACGGTGTGCGAGAACGGTTATGGCAAGCG
>DUBX01000013.1:6775-7108 GCA_012960115.1 Porticoccaceae bacterium
ATTTCCTACTAAAGGGCGCGGTGGTAAAGGGATGATTGCGATCCAGGCAAGTGAGCGAAATGGGCCCCTAGTGGGCGCGACTCAATTATTTGCCGGCGATGAAATTATGTTAATTTCTGATCAGGGAACTATGGTTAGAACGCGCGGCGATGAGATTTCTGTGGTCGGGCGTAATACTCAGGGTGTTCGAATAATCAGGCTTAAAGAAAATGAAAATCTTGTTAGTTTGGCAAGAATCGCAGAGCCTGAAGAGGATGATTTTGTTGAGTCAGAGTCTGACGGCCCTGAAAATGAAGATGTTACGACTGACTAGACTGAAAACGCTTAAAAAGG
>DUBX01000013.1:7300-102259 GCA_012960115.1 Porticoccaceae bacterium
CCAATAAAGGACCTCTTGATAATGAAGACATGGCAAGGCTGTTTCGCCAGATCATGTCTGCCTGCCTTGCTCTTGAGCAACCTATTAGAGTCGCTTTTTTGGGTCCTGAGGGGACATTCACTCAAGAGGCAGCGCTTAAACATTTTGGTGACGCGGCAATAAGCGTCCCTAAAGCGGCCATCGACGAGGTATTTCGAGAGGTTCTTGCGGGCGCTTGCGATTACGGTGTAGTGCCGGTCGAAAATTCTACTGAAGGCGTTATCAGCCATACGCTAGATAGCTTTATGGATTCCTCCATCAAAATTTGTGGTGAAGTGGAATTACGTATTCATCAGCATTTTATGATTGGCGGAAATACTAAGTCAGAAAATATAACGAGAGTTTATTCTCATGCTCAGTCATTAGCGCAGTGCCGGCAGTGGCTAAACTCGAATTATCCGAATATCGAGCGTATAGCGGTAAGCAGTAATGCTGAGGCGGCAAGGCGAGTGCAGGGTGAGTGGAATTCGGCGGCCATTGCTGGTGATATGTCCTGTGAGCTTTTTGAGCTAGAGAAAATCTGGGAGAAAATTGAAGATCGACCTGACAATTCAACGCGTTTCCTGATTATTGGTAAAGAGTTAGTGGCACCTAGTGGAGATGATAGAACGTCGATTGTTGTGTCAGTCAAGAACAAGCCTGGCGCTCTACATAATCTTATTGAGCCCTTTCGGCGAAATAATGTTGATATGACACGCCTTGAATCTCGGCCATCGCGCAGCAGTAAATGGTCCTATGTGTTCTTTATTGATTTTGTTGGTCACACTGAAGATACTTCAGTAGTGCAAGTGCTGGCTGATTTGGCTGCTGATGTCGTCGATCTTAGGGTGCTCGGATCCTATCCAAGAGCTGTTCTATAGCTGAATGAAGCTACACTAAAGGTAGCGAAAATGACTCATAGTTGGGCACTTGAATGTTAAACAAGGCGGCAAATTCGAAGCCAGCGATTAATCGGCTGGTCATAATTGGTTTAGGTCTGATCGGCTCCAGTCTCGCTGTAGCAGCACGAGAATTGGGTCTGGCAGGAACAGTGGTGGGGATTTCACGTCGAAGCTCAACTCTTGAGTTGGCGTTAGAGCGAGGAATTATCGATCAAGCTTGCGATAGCCTCAAAGCAATAGCGAATGATTTGGATGCTGGCGATATGGTGGTTATTGGCGTCCCCACACTCACCGTACCCGCTATGCTCATTGAATGTCATGAGTTACTGAGTGATTGTGTCACTATCACTGACGTTGCAAGTGTTAAAGGTAGTGTAGTCACTGCGGCCACTAATATTTATGGAAGAATGCCTGGTCAATTTGTCCCAGGTCATCCTATTGCAGGATCAGAAAGAAGCGGGGTCACCGCCGCCGACAGTAAGCTTTTTGAACATCACAAAGTTATTTTAACGCCAACTGAAACTACAGAATTTAAGCACCTAGAGGCTGTTGCAAATCTGTGGATTGGTGTTGGGGCGAAAGTGGCATCTATGCCTGTCGAGGAGCACGATGAGATCCTTGCTGCAACCAGTCACCTACCGCACTTTTTGGCTTATTCATTGGTCGATACATTAGCTTCAATGGAAGATAAACGAGAAATTTTTCGTTATGCAGCGGGTGGGTTTCGAGACTTTACTCGGATAGCTGCAAGCGACCCGGTCATGTGGAGAGATATCGCGCTGGCAAATAGGGCATCGATACTCAGTACTCTTGATTCTGCCATGGATAACTTCAAAGCCTTGCGCGGAGCAATCGATAGTGGTGATGAGCAGTATTTAATGGACGTATTTACACGCGCTCGCGATGCGCGCATTCATTTTGGAAAATTACTTGAGAATAAATCACGGCAGGGTTCTATGACAGAAAAGGTCATCAATTACCAGATTTCACCGGGTGGTCATGCTAGAGGTGTGGTCAGAGTTCCGGGCGATAAATCAATCTCCCACCGATCAATAATGCTCGGGTCGTTGGCGATTGGAATGACAGAGGTAACGGGCTTTTTGGAAGGGGAAGACAGCTTGGCAACACTTCAGGCATTCCGGGATATGGGGGTGACTATCGAGGGCCCTGATGAGGGTCGGGTGGTGATTCATGGTGTGGGTTTATATGGTCTTAAGGCGCCTACTAAGCCTCTGTATATGGGTAACTCGGGCACCTCGATTAGATTGCTCAGCGGCTTATTGGCAGGGCAAGCATTCGACTGCGAATTGACGGGTGATGCTTCTTTATCTGGACGGCCTATGGGGCGTGTTGCAAAACCTCTTGCGTTGATGGGTGCGAAAATTGAAACGGCCGAAGGCGGTACACCTCCCCTGAAAATCAAAGGCAGTCAGACGTTGATGCCCTTCCATTATGAGATGCCTATTGCTAGCGCGCAGGTTAAGTCCTGCGTCCTGCTAGCGGGGCTTTATGTTGAGGGTAAAACCTCCGTGAGTGAGCCTGCGCCGACTCGAGATCATACTGAAAGAATGCTTAATGGTTTTGGCTATGAGGTCGATGTTGATAATGGTATCGCTACATTATCAGGTGGCGGGGAGTTGAGGGCTACGCGAATTGACGTGCCTGCGGACATATCTTCTGCAGCTTTCTTTATGGTTGCTGCAGCTATCACACCAGATTCGGATATTACTTTACTGCATGTTGGCGTTAATCCCACGCGCATAGGAGTAATTAATATATTACGCCAAATGGGCGCTAAGATTAGCTTATCCAATAAAAGGGAGATCGGTGGCGAGCCAGTTGCGGACATTCGCATTGAATATGCTGAGTTAAAGGGGATTGCTATACCAGAAGATCAGGTCCCACTGGCAATCGATGAATTTCCTGTCTTATTTATTGCAGCTGCCTGTGCTGAGGGGGTAACCACTTTGACTGGGGCCGAGGAGCTCAGAGTCAAAGAGAGTGATCGTATTCAAAGTATGGCTGACGGTTTAAACGCGCTGGGCATTGATGCGCAACCGACAGCTGATGGCATTAGGATTGTAGGTGGGCAATTGGGTTCTGGGCGTATTGTTAGTCATCACGATCACAGAATTGCGATGGCTTTTTCTATCGCAGGATTACGGGCTGCAGGGGACATTATTGTTGAAGATTGTAATAATGTAGCAACCTCTTTTCCTCATTTTATCGCGGCCGCCGAAAGCGTGGGGCTAAATATCAATGTTGAGATTGTTGAATGACGAAAATTATTACAATAGATGGGCCCAGCGGATCCGGAAAAGGATCTGTCAGTAGGCTGCTGGCCAAAAAATTAGGTTTCAGCTATCTGGATAGTGGTGCGCTATATCGTCTACTAAGTATCGCCGCCTTGCGGCATCAAGTTGTTAGTAGTAACCAGAAAGGACTTAAGAGTTTGGCAGAGCATATGGATATTTGCTTTGAGTCGGATGACACAGGAGGGCTTAGAGCTTTGTTAGAGGGTGAGGATGTTACCCTTGAAATGCGTACCGAAAATACAGGCGAACGGGCGTCCAAAATAGCGGGCCATAGCGAAGTCCGCGCGGCGTTACTCAAGCGCCAGAGGTTGTTTGCCAAAGGTGATGGCTTGGTGGCCGATGGGCGTGACATGGGAACAGTGATATTTCCAACCGCGCAGTTAAAGATTTATATGACAGCGAGCATTGAAGAGCGCGCTAACAGGCGCTACAAAGAGTTGCGTGCAAAGGGCGAAGATGTTAGTCTGCGCGCCCTTGCAGAACAGGTTCGAGCAAGGGATGAAAGAGACATGAATAGGGATGTGTCGCCATTGGTTCCCGCCGAGGACGCCATTGAGCTGGATACGTCCAATCTGTCGATTAAAGAAGTATTGGAAACTGTTCTAGGTATTTTAGACTTTAAACGTTTCTGATAATAATGGGCAATTTAGCAGTCGCCAGTTTTTACTGCTAAATGCCTTAATTTAAACTGACCCGCAGTACTGGCATTGCGGAAAAAAGAGTACAGTGCCGCTTTATGCAGCTGTCACTCTGTCATTATTTGGGTATATCCAATGACCGAAAGTTTCCAAGACTTATTTGAAGAAAGCCTTAAAACCGTTGAAATGAATCCCGGCGCCATCATCACTGGTGTTGTTATCGATATTGATAAAGATTGGGTAACAGTTCACGCTGGATTGAAGTCTGAGGGCGTAATATCCCTAGACCAATTTTATGACGACAAAGGCGAACTCGAAGTCGCTATTGGCGATGAAGTACAGGTTGCTCTAGAAGCTGTTGAAGATGGTTTCGGCGCGACTAAACTTTCTCGTGAAAAAGCACGCAGAGCTGAATCCTGGATCGAACTTGAAGCGGCACATAATGCCGATGAAGTTGTGATCGGAGTTATCAGCGGCAAAGTTAAAGGTGGTTTCACTGTTGATGTTCGTGGCTTAAGAGCCTTCCTCCCTGGTTCATTGGTAGATGTACGTCCGTTGCGTGAAATTACACATCTTGAAAACATTGATTTAGAGTTCAAGGTTATTAAGTTAGACGCTAAGCGTAACAATGTTGTTGTAAGCCGACGAGCTGTTATGGAAAGCGCTAACTCAGCAGAGCGTGAAGAACTGTTGGCCAATCTAGAGGAAGGCTCATCATTGAAGGGTGTGATTAAAAATCTTACCGATTATGGTGCTTTTGTTGATTTAGGTGGCATCGATGGCCTTCTCCACATTACTGACATGTCATGGAAGCGTATCAAGCATCCGTCTGAGATGATTAATGTTGGCGATGAAATTGACGTCAAAGTACTGAAGTTCGATCGTGAGCGTAATCGCGTATCTCTTGGCATGAAGCAGATGGGTGAAGATCCTTGGCGCGACATTAAAGGACGCTACCCAGAAGGTGCTAGAGTCAAGGCGAAGATTACTAATCTTACAGATTATGGTTGTTTCGCTGAACTTGAAGATGGTGTTGAAGGATTGGTTCACGTCTCAGAGATGGATTGGACTAATAAAAACGTTCACCCATCTAAGATTGTCGATCTTGGACAAGAAGTTGAAGTTATGGTCCTCGATATTGACGAAGAGCGTCGACGTATTTCACTGGGTATTAAGCAGTGCTCTACCAATCCTTGGGATGACTTTGCCACAACGATGGCCAAAGGTGACAAGGTCTCAGGTAGTATCAAATCAATTACAGACTTCGGTATCTTTATCGGTTTAGACGGAGGCATTGACGGGTTAGTGCATCTTTCGGATATTTCTTGGAACGAAACTGGGGAAGAAGCGGTTCGTAACTACAAGAAGGGCGATGAAGTTAAAACCGTTGTGTTGAGTATCGATGCTGAACGTGAGCGCATTTCTCTTGGTATCAAGCAAATGTCAGATGATCCGTTTAATAATTATGTGGATCAAAATGACAAGGGTGCTATCGTTACTGGTACCGTAAAAGAAGTTGATGCCAAAGGTGCAGTAATTACTCTTGCTGAAAATATTGAAGCGACGCTTAAGAGTTCTGAATTGTCACGAGAGAAGATAGAAGATGCACGCCACGAGTTGGCAGTAGGCGCGGAAGTCGAAGCTAAGATTATAAATGTTGACCGCAAAAACAGAGTCATTAATCTATCGATTAAAGCGAAAGATGTATTTGAAGAGAAGGCTGCCGTTAAAGCTCATCGTAGTACCGCGGAGATGGATAAAACAGCATCGCCAGCGACTATTGGTGATCTTATTAAGGCACAAATGGATAAGTAATTATCTGTTTGGATGAAAAGGGTGGCTCTGCTGCCTTTTTTTTACCAAAAATTTAGATTACTCGTATTTTTTACTTGAATAATTTTAAAACTGCAATAAAATCAAGGACTAATAATCCAGCCATCAACGTAGAATAGCCTTAAGAATGACTAAGTCCGAATTGATTGAAAAAATATCGTCTAATCAAGATCAACTGCCACCAAAGGATGTTGAAGTAGCCGTGCGAATGATTCTTGAGCGTATGGCCGCAACATTGTCGAATAACCAGCGTGTTGAAATCCGAGGGTTTGGTAGTTTTTCATTACATTATCGCGCGCCCAGAGTGGGCCGCAATCCAAAAACGGGTGATTCCGTTGATCTCCACGGAAAGTATGTGCCTTATTTCAAGCCAGGAAAAGAATTACGTGCCCGAGTTAACAGGTAATTTTAGAGATTTATCTCGTTATTTTAAAGATACAATATTTTTATCAATAACATCACGCAAAGAGTGATTTCAGGGCTGCTAAGGATTGTTCGCCTGCGATCTGATTGTCTTCTTCGCTAGCCTCTATACCAGCCCCTATTCTGATTAAATCATCCTCAGGGAGTTCATCGATAAAGCGACTTGGCGTCGTCGATGATGTCTCCCCAAACTGTGTGCGCTGGCGTGCGCTAGTCATTGTTAGAGTCCGCTGCGCACGAGTAATCCCCACATAGGCCAGTCGTCGCTCTTCTTCGATCTGGCCGCCATCAACACTGTTTTTATGTGGCAGGATGCCTTCTTCCATGCCAATCATAAATACATGTAAAAATTCTAGGCCCTTGGCAGCATGCAGCGTTAGTAGCTGCACCTTGTCATCAGCAGATTCTTCCTGCTCTCTATCAAGGATATCCCTAAGAATTAATTTTGAGATGGCATTCTCTATAACAGAGTCGCCATTTTTATTGGGTTCACCTTGTTGATCTGTTTTCAACGCCTGGGTAAGTTGAGCTAACAGAAAATTAACATTGTCCCAGCGCTTTTGGGCAACCGGGTCGCTACTGGCATTTTGGTGGAGCCAACCTAGATAGTCAGTATCGCTAAGCATTTCATTAACTGCAGCAATCGGGTTTCCGCTGTATATATTTTTCTGCACTCCGGTTATCCAGTTCTTAAACGCTTTAAGGCGCTCTAGATTATTGGCTGGCATGGATGCACTGAGTGCAACTTCGTCAATAGCAGCATACATAGAAAGCCCGCGTTTATTCGCATAATCGCCGAGTCGCTCTAAAGTGGTGGGGCCTATTTGGCGCCTCGGGGTGTTGATGATTCTCAGTAGCGCGTTGTCATCATCAGTGTTGATCACTAGTCTCAGGTATGCCATTACGTCCTTGATTTCAGTTTTGGCATAGAACGACTGGCCACCGGTTATTTCATAGGGAATGTTTTGCGTTTGCAGTTTAATTTCAACCAGCTTGGCCTGGTAATTACCGCGATATAAGACGGCAAAATCACTGTATTTACACCGCCGTTTAAGCCGCATATCGATAATTTCATTAACAACCCGCTCACATTCAGTGTCTTCGTTTTCGCTGGTAATAAAACGAAGTGGATCACCAGGCCCCAACTCACTCCAGAGGGTTTTTGGGATTAGGTGTGGGTTATTATCTATCAGTTTGTTCGCCGCACCTAGAATACGGCCGGTAGAGCGGTAATTTTGTTCTAACTTAACAATCTCAAGACTCGGAAAGTCTTCTTTCAGTTGCATCAGATTCTCTGGGCGAGCTCCACGCCATGCATAGATCGACTGATCATCATCGCCAACGACAGTTAGCGCTTGTTTTTCGTTGACGAGCGTTTTGACTAGCTCATATTGGGCAAGATTAGTGTCTTGATATTCATCAACCAACAAGTAGCGGATGCGTCTCTGCCATTTCGCCAGCACCTCTGGATGCTGCCTAAACAGCATGACGGGCGTCATAATTAGATCATCAAAGTCGACTGCGTTATAGGCCTTCAATGCTCGCTGATAGCGTTCGTAGAGCATGGCAATGCTCTGCTCCCCAGTACTGTTAGCAACACTTGTTGCGTTTCTCGGTTCTAAGAGTGCATTCTTCCAGTTCGAAATGGTATTTTGAACAGTGTCGATTAATTTATCATCGAGCTCGGAGTGCCGAACCAATAATTCTTTCAACAGATTACGACAGTCTTCCTGATCTAAAATGGAAAACCCCGATTTAAATCCTAGGGTTTTTATTTCTGTTCGAATAATAGTAAGACCGAGATTGTGAAAGGTTGATACAGTAAGACCTTTAGAGAGCTGTGCAGAGAGTAAGTTGCTTACTCTAGCTTTCATTTCTCGGGCTGCTTTGTTGGTAAATGTTACGGCAGCAATATTTCTTGCCGGGATATCACAGTGCTCGACGAGGTAGGCAATTTTTTGTGTAATGACGCTAGTTTTACCACTGCCAGCACCGGCTAACACGAGTAGAGGCCCATCAATATATTTCAGTGCAGCCTGCTGCTGGGAATTAAGATCTTGTGTCATAAAATGGTTATGCCATTTCTGCTATTGCGCTACGCTTCTCTAACAACTTAGAGAGAGAGCCTTCAAGATTCTCTAACTTCTGACGTTCTTTTTCGACGACTTCGGCGGGTGCTTTGTCGGCAAATTTGGCGTTGCTAAGTTTGCCTGAGAGTTTGTTTGTTTCGATTGTAATCTTACCAATATCCCTGTCTAAGCGAGATAATTCTGCGGCCACATCAATTACCCCAGCCATGGGAACTAGGATTTCTAAATCACCCGCTAGAGCGGTTGCGCACAGGGGTGCTTCGGAAGGGTTTTCTAACCAAGTAATCGATTCCAGACTGGCCAATTTACTGACAAATTGACGGTTTTCATCAAGACGGCGTTTATCGGTAGCATCACCTCGGGCCAGGTAAATAGGCAGAGCTTTGGCGGGTGAAATATTCATCTCCCCGCGTACATTACGCACAGCAACAATCACTTTTTTAACCCAGTCAATGTCGGCATCAGCATCCTTATCAACCATAGCTGGGTCGGCGACAGGGAAAGGCTGCAACATAATAGTATCACCCTGTGAACTGAGCTCAATTCCGGCGAGGGGAGCAATATTCTGCCAAATCTCTTCACTAATGAACGGTAACATGGGATGCGCCAGTCTCAGCGTAGACTCTAAAACCCTAACGAGGGTACGCCGGGTACCTTTCTGAACAGCTGGATCACCATTTTCATCCCAGAGTATTGGTTTGGAGAGTTCCAAATACCAATCGCAATATTCATTCCAAACAAAGTCATAGAGCGCCTGTGCGGCCAGGTCAAATCGGTAATTTTCAATGGCGGCAGTCACTTCTGTCTCGGCCTGTTGCAGGCGAGACATAATCCAGCGATCGGCAAGCGTCAGCTTATAATCCCTTGAATTATCTTGCCCACAGTTCTGGTTTTCAGCGTTCATTAGCACATAGCGAGAGGCATTCCAGATCTTGTTACAAAAGTTACGGTAGCCTTCAAGCCGTTTCATGTCCCAATTAATATCGCGACCGGTTGAAGCCAGTGCGCATAGGGTAAAACGCAGAGCATCTGCTCCATGAGGCTCGATACCGTCGGGGAACTGTTTTCTTGTCCTGCTAACGATCTTCGCTGCCTGCTGAGGTTGCATCATATTACCGGTGCGCTTATCGAGCAGAGTTTCAATATCAATACCATCGATCATATCTAAAGGATCAAGAACATTACCTTTTGACTTGGACATTTTCTGACCTTGCTCATCGCGAATAAGGCCGGTCACATAGACCGTTTTAAACGGGATTTGAGGTTCACTATTTTCATCTTTGATCAAATGCATGGACATCATGACCATGCGCGCGACCCAGAAGAAAATGATATCGAAACCGGTAACGAGCACATCGGTGGGGTGAAATGTTTTCAAGCGCTCGGTTTGCTCGGGCCAGCCCTGAGTGCCGAAAGTCCAGAGTGCAGAGCTAAACCAAGTGTCTAGGACATCTTCGTCTTGGGTCAGGGCTATATCGCCTAAATTATGTTTGGCCCGCACATCCTTCTCGCTCATGCCAACATAGGCTTTGCCAGATTCATCATACCAAGCAGGAATACGATGGCCCCACCATAGTTGGCGTGATATACACCAGTCTTGAATGTTGCGCATCCACGAGAAGTACATGTTTTCGTACTGCTGCGGAACAAATTTTATGCGGCCGTCTTCAACAGCCTCAATCGCTGGGCCGGCCAATTTCTTGGCATCGACATACCATTGATTGGTCAGCATGGGTTCGATCACAACTTCGCCGCGGTCTCCGTAAGGGATAGTCATATCATTTTCTTTGACATCTTCCAGGAGTCCTAGAGTGTCCATATCAGTTACCACTTCGCGCCGCGCCGCGAAACGTTCCATACCGTGATACTTCTGAGGCAATGTGGCATCCATCTCATCGTTGTCGCTTCCATCGCTATTCACGCATTCAGCGCTTTGGCGGATGTCTGCATTCATCGTTAGGATATTGACCATGGGCAGTTTGTGGCGCTGGCCAACGTCATAGTCATTAAAATCATGGGCAGGGGTGATCTTTACGCAACCGGTCCCTTTTCCCATGTCAGCGTGGTCGTCGGCAAGGATTGGAATCAGTCGGCCTACCAACGGAAGGGTGACATATTTTCCAATAAGATTGCTGTATCTCGGATCGTCAGCATTTACGGCTATGCCAGTATCGCCCAGCAACGTTTCTGGTCGCGTGGTCGCGACGACGATGTAGTCTTTGCCATCCAGCGTTTTGACTCCTTCGGCTAAGGGGTAGCGCAAATTCCACATTTTGCCTTTAACTTCACGGTTCTCAACTTCAAGATCGGAGATGGCGGTGTGCAGTTTGGGATCCCAGTTAACCAAGCGCTTGCCGCGATAAATAAGACCATCAGCGTGCAGACGTATAAAGGCTTCTTGCACGGCCTTATAAAAGCCGTCGTCCATGGTGAATCGCTCAGTTTCCCAGTCAACGGAGTTGCCCAGTCGGCGCATCTGTTTGGTTATGGTATCGCCGGATTCCTGTTTCCACTCCCAGATTTTATCGATGAACTTTTCCCTCCCCAGTTCTTCACGCCCGGGCAGATTCTCATTGGCGAGCTTTCGCTCTACCACCATTTGAGTCGCTATGCCCGCATGGTCGGTACCCACTTGCCAGAGAGCACTTTTCCCTTTCATGCGGTTGTAGCGCGTCAGAGCGTCCATAATGCTGTGCTGCAACGCGTGACCAATATGAAGGCTGCCAGTGACATTGGGCGGGGGGATTACAATACTGTATGGCTCACCATTACTTGAGGGGGCGAAATAACCTCGCTTTTCCCAAGTTTCATACCACTTGGTTTCGACGTCTTTAGGGTTGAATGTTTTGTCCATAATTTAATATTTTGTCCCAATGGTATGCGAAGTGTAGGTTCTTTTCGTCAGCGGTGATTATAGGGCTTGACGGATTTAGTCGCTAGCATTGAACATCAAAAGAGGTGCTTTAAAACTGGTTTGTAGAAAATTTTATAGCTCCCAAACTTTATGGTTCAGGTTTTAAAGGTCTTATATATGGCGCGTCTAGAGTTTAAATCGCTCTGAAAGGTCGTGGAAGTCTAACTGATAGCCACGTTCTTTATAAAATCGGAAATTATCACGTTTAGCTTGTTCATAGTCAGGTTCTTTATAGATGATTTCGATAACTCTTTCAAAGCGGCTAAACCAAGTGGGAATTTGAGCCTGCAAATTAATTAAAACCTGGTGGTGTTCTCCAGGCTCTTCATCAAAGCTAATAGCCACGGGCACGTGATCAACGCCCTGAGCATGAGGTACAAAGGATGCCCCGTTGAAGCCCCAAAGCATTTCATCCAATTGCTGTGCGGCTATGTTATCAGGCACTAAGCAAAGTACCTGTTGATTGGCGGCTAGTGACTTTTGCACCAACTGGCACACTAGCGCTAGAGCGAGAGTATGATCTCCGGCTAATTTGTAAAAGGATACCTTTGTCACGCCCACACTCCCTCAAATACCAAGAGAAATGCAAACATTAATGTCCGGCCTTAGTGCAGAGGTATTGCATTAACATAGGCACAGGTCGTCCGGTGGCTCCTTTTGCCGATCCTGAGTGCCATGCAGTTCCTGCGATGTCCAGATGGGCCCATTTATAGTCTTTTGTAAAGCGTGACAGGAAACAAGCAGCGGTTATAGTGCCTGCTTCTCCACCTATATTGGCCATATCGGCAAAATTACTTTTTAATTGCTTGTCATACTCTTCCCATAAAGGGAGTCGCCATGCACGATCTCCACTAAGAGTGCCGCCGTTGAGTAATTGGTCAGCTAATTCATCATCGTTTGACAACAAGCCCGCCGTTAACTTACCTAGAGCACCGATGACCGCGCCAGTGAGCGTAGCGATATCGATGACGGTGTCGGGCTCAAAGCGAGCGGCATAGGTCAGAGCGTCGCACAGAATAAGTCGACCCTCTGCATCGGTATTGAGTACCTCGATGGTCTGCCCCGACATGCTGGTGACCACATCTCCAGGTTTGGTGGCGTTGCCTGCTGGCATGTTCTCTACCGCTGGGACAATACCGACGACATTAATATGTAGTTGGGTTTCAATTAGCGCATTAATAACGCCAAATACTGATGCTCCGCCACACATGTCAAATTTCATTTCATCCATGCCTCGCCCAGCTTTGAGGCTTATACCGCCGGTATCAAAGGTCACTGCTTTGCCGACTAGTACAACAGGTTTTGTCGTCTTTTCGGCACCTTGATAGCTCATCACGATGAGGTTGCCTGGTTCTACAGATCCAGCACTCACCGACAGCAATGAGCCCATTCCTAGGGTTTTCATGTCAGCTTCTTTTAGAATGCTGGTCGTGACCTTAGCTTGACCCTTAGCTAATTTTTTTGCCTGACTGGCGAGAAAGTTTGGCGTGCAGATGTTCGCGGGAAGGTCGGCCAACCCTCGTGCGGTATTCATGCCATTGCCAACGGCGCTGCCATAGACAAGACCTTTGGTCGCAGAAGTGGTCTGGGATTTTTTAACGCACCAGTAGGTTACAGACTTTAACTTGCTTGGTTTAGTGGGTTTACTACTGCCATTGTACTTATATCTGCTAGTTTGAACGCTTCTTGCCATGATGCTCGCTTGCCATTCTATGTCATCGCTAAGGCTATCCCCTATCCACAGTGCTTTTGCACTGGGTGTCTTGTTTAATAATAAGGCAGCAGACTCTATTGCTTTAATCATTTTTTGTGTAGTTGAAGCACCATCGACACCTATTAGGATGATTCTTTTTGAAGCTCTATCGGGGGTGTGAAATATACAATTAGAGGCTAATTTTCCGCTAAAATCACCTGACTTAATCAGGGCTTGTATTGCTCCGTTTAGGGAGTCATCAATCAATTTGGCCGTATTGTGTAGTTGTGAGCCCGTTAGTAGAATGAGAGAATCTACTTTAATGGTTAACAGGTTTGCGGCAGATGCTTTAAACTCCATGTTCGCTCCAGATGGTTGTCTTATTTGGCTAGTTTAATTTGTCGCTTACGATAACAGTTTGTTTAACTACACCCAAGACCTATAAGTCTAACATTGTGATTATTTTTCGTTACTTAACTCGTGAAATACTGTCTTCAACGTTTGCTATATGCACAATCCTGCTTATGGTGCTAATTAGTGGTCGCTTTGTGAAGTATTTAGCGAATGCCCTGGCTGGAAATCTAGAACCTTCAGTTATTTTTGCCGTGATTGGATACAAAATTCCAGGTTTCTTAGAACTCGCGTTACCACTAGCCTTTTTCTTGTCTATATTGTTGACCTTTGGTCGGCTGCATGTCGAGAATGAGATGAGTGTCCTTAAAGCTTGCGGGATTTCAGAGCTTCAGTTGCTTGGTTATACTCTCATAGTCGCCTTCGGATTAGCTGTTTTAGTGGGTTGGTTGAGCCTGTTTGTGTCTCCAGCAGGGGCTACTAAGACTGAAACCATCTTTATAGCGCAACAACAGATGACTGAACTCGATCGGGTAAACCCGAAAAAGTTCTACTCTCTTAAAGGTGGTAAGGGAGTGACCTATGCTGAAAGCATTAACGTTGACCGAGAATTAGAAAATGTATTTCTTGCAGTGAGTGCAGGGTCCGCAGATACGTTCGATCGACGACTGGCAGTTGTCGTGGCTGAGCGAGGTCGTCAACAGCGGTCTGAAGACGGCGTAGAGCGTTTTCTTGTGTTGGAGCAGGGGTACCGCATCGAGGGTAACCCTGGAAGTCATGAGTATCAAATTACTCATTTCGAGGAATATGGTTCTAAGCTAAAAACACCGAAAAAAATAGAAGAAGACCCTGAAACAGATGCTATTGCGACATCAGACCTGGTGATGTCTGATGACCCAAGGTTAGAGGCCACCTTGCAATGGCGGCTTTCGATTCCATTGATGGTTTTGGTAGTGGTTATTTTAGCAGTCCCCTTAAGTAGAACTGACCCACGGCAAGGAAGATTTACCAAATTATTGCCGGCAATCGTGCTGTATTTCACCTACCTTTTGGCATTGAATGCGCTGCGAGGTAATATCGAGTCTGGAGAATTGTCGGCCAGTATTACCTTGCTGCCTGTCCATATAGTCTTTTTACTATTTGGTTTATGGTTACTCAAACCTAAAAAGCTTGTCAGGTCGACTGCCAAAAAGAGAGTTGAGAAGGGATTATCTTCATGATGCGTCTATCTCGGCATATTGGGTTGACCGTGTTTAATGCCGTCTTTATTGCGTTGATCGTGGTGGTGGGATTAGACGTGGTTGCTGAGATTATTGATGAGACACGTGCGATTGAGCGCAACTATGGGTTCACTGACGTACTTATTTATGTGGGCACTAAATTACCTTCGACGATTTATGAATATATCCCTTTTTCATCACTGATAGGCTGCCTCTATGGATTGGGCTTACTAGTTGGTAATAGTGAAGTCACGGTTATGCGAGCATCTGGGGTCTCTCTTATACGGATTGTCTATTTTGTAATGAAGCCGGTGATGCTGTTTATTTTTGTCGGCGCCTTAATTAGCGAATATTTTTCGCCTTATCTAGATCAGCGTGCGGACGGCACTCGGCAATATCTACGTAAAGGTGAGACGGCTCAAGACTCTACTGCCGGGCTATGGATTCATGAGGGCAGAGATTTCATGCATTTTAACGCGGTATTCCCCGGTGGGGTGCTTTATGGCGTTACTCGTTATCAGTTTTCTGATGAGAAGATATTACAAGAGGCTAGTTTTGCTAGTCGCGCTACTTATAATCCGGCTGAAGAATTTTGGATGGAAGAAAATGTTTCGATTACGCGGTTTGAGAGCGACAGAACAACAACAGAAAAGCGATTAACACGCCAGTGGGACTCTGAGTTGTCGCCAGAGGTATTGACGGTAAATGTTCTGGCACCCTCAGCGCTACCTATTTCAACCATTAGTAATCAGATAGAATTTTTACGGCAGCAAGAGGCTGATACTGCGATCTATGAATTAGCGTACTGGAGAAAAGTGCTGCAACCATTAGTCATTTTTGGTTTGGTTTTAGTCGGCATCTCTTTTGTTTTTGGGCCTTTGCGAAGTTCTACTATGGGCTTTAGAATTTTTGTCGGTGTATTGATTGGGATCACCTTTAAAATTATTCAAGATATGCTTGGCCCTCTAAGTATAGTATTTGGATTTCCCGTCTTGCTTGCTGTGTTAGGGCCGATATTATTTTGCATGGTTCTTGGTTCGTATTTGCTTAGGCGAAGTGGCTAGCCTCAAATTCAGCTGGCCTCTTTTTCCGAGGACTTTATGGGTTGTATTAGAGTAGAAAGAGCATCCCTACTCCAAGAACTGAGGCGGTTTGGGCAGGTCGGCAATATCAGATCTTCACAACCGCATTACACGCTTATAACTTAATCCCGTTACTGGGTTAGCACTCGTTTAACTGCTATATCCCAGCCAGCTACTTTGCAATCTCTTTCTGGCTTGTCCATCTGCGGTCCAAAGGATTTATCTAACTGCCAGCTGTTGGCGAAACCCTCCTGATCAGGCCATACGCCAGCTCTAGACCCAGCTAACCAAGCTGCCCCCAAAGCGGTAGTTTCTGCAATGACTGGGCGATCTACTTGGGCTTGTAAAATGTCAGCGAGACGCTGCATGGTCCAATTGCTAGCTACCATACCACCATCGACTCTCAGTACCGTTGTGGCGGAGTCTCCCCAATCATCTTGCATGGCATTTAACAGGTCTAGAGTTTGGTAGCAGACCGATTCCAGAGCGGCGCGAGAGACCTCGGCGGGCCCTGTTCCTCTAGTTAGTCCGATAAGTGCGCCCCGTGCATCGGCATCCCACCAAGGGGCCCCTAGGCCCGTAAAAGCAGGGATCATGTACACCTGTTGATGGTCATCAGCCTGTGCCGCAAGTTCACCAGATTGCTTGGCGGATTCAATAATGCCAAGCCCATCGCGCAGCCATTGCACAGCTGCCCCAGCAATAAAGATTGAGCCCTCTAGGGCATAGGTTGTTTTACCCTCTAGCTGATAAGCAATTGTGGTGAGCATCCGGTTGTTTGATTTTACCGCTGTAGTCCCCGTATTTAAGAGGGCAAAACAACCTGTTCCGTAGGTGGATTTCATCATGCCAGGCTCAAAACATGCCTGACCTATAGTGGCGGCGTGTTGGTCCCCCGCAATACCATAAATTTTAATTGGCTTGCCAAATAATTCGGTGCTACCAAAGTCGGCCGCACTATCTTTCACCTCTGGAAGTAATTGCCGTGGAACATTAAAAAGGTCGAGTAGGTCGTCATCCCATTGTCCACTATGGATGTTATAGAGCAAGGTTCGAGAAGCGTTGGTTGCATCGGTGGCATGTGACTTACCGTCGGTCAAGTTCCATAATAACCATGTGTCTACGGTACCAAAAGCTAATTCGCCGCGCTCGGCTCTCTGTCTAGCGTTGGG
Organism: Porticoccaceae bacterium; assembly: GCA_012960115.1. Classification (GTDB taxonomy): domain Bacteria; phylum Pseudomonadota; class Gammaproteobacteria; order Pseudomonadales; family Porticoccaceae; genus HTCC2207. The sequence goes on from DUBX01000013.1 coordinate 23,952, forward strand.
AATATTGTCGAGAATCCAGGCGATTTTAGTCGCCGAAAAATAAGGATCGAGGAGTAGGCCTGTTTTTTCACTAACCAAAGCTTCATGGTTTAGGCGCTGTAGTTCAGTGCATAGAGTAGCTGTTCGCCGATCCTGCCAAACAATGGCGTTATAAATAGGCAGGCCTGTTTTTCTATCCCATATTAGGGTTGTTTCTCGCTGGTTAGTAATGCCGATAGCAGCAATGTCTGATGATGTAATTCCAGCCTTAGCTATGACCTCTTTGCTAGTCTCTAATGTGGTACGCCAAATATCCATCGGGTCGTGTTCAACCCATCCAGAATCAGGAAAATACTGGGCGAATTCTTTTTGCGATTGACCGCGTATACTAAAGTCCTTATTAAAGAGCATGCTCCTGGAGGATGTTGTTCCTTGATCCAGTGCAAGTATTAGGGTGCTCATAGCCATAGACCTTGACCTATTTCTGACATCTATTGGTTAGTTTTGGGTAGAACGATTACTTCGGTCCCAGTGTAGCGATCATGAAGGCATTGTTTTGTGGGTGGCAATAGACACCATAGATAGCCGACACCCAAGCATAAAAGCGACAATGGGGCGGCTAAGCAACGCTTCCAGCATTGCGCAGGCGTTGCTAGCGCTCCGTTGGGCTGCTGTAATCTTATGCGCCATGCTTTCATGCCAATGGTTTGACCTTGCTTGCGCCAACAGATCACATAGTAGCCGCTAAGAGCGGAATACAGGCCAATAAAACTTAGCCATTGCAGAAAAAGAGAGGGGTTTGCCATGGGTGCTTCGTCTATGCCGACGATTATGATCCTTAGGACTAGCAGTACTGCTCCGTAGCCAAGGGATATGGCGAACAGTAAAAAGACGTCGTAGACCAAAGCCGCGATTCGTCTCAATAGATTTGCGGAGGGCGTTGCGTTAATATTTTGGTTCATGGTGCAAAAAATCCTTACTTGAAGCAGATTACTATTGAGGTTGAATTAACATAACAGAAGTGTGCCCAAAGCCAGTACAATGCGCAATCAGCGATTAGCAAATTAAATAAGGTGGAGGTTGTTTTGGATTGGATTTATGGTATTCATGCGGTGCAGACAATGCTTAAGTCGTCGCCTCAGCGCGTTACCGAATTACATGTTCAGCAGGGCCGTAAAGATGATCGCCTTCAAAAGATCCATAATTTAGCAGAGCAACACGGCATTGCTTTGCAGCTGACCTCAGTTAAGCGCTTAGACGCTAAAACGGAGGGCCGTCATCAAGGTGTCATGGCACTTTGTCAGCCAGGTGAAACCTATGACGAGACCTTCCTTATGCAGTTGGCAGAAAAGCATGGTGCGAGTAGTTTTTTTCTAATGCTTGATGGAGTCACCGATCCCCACAATTTAGGAGCCTGCCTGCGCTCCGCTGATGGGGCCGGAGTTCATGCGGTCATTGTTCCGAAAGATAATTCTGTTGGATTAACCCCTATCGTGCAAAAAGTAGCCTGCGGTGCGGCCGAATCTATACCTTTGGTGACTGTCACGAATTTGACGAGGACTCTGGATAAATTACAACAGCAGGGTTGCTGGGTAGTTGGCACAGATGGAGAGGCCGATCAAACTATCTACGATTTTGATTTGACGGGACCCACTGTCATCGTTATGGGTGCAGAGGGAGATGGGATGCGTCAATTAACACGCAAGCAGTGTGATTTTTTGGCTAAATTACCGATGTCTGGCAGTGTAGAAAGTCTAAATGTTTCCGTGGCTACCGGAATCTGTTTGTTTGAGGCGGTTCGTCAACGGACAGTAAAGTCATCTAGATGAGGAGGGTAATGTTCTTATGAATAGCCTTTATCGATCCGCGATCCGCAGTTGATTTAAAAACATTCTGTTATTTGACGTTGCATTGCGGCGTAAAAAAACGCTAATCTATACCCCAAAGGGAATTGTCCTGCAAAGGGGTCAAAGTCTAGGTGCCGAGAATACGATGAGTACAAATTTACTTTCGATCGCTAATATGCTTAGTTTTTTGCGTCTGGGATTAGTTCCTGTGCTAGTTTGGCTGGCAGTTTCCGGGGCAGGCGTGCTATTTCTGTGGGTGCTCGGTATATCTTTAATTAGTGATGCTCTTGACGGCTATCTAGCTCGAAAGTTTAATCAAACTAGTGAGTTTGGGGCTAAATTGGATAGTTGGGGCGATGCTCTGACCTATGCTGTTATGATTTTAGCTCTATATATTCTTTGGCCGGACATCTTTTCTGACCAATCAATCTTTCTGCTGATGGCTACATTGTCATTTTTAGTGCCCCTTGTCGTTGCAGCGGTGAAATTCGGCGACTACCCTAGTTATCATACGTTAGGCGCTAAAATTGCCGCGTTATTAATTGCGCCAGCCTATTATTTACTGATCATTCTTGATGCTGATATTTGGTTTAGGTTGGTTATTCTATTTCATCTACTTGTGGCCATCGAAGGAATCTTCATTACCTATTTCCTTAGGCATACGAAGACGAATATAAGCTCTGCATGGGCGCTTATTAAAGAACAGCGAAATCACTCCAAAAGCGACTAATACGCCCGTTAATAAGTTTAGCAATTCCGTGTTGCAAGTGTTGCATCAAATCACTACAATAGCGCGCCTTTAAAGCGTCGAACAATGATGTTCGGCACTCCTTGCTTCACCGTGTAGCTAAATAGCTTTAACGGGAGGCTTCTAACCCATGAGGAGCTACAATGCGTCACTACGAAATTGTGTTTTTGGTCCATCCAGACCAAAGCGAACAAGTCCCTGGTATGGTCGAGCGTTATACCGCATCTATCGTTGCAGGTAACGGCACTGTCCACAGGTCTGAAAACTGGGGTCGCCGTCAATTGGCTTATCCCATTAACAAAATCCATAAAGCTCATTATATTTTGATGAACGTAGAGTGCGGTCAAGATGTGCTGGACGAGTTGAATTCAACTTTCCGCTATAACGATGCAGTGATTCGTAGCATGGTAATTCGTCGTGACGAAGCCGTGACAGGCGATTCACCCATCATGAAACTAGAAAATTCCGAGCGTGCCGACAAAGAAGCGCGAGAGCGTCGTAATGCGGCTAAGGCAGCTGCGGATAAAGCTAAAGCGGCTGCGGATGCTGCTGCTGAAGAGGAAAAGTCAGATAATGCTGAGGCAGTGGTTGAAGATAAAGCCGAAGTCGAAGAGCAATCAGATGCGGATAAAGGAGAATAACCATGGCTAAGTTTGTACGTCGTAGAAAGTTTTGTCGTTTTACCGCTGAAGGCGCTACTGAGATTGATTACAAAGATTTAGATACGCTGAAAGGTTATGTGTCAGAGAGCGGTAAGATTGTTCCAAGTCGTATTACTGGCACTAAAGCTCGTTATCAGCGCCAGTTATCTGAAGCAATCAAGCGCGCACGCTATATTGCTTTGCTTCCTTACACTGATAGCCATAAGTAAGAATAAGGGTAACGGTTTTGCGCGCCCTAGCTGAGTTCATAATGCGCGGGCGGATGCAGGCCTGTTTGACTGCGCTACTCGGTAGCTTTATCCCTTTTGTTAGTCCGGCAACTATTGGCTTAGTCACTTTAACCAAAGGTAGCTTGGAGGGGGCATTGGTAGCTTTGTGGGCGCTGCTGCCTCTGTTGGTTGGTTATTTTATTAGCGGGGCAACGCCGTTTCTAACGATTGTCTCAGGCCTCGCCTTAATTAATATGGTGGTGGTTGCTAACGTTCTGCGCCAGACTGTGGCTTGGTCTTCTACGTTGAGCGGAGCAGTGATAGCCGGGGCTCTATTTGCGTTGGTCTCAGGTGTTGTATTTGGCTCTGATTTGGCGTCTATAGTACTGGAGATAGAGGCTCTTTTTGCGCAGATGTCGCAGCAATTGGATCAGAGCGTGGTGATGCCAAGTGGCACCATAATGCTGGGAATATCAGCATGGATGATCACGCTAAGTACCATTGCTAGTTTATTTGTTTCAAGGTGGTGGCAGGCAATACTTTATAATCCGGGTGGATTCCAACAAGAATTCCATGGGATAAGGTTAGAGTCTAAGTTAGGTTTGTTGTTGGCAGTATTGATGGGTGCTGGGGTATTGTTATCGGATGATTATAGAATCTGGGTGCAGTTAGCCTCTATTCCGTTACTGATAGCTGGGTTAGCGCTTGTACATTACTGGGTTAAGGTTAAAGCAAAGAGTGGCCATTGGTTGGTCTTTGTTTATATAGGGGTTATTCTGTATAGCCCTATTATGATGGCGCTGTTGGTATTGGTTGGATTAGCTGACAGCTTTATGAATTTAAGAACAAGGTTAGCGAGTGATACTCACGGTTAGCCTCGTACGAATAGTGAAATATAGAGGATATTAAGATGCAAGTTATTCTGCTTGAAAAAATTGGTAAGTTGGGCAACATTGGCGATAGAGCTAATGTTAAAGCTGGCTTTGGTCGTAACTACCTTATACCTCAGGGTAAAGCGGTTTTCGCTACCGACAAAAATGTTGCTGAATTTGAACTGCGACGAGCTGGATTCGAAGCTCAGGCCGCTGAAAAACTAGCCGAAGCTCAGGCCCGTGCTGACAAGCTAAAAGCAGTGGGTTCCATTACTATCTCAGCTATAGCTGGCGATGAAGGGAAACTATTTGGTTCGGTAGGAGCGAGAGAGCTTGAAGAGGCCATCGCAGCTGCTGGTAGCGATGTAACCAAGAACGAGATCAGCTTGCCTGAAGGCCCTTTGCGTCACTTAGGTGAGTTTAATATTGATGTGCAATTGCACACAGATATTACTGAAACAATTGTGGTTGTTATTGAGGCGGAATAATTTAGTTCGTCGAAAACGTCTAAAGTTGTTGCGTAACGGCATTGCCTCTTAATAAGATGCAATGCCGTTTTTGTTTGTCGGGTTTATTACTTATACTACTCATACAGCAATCTAAAAATTCACTATTGTCAGCATAGGTTAAACATCTCCGGTATGAATGAAGCGCTCTTTGCAGAACCCAGCATCAGTCAGCCATTACCTCACTCAATTGAGGCTGAGCAAGCTGTTATTGGCGGATTAATGTTAAAGAATGATGCCTTTGACTCAATTGCCGAAGTGTTGTCTGAAAGCGATTTTTACAGTAAGGACCATCAGCTGATCTTTACAGCGATGAGTCGGTTGTCAGCAGAGAACCAACCCTTTGATCCAATTACCCTTTCTGAGTCACTCCAAAATTCTAATGAACTCTCTGCTGTTGGTGGTGCTGAGTATCTCGTTGACTTAGCCAGTAGCACGCCAAGTTCAGCCAATATAAAAGCCTACACACAAATTGTACTGGAACGATCGATCGTTAGGCAGTTGATAGGTGCCGCCAGTGAAATTGTCCGTAAAGGCTACAACCCTTTGGGTTGGGATAGCTCTAAGCTACTTGCCGAAGCAGAGAGCCGGCTCCAGGAAATTATCGAAAACCGACCTAAGAAGGGTGGTTTTAAGGAAGTTAACTCCCTTATTAAAGAAGCTGTTGAGCGTCTAGATGAGTTATTTAAAAATGATGCCGATATTACCGGGTTGAGTACAGGCTTTAGTGACCTAGATAAAATGACGTCAGGTTGGCAAAAGTCAGATTTGGTTATTATTGCCGGCCGCCCTTCCATGGGTAAGACGGCTTTTGCAATGAATATGGTAGAACACGCCACGCTTAATCAAGACCGTCCTGTTCTGGTTTTCTCGTTAGAGATGCCGGCTAGTCAATTAATTATTCGTTTGTTGTCATCTATCGGAAAGATTGATCAGACACGCATGCGCTCAGGTAATTTGGTTGAAGACGATTGGCCAAGGCTTAGTAGTGCTGCGCAACGATTAAAGGATAAGCCGTTGTTTATTGATGATTCCGCAGGCATTACGCCGCTTGAAATGCGCAATAGAATCAAGCAGTTTACTCGAGAACGAGTTGAGCAGTTGCGCCAAGAGTGGCACCTTAAACACGGTGCTGATACCCCAGCGGACACAGAGGCACTTTATGCTCAAGCGCGACCAGGTATGATTATGGTGGATTACCTGCAGTTAATGAACGGCAGCAATTCGGCTGAAGGCAGGGTACAGGAAATTTCACAGATATCGAGAGAATTAAAAGGGTTAGCCCGTGAGTATGAATGCCCAATGATAGCGCTATCACAGCTTAGTCGTAATGTTGAGCAGCGGCCTAACAAACGGCCTGTCAATGCAGATCTTAGAGAATCTGGGGCGATAGAGCAGGATGCTGATGTTATTGCGTTTATTTATCGTGATGAGGTCTATAACGAAGACAGTCCTGACAAGGGCACAGCCGAAATTATTATTGGCAAACAGCGAAATGGACCTATTGGCACCTGTCGCTTGATGTTTATGGGCAAGTATACTCGCTTTGAAAATCTTGCTGGCGACTATTTCGCGGATCACTAACCCCACTCAAAGGTAATCGACGATGAAAGTTTTTCACACTATCAGTGGACTCCGAGATGATCTTATTCGAGATCGAACCCAGGGCCTAAAAATAGGTTTTGTTCCAACGATGGGTAATCTTCATGAGGGTCATCTGGCGTTGCTAACGCAAGCTAAGAAAACTAATGACATCGTGGTTTGTTCTATTTTTGTTAATGAACTCCAATTTGGTCTCAATGAAGACTGGGACAAGTACCCTCGTACTTATCAAAGTGACTGTGACAAGCTCCGTGATACTGGTTGCGATTACCTATTTCATCCTGACGATACAGAAATGTACCCTAATGGACTGGACACGCAAAGTCGGGTGATTTGTCCGACCATGACCGATGTTTTGTGTGGTGCAAGCCGTCCGGGACACTTTGAGGGTGTAACAACGGTGGTTAGTAAGCTATTTAATATTGTTCAGCCGGATGAAGCTATCTTTGGCATTAAGGACTATCAACAATTAGCGGTGATTAGACGGATGGTTGAAGATCTCTGTCTGCCCATACAGATCAGCTCAGCACCTATTCATCGCGAAGTCGACGGTCTAGCGATGAGTTCACGCAATCGTTATATTACAGCTGATGAAAGACCTCTGGTCACGGTACTCAAGGATAGTCTCGACTGGATTGCAGGACAAATTAGAGACGGTAATAAAGAGTTTTCTGAACTTGAGACTGCGGGTGCAAAGCGCATTACAGAGGCAGGATTCAAAGTAGATTATATCACCTGTAGCAACAGTAAAACGCTGGATCTCGCAGCCTATGATGACGAAGATATCACTGTTTTAGGCGCCATGTTTACTCAGGCTGCGCGTTTAATCGATAATGTCAGCCTAGTGAAAGGCTAGGTTAAATCGCGGCATTTTACTGTTTTTCATAGACTAATTTCCCGGCCAACCAGGTCTCGACAACTGTTGTTTTCCATAATTCGTTCGTCGGTATAGTAAATAGATCTTGATCTATCAATATAAAGTCGGCCCATTTTCCTTCGGAGAGCCCCCCCAAGGCCATTTCTTGGTGCGCAGCCCAGGCTGCGTCAAGAGTGAATGAGCGAACGGCCTCTTCAATGGTAATGGCCTGCTCCGGGATCCAGCCTCCGTCGGGTTCGTCGAGTTGGTTTTGTCTAGTTACAGCAGCATGGATACCGTGAAAAGGGTTAGCGAGCTCTATGGGGAAATCTGATCCAGATACTAAAATGCTACCTTGATCGAGAAAGCTGCGCCAGGCATAAGCCCCTTTAAGCCGGTTGATTCCGAGACGATCAGCTGCCATATTCATATCGCTGGTTGCATGAGTTGGTTGCATTGAAGGGATAACATCGAGGCTTTTAAATCGAGGGATATCGTCCAGTGCGACCACTTGAGAGTGCTCTATTCGGTGGCGTAATTCACGACCACCAATGGTAGCATAGGCATGCTCGACTTCATCTAGACCAATGCGATTGCCTTTGTCACCAATGGCATGAATAGCGACCTGAAAGCCCGCCTGAATAGATAGACTCAATATAGCTCTCAACTGTTCTTTTGAGGTCAATAGCAGCCCGCTATGGCCTGCTCGATCAGAATAGGGCTCCAGGAGAGCTGCGCCACGACTCCCTAAGGCACCATCGGTATACACTTTCACGCTGCGAGCAGAGTACAGGTCTAGAGGGTCGTTACTAGGCCCTGCTGACAACATTCGGCCAAGCTCGGGATCGGTTGATGAAATCATACCGTAAAGACGGACGGCTAAATTGCCACTGTTAGCCAATTGGCGATAATAATCGTTTTCTCTAGCACTGACTCCAGCATCATGTACCGAGGTGATTCCTAGGCTAAGTAAGTGGCTGGTTGCCGCAGCCAGTGCTGCGGCCATTTCCTCATCTGTGGGAGGGGGTATGACTTGATTTACTAATGCCATTGCATTGTCAATCAAGATCCCTGTGGGATTCCCGTTTCGGTCACGAATGATTTCGCCACCGGGAGGACTGATAGTGTTGGCATTGATGCCGGCTAATGTCAAAGCTTTACTATTAGCCCAGCCAGCATGGCCGTCGATTCGCTCCAACCACACGGGTCGATCAGAGGTCAATTCATCAAGTATTTGTGCCGTGGGGTACTGTTGCCCAGACCACAATACTTGATTCCACCCACGTCCTTGAATCCAGTTGAGGAAAGGTTTTTCTTTGGCATACTTAGCAATTAATGACGATATCTGCCTAGCCGAGGTGGCGCCACGAAGATCAATTTGCAACAGCGTATAGCCTAGGCTAGAAACGTGTCCATGAGCATCAGTTATGCCTGGCAGTAAAGTTAGACCCTCGCCATCGATGACGTTGGCATTGGGATAATTAGCCTCAAGAGTTGGGCCACCGGTTGCAAGTACTCTGCCATTATCAAAAGCCAAGGTCTGAAATTGCTGCAACTGACGATTATTATCGAAGCTATAACCATTAATATTGGCCATGATAGTGGTGGCAGACGGCTTTTCGCTAGAGCAGGCAGAAACCAGCAATGCCGAAAAAGTTAACGCTATTATAAATAGCGTAGCGTTAAGTGGCTCGTTTTTTTCGCGCATCAATAAGATCTCATTTGGCATTCATTTTATCACTTGGCTTATGGTGGCTCAGTTATTAAAATGTTGTCAATCTCTTTTGAGTATAAGTTTATAGTCCGCCGTAATGTCGGTCCATAATCCTTTGAGTTAAAAGAATAAAGTGTTACCATGCGGCGGATCTACACGTATTAGTGTAGATTTATTGGAAAGAGTGCCAGGTAGATGTTATCAATGTCGCTGGTCATCAACACAGAAGGCGCTATTACCCATAGCCCTAAGGTCAGTCTAAAACACTTATCAGTGTGACTGAGCATGCCGCAGTTGCGGCGTCTATTTTGATGTTACAGCCTATTCTGCAGGGACATTTCCTACACATTATTAGTGAGGAACAATTGTGGAACTTTTATCTGGCGGTGACATTTTAATCCGTGCATTACGCGACGTTGGTGTTAAGCATGTCTGGGGTTATCCAGGTGGTGCTGCGCTGCATATTTATGATGCCATTTATCGACAAGAGGATGTCGTTCATCTTCTCGTCCGCCATGAGCAAGCAGCAGTTCACGCTGCAGATGGGTTTTCTCGGGCAACCGGAGAAGTTGGTACAGCTTTAGTCACTTCAGGTCCAGGTGCTACTAACGCGATTACCGGTATTGCCACCGCCTATATGGATTCTATACCTCTGGTCGTTATCTCAGGGCAGGTCCCGTCTAGTAAAATTGGTCAAGACGCATTTCAAGAAACTGACATGGTTGGTGTCTCTCGGCCTATCGTTAAACATAGTTTTTTGGTAACCAAGCCTGAAGATATTGCGGCAACTATTGCAAAAGCCTATTACATAGCCGGCACCGGTCGTCCCGGCCCAGTAGTAGTAGATATACCGAAGGACGTGACAGAACCTAATTATAAAGTGCCCTATGAGTTTCCTTCAGAGGTGAAAATGCGCTCGTATCAACCGAGCGATAAAGGCCACCGTGGGCAGATAAAACGTGCTGTAAAGGCCCTGTTAGAGGCTAAAAGACCTGTTATTTATGCTGGCGGTGGCGTGGTTATAGATAACGCGGCTGACCACCTTATTGCCGTGGCTCGTAAACTCAACTATCCGGTAACCAATACGTTGATGGGGCTAGGATGCTATCCAGGAACTGACCGACAATTTGTTGGCATGTTAGGCATGCATGGAACTTTCGAGGCCAATACCGCGATGCATCACGCAGACGTAATTTTTGCGGTTGGTGCTAGGTTTGATGATCGAGTTACAAATGAACTAGAGAAGTTCTGTCCTTTGGCGACCATTATCCATGTTGATATTGATCCGACCACGGTGTCCAAAAATATTGTTGCTGACATTCCTATTGTAGGAACATGTACCTCCGTATTAAAAGAGGTGCTAAGCCTTATTGAGCAATCTGGTAACACACCCGACGGTGATGCTATAGGGCAATGGTGGCAGCAAATTGACGAATGGCGTGCTAAACATGGTCTTTACACAGCGTCTCGGTATGAGCCAAGTGGTGGCAATCTAATTAAACCTCAGGATGTTATCAAGGCGCTTTATAAGGTTACTAAAGGGGAAGCGATTGTCACCTCGGATGTGGGCCAGCATCAAATGTTCGCTGCCCAATACTATCTGTTTGACAAACCTAGGCAATGGATCAACTCTGGTGGCCTTGGCACTATGGGGTTTGGGCTGCCGGCCGCCATGGGCGCTAAGCTTGCATTTCCCGACACTGATGTTGCCTGTGTTACAGGCGAAGGTAGTATTCAGATGTGCATCCAAGAGCTGTCTGCATGTAGTCAGCATAATTTGCCGGTTAAAATTATTAATCTTAATAATGCGGCCCTAGGTATGGTTAGGCAGTGGCAGGACATGCAGTACAACAGTCGCTACTCTCAGAGTGTTTATGAGGAATCGCTACCGGATTTCGTTGCTTTAGCAGAAGCCTATGGACATGTGGGAATTAAGGTAACTAAATTTGACGAGCTTGAGGAAAAGATGCGTGAGTGTTTCGCGATGAAAGATCGAGTAGTCTTCATGGATATCTGTATTGATCGCTCTGAACATGTGTATCCAATGCATATGCCTGGTGGGTCCATGCGAGACCTGTGGCTAAGCAAAACGGAGAGAACCTAATGAAAAGAATAATCTCTATTTTGTTGGAGAATGAATTTGGAGCCTTATCTCGAGTGGTTGGTTTGTTTTCGCAGCGTGGTTATAATATCGACACTTTAACGGTCGCCCCAACTGATGATGAAACTCTGTCTCGCCTAACGTTAACCACCCAAGGTGATGATCAGATGGCAGAGCAAATTGTCAAACAATTACATAAGCTCATTGATACGCTAAAGGTCGTGGATTTAACACAAGGCCCTCACATCGAGCGTGAGTTGTTATTGGTTAAGGTTAAGGCTACAGACTGTGATGTTCGCACGGAGCTAAAAAGCTGTGTGGAGATTTTCCGAGGACATATTATCGATGTGACACCATCGACCTATACGGTGCAGCTTGCTGGCGACAGTGACAAGTTAGATGCATTTATTGAGGCGGTTACTCATATGGGCATAATGGAGGTTGTTCGCAGCGGTGTCTCCGGTATCTCGCGGGGAGATAAGTTTATTAGAGTTTAGTGGGCCAAATAGCTTGGCCAGCTTCTCTCGCTTAAGGAATAATATCGGCCCTCAAAAGAGGGTCGTTTCCGTTCTTACGCCGTACAGTAGAGTATAAAACATACAAAGGAAGGTAATGATGGTGGATGCGGCAAGTGGTATGTCTAGGGTAGTGCCTCTCAGTGGTGGGATTAATTTTAGAGACCTAGGCGGCTACCTTAATGAAGATGGCTATCGGGTTAAATGGCGTAAGATTCTACGTTGTGGTCACCTAGCTAACTTAACTAATAAAGATTTAGATACTCTTGAACAAATCGGCGTCAGCAAAATACATGACTTCCGACGCCAAGAGGAACAGCAGCAGTCTCCCAGTGCGGCTATACGGGCCGACTTTGTTGACGATTATCAAATATCGATCGGGGACATATCAAGATTTTGGGAGTTTTTGTTCGAGGGTGAACTCACCGCTGAATCTTCTCATGAACTTGTCGTTAACTCGTATCGCTCGTGTATAAAAGTAGTTATTCCTGCGTTTAGTCGCTTTATGAGGGAGATAATAAAAAATGCCGACAATACCAGTGTATTTCACTGTTCTGCTGGCAAAGACCGCACTGGCTTGGCTGCAGCGCTTATCTTGTCAGCGCTAGATGTACCTCGTGAAACAATCATTGAGGATTATATGCTTACTCACAAGCACTATGACTCAAGTAGGCTCGTCGATATTATTGAAGGTCATCTGCGTGATGCCAAGGTAGAAAACTGGGAAAGAGATTGGCTAACCCCCTATGTCTCTGTTCATGAAGATAATATTGTTGCCTTTCTTGACGCTATTGATGAGCATTACGGTTCAATGAAATGCTATTTAATGTCAGCGTTAGATCTATCTGAGGCTGATCTAGAATTCATGAAACAGCAATTTTTGGACGATTGATAGGTAACTTAGCTTATAATGCCGGCTAATAAGTATCTGGCTGTGTAACAGGAAGTGGTATTATGAAAGAGAAGTCTCGGACAGTAGATAAGGTTGTTGAGCTCAATCAAGATCAGGATTCTGATGTGGGTATGTCTGCACGTCGGCCCCGCAAAGGTATTTATCTACTGCCTAATATACTGACTACCGGCGCATTATTTGGTGGTTTTTATGCAGTGTTATCGGGCTTTAGTGGTCAGTACGAATGGGCGGCAATGGCTATTTTTGCGGCAATGGTTTTTGATGGCTTAGATGGCCGCGTAGCGCGTATGACCAATACTCAAAGTGACTTTGGCGTTCAGTACGATAGCCTCTCGGACATGGTTTCTTTTGGTGTTGCGCCTGCCGTGTTGGCTTATGGTTGGGGCGTTAGCTCCCTTGGCAAGTTGGGTTGGGCTGTGACCTTTGTGTACGCATCTTGCGCGGCGTTGCGTTTAGCACGATTTAATGTCCAGGCTGGTGTGTCTGATGGTAAGGTGTTTACAGGACTTCCAAGCCCTGTGGCGGCAGCCTTAGTCGCTGGGCTAGTGTGGTCAGCGCAGGATATTCAGCCGTCGCTCTGGTTATCTGTTACCGGCGCATTGGTAACGGCTTGCGCGGGATTACTCATGGTGTCGAACTTCAAGTACCCCAGCTTTAAAAAGGTTGATATGCGAGGCAAAGTGCCCTTTATTGTGATCTTATCGGTGGTGATGGGATTTGTAGTGATAACCATTGATCCGCCTCGCGTTTTATTCGCAATGGCTTTATTTTTCTCACTGTCTGCACCAGTTCTATGGCTTGCAACCAAGCTTGGTTGGCGTGGAAAAGAGTTTTAACTCTGGGTAAACACCTTGGTTTCCGTCTTAATATCTGTTTAAATATTGTTATGGATAGTCAATCACTGAAGGCAGTTTCTATGCGTAGCGTTTCTAACGTTGCACCTTCACGTGGATTATTCCTTCTCCTGCCCTGAGGGGCATCTATCGTTATACCTCATAAAAAGCATCATCGAATACACATAATGGGTTAAATTTCTTTTCTATGGCACGCAAATATAGCCATACTCACAGGTAGGTGGGACAAGAGGTTTAATGCGTTCTACAATGTAGCTAGCCAAGTAACTTGGTTTGTAGAAGGAAAAAGATCATGGCAACAAAAGAAAAATTGGTTATTTTTGATACGACTTTACGCGATGGCGAGCAAAGTCCGGGCGCTTCAATGACCAAAGATGAAAAATTACGAATCGCAAAAGTGCTTGAGAAGATGCATGTCGATGTGATTGAGGCAGGCTTTGCCGTGTCCAGCGAGGGCGATTTTGAAGCGATAAAGGGAATCGCTAACGCGATAAAAGATAGTCGAATTTGTAGCCTCTCAAGGGCTATGTCGGGTGATATCGAACGTGCAGCCGAGGCTCTTAAAGGCGCTAATGCAGGCCGTATCCATACGTTTATTGCAACCTCACCCATCCACATGAAGTATAAGCTACAGATGGAGCCCGATCAGGTGCTTGCGCAGGCAGTCGGTGCGGTGAAAATGGCTCGAGATTTGATCGACGATGTTGAGTTCTCTCTGGAGGATGCCAGCCGTACCGATTTTGAATTTATGTGTCGAATAACAGAAGCTGTTATCGCTGCGGGTGCAAGAACTATTAACTTTCCAGATACAGTAGGATATTCAGATCCCATTGAGTACGGTCAGATTATTCAGCGCTTACTTAATCATGTCCCCAACGCTGACAAGGCCATTTTCTCAGTACATTGTCATAATGATTTAGGTTTGGCGGTTGCTAACAGTCTATCCGCGGTGCAAAACGGTGCCCGTCAGGTTGAATGTACGATTAATGGTCTTGGCGAGCGAGCCGGCAATGCGTCTCTTGAAGAGATCGTCATGGCCGTTCGTACTCGGCAAGATTTATTTCCGGTTGAAACTAACATTGATGTTTCTCATATCGTGCCGATTTCTCGGTTGGTGTCTAGTATTACTGGGTTTCCCGTGCAACCTAACAAGGCGATCGTTGGAGCCAATGCTTTTGCTCATGAGTCGGGTATTCACCAAGATGGCATTTTAAAATTTCGAGAAACCTACGAAATTATGAGGGCAGAAGACGTTGGCTGGGCGGCCAATAAACTTTCATTGGGTAAGCTTTCAGGTCGGGCTGCATTTAGCGCACGTCTTGACGAACTGGGCATTAGCTTTAGCAGTAAAGCGGACTTTAATGAGGCATTTATTAGGTTTAAAGAACTTGCGGACAAAAAACGTGAAATTTTTGACGAAGATCTTCAGGCCTTAGTCTCGGATGTGCAAATGGGCACCGGAGATGATGCTTTGACGCTCGTTGACCTAGAGGTGCTTTCTAAATCCGGTCAATTGCCTCATTCAAAGATCATTATTAGGTATCAGAATAAGGAGCATTCTGCCGAATCCAGTGGGGATGGCGCTGTTGATGCCATTTTCAATGCTATTGAAAAGCTAATCCACAGTGAAACCGAACTGCAGCTATACTCAGTTAATGCGGTGACTCAAGGTACTGATTCTCAGGGTGAAGTTACCGTTCGGCTTCAAAAGAATGGGCGGATCATTAATGGGCAGGGCGCCCATACTGACATATTGTTTGCTAGCGCTAAAGCGTACCTACATGCTTTGACACTCATGCGTAATCCGGGCCGTTTGCATCCTCAACTTGGTGGGATTTGATGGCACAAGGCCATAGAGATTATTATTTAAAGACCTTGGGTATTGATGAATATCTGCCCAAGGATTTGGTAGCCGACAATGAAATGCCCGTTGTGGAGGTTTTAGAAACTGCCTTTAATGAGCCCTCGAAAGATGTGAAGATAGAACCGATTTCAGCTGAACAATTATTGGGCTCCTTTGATGTTTCTAGTGATCCGTCACCTGTTCTAGAGCAAGCTAAGACGCAACCAGTGAGTGAGGTAGCTGTAGATCCTTTAGGTGGAAAGCCTGACCCAACAGTTCGCATAGAGCTTCAATTGGCTCTTTGGCAACCCACCGATGAACTAGTGGTTTGCAGCCTTATTGATCAAAGCCTTCCTGATCCAGACCAAATTCAGCTACTGTCGAATATCCTTGTTGCAATGGGTCAGGGTCAAATTAATCTACCCCAGATGGAGCTGGCCCAGTGGCCGCCCTATCCTAATGCCGCGGGTGGCGAACCCGAGGCTCGGGAGTTTTTAACAACGGTTATACAGGCTAGGCTAGAGGCAAAGAATAGTAAGATGATGCTAGTTCTTGGGATGGAAACAGCACGCTGGATTTTAACCGAAGAACAAACAGCTAACATTTCCAACGGCCAAACTAATGTCTTTAATGAGATCGTCGGGTTGGTCATCCCTTCTCTTGAAGAGATGATTGAAGATCCTCAAAGTAAGCGTAAAGCTTGGAACACAATTAGGTTCCTGTCCCCTCATAAAAAGCCCCATCTTGGGGATGCCAACGATTGAATAGTCTATCTAGATCGTTTTGTATCCGTCCAATGGGTCAAACGGACATGGAGGCGGTCGTTGCTATTGAGGCATTAAACTCCAAGTCGCCCTGGAGCGAAAATCAATTCGAACAATGTATTCAGTGGACTCAGGTAATGGTTCTGGAAAATACAGTTGTTGGCTTCGCTGTCGTCGTAGAGGTGGTTGATCAAGCAGAATTACAAAATATTTCTCTTCATCCAGACCATGTTGGAGTAGGTCTAGGATCGGAGTTGCTAGATACCGTTATCGAACGGTTACCTGCGCAAATTAACCAAGTATATTTGGAAGTCCGAGTGTCTAATTTTTCTGCTATTCGTCTTTATAGCAAGGCTGGTTTCGCAGAAATAGGTCAGCGGAGAGGTTATTATGCCACTGAATATGGACGTGAGGATGCCTTATTGATGAACCGCTCTTTGTGCTGATAGGGTAGAGAGTGTTTATAATTTAGTTGAAAACAGGATATTATAAACAGAAGCGTAGAAAGTTGATTATATAGACCGTAAACAAGGAGTTTAGATGGATATTCAAATGTTGTATTGGCACTGGCTTGTTCTGGGGCTTTTGTTGGTGGTTGGCGAAATATTTATACCAAGCTTTACCATCCTCTGGTTTGGACTTGGGGCCCTAGTGGTGGGTTTGGTCGAGCTGTTAATACCGATGTCATTGAGCGTCCAAGTATTACTCTGGACTATGTCTTCGGTGGCCTTTACCTTAGTTTGGTTCAAAATTATTAAGGTCAAGATGGCTCAGGGTAATCGTGGTGAGGACGCAAGAAATGATGCTATTGGAGCATCTGGCTTGGTCACTAAACTGCCCACTCAAAGCACCCAAGGGAGGATGCGTTTTAGCACGCCGGTGATGGACTCTGATGAATGGGAGTTTAGCTGCGACAGTAGTGTGGAGCTGGGTGATAGACTTCACATAAAAGAAGTTTCTGGTGAACTTTTGGTCGTTTCAAAATTGAATTAGAGCGTTAGTAAATTAAGGAGATATCATAATGGAAGACATGATCGTTGTAGTTGCAGTTTTTTTATTAGTAGTCGTTACCCTTTTTAAAGGTGTTCGCTTGGTGCCCCAAGGGTCGAAGTGGGTTGTACAGCGATTGGGTAAATTTCAGAAATCATTAAGTCCGGGGCTTAATTTGATCATACCCTATATTGATGTCGTGGCGTTCAAAGCGACGACTAAAGACATTGTTTTAGAAATCCCATCTCAGGAAGTTATTACCCGGGATAACGTTGTTATTATCGCCAACGCGGTTGCCTATATTAATATCCTCTCCCCAGAAAAAGCCGTCTATGGTGTTGAAGACTACGAGTTGGCTATTCGCACTCTGGTGCAGACTTCGCTGCGTTCAATTGTCGGAGAAATGTCGCTTGATGATGCGCTATCTTCCAGGGATCAAATAAAAGCAAAACTAAAGCTATCTATTTCAGGCGACATTGCTGATTGGGGTATTACCTTAAAAACGGTTGAAATTCAGGATATCCAGCCGTCAGGCACAATGCAGTCAGCGATGGAAGAGCAGGCTGCAGCTGAACGTCAGAGGCGCGCTACAGTAACGCGTGCTGATGGTGAAAAGACTGCGGCCATTCTTGAGGCTGATGGCAGGCTTGAAGCTTCACGCAGAGATGCAGAGGCCAAGGTGGTGTTAGCTGAGGCCACTAAAACCGCGCTTGAAAGAGTCAACGAAGCTATTCAAGATAAGGAGCTTCCAGCAATGTACCTCTTAGGGGAAAAGTACATCGAAGCGATACACAGCATGTCGAAGTCTGACAATTCTAAATTAGTGTTGCTGCCAGCTGATATACCGGCAGCGGTTCGTGGGATATTGAGTAACGCTAAATAATCGGTTCACTAAGGCCTCAGTATTATGTAGCTATAAATAGCGTCAACCATTTCGATCGGTTGACGTTTCAGGAAGGTATCTACTTAGGGAGAATGTGCATGCGAAATCTAACGTTGTATTCTAGCTTTTTGTGGTGTGGTCTTTTGGCCGGTTGCGCAACGGGTCTTATGGATAAAACAGCGGACCAGGTTATTGTTGACACTCAGGGTCTTGATCTTAATGAGTATGAAAGGGATCTATCCGAATGTGATGCCTTTGCTCAGCAGATTGATATCAGCAAACGTACTGTAGATCGTGTTATAGGTGGTGTCGTCGTGGGTAGTGTCGTCGGTGCGATTCTTGGTAACAGTGACTCTGCGCAAAAAATAGGCGGAACTGCAGGTGTGATTGGTGGTGTAAAGGGCAACGTTCAAGCTCGAAAGGAGCAACAAAAAGTGATTAAGCGCTGCCTCCAGGGTCGCGGGTATAAAGTACTTAATTAGTCATAGTTACTATTATCTCTGAAATAATAATGTAGAGTCTTTCTCCTTGGGATGTAAATCCAAAACGGTTACTATGAGCGCCTCGAACAAAGCCTCAAAATAATGGAGTAACGCCATGGAACCTTTGTCTAGTAATCTGCAGGAGAATTTGGATCGATTAATCGTAGAATGCCTCGAGCAAGGTTGTATCTGGGGACTGCAAGATGGCACTGAAAATTGGGCGTTGGTAGGTTCAACAGATCATGATGATATTGATGTTATTCCCTTTTGGTCCTCAAAACCGCTAGCTGAACCCTTATGCAGCGGAGATTGGGGCGTATACAAACCAGTAGCGATCGATATCGAAGAGTTTCTCGACGATTGGTTGCCTGGCATGCATGGTGACGTGCTGCTTGTTGGTGTGAATTGGGATATAGACTTGAAGGGTATGGAGATAGAACCTCTAGATTTGTTAGAAGAATTTGAAGCTGAGTTTGATTAATCCGTGTTTATTGATGACTTCTACCATAAGCGTGACAGCGGGATTACGATTAGCGGCCAGCAAGCTAGCGATTTTGCTAAAATTGTATGTAATGATTTTAATCCCATACACGATGCTGGCAGTAAGCGCTTTTGTGTGCCTGGAGATCTTTTATTTGCCCTAGCGATAAATCATTATGGTTTGCGGGAGAAGATGGATTTTCGTTTCTCTGGATTATTGGCTGCTGATACACCGCTGATATTCCCACCCGATTCAATCGCTAATTATCAGATTTTAGACGTGCGGGGAAAGTCTTATTTAGAGGGTGTTCATTCGGGCAATAGCGTTCAACAGACGACGTCTGTTGATGCTTTAGTTAAAGCCTATGTTCGATTCTCTGGGCATAATTTCCCTCATATTCTAGTGCCGTTGATGGCTGATAATAACGTCATGATTAATCCACAACGGCCATTGATTATCTATCAGTCAATGTCGCTTGAGTTGGACTATTTAAAATTTAAAAACCCGAGATTACAAATTGCTAAAACCAGTCTAACCGTTGACGGAAAACGAGGCGATGGAGAATTATATTTTACGTTCCACGACGACGACAAGATAATTGGGCGCGGCGTTAAAAAACTTATCCTTAGTGGCTTACGCCCCTATCAGCAGGAGGCGGTGGATGGCATGGTTGCTGAATATCAGAACAGGCTGTTAAGTCATACATAGGTTTGACGAGCCAGTATTTTACTCAAAAAGTGTCCTGTATAGGAGTCTTTAACCTTAGAAACCTGCTCGGGGGTGCCCTCAGCGACAATCTGCCCACCACCATAACCGCCCTCTGGACCAAGGTCGATAACCCAATCGGCTGTCTTGACAACATCTAAGTTGTGTTCGATAACTACCACGGTATTGCCGTGATCGCGCAGTCTATGAAGTACCGCCAGCAACTGCTCTATATCATGAAAATGTAAACCGGTTGTTGGCTCATCTAAGATATAGAGAGTTTTCCCCGTGTCTCGCTTGGACAGTTCTTTAGAGAGTTTAACCCTTTGTGCTTCACCACCAGACAAGGTGGTTGCAGATTGTCCTAGGCTGATATACGACAGTCCAACATCAACGAGCGTTTGTAATTTTCTCGCGATCGCTGGAATAGCATCGAAGAAATCTCGTGCATCTTCAATAGTCATTTCTAACACTTGATGGATATTTTTACCCTTAAAGTGAACATCTAAGGTCTCTCGGTTGTAGCGTTTACCGTTACAAACATCGCAGGGCACGTAAATATCGGGTAGAAAGTGCATTTCCACCTTTGTGACTCCATCGCCTTGGCAAGCTTCGCAGCGACCACCCTTGACATTAAAACTGAATCTACCCGGGTTATAACCTCTTGAGCGAGCTTCCTGAGTGCTTGCAAACAATTCTCTTACGGGCGTAAATATTCCAGTGTAGGTGGCAGGGTTCGAGCGAGGCGTACGACCAATTGGACTTTGGTTGATATCAATGCATTTGTCTAACAGGTTGAGGCCTGTTATTTTTGAATGAGGGGCTGGTTTGAGCGTGGTTGCCTTGTTTAGTGCGACAGCGGCAGCTGGATAAAGCGTTTCATTAACGAGAGTTGATTTGCCAGAACCAGAGACTCCGGTAATACAGGTAAATACGCCAATGGGAATATTTAAATCCACAGACTGCAGGTTGTTTCCAGTGGCACCTTTTACGGACAGAAGCTTCCCATTGCCTTTATGGCGCGTTTTGGGTATCAGTATATTTCGCTTGCCTGACAGAAATTGACCGGTGATAGACTTAGCGCTACTGCATATCTGCTCAACTGAACCTTGTGCGACGATCTCACCACCATGAATCCCAGCACCTGGGCCTATATCGACAACGTAATCAGCAGCAGCAATGGCTTCTTCATCATGCTCGACCACAATAACGGTGTTACCAATATCACGAAGGCGAACTAACGTTTTCAAGAGGCGTTCGTTATCTCGCTGGTGCAAGCCTATAGAGGGTTCATCGAGAATGTACATGACGCCTACTAATCCTGCCCCGATCTGGCTGGCCAGACGAATTCGTTGCGCTTCTCCACCGGATAGAGTATCTGCACTCCGGTTAAGGGATAAATAGTTAAGGCCCACATCCACGAGAAAAGTGAATCGTTGGCGAATTTCTTTGACAATCTTGTCAGCAATCTTCCCCTGTCGTCCTGGCAGTTCAAGTTGATCGAAATAATCAGAACAGTCTCCAACAGGCATACAAACGATGTCTTCAATGCGCTTGTCATCAATGAAAACATTGCGTGCTGACTTTCTTAGTCTGGTTCCTGCGCATTCGGGGCAGCTTGAGGTAGCCATAAATTTGGTTAACCCTTCGCGCACTGATTGAGACTCTGTCTCTCTGTAGCGCCGCTCCATATTATGAATAATACCTTCAAACTTATGTTGCCGACGAAAAACGGTGCCTCTGTCGTTAACGTAATTAAAAGTGATCTCTTCATCGTCACTGCCGAACAGAATTTTCTGTTGGTGGATGGCGGCAAGTTTTTCCCATGGCTCATCAATATCAAATTGATAATGCTCAGCAAGAGAGGTGAGCATGTTGTAATAAAATAGCGTTCTTTTGTCCCAGCCTCGAATAGCGCCTTCGGCAATGGAGACCTCTGGGTGCTGGATGACGCGATCAATATCGAAAAACTGATGTAAGCCTAAACCATCACACGTTGGGCATGCACCCGCTGGATTGTTGAAGGAGAAGAGCCGTGGCTCGAGCTCATTTAAGCTGTAATTACACACGGGGCAGGCAAACTTTGCAGAAAACATTTGATCGGGCTCGTCACCCTCCATATAACTAATCATAACCAAGCCTTCTGCGAGATTTAAGGCCGTTTCAAATGACTCAGCCAATCGCAAGCCAATATCATCTCTCACTTTAAAGCGATCTACAACAACATCAACGCTATGTTTTTGCTTTTTGTTGAGGGCGGGGGCCTCATCTAAATCACAGACCAGACCATCGATTCGTGCGCGAATAAAACCTTGACGCCTTAGTGTCTCAAATAGATGTAAATGCTCTCCTTTCCTGTCCTTAACAACGGGGGCCAAGAGCATAAGTTTTGTCCCCTCAGGCAGCTCCATCACCTGATCAACCATCTGGCTGACTGTTTGAGCTTTGAGCGCGTTGTTGTGGTCAGGACACCGAGGCTCTCCTGCACGGGCGAAAAGTAGACGTAAATAATCGTAGATTTCGGTAATTGTGCCAACAGTAGAGCGAGGATTATGAGAGGTTGATTTTTGTTCAATGGATATAGCTGGTGACAGACCCTCGATATGATCTACGTCGGGTTTTTCCATCATGGACAAAAACTGCCGTGCATAGGTTGATAGCGATTCAACATAGCGCCGCTGGCCCTCAGCGTAGAGAGTATCAAAAGCCAGAGAAGATTTACCAGAACCTGACAGCCCCGTGATAACAATAAATTTATCTCGGGGAAGATCTAGATCAATATTTTTAAGATTATGAGTGCGCGCACCGCGAACCTGAATGGTTTTCATTAAAATGTCTTTTTGTCAGATTAAACCGTCAATTATAGTGGCCGGAAGGCCTGCTGGGCAAAGAGTAATTACTCTTAATTGATAGTGTACGGCAAGACCCCTTAGCTAGACCTTAGTTTTCAATGGAAATGCTGTAGATCGAGTGTTTTTTTTTACAATATTAATGATAAACATTTTCCCTTGTCGACTGCACTGGTAGTATAGCGGCTTTAGAATTTTAATCAGACATCGACGCCACCTTGACAAACTACCCAGTTTTTTCGCCAATCGAAAGACGCGCAACCTTCTCTATAGCTAGCCTCTATGCTTTTAGAATGCTCGGGCTATTTATGGTACTACCCGTTCTTGCAATTTCAGTGGGAGGGTACTCAGACTACAGTCCGTTATTGTTGGGGTTGACTCTAGGTGCTTATGGGTTAGTCCAAGCGATTCTACAAATTCCCTTCGGGCTGTTATCGGATCGAATTGGGCGGCGGCCGGTGATTATTGGCGGTCTTTTGTTGTTTATTCTGGGCAGTATTGTTTGTGCTCTTGCTGAGACGATGCAAGGTTTAGTCCTCGGGCGCGCTTTGCAAGGCTCAGGAGCAATAGCCAGCACTCTAATGGCCATGGTTACAGACCTTACGTCAGAGGAAAATCGGAGTAAAGCGATGGCGATGATTGGCGGGAGTATCGGCTTTTCATTTATCTTAGCCATGGTTCTTGGCCCGCTCATAAGCTTGAACTATGGCCTTTCAGGGGTTTTCTGGACCACCGCTATTCTGGGTGTATTAGGTATACTGATTGTGTGGTTATTAGTGCCGAATAGGGTTCAAGTGCAACATAATCGAGAGACCTTAACTGATGTTAAGCAGATCGTTAGGTTGCTCAAGCAAACCAAGTTGTTGCGTCTGAATTATGGCATTTTTGCGCTGCATCTAGCCTTGATTGCCGCCTTTGTCGCTATACCAACGATATTGTCCGAAGAACTGGGGGTTGAAGGTCAAAACCTTTGGTGGGTTTATCTGTTATTGCTAGGCGGTGGATTTGTCATAATGTTACCGGGCATGATATTAGCTGAAAAATATAACCGACATAAATTGATTTTTTTGGCGTCGGTTGGAGTCATGACGGGAGTGACATTGATGCTAAGTTTTTATCGTGGATCAGTGGTGACTCCTCTGCTTTTGTTGATATTTTTTACTGCATTTAATTTACTCGAGGCGTCATTGCCGTCGTGGATGAGTAAATCTTGCCCTGTCGGAAATAGGGGTACAGCAATGGGCATTTATTCTACGAGCCAGTTCTTGGGCGCTTTTTTTGGAGGTCTGCTGGGTGGTTGGAGCTTGCAGACATTGGGCATGAACGGGCTTTTTGTTGTTATTAGCCTTGTCTTAGCGATTTGGTGGTGCGTATGTTTAGGGATGGAATCTCCAAGGCCCCTAAAAACGTTAGTATTAGTTGTTGGTGGATCAGGGCATGCCGATTTTACAAAAATAGTTTCAAATATAGCGGGTGTTAAAGATATACTCTTACTAGAAGGCGAGCGATTAGCCTATGTCCAAGTTGACCAGCGACAGGTGGATATGTCGAGCTTGCAACCGTACTTAAATCGTTAATAAATTAGGGGAAGAAAATGGCACGCGGAGTTAATAAAGTTATCATAGTGGGTAACTGTGGTCAGGATCCAGAAACGCGGTTTATGCCGTCGGGTGGTGCTGTAACTAATCTTAGTATTGCTACATCAGAGTCTTGGAAAGATAAAACCAGCGGAGAGCCTCAAGAGCGAACCGAATGGCATCGAGTGGTATTCTTTAATCGTCTGGCCGAGATAGCTGGCGAATATGTAAAGAAAGGTTCTAAGCTTTATGTGGAAGGTTCATTGCGAACACGTAAATGGCAAGGCCAAGATGGGCAAGACCGTTACACGACTGAAATTGTAGCGAGTGAAATGCAAATGCTTGATAGTCGAGGTGGTCCAGGCGGTTCAGGTGGATACGATTCACCACAAGGATCCACTGGGCAGGGTTCAGCTCCAAAGAGTTCCAACCAGCAGGCCCCTCAGCAGCAATCAGGGCCTTTCGATGATGATATTCCATTCTAGAATGGCTTGAGTAGCTATATAACTTAGTTCAAATTTTAGTAAAGGGCCGTACCTAGGGTGTGGCCATAATATTTTAAACACTAATTAATAGAGGTTGTTATGACAATTAAAGTGGGTGACAGAGTCCCAGCCGGGATGTTTACAATCATGGGCGCTGAAGGCCCTGCTGGATTAAGTACGGCAGATATTTTCGATGGTAAAAAGGTTGTTCTTTTCGCTGTTCCAGGTGCATTTACGCCAACTTGTTCGGTGGCTCATTTGCCGGGTTTTGTTGTTCATGTCGATGAGATAAAGGCAAAAGGCGTTGATACAGTAGCCTGTATGTCGGTTAATGATGTTTTTGTTATGCATGCTTGGGGTCAGTCGGCCAATGCGGAGCACCTGATGATGCTTGCCGATGGTAATGGCGATTTTACTGGGGCTCTAGGTCTTGAGTTGGATGGCACGGGTTTTGGGATGGGTAAGCGCAGTCAGCGTTTCGCTATGATTGTAGATGATGGTGTGGTGAGTCTGTTAAATGTGGACGCAGGGGCTCTTGAAGGGTCTAGTGCCGAGGCGATCTTGGCTGCACTATAGTGTAGTGATATTAAAAGATTTTCGCGCTTTCGAAAATCTTTTAATTGGTTAGCAGTAAGCGCTAATAGAGGGTGTAGAAAACTGTGATTTCTTCACCCTTTTTTATCGGCTGCTTAATAGTCAATCCCCTTATGTTTTCTGCTATTAAGTTTATTTTAGCGTTGGCATTTTCTGAGTGATTAATAAATCCGCCTAAGGGCGTTCTCAACCAATCATCTTTCCCATCAAATCGAAAGTGAGTCTGTCCGGCGTAGGTTCCGGCGGCGATATTGTCAATCGCAAAAAGGCCCAAGCGGTGAATACCACTATCTTTGATCGTAAGATAGGGCGGCAGGGGACGATAGCTAGTACTATCGAAATACTTTGATGTGGTTATTGCCATCTACTATTAATTTTTAATTCGATGGGATTATAACTAAAAGTCTGCACTAGATTTACATAGGTTTTGTATAACTTATCCCTTAAATCTTTCCATTACTAGCGCGGCATTAGTGCCGCCAAAGCCGAAACTATTGGACATGACACGATTTAGCTTGGTTTGCTTTGATTCTAATAGTATTGGCAATCCTTTAGCGTGATCGTCAAGAGTGTCGATGTGCGCAGAAGCAGCCACGAAATCTGCTTCCATCATCAACATGCAGTATATGGCTTCATGAACACCTGCAGCCCCTAAGCTATGGCCAGATAGAGACTTTGTGGAACTGATGTCGGGACAGTTGTCTCCAAAAACATTGCGAATAGCCCCTAGCTCAGCCATGTCACCTACTGGTGTGCTGGTGCCGTGGGTGTTGATATAGTCAATGGGCCCAGAAGCCGTGGCCATGGCCATTTTCATGCATCGTTCAGCACCTTCTCCTGAGGGAGACACCATGTCAGCTCCATCAGAAGTGGCGCCGTATCCGGTCACTTCACAGATGATATTAGCACCGCGCGCTAAAGCATGTTCTAGTTCTTCAACGATAACGCAACCGCCACCCAATCCAGGAGCAAAACCATCACGGTCGGCATCATAGGCTCTAGAGGCGATCGCAGGAGTGTCATTGTATTTGCTGGTTAGTGCTCCCATAGCATCGAACATGGCGGCCATTGACCAATGCATTTCTTCAGCGCCGCCGGCCAGTAATACGTCTTGTTTTCCGAGTTGAATTAATTCAACGGCATGACCTATACAGTGTGCACTTGTGGCGCAGGCAGAGGAAAGTGAGTAATTAACACCTTTAATTTTAAAGGGAGTCGCGACACAGGCAGACACAGTACTAGCCATAATTTGAGTGACTCGATAGGGGCCGCACGTTTAATGCCTCGAGCTCGCATCACGTCAACAGCCTCGACAAACATTTCGCCAGAAAGCCCGCCTGAACCCATAATCAGACCGGTTCTGAGGTTAGAGACCATCTCGTCAGTAAGGCCAGCATCGGCAATGGCTCTATCAGCAGCTATGTAACCATAGGCCGCAGAGTCGCCCATAAAACGTAATATTTTTCGGTCAATATGATCTTTTGGGTCGAGATCAATAACACCCCCGACATTACAACGCAGGCCCATATCAGCGAAATCTTCTCGCCGTTGAATTCCCGAGATACCATTGCGAAGGGAGTGTGTAACAGACTCTCTATCATTGCCTAGGCAGGATACGATCCCCAGCCCTGTAATTACAGCTCGTTTCATTGAGTTTCCTTCTTAAAGGTAATGCGTTAAAGATAAATATTAAAAGCTGTCAGTGCTCTCGAATAGTCCCACTTTCAAATCTTGGGCAGTATAAATTTCACGACCGTCAACTTCTACGGATCCATTGGCGATTCCCATAATCAGTCTACGTTGGATAAGTCGAGTGAACTCAATTTTGTAGGTGACTTTTTTTGCGGTGGGCAATATCTGACCAAAGAACTTAACATTTCCTGCCCCGAGGGCTCGACCACGGCCTTTATTTCCGTTCCATACTAAGAAGAATCCAACCAGTTGCCAGAGAGCATCTAGCCCTAGACAGCCGGGCATTACAGGATCTCCTTCAAAGTGGCAGTCGAAAAACCAGAGGTCGGGCGTAATATCTATTTCAGCTATAATTTGGCCAAGACCATTTGTGCCGCCATGGTTGTTGATTTCGACGATCCGATCAATCATCAACATATTAGGGGCGGGGAGTTTGGCGTTTTCCGGTCCAAACAATTCACCGCGAGTGGAGCGTAGTATTTCTTCTTTTGAATATGATGATTTCGGCGTAAAGGACATGGGCAACTTTTTGCTGTGATTAAAAAGCCCATTTTAACGATTTATTGAATTAGCGGCAACTTTTACGTTTTATTACGGGGCAATCTTTTAGTTATAAGCGATTTACTATTTGATTTCTACGATCTTATGAGTTGACAGTAAAGGACTGTCTGCCTAGCATGCATGCTGTCCAGTAATGAAGACACTATAGGAAGTATGAATGCTACCTTTTCATCAGGCTGTGGAAAATGAGTTTTCCGAAGTTAACAAGTTAATCGTTAGTCAGCTCCATTCCGATGTTGGGTTAGTGGAAAATATCGGTCACTACATTATTGATGCGGGTGGCAAGCGCTTGCGTCCCGTGGTCGTTCTACTGAGTGCGCTCGCTAATGGTTACCAAGGCGTAGATCATTTGAAAATGGCAGCGGTCATTGAGTTTATTCATACAGCCACATTGCTTCATGACGACGTCGTTGACGTCGCTAGCTTGCGTCGCGGGCGACAAACCGCTAATGCTCAGTGGGGAAATGCGCCCAGTGTGCTAGTGGGGGACTTTCTTTATTCAAGAGCTTTCCAAATGTTGGTCGAAATAGCGCATATGCCAATTATGAGCGTGATGGCGAATGCCACCAATGTTATTTCGGAGGGAGAAGTTCAACAGATGGCTAATGCTGGCAATCCAGACATTAGTGAAGAGATTTACCGTCAGGTAATTTATCGTAAAACTGCAAAGCTTTTCGAAGCCGCAGCTCAGGTTGGTGCCTGTCTTGCTGGGAAAAATCAAGATGCGATGATTGCTTATGGAAAGCATCTGGGGTTGGCGTTTCAGATTGCTGACGATGTTTTGGATTATCAAGGTGATATAGAGGTAACGGGCAAGAATATCGGCAGCGATCTTGCTGAAGGAAAAATGACTTTACCGCTTATTTTTACTCGTGATAACGCTGGACCTGAACATGCTGATTTGATTCGCAAGGCTATTGCGGGCAAGACCGCGGATGATTTCGGGGCTATATTACAAGTGGTCAATACTAGCGGCGGTCTTTCCTATAGCCGTCAGCAAGCAGTAGTGGAAGTTGAGCTTGCTAAGCATGCTCTTGTTGGAATGCCCGATGGTGTGTACAAGCATGTACTGCTTGATCTTGCCGAATTCTCAATATCTCGTGTTAGCTAAGCGCCTTTTAGAGGTATCAAATACCTTTTGTCCGGGATTTTACTGAACCCTATAGTGTCTAATAGGCGAAGACTTTGATCACAGATTAATTCGGTTCCAAAAAAACAAACAACATCCACCTAATGCACATCTGTACTTCAGGTTCATATGGTTTTTAGCTATAGCTCATAAAGACCATGATGTTGCTGAAGCTCCCTTATATTATATAATTTAAATGAAGTTTGACGAGACTATTCAGAAGGCTTAATAAATCATTAAGGCAACTCAAAATTTCTGATAATCGCATTATTTAGTTTGTAATAGTGACTATTTATATTGCTGGTATGGGCCCCACGGTTTTTTTTGGTACTATTCATCTTAGTTATTAATACAACGATATTCATATCCAAAATTTAAGGAGAATTGAGTGATAGTCGGAATTCCTTCGGAAGTCAAAACCGGTGAAAAGCGCGTCGCCATGTCCCCTGCCAATGTCCAGTCATTAACGGACAAAAGTGTAAAGGTGCTTGTTCAAAAACATGCTGGTAGTGCGGCTGGCTACCTAGATGCTGAATATAACGCTGCTGGAGCAACGACTATAGCAGACCGAGCAGAGATATTTGCCACCGCAGATATCATTTTACAAGTCCAAAGCTTTGGCTCAAATTCTGAAAACAGTGACTCAGATCTAGCGTTGTTACGTCGTGGTCAGTTGGTGATCGGAATGATGGATCCATTAGCCTCTCCACAGGCTGCAGAGGCAGTCGCTGCGACAGGGGCTAGTGCCATCGCTCTTGAGTTGGTGCCACGTATTAGCAGAGCACAAAGTATGGACGTGCTTTCGTCTATGGCGACCTTAGCTGGTTATAAAGCGGTATTGATCGGAGCCTCGGCATCTCCGCGCATTTTTCCTATGCTGATGACCGCAGCAGGCACTCTTCAGCCCGCTCGAGTACTCATTATGGGAGTGGGCGTTGCCGGTCTGCAGGCCTGTGCTACGGCTAAGAGGTTAGGAGCTGTTGTTGAGGCCTACGACGTTCGTCCCGCCGCTAGAGAACAGATTATTTCGGTGGGGGCAAAGCCTATCGAGTTGGACCTCGATACTGGCGAAACAGAAGGCGCCGGCGGTTACGCTAAAGAGCAGGGGGAAGATTTTCTTCGCCGGCAGCGCGAATTGATGACTGAAGTGGTTGCCCAGCAGGACATTATTATCAC
This sequence comes from Porticoccaceae bacterium, assembly GCA_012960115.1. Lineage (GTDB taxonomy): Bacteria > Pseudomonadota > Gammaproteobacteria > Pseudomonadales > Porticoccaceae > HTCC2207. The sequence goes on from DUBX01000013.1 coordinate 53,541, forward strand.
TACGGCAGCCATCCCCGGGGCAAAGTCGCCAATTCTAGTGACAGAAGAGATGGTTATAGCTATGAAGCCAGGTGCTGTGATAGTTGATCTCGCTGCAGAACGCGGTGGAAACTGTGACCTTACTGAGCAGGGGAAAACTATTGTTGCCCACGATGTAATTATTGTAGGCCCTGAGAACGTTCCTTCGGACTTGGCTTATCATGCCAGTCAGATGTACGGTAAAAATATGCAGACTCTTCTCGAACTCATATTGGATGAAAATGGTAGTCTCAGTCTGGACCTTAATGATGAAATTGTTGCGGGCACTCTTATAGCTCACGATGGCGATGTTCCTCAGGCCCATATACGAAAATTACTGGGCCTTAATGAAATAGAGGTCTCTGCGGAATCAGATCCAAAACCTGCTACCGCCCATGCGGTCACTGACGAAAAACAAGAGAGATAATCAATGGAAACCTTAATTTTACTTCTAGCGTTGTTCGTCCTCGCTTTATTCCTCGGGGTTGAGCTAATTACTAAAGTTCCTCCAACCTTGCATACACCATTAATGTCTGGAACCAATGCAGTATCAGGAATTACCTTGGTCGGGGCTTTATTGGCCGCAGGGACAGGCAGCTCCCCTATGCTGGTTAACTGGCTTGGTTTTATAGCTGTGACTTTGGCGACTATCAATGTGGTCGGCGGTTATCTGGTGACTAATCGTATGCTTGCCATGTTTAAGAGGAAATAGATGATGAGTGGAAGTTTAATTAACCTTATTTATCTGATTGCCGGCATATTATTTATTCTTGGAATCAAAGGACTCACCAAACCAAAAACAGCTGTTCGGGGCAACTTTCTCTCCGCGCTGGGTATGTTAGTTGCCGTAGTAATAACGCTGTTCACTATTAACGATGTGGATTTTACTTATGTGATAGCGGGTGTTGCCGTCGGCGGCATTGTCGGCGCGGTGATGGCTCTGCGGATCCAAATGACGTCAATGCCTCAAATGGTGGCTTTGTTAAATGGATTTGGCGGTGGTGCTTCGCTCTCTATTGCGCTCGCTGAATATGTTACGCGTACAGGTATAAATCCTGCTTCGATCTCTGATTTTCTACAGCCGACGGTTGTTGCCGCTAGTGCATTTGGCGAGGGAGCAGAGGCTACTATTGCCTTAGTGTCGATTAGCCTTACTGTCCTTATAGGTGCGGTTACCCTCACTGGTAGTTTGGTCGCCTTTAGCAAACTGCAGGAGTTAATGAAGAAAAGTTATGGACTGCCTGGAGGCCCTTTTGGCAATGGAATTTTGTTATTGGGCGCTTTGGCTGCAGTTGCGTTTCTCGTGATAAACCCAGGCAACACGATGGCTATGGTAGCCATCCTAGGGCTTGCTCTTTTACTTGGTTTGTTCTTGGTAATGCCCATTGGTGGTGCCGACATGCCAGTAGTGATTGCGCTGCTAAATTCTTATTCGGGAATCGCTGCAGCGTTGGCAGGCTTTATTTTAGGTAACACTGTATTAATTATTGCGGGTTCACTTGTGGGCACCTCGGGGCTTGTCCTTACAAAAATTATGTGTGTTGCCATGAACCGCTCTCTGGCTAATGTCTTGTTTGGAAAGATGGCCGCTGGTGGGGAAACCATAGATGCTGACGAGATCTATGATGGCAAGGTGACCAGTGCGCAACCTGATGAAGTTGCTATGCTTTTAGAGACTGCTCAGAGAGTCGTTATTGTACCGGGTTATGGTATGGCAATGGCACAGGCTCAACATGCAGTTCGAGAGCTTGCCGACGCGATGGTATCTAAAGGCGTCGAAGTTGAATATGGCATTCACCCAGTGGCGGGACGCATGCCTGGCCACATGAATGTACTGCTTGCAGAGGCAGAGGTGCCTTACGATAAATTAGTTGAAATGGATAGAATCAATCCCACCTTTGAAGATACTGATGTGGTGATTGTTATTGGCGCGAATGACGTGACCAATCCTATGGCTCGTGATATTGAAGGAAGTCCAATCTACGGTATGCCTATCCTTAATGTTGATAAGGCTAAAACTGTAGTGGTGATTAAAAGATCATTAAGTCCGGGTTTTGCTGGATTGCCTAATCCGTTGTTTGCGATGGATCACACTTTGATGGTTTATGGCGACGGTAAGAAGGCTGTCATAGAAATGACAACAGCGCTGAATCAACTTTAATTCCTGCTGTTGTTACGAACGCCCTGTCGGTAAACGGCAGGGCGTTTTTGTTTGGGTCATAAGTGCCTATGCATTATGATAATTGCATAAGTGAATAATCTATGTAAACTGGTCGCTCTCTTAATAGGATTTTAGACAAAAAAAGACGGAAATACTACTAATAGAAAAGAGGATATATCATGACTCAATTAGACATATGGCGCAAACCAAAGCGCAGCGGGTTCACATTTTATTGCGATCGCATTTTTAGTATGGGTTGGCTTACGTGTTTCTAACAACATCAGAAATAGTGATGAAGCAAATATTGTAATGAAACTAGCAGGCACGGGGTTTTGTCTCTCCGTTGCATATTTTTGTGCCTTTAATACGGGTTGGTACGAATGGAATGCTAATGGCGCGGCAGCAGCATTTAGCTATCTAGCGTCGACTAATATTGCTATCAGTCAGGGTGCACAAACCTTTGTTGCAAACATGAACCCAGGTGCCGACTTCAATCTGAAGCCTGACCTTATGCAGGGTATTTTCTTAATATCAATGCTGGTAATGCAGATGGGTCAAATCTGGATGCCTAAGAAGTAAACAGTATGTGTCTAAGGCCTTTCGGCCGTTAAAAGCCCCGGAGTGCAGGTTATTCCGAGGCTTTTTTATTTATACGTGCTCATAAATACTCTTGCCTGTGATGCTTTAATTTGGGTTGCTAGGTCGCGCCTATTGAAAAGGTGTTAACCAGACCCCAACTTAGTAATAACCAACAAAGCTTGACCTAGGAGTAAATTATGCGCATGGAAAAATTAACCAATCAGTTGCAATCTGCGCTGAGCGAGGCTCAATCAATTGCCATTGGTAATGACCACACGGCGATAGAGCCACCGCACTTACTATTGGCGTTGCTTGATCAGCAGGGCGGTAGTGTTCGTCCCATTCTTAATCGTGCTGGCTTTGATGTATCCGGATTGCAGCATCAGTTCAATGAGCAGCTTGAAAAATTAGCCCAAGTGAAGACGCCCACAGGGGAGGCCAGTATGTCTCAAGGCCTTGGGCGATTGTTTAATTTGGCCGATCGCGCTGCGCAAAAAAAGCACGATCAGTACATCTCCAGCGAAACACTGTTAAAAGTGGCACTGGAAGATACTGGCCATCTAGGGAAAATACTTAGCAGATTTGGGGATATTAAAAAAGCAAACGAGGTCATTGCTAGTGTCAGAGGTGATGGCAGCGTTGAGCATGCTGATGCTGAGGAGCAGCGTGAGGCGTTAAATAAATACACCATTGACCTAACTGAACGTGCCGAAATGGGAAAGCTCGACCCTGTAATTGGGCGTGATGACGAGATTCGGCGAACGATTCAGGTGCTGCAACGTCGCACCAAAAACAATCCTGTACTTATCGGTGAGCCGGGGGTCGGGAAAACAGCAATCGTTGAGGGTTTAGCGCAACGTATTATTAATGGCGAGGTGCCAGAGGGTTTAAAAAATAAGCGCGTTTTAACACTTGATCTTGGCGCGCTTCTAGCGGGCGCTAAGTTTAGAGGTGATTTCGAGGAGCGCCTGAAGGCAGTACTTAAAGATCTCTCCAAGCAGGAGGGGCAGATTATTTTGTTCATCGATGAGATACATACTATGGTCGGAGCGGGTAAGGCCGAAGGGTCCTTAGATGCAGGCAATATGTTAAAGCCAGCGCTGGCTCAAGGCGAATTACATTGTGTTGGTGCCACGACGTTAGATGAATACCGTAAATTCATAGAGAAAGACGCGGCACTTGAACGTCGTTTTCAAAAAATATTGGTGGAAGAGCCTAATCAAGAAGATACGGTCGCTATATTGCGTGGGTTAAAAGAACGTTATGAGGTGCACCATGGCGTTGAAATCACCGATAGTGCAATTATTGCCGCCGCGCATCTATCTGCGCGGTACATTACAGATCGTCAATTGCCCGACAAGGCTATCGATTTGATTGACGAAGCGGGTAGTCGTATTAGGATGGAAATTGACTCCAAGCCAGAGCAGTTAGATCGGCTGGAACGGCGCCTTATTCAACTAAAGATTGAACGCGAAGCATTGAAGAAAGACAGTGACCAAGCCGCTAAAAAGCGCCGGACTAAACTCGACGAGGACATCTCGAGCCTAGGAAAGGAATACGCAGATCTTGAACAAATTTGGGTTGCCGAAAAAGCGTCGATGCAGGGGTCCACGCACATCAAAAGTGAGCTGGAGGACGCCAAGATAGATTTGGAAGTGGCTCATCGCTCGGGCAATTTGGAGAAAATGGCACAAATTCAATACAGTGTAATCCCCGAGTTAGAAAAACAGCTTATTGAGGCGAGTAATTCAGCCGATATAGAAATGCAACTACTTAGAAACAAAGTCACAGAAGAAGAAATCGCCGACGTCGTGGCTAAGTGGACGGGCATTCCTGTGGCTAAAATGCTCGAAGGAGAGCGCGATAAATTACTGCGTATGGAGGATGCCTTGCATCAACGAGTGATGGGGCAGTCTGAAGCTGTAGTGGCGGTATCTAATGCCGTTAGACGAGCTCGTGCTGGGCTCGCCGACCCTAATCGACCGAACGGTTCATTTCTGTTTCTTGGTCCAACTGGGGTCGGCAAGACCGAACTATGTAAATCTCTCGCTGAATTTCTATTTGATAGTGAGGAGGCTATGGTACGTATCGACATGTCCGAGTTCATGGAGAAGCATTCTGTCGCTCGATTGATCGGCGCCCCTCCAGGTTACGTTGGGTATGAGGAAGGAGGTTATCTTACTGAAGCGGTCCGACGCCGGCCCTATTCGGTATTGCTCCTTGATGAGGTTGAAAAAGCGCATCCTGATGTGTTCAACGTGCTACTGCAAGTGCTTGATGATGGTCGCCTTACGGATGGGCAAGGCCGCACAGTCGATTTCAAAAACACTATTATTGTCATGACGTCTAATTTGGGCTCTGATGTTATTCAGCTGTTGTCGGGCGAAGAAAACTATGACGTTATGAAAACGGCGGTTATGGATGTGGTGAGCCTCAATTTCAGACCCGAGTTTATTAACCGAGTTGATGAGGTAGTCGTGTTTCATCCCTTGGATAAATCGGAGTTACGAGGTATTGCTAACATCCAATTGAAGTTGTTGCAGCGTCGTTTGTCATACCATGATCTAAATTTAAGTTTGGATGTTAGGGTTCTAGACCGAGTGCTAGAAGCTGGCTTTGATCCTGTTTACGGTGCGCGACCCCTAAAAAGAGCTTTGCAACAGCTTATTGAGAATCCCCTAGCAGAGCGAATTTTGGCGGGTGACTTCGTTGCAGGTAGCCATATTGTAGCTAACTTAGAGGGCGATGCAGTTGCCTTTGATAGAGTTTAGAGATAACCCACCAAAGGGTCTCCACTAGAATACTGGGTAAGGCTAGCGAGGGAGTCAATAAAGAGATAAAAAAGTTCTGCCTGTGAGGATACGTCTAATTTGGCGTAACTATTTTTACGGTGTAATTTAACGGTCTCAGGCGATATACCTAGGCGTTCAGCAATCGATTTAGTTGAGTGGCCATGCAAGAATAGCTGCACTACCTGGCTTTCACGATCAGTCAGGTAAGCCGTTCCAAAATATTTAAGGGCGTTGTCGAGTTGGCCTGGCAATTGATTGCTAGAATTTGCCTCTGATTTTTCGGTGCTGTCCCATTGAATTTTACAGATACTTTCTATGATCGGCGCAATATCCTCAAGCATTGTTAGTTGAGTGCGATTAAAGCGCTGAGCCATACTTAAACGACCGATTGAAATATTAATAAACTGTTTACCGTCAAGATGGACAATATAGCCAGCCTCATCTTTGATCTGAGTAAACTTGAAATAGCTACGGTAATATTCGGTCTTTTTGAAACCTTCGGGCGCCAAGTCACTTAGCCTGTGGAGACCTGAAATACCTCGATCAACGGCAGCTCGGTAAAAAGGGTCAAGTAAAAAAGCCCCATTTACAAAACCATCGATCTGACTTTCACGGTCCAGAGGGGGAATATCATTGTAATGTATTTGAGGCTGATGCCCTTCTTGAAAGTGGACAATAACAGCATTATCAAAAGGGACCAGACCCTTTAGCATGGTGATCAATAACGAAGGCAATCGTTTACTACCGATTTCAGGCATGATGGCGGCAAAGCGTTGGCTAAAGGCTAACAGATGGCTCGTCATAGTCTAGGCACTTCATAAAGTAAGTTACAGTTGCGCATGATACTGAATAATCTCTATATCTCACAAGATTTATCGAATCGCCATGTACCTGTTTAGACGAAGTTAATCCAATGAAGCTTTCCTGCACAATTTATTTTATGTGCTAGACTAAAATGAAAGGTATAAAAAGATAGAGCACTTGATAGTGATTATACGAGCTATGGTGACTCTCTAAAATACCCGCCGAAAGGCAATAAGAACACTGCGAGCGCAATGCGTTCGCCTTACTGGCAGAGTGCCATGATAAGGCACCTGCCCTTAGTAAACGGGGTCGAATCCATATGACTTTTGCAGTTATTTTGGTCGCTATTGTTGTGGTATCTGTTTTATTTCATTTTCTCAGCCCGTGGCAGGCGACGCCACTAGCATCAAACTGGGGATCTATCGACACAACCATCACCATTACGCTAGTTATTACCGGTATTTTCTTTGTGGCCATAGTTCTGTTTATGGCCTACTGCGTGTATAAGTATAAAGCGGTTCCAGAACGCAGATCGGAGTATCGGCCGGAAAACAAAAAACTCGAATGGTGGTTGATTGGTATTACGACAGTCGCTATTTGTGCGTTATTGGCGCCTGGTTTGATCGTCTATAACGACTTTGTGCATGTTCCTGCCAACGCAGTAGAGTTTGAGGCTGTTGGAGAGCAGTGGCGCTGGAGTTATCGGTTACCAGGTAAAGACAAAACGTTTGGACGCACTAGTGTAACCAGAATTGATGAAAACAATACCTTTGGCATTGATCCTAGTGATGCCGCGGGGCAGGATGACATTTTAATTGCTGGCAACCAAATACATGTGCTGATCAATCAGTCGACTAAGGCTCTTCTTCGATCCAAAGACGTGCTCCATGATTTTTATGTGCCGCAGTTTAGAGCCAAAATGGATTTGATTCCTGGTCAAGTAACTTATTTTTGGTTTACCCCGACAGTCCTAGGTACCTTTGATATTCTCTGTGCTGAGTATTGTGGAATTGGCCATTATAATATGCGTGGACAGGTCGTAGTCGACGACGCAAGCTCTTACCAAAAATGGCTCTCCTCTCAGGTGACTTTTGCTGATGTACTTTCCGGTGGTACGGTCGAGGGTCTAGTAGATCAGGGCCAACGCTTAGCCTCTAGCCGTGGCTGCATAGCCTGCCATAGTATCGACGGGGCCCCGAGTCTTGGGCCAGGATGGCTAGATCTCTACGGCCGTCAGGAAACGCTTTCTGATGGCAGCCAAGTAAAGGTCGATGGTCCTTATTTGATCGAATCGGTTATTGATCCGGCTGTCAAAATTGTTGCTGGATATCCACCGGTGATGGTTGCGTATCAAATGAGTGACGAACAGCTAGATAGTTTGGTCGCCTATATCGCCTCACTGTCATCTGACCCTGATAATTCAACGTCCATTCAACCGTCAATCGAGGAGTGATTTATGGCCTACGCAGATGATGTAGAAAACGAAGAACTCCACGAACCCACCGGTTTTATTTGGAAGTATGTTTGGAGTCAAGATCATAAGGTCATCGCCATTCAGTACTCGACGACTGCAATTCTGGTGGGACTTGTCGCCTTGGTGTTGTCTGGAATGATGCGTATGCAGATTGGCTTCCCTGGCAGTATAGATATGGATGCCACAGCTTACTACCAAGCTATGACTATGCACGGCATGATCATGGTTATTTATCTACTTACGGCTATTTTTTTGGGGGGATTCGGTAATTACTTGATTCCGCTGATGGTCGGCGCAAGGGATATGGTTTTCCCCTTCGTCAACATGCTTAGTTATTGGTTTTATTTGGTCTCAGTATTGGTCTTATTGGCGAGCTTTTTTGTCCCTGGAGGGCCTACGGGCGCTGGGTGGACACTGTATCCGCCGCAAGCTATTACCGCCGGTACGCCTGGGTCTGAGTGGGGCATTATTCTAATGCTAGTGTCGTTAATTATATTTATAATCGCCGCCACTATGGGCGGTCTTAATTACGTGACTACGGTGTTGCAGGCTCGTACTCACGGTATGACTATGTTTAGAATGCCTCTGACTGTTTGGGGCATCTTTGTAGCAACAATTCTTGCTTTACTGGCCTTTCCGGCATTGTTCGTGAGCGGTGTGATGATGTTATTAGATCAGACCATAGGTACCAGTTTTTTCATGCCCGATATGATGCAGTTTGGCTCCCAGTTAGACTACAGCGGCGGTAGCCCTATTTTGTTTCAGCACCTGTTTTGGTTCTTTGGCCACCCTGAAGTCTATATCGTTGCACTTCCGGCCTTCGGCTTAGTCTCTGACCTTATTAGCATTCATGCTCGGCGCAGTATATTTGGTTACCGCATGATGGTCTGGGCGATTGTTTCTATAGGTGTACTTAGCTTTGTTGTCTGGGCGCATCATATGTATGTCAGTGGGATGAACCCCTATTTTGGCTTTTTCTTTGCTACTACTACGTTAGTGATTGCCGTACCCACGGCGCTTAAAGTCTATAACTGGCTGTTAACTCTGTGGCGGGGCAATATTCATCTAACTGTTCCTATGTTGTTCTCACTAGCTTTTATTGTGACCTTCTTAGTGGGTGGCTTGACGGGTCTATTTCTGGGCAACGTGGTGGTAGATATCCCACTGTCTGATACTTATTTTGTGGTGGCGCACTTTCACATGGTGATGGGCGTAGCGCCTATTCTGGTGGTGTTTGGTTCTATCTATCATTGGTACCCAAAAATCACGGGTCGCATGTTACATGACGGTATCGGTAAGTTGCACTTTTGGATCACCTTCCTGGGCACCTACCTCATTTATTTCCCTATGCATTACCTAGGCTTCCTGGGCATGCCGCGGCGTTATTATGCCTATGAGGACTACCCATTTATTCCTGAGTCTGCCCAGAGTCTTAATGCCTTTATTACCGTCGTTGCCATAGTGGTTGGGATCAGTCAGCTATTATTTTTGTTTAATCTGGCGTATAGCTATTTTAAAGGAGCTCCCTCAGGCGGGAATCCCTGGCGCGCTACTTCACTTGAATGGTTGACACCAGAGACTCCGCCGAAACATGGTAACTGGGGGTCATCGTTGCCGGTAGTGCATCGCTGGGCTTATGACTATGGTGTTCCTGGTGCTGAGCTGGATTATGTCCCTCAGACTACTTCAGCCGAAGAAGTGCCTGTGCATGAGAGTGATCATGATGAATAGAATCCCAGCTAACGACCGGTGGAGACAATTATGTTAACCCAAGCCCGAACCACATCACTACCTTTTGCCGCCTCATCTGGTTATTTCGATCAACGTAGTGCCAGCGCTAAAACAGGCCTTCATCTGTTAATGGCGGCTATGAGTTCGATGTTTTTCTTGTTTTTACTGTCCTATATTTTACGTTCCCAAGTGTCTGATTGGGAGGCGCTCTCAGAACCTTGGCAACCGCTCGCTCAAACAGGGCAGTTGTGGTTCAACAGTGCTCTGTTAGTCGTTGCTAGCATCTCCTTAGAATTGGCACGTCGAAGTATTCGGCAGCCCGATCATGGCCATAGTCGTGAGCTTCTGCTGCTAGCGGGCCTATCTTCTTTTGGCTTTTTAGTAGGCCAGTTAGTATTCTGGAATTTCTTAACTAGCCGAGGATTTTTTGCGGGTAGCAACCCTGCAAACGCATTTTTCTTCTTGCTTACCGGCTTGCATGCTTTGCACCTTATTGGGGGTTTAGTGGCCTGGATCGTCGCTACAGTTAGACTATCGCGTCAACGCCGGCAACCCACAGAGGAAGGTCTAGCACTAACAAAATTAAGCATAGAATTGTGCACCACCTACTGGCACTTTTTATTGGTGGTCTGGATGTTCTTGTTTGCGTTACTGTCCAGCTCGCCGAGTACCTATGCAGCCATTGCTAAGTTTTGCGGACTGGGAGACTAAAGACTATGGATAATACGACCCAACCAACCACGAGGGGCATGACCGGTCTAATTGAAGACTGGGTTTCTGACAAGGACGCATTTAAAAACGTCTCTTGGGGGAAAACCATGATGTGGATTTTCCTACTTAGCGATACGTTTATCTTTAGCTGTTTTCTAGTCGGTTACATGTCGGTACGTATGACTACTGACGTACCCTGGCCTAATGCTAGTGAGGTATTTGCCTTAACCATTGCGGGGGAGCATATCCCTCTGATCTTAATCGCCATTATGACCTTTGTCCTTATTACCAGCAGTGGCACCATGGCAATGGCGGTGAACTGTGGCTATCGTCGCCAACGCAAGCAGGCAGCTGTCCTAATGTTAGTCACTGCAGTTTTTGGTGTCTGTTTCGTTGGGATGCAGGCGTTCGAGTGGACTAAGTTAATTGAAGAGGGAGTTCGACCGTGGGGGAACCCCATGGGTGCTCCTCAGTTTGGAGCCGCCTTTTTCATGATCACAGGATTTCATGGCTTTCATGTCTCGATCGGCGTTATTTATCTGACGGTAGTGGCTTTAAAAGTACTGCGCGGTGATTACGAGGAAAGAGGTTATGAGATCGTTGAGATTACTGGCCTCTACTGGCACTTTGTTGATTTAGTCTGGGTATTTATTTTTGCCTTCTTTTATTTGTGGTAGGGGAATCAAACATGCAAAATAACACTGACACACAGCCTCAACAGCACCCCATTAGCCTTTACTTTAAAGTGTGGGGCCTGCTCTTTGTCTTAAGTAGCTTTTCCTACTTAGTTGACTACATGCAGTATCAGGGACTGCTTCGCTGGACTCTTATTCTAGTGTTTATGTTTTTAAAAGCCGGACTTATTGTCGCCGTATTTATGCATATGGTGTGGGAACGGATCGCGTTTACGCTAGCAATTCTGTCACCACCGCTTTGCATTTTGGTGCTTATAGCCCTTATGGCTAGTGAGGCGAGCTATACTAACCTTAACCGTTTAATATTCTTTGGTTAAAACTTAGGGCATCACTTTCACAAAGTGTTTGAAACGCTCTTGTATGCGAATAAACCAATGGGGGACAGACGGCCCTTCGCCGGCCATTTCAAGCGTTGGGTGGTTGCTGATGATGTCGGATAAAAGCCGTTCTTTTTCGGCCTCGATATCAACGAAAAACAGATGTTTCCCAGCCTTCAGTTCTTTATCAAAACGCGCAAACCGCTTGTTTTTAATTTGAATTCCAAAAAAACCGCCTTCCCATGTACAGAATCCTAGGACTACAATAGATAGGAATACAAAAGGTATCCATGTGGGTCCTTGCGCCCAACCAGAGAAGTGCGCAACCGCTATAACGGTGGCTGCGCCGGCGACCCCAACTAGAGCGCCTATTTCTGTGCCGTGCACCACATCGGTTCGCAGTACAGCCTCGACTTCATGCAATTTAGTGTGGAGTGCGACCTCGCCATCATTCAAGCTTAGGACATGGATATGTGGCGTTGAGATACCGTGACTTTCAAGCTCTTTTTCTACGTTTTCTAGCTCATCGAGATTATTACTGATATAAAAATGACGTCTCATTCCTCTAACCCCCAACCTTTTTGTTATAAGTTATGGAGAAGGTCGAGCGAGACTCTAGGCGCGCTGAACTACTTAGCGCCTAGAGTCTGCAAGCGCCTTCAATTTTAGTATAGAGCAGAGATTTAACTGTGTCGAATGGCGCTTTGCTTAGTTTAAGCCTGAAACTGCTTAGGGTTCATAAACATAAGTTTCACGATCAAATGTTCATCTAGAGGTTCGACTGCCATCATGAGGACATTTAGATCATCGCCTATCTGCACGCCCGTGGGTAAGTTAAATAAAAGGCCACCCGTAGCCTCATTTGTTAGGGTGCGTAGATCTTTAAGTTCCTTGTCTTTACGGGCCTCTGTTTCAAACTTCTCCAGCATTGTGCGCAGCGAAATGTCGAAATTTGGATAGTTGAATTGGCCGCAATATTCACTGCGGTCTAGCTCGAGCTTAATAGGGATGACCATCCCGCTTTCCTTTGCCGTCAATTCTCCTGATTGAACCTGATTGCCCTGCTTAAGCTCTTTAAAGAGTTTCTTAGCATCTTCAGGTTTTTGCCGAATGAATCCGGCCACTAGAATGTTTACGCCCATGTTAAACAGTTTTCGTGAATCGATGTTAATAGATTGTTCTTCGCTCATTTTTATACGCCATTTTGTTTTCTTTGAACTCTAACTTAAACGTTGGTGAATTGTAATAGCTGGAGTTTTTTTCTTGGTCTACTTGTTGGTTTTTATGTCTTTAGCACAGCTTCAAGCGGCTAGTCGTTGCTGATTACGGCGGGTTCGCTTTTGAAACACTGTATTTCCGCGATAAATGCGACTATGACGTTTATTCGTTTTACCTATCAAAATCTCAGTACCAATATAATCGACCTAACTCTGTCTACGCCGCTTCTGGTTGATAGTTTGTGATGAGTCAATACCAAGTTAAAAAGGCAGTGATATATGGCAATTAGTGCACTTGATTTATTTAAGATAGGCATCGGGCCCTCAAGTTCACATACTGTCGGGCCCATGTTAGCAGCAGCCCAATTTGCGGCCCATTTAAGAGATGTGGGTGTCTTAAGTTCGGTGACTCGCGTGGTTGCCGAAATGTTTGGATCTCTCGGCGCAACGGGCAAAGGACACGGCACGCCAAAAGCTGTATTACTTGGTTTGGAGGGAGAGAACCCTGAATCTATAGACCTTACCAGCATAGCGGCCAGGGTGGCCAATATTCGAGAAAATCATTGTTTAAACCTCTGTGGAAGCCATAGAATAAACTATGACCATGAAACAGATTTTATTCTACATCGACGGAAAAGCTTACCCTTTCACCCCAACGGGATGACATTTTCTGCATTTGATGAGCAGAGTATCAGTCTGAGTAAAAAAACATTCTATTCGGTTGGCGGTGGGTTTGTTATCGACGGCAATGCGCAGTCTGCTGACTGTCTTATCGAGGATAGTAGGAAGTTACCCTACGAGTTCGATTTTGGGGCAGAGATACTTACGCTATGTGCCGTGCACAATATGACCATTGCTGAGTTGATGCTGGCCAATGAAAGCGCTTGGCGACCGGCTGCGGCGACTCGAGCTGAGCTTTTGAAGCTCTGGCATTTCATGAAGGAGTGTATTGACAACGGTATAGCCAATAGTGGAATACTACCTGGTGGATTACAGGTGCCAAGAAGAGCGAAACATTTACATCTTCAGCTCGTTGCTAGATCTGAGTCGGTTGACCCTTTGGCAGTATTAGATTGGGTTACTCTCTACGCACTGGCAGTTAACGAGGAAAATGCGGCTGGTGGCAGAGTAGTCACGGCACCAACGAATGGAGCGGCAGGTATTATTCCGGCGGTACTTAATTATTATCTTGAGTTTGTCCCCGGGGCCAACACAGATGGTGTCGTAGACTTTTTGTTAACAGCGGCAGCTATCGGTATTCTCTATAAAAAGAATGCGTCCATTAGTGGTGCGGAAGTAGGCTGTCAGGGCGAGATAGGGTCTGCCTGTTCTATGGCTGCCGGTGCCCTTACGGCCGTACTGGGTGGTACTCCAGAACAGGTTGAAAACGCCGCTGAAATTGGAATGGAACACAATCTTGGGTTGACCTGCGACCCGATTGGCGGCTTAGTTCAGGTGCCTTGCATTGAGCGTAACGCAATGGGTTCTATTAAAGCCATTCATGCTTCACGCATAGCTTTACATGGCGATGGCAATCACTTTGTGTCATTGGATAAGGTCATTAAAACGATGCGTAAAACCGGTGAAGACATGCACAAGCACTACAAAGAAACCTCAAGAGGAGGTTTAGCCACTCAGGTTTTGGAAGTGCCTGTAAATATCATCGAATGCTAATCGACCAAGCCGTACTTTTCCCTCAGAACAGCTAAGATTTCGGCCTTAGGATTGTCGGAAATCTCAAGGGTTTGCCCAGTAATCTTTTCTGCTAAACTGACGTAGGTATTCGACACAGCCATCATTACTGACTCGGGTAAAGGGTTATCTCTTGCCAAGGCAGTTCGCTCATCCATACGGTTTTTGTCTAGTAATATTTCGGGTTCGGGGAAGTGTCCGAGCAATAATTGTCGAAAGCTCTCCTTAGAGTTTTCAACCACTTTTCCGTCGCGGTAACTCGGTCCATCCCATATTCTTGAGGAGTCGGGAGTACCCACCTCGTCCATATAGATTAGCTTCTCATTGCCAGCGCGATCGGTCACATAACCGAACTCAAACTTGGTGTCGACAAATACCTGATCCAGTTTGGCCAGTTCGTCACTGATCACCGCAAAGCCTTCGCCTAGAAGTTTCTCGTAAACATCAATATCCCCGGGATTACTGAACTTAAAGGCAACGTAATTGTTTTCAATATCTGCCCTTGAGACGTTAACATCATCGACCTCAGGAACACCTGGAATACCCGTTAAGATTCCTTTAGTTGAAGGGGTAATGAGCAGCTCTGGTAATTTTTCATCACGCCCCAAGCCATCTGCCATTTGGATACCACAAAATGCTCGCTCTCCTTTCTCATAGGCGCGCCACATAGACCCGGTAATATACTGTCGACAAATGGCTTCAATCATTACTGGTTTGGCTTTTTGTACAATCCAGACGAGAGGGTGGGGGACATCTAAAATGTGACTCTCGGCAAGACCTTGCTCGCGAAACAGTTTAAACCAATGATTTGAGATGGCGTTCAAGGCCGCTCCCTTGCCGGGAACTCCGCGCATGCCGCCTTCCGCTTGCCATATGCATTCAAAAGCCGAGATGCGATCACTAATCACCATGATCGCTAGAGGTGCATCTGGGGCTACATTATAGTTATTTTCTTCGACTAATCGCCGACTATCGCTGTCGGTGAGCCAATACACGGATCGCACTTTGCCGCTATGGACTGGTTTATCCGTGCGAATTGGAAGGTCATCGTTTACTGCTAATACTCTGTCCGCAAGACTCATAAGTTGTTACCTAGCTTGTTGCAATGTAAGTTGGTGTGGGAAAATTAACAAGCCGGCAATTCTAACAATTCGTAAAGCGCGGAGCAAAGGAAAGATTAGTCTAATATCGGTTACTATGGTCCGTCGAGTTTATAATCTACACCAGGAAAGGACATCTTTATGCAGACCGTTTTGGTTGCCGGAGGCAGTGGTTTCATCGGCCGACATTTTTGCCGTGCAGCATCGGTGCTTGGTTGGGAACTTATCGTGCTCAGTCGTAATCCCGCAGCTGCAAAGATGGTTTTGCCCGAGGCTGTTCAAATAGTCTCTGCCCTAGACCAAATTGCTGTGGACCGAACTATTGACTCAATCGTTAACCTTGCCGGTGAGCCGCTTGCTGAACATCGTTGGACAAATCAACGAAAAAAACAGTTCTATGGCAGCCGCTCAGGGTTGACAGATAGCCTCTATGATTTCTTTTGCGGGCGTCAGTCCGCACCCGTCACCTTAATTAGCGGTTCTGCTATTGGTTACTACGGTTCCGGTTCCGGTTCAGATCCGAGGCACGAGGGAAGTGCCGCTACCGATGGGTTCTCTCATCAGTTGTGCGATAGCTGGGAGAAAAGTGCCACGCAGTTCGAATCTTTGGGTACACGGGTATGCATGGTACGAACCGGCATTGTTCTTGGTGACCAAGGAGCCTTGGCGAAAATGCTATTGCCCTTTAATTTTGGTCTTGGTGGGCGAATTGGGGATGGTCGGCAAATAATGTCTTGGGTTCATATTACTGACATGGTTAATATTTTATTACATTGTATAGCCGACGCAGAGCTGTCCGGACCGATTAACGCAACGGCCCCGAATCCGGTGGACAATAAAACCTTTGTCCAAGCTCTGGGTAAGATATTGCATCGCCCAACACTAATACCTATGCCCGGTTTAGTGGTCAAATTACTGTTTGGCGAGATGGGTGTTGAGTTACTTCTGCAGGGGCAGTGCGTGATACCTGAAAAGCTTCAACAAAACGGCTTTGAATTTAAATTCCCGATACTTCCTCAAGCGCTTGAAGATTTGCTAGGCTAGGTGCGGTATGCCACAAAAAGCCTAGATCAATTAAGCGTAATAAGTATACTAGATGGCTTTGTCGTCACGATCGACAGCAACAATAAACCAACGTCAAAGGAGTCTGGCCATGAATGCACGTTTTAGTGGGAAAACAATTATTATCACAGGTGCGTCTGCCGGTGTTGGTGCCGCCTGCGCGCGTGCCCTTGCTGCACAGAAAGCTAATCTGGTGTTGGTGGCCAGAGGTCAGCAAGGACTGGACATCATTAAGGAAGAGCTATCAGCGCAAACTAAGGTACTTACAGTAGCAATGGATGTCTCAGACGTCGAGCAATGTTTGGCACTGTTGGTCAAGGCTGAGGAGGAATTTGGTACTGTTGATGTACTGGTCAATAATGCTGGCATGCATTGCCGAGGAGACCTAGAAACTGTGGATCCTGCAGACGTGGGTGCGATGGTCGATATTAATATCCGCGCCCCCCTTATATTATCCTGTGCAGCTATTCCCTATTTGCGGCGCGCCGGTGGTGGCGGGATTGTTATGGTCGGGTCACTTGCAGGCATGGCTCCCCTGCAGGGCGCGGCAACCTATTCTGGTACTAAAGCTGGATTGCGGGCATTTGCATATGCCTTGGCGGATGAGATGCGGGGCACGGGAATTCATGTTGGGGTAGTTTCTCCCGGACCAATTGATACGGGTTTTATTATGGATGAGATCGACAAGGTTGAAGACATTGTCTTTTCTCAGCCGATGAGCAGTCCCAGCGACGTAGCAGATGCTGTGCTGAGCTTAGCCGTTGGAGATAAATTAGAGATTCCCATGCCAGCTACCAGTGGTAAATTGACTAATCTAGGATATCTGTTCCCCAGACTTCGACGTTACCTTCGTCCTAAGCTTTACGCTAAGGGTCGA
Organism: Porticoccaceae bacterium; assembly: GCA_012960115.1. Lineage (GTDB taxonomy): Bacteria > Pseudomonadota > Gammaproteobacteria > Pseudomonadales > Porticoccaceae > HTCC2207. The sequence continues at coordinate 70,771 of DUBX01000013.1, forward strand.
AAGAATAAAGATAAGTACCGTAATCGGCAGGTTAACGAATAACTCTGTAGGCCTATAAATGAAGCTAAATTATATCGACCAAGGCACGGGACAACCTATCGTTTTATTACATGGTATGTTTGGTTCTTTATCTAATCTAGGTAATCTCGCTCGCGAGCTGGCCACCGGTTATCGAGTGATTAGTGCAGACCTGCGCAATCATGGAGATTCCCCCCATGAACAGGAAATGGATATTCCAGGTATGGCTGACGATATCATCGAGCTTTTAGACGATCTTGGCTTGCCCGCTGCGAGTCTAATCGGTCACTCCTTGGGCGGTAAGATTGGTATGCAGGTGGCGCTCAATTATCCCTCGAGAACAACCAAGTTAGTGGTGGCGGATATTGCACCAGTGGCCTATGTTCCCCGCCAAGATGCGGCACTTCAAGCGTTGCGGACGCTGTCTGGTCTTGATGTCGATAGTCGTGGACAAGCTGATACTGCCATGGCAACGTATGTGCCGGAGTCTCAGACGCGATCTTTTCTGCTAAAAAATCTTATGCGTAAAGACGATGGTAGCTATTGTTTGAAGATCAATATGTCTTCCATTATAGAAAATTATGACACTGCCTTGGTGGCTGCCCCAGAGGGCAATCCTTACTTTGGTCCGACGTTGTTTCTCAAAGGTGAAACGTCGGCCTATATTCAGACCAAGCATCAATCTAGGATGATTGAGCTATTTCCGAATATGAAGCTGGATGTCATAAAAGACGTTGGTCATTGGTTACATGCTGAAAACCCAGCAGAATTTAATCGACGGGTGACAGATTTTCTCATCTAACCCCTGAACAATTTGTCTAAATGGGTTAGAATCGCGCCCATACAAATCATCGCATCAGGAATTTCCTAAAATGTTCGAATCCCTAAAGCCCGTTGCCATTGACCCTATTCTTGGTTTAATGATCGCCTTTAAAGCTGACCCACGTTCTGAAAAAATTGATCTTGGTGTAGGTGTCTATCAGGATGATCGTGGTCGCACCCCCGTGATGGAGGCCGTAAAGACCGCCGAGGCACGGCTTATGGATCTAGAAACCACCAAATCATACCAAGGTATGGCAGGGGACCCTGACTACAATCACCGTATGTTAGGGCTACTGTTTGGTGGGCAACACAGCATACTGAGTTCCGGTCGGGTAAAGAGCATTCAGGCGCCTGGTGGGTCTGGAGCGCTAAGAGTTGGCGCAGAAGTTATTTGTCGCGCTAGACCTGAATCAAAACTGTGGGTGGGCGTCCCTACATGGCCTAATCATATACCATTGTTAGGTAGTGCTGGTTTCGAGATAAAAGAATACCCCTACTACGATATGGCCAGTCATAAAATTAACGGCCAAGCTATGATGGACGCCTTGCGTAGCGTCCCTGCTGGAGATATGGTCTTGCTTCATGGGTGTTGCCACAACCCGACGGGCGCAGACTTGTCTCATGAACAGTGGGATCAAATTGCCGATTTGGCCTTGGAACGCGGGTTTATTCCATTTATCGACACGGCCTATCAAGGTCTTGGTGATGGATTAGATGAAGATGGCTATGGCATACGCATGATGGCTGAGCGACTTCCCGAGCTGGTCATTGCCTCCTCTTGCTCAAAGAATTTTGGGCTTTACCGTGAGCGTACCGGCTCCATTACCTTTGTCGCTGAAACGCCGGAGCAAGCTGATATTGTCGTGAGTCAGGCGATGTCTACCGCTAGGTCCATTTATTCTATGCCTCCGGCCCATGGTGCGTTGTTAGTGTCTATGGTGTTGGGCGATGATCAGTTGCGGGCTCATTGGCAAGCTGAGCTTGAGACAACGCGGTTGCGCATTAAATCGATGAGAACACTGTTGTACGACAGTATTCAAGATAACGAAGCGGGTATGGACTTTAGTCATATTAAAGAGCAGAAGGGCATGTTTTCATTTTTGGGTATCACTTCGTTGCAACTTGAGCGGTTACGTGAAGAGTTTGGTATTTATATAGTGTCATCGACCCGTATTAACCTTGCTGGCGTTAACTCTAACAATATCGATTATCTCAGCCAGTCAATGCTCAGGGTATTAAAACCATAGTTGGGGGGGGCGTCTGGCGGCAAGCCTTAAGGGCTTACGTAGGGCCGTGTGGCTGTAATTACTTGCTGAAGACACTCTTCGATGTTTTGACCGCTGCAATCAATGCGTATATCCGCGTAACGGAGATAGAGCTCGCGGCGCTCAGCAAAGAGTTCAGTGAGCGACTGGCCGGGCTTTTTCACGATTCCTCGGGTGTTGAAGTCTTTGATGCGGTGAGTTAACTCGTTAATGTCCACATCCAAAAATACAGTTACTGCATTAGCTGTTAAATGCGCCATTCCAGCTGCGGAATACACTGCGCTACCGCCAGTGGAAACGACTTTTTTTTGCGCTTGTTCTTTTAGTAACACTGCCTCTTCAACTGCACGTACTGTCAGGTAATCACTCTGATCGAGAAGCTCTCCTATGGGCTTTCCGCACTCGAGCTCGATACTTTTATCCGTGTCCACAAATTTCAGGCCGAGATTCTCCGCGATTAGCACCCCTATAGTACTTTTCCCCGCACCAGGCATGCCGATGAGGACTATGCTGGATATTGATTTATTTAAGGTGGCCACTAATACTTGAACTCTAATAAGATTATCTGGATATTATGCCTGAAATAGAGAGAAATGATCTTACAGTCTGTATAATTACAGAAAATCATTCGGGTGAGACCTTAGATGGCACATTTTCAGCGTATTGGATTGCTTGGCAAACTTGATTTACCTGCAGTCAAGGAGTCTCTGTACAAACTAGAGAGCTTCTTAGTTAGCCAAGGTCGAGACGTCGTGTATGAAGAGCAGACGGCTAACTTGGTCGATAGAGCGGTCGATAAGACACTGCCTATTACTCAATTTTCCGGTGAAATAGACCTCGGTATTGTAGTTGGAGGTGATGGCAGTATGCTCAGTGCTAGCCGCAAAATGGCTTCATTAGGTATCCCTCTTTTGGGCATTAACCGCGGCAAGTTAGGCTTTTTAACTGATATCTCGCCTGATGAAATTGAGGATAGAGTTCTTACGGTCTTATTAGGTGAGTACAAACAAACCCGTCGATTTATGTTGGAGGCATCTGTCACCCGTAATGGGAAGATCATCGGTTCTGGTACTGCGCTTAACGACATCGTGCTGCACCCAGGCATGTCGGTTCGGATGATGACTTTTGAATTGTATGTGGATGGTGAGTTCGTCTATAGTCAACGGTCCGATGGCCTGATCGTTGCCACACCAACAGGTTCAACTGCTTACGCCTTGTCAGCAGGTGGGCCACTGTTATTTCCTGAGCTGGATGCCATGGTTGTAGTGCCCTTGAACCCTCACACCCTGAGTAGTCGACCTATAGCATTACATGGTAGCGCTCAGATTGAGCTAAAAGTGAGCACGCGCAATGAATTACGCCCACTAATCACTTGTGACGGGCAAAATGATATTGTGACCGAACCGGGGGATGTTATTACGATTCAAAAGCATGCCCATGATATTTTGTTGATTCATCCTAAAGATAATAATTTTTACGGGGTTTGTCGCTCAAAATTGGGCTGGGGTAGCCGCCTCGGCGTAGTCACAGAAAACGATTAACGTTTCGTTTGTAACGGATATTCTTAATTTATGTCTCAAGAGCCGAATTGGTATAGAGTTGCCAGGCAGTATCCAGCTGTCACTTCGCTAGTAGCCCTTAGTGCCCTTGGGGGAATGCTGGTCAGCGTAGACTACTCTGCGGCGACACAGAATCTGAGTTTCAGTGGCATTACAGACAACCAATATTGGCGCCTTATTACGCCCATATTTTTACATTTTGGCATGCTGCATTTTGTTTTTAATAGTCTTTGGTTGTCTATGCTGGGGTCGCGTATAGAGCAGTCTATGGGGTCGTTGCATCTTATTGTTGTGGTGCTAGTCAGCGGACTAGTCTCAAATATTGCACAATATAGTTGGTCTGGAACTGTAAACTTCGGCGGCATGTCCGGTGTGGTCTATGCGTTACTGGGCTATATTTGGATAAAAAACACATTGGTCCCTCAACGATTATTGTCTCTACCCAAAGGTATAGTCGGGTTTATGGTTGGATGGTTGTTTTTGTGTATGACTCCGGTGGTGACGTTTTTTATTGGTGTTGGCATCGCTAATGCGGCCCATTTAGGTGGACTATTTGTCGGGCTTTTATTAGGTTTGGCATTTGGTTTGTTACAACGGTTAAAGGGTGAGTATGGATCTTAAGCAGTTACTGAATAGTATTACCCCTGAGGTTTATGACAGCCTTAAGCGGGCGGTAGAAGTTGGCAGGTGGCCTGATAGGCGATCTCTAACGGATGAACAATTATCCCTCTGTATGCAGGCCATTATTGCGTACGAAGAGTCTATGCCAAGACATCAGCGTACGGGATATGTACCGCCAAAAAATACGGTTTGCGAGCCTCTCGATCAGAATCAAACTATAGTGTGGAAAGAATAGTGGCGTTAAAAGCCTCAGGCCACCTGACTAAAATGGATGTTAAGTTAGATGATACAGTGAGCTATCGGCTTCCTCTTGACGATAAGCGAGTTGCCTTAAATGGGTTGATAGGTGAGCATATTAGCATCGAGCACTTAGGTGATATCCACTGTGTGCACTGTGGTCGTCGTTCAAAGAAGAGTTTTAGTCAGGGCTACTGTTATCCATGTTTTATCAAATTACCTCAATGCGACACCTGTATTATGAGCCCTGAAAAATGTCACTTTCATCAGGGTACATGTCGAGATCCCGAATGGGGTGAAAAATATTGTTTCACTGACCACTTCGTATATCTGGCAAATAGCTCAGGCGTCAAGGTGGGCATTACCCGTGGCGATCAGTTACCCACCCGCTGGATTGACCAGGGGGCTACCCAAGGTCTGCCGATCTTTAGAGTTCAAACGCGCTACCAAGCGGGACTGATCGAAGACTGTCTGCGAGAACATGTGGCGGACAAAACTCATTGGCAGAGAATGCTAAAAGGTAATGCTGAACCGGTAGATTTGCCCGCTATACGAGATGAGTTAATGGCGAAATCCGAATCTGGATTAGAGTTTTTAGAGCAAGAGTTTGGTTTGCAGGCATTGCAACGTCTTTACAATGAGACCACTACAGAGATTAACTTTCCGGTTCATGAATTCCCCGAAAAAGTGAAGAGTTTTAATCTAGACAAGCAACCCCTTGTTGAGGGTGTGTTAAAAGGTATTAAAGGCCAGTATCTTATTTTCGATACCGGCGTGATCAATATTCGCAAATATACTGCCTACAACGTGCAGTTTTCAGTTAATTAATTCAAGGACATTACTAGTGAAAGACGCTTTACCGCAAACTATTTATTTAAAGGATTATAAGGTTTCTCCCTTTTTGATTGAGACTACAAACTTGGTTTTTGATCTGGGTGACCAGCAGACTTGTGTGACTACTCGGTTGGCTGTTAGGCGTAATCCCGCCAGCGCAGAACAGTCAGAGTCACTGGAACTCAACAGTAAAGGCGACGTGCAGTTGCAGTGGATAGAGATAGATGGACAGCGGTTGAATGACAGCGATTACACGTTGAGCGATAACATGCTGATATTGCCGAATTTGCCCGCTAGCTGCGTTATCACTACCGAAGTGCTGATTCAGCCTCAACTCAATACATCCATGATGGGCCTATATCGATCACGCACTATGTTCTGCACTCAGTGTGAAGCGGAGGGTTTCCGACGGATAACTTACTTCCCCGATCGCCCCGATATTATGTCCATCTTTACGGTCAAAATTGTGGCCGATAAAGCCAACTACCCAATATTACTATCCAACGGCAATGCTATTGCGCGTGCTGATCTGGAGGGTGGTCGCCACTCCATAACATGGCACGACCCATTCAAAAAGCCATCCCATCTCTTCGCCCTTGTTGCGGGTACTTTGGCCGTCGTTGAAGACAGCTTTACCACAGTATCAGGCCGTGAAATACCATTACAGATTTTTGTTGAAGAAAAAGATCTGGATAAATGCGCTCACGCTATGTTGTCATTAAAGAAATCCATGCGTTGGGATGAGGACGTTTATGGTCGTGAGTACGATCTGGATATCTTTATGATCGTGGCGGTTGACGATTTCAATATGGGTGCGATGGAGAATAAAGGTCTCAACATCTTTAATACTTCAGCGGTATTAGCCAACCCCAAAACTACGACTGACGCTTCATTTTTGCGTGTTGAAGGTGTGGTGGCCCATGAGTATTTCCACAACTGGTCAGGGAATCGCGTAAATGTTCGTGATTGGTTTCAGTTAAGCCTCAAAGAGGGCTTTACTGTATTCCGTGACTCCCAGTTTTCATCTGATATGAACTCACCCACGGTGAAACGTATTGAGGATGTTAGCTTTTTACGTACCCATCAGTTTGCCGAAGATGGCGGCCCAATGTCTCATCAGGTACAGCCAGATGCCTATATGGAGATCAATAACTTTTATACCTGGACCGTGTATGAGAAAGGCTCTGAAATCGTACGTATGTATCACACCTTGTTGGGTGCTGAAACTTTCCGCAAGGGCAGTGATCTGTACTTTTATCGCCATGATGGCGAAGCCGTCACTATCGAAGAATTTGTAACGGCGATGGAAGATGCCAGCGGTCGCGACCTTACGCAGTTCCGTCGCTGGTACAAACAGTCGGGCACGCCTGTACTTAAAGTGCGCTCTGAATATGATGCTACAACAAAGACCTATAAACTTAACTTCGATCAGAGCTGCCCTCCGACACCGGGGCAAAGTGAAAAGCTTCCTTTTGTGATTCCGGTCAAGCTTGGTCTCGTCAGTGGCAATGGTGCGGACATGCAGCTTAATGCTGCAGGTGAGACCGAGATCATCATTGAAATCACTGAGCCTCACCATCAGTTGGTGTTTGAAAATATTGATGTTGAGCCAGTACCGTCTTTATTGCGCGGTTTGTCGGCACCGGTAAAATTGGACTATCCCTACGGTACAGAGCAATTGGCCCATTTGATGGCCAATGACAGCGATGGATTTAATCGCTGGGACGCCAGTCAAACACTGAGCCTGACAGTATTAACTCAACTCATGCATGACAGCCTGCACGATCGACCCATGGTTCTCGATGGACAGTTAGTTGAAGCTTATAAAGCACTGCTGTCTGATGAATCTCTAGATTCTGCGATGGTGGCGCTGATGTTGCAGCTACCGACTGAGGCATTGCTCCATGAAGAGGCTGATACTATTCATATCGCTGCGATTCATGATGCCAGATCATTTCTTCGCACCGCTTTAGCAGGTTGTTTGGCTGTTGAGTTGGAAACCATATATGAACGCCATAATACCCAGCAAGCTTATGCCCCAAATGTGGAGCAGATGGGAAACCGTAGTCTTAAAAATGCTGCATTGGGCTATCTGATGCTGGTCGATAGCGGAGTGGAGCTGGCTTGGGCTCAATTCCAAAATGCTGACAACATGACGGATCAGTCCGCGGCACTTAGCGCGCTAGTGAATTGCCCAGCTGCTGCCGACTATGCAGCTAAAGCGTTGGCGTTGTTCCTAGAAGAATTTAAAGATGAAGCCTTGGCCATGAATGTTTGGTTACAAATTCAGGCTGCCAATAGTCAGCCTAATGCCTTAGACCGCGTTAAAGCTCTGTTGGAGCATTCAGCGTTTAGCATCACTAATCCGAATAAAATTCGCAGCCTGATCGGCGGATTTGCCAATGTCAACCATGTTAATTTTCATGCGACTGATGGTTCGGGATATGTCTTTTTAACTGAACAGATTTTGGCGCTAAATACAGTTAATCCGCAGATCGCGGCAAGGTTAGTTACGCCATTAACTCGATGGAAGAAGTTCTCCGAGCCCAACCGTGAGCTGATGCGAGATGCATTGCAAAACATCGCTAATGAGCCAAATTTGGTCAAGGACGTTTATGAAATCGCGACAAAGTCACTTTAAGGGCTAATTAGCGCCTTAAATTAATGCGATATTGATTAGATAATTACGATTTTATAGACTAGCCTTAAGGTATCAGTCTAGTGGCTGCAATCTCTGTAGCTATTGCTGCTGCTCATTTTATTAGGCACATTGATCCTGATTGATGTGTTCTGCCGATGAGCTACATCTGACCCTAAACTTTTAGGAGGCTTTCACAAGCCTCCTTTTTTTGTTCGTTAATTTTGTCGAGCAGGAGCAATGGATCAATTGATTACCATCGGCACGCGAAAATAAAGTGACAGAACATAAGGATATGACAAGGGCATTTGTCTGTTCTTTATAGTCTTGTTGGATGATGTTTTAAAACAGCGCCAACAATAAGCTAAGATAATAATATATGGCATTTTTTTGCAGGCCTACGTCCCTCAAATGACAATGACTGAAAATCTTCTTATGACGTTAACCTAAGAGGCAAATATGATTGATCACCATGATGCGTTAACAGCCGTTAACAGCCGTTAACACTTATCTCTCCAGTTTAGTTAGTTCCGACCATCAGGCTATTGTTTCTCTATATGCTCATGATGCAACCGTTGAAGATCCCGTCGGCAGTGATATATTGCGTGGAACAGAGGCGATCACAAGCTTCTATCAGCATGCTACTGCAGCACTGAAAGGCGCAGAGTTGTTAGGTGATATTCGAGTGGCTGGGGATGAGGTGGCATTTCCATTTGAGATTACTGCAGATCTAGGGGCGGGAATTATGAAGGTCCAGGTAATCGATTTGTTTCATTTTAATACGGACGAAAAAGTGGACTCGATGCGAGCATTTTGGGACCAAAACAACATGAAGATGTAAATTGGATGAACCTACCATATCTTCGGGCCGAGTATCATCCGCCTACAGTGCTCGAATAACCGTAAGATCTTAGTGATTTAGGCAATAGATATATTGCTCTACTGTTTTTATATAACGATCGATACTCATATCATTGAACTCTTCATTAATTGGCACTGCATGACAGATTCTGAACGGCTGAACCACCACTCTAGGCACGTAAATTTATATACCTAAAGGCCGCCTTACTAAGATGCGAGCACACTCGAGCACTAAATTTAAGTCAGAATAGCAAGTTGAACGCCCAGTCTTCGTCTGCCGACAAATCGGCGGCTAATCCGAATGGACGAAGCGGCAATTCAGCCATAGCCCTAGACTTAGACTTACGCGCAAGCCTAGGCTTCGTCTGGCTAGCCTAGATTAGTCATCACACATACTATTTAGAGATCTTGTTATGCAATGGTATACCGGCAACGTTTTTTACGACACATTACTCATTGTGGGCTTTATTTATACAGCCTTGATTTTGGTCAGTAGTTTTTTTGGCACGGCTCAGTATGGCGGTCGATTTGGCGCCCGAGGGAAAGGAATGAAACTTGGCTCTAAGCTTGGCTGGGTTGTCATGGAGTCTCCCGGCCTACTAGTATTTCCTTTGGTGTATGTGGCAGGCAGCAATGCACTAGAACCTGTACCTCTTTTCTTTTTGTGTATTTGGATGATTCACTACACTAATCGTGCGCTCGTCACCCCATTACTTATGCGTGTGCAACCCGGCGCGCAATCGTCATTCGCCCTCAACGTGGTTTTTGCCGGATGGTTTACATTATCGCTACATGGCTACTTTAATGCGGCGTACATATCTGAACTAGGCGACCAATACACGATAGGATGGTTTAGCGACCCACGCTTTATTGTTGGGCTGGCTTTTCACTCAATATTTACTCAGACACCATTCTGCGCAATTTGCGCTCGTTGCATCCAAATCCAAACGAGCCTCGCTATAAAATACCGTATGGCGGCTTATTCAAATGGGTAAGTTGCCCTCAATATTTCGGCGAAATATTATCATTTATTGGCTTTGCCGTTATGACTTGGAACTTAGGTGCCGTATTTGTATTGGCAATGACCGCTGGAAATCTAATTCCTCGAGCGATATATACGCACAAATGGTTCCACAAAAACTTCGAGGATTATCCGGCAGAGCGCAAAGCGATAATTCCATTTATTCTGTAGTCTGCAAACAGGACTTTTTGCTAGCCAACACTCACATTAATGGGCGCTTAGAACATCTACGGAATGGGACGTGCAACGCAACAACGCGACGCCTTGCAGTCTCAATGACGGAATTGAACTGGAAGGTAGACGTTGAGGTGACTATAGCGGCATTAAGCAGTGGCTAGTCGATTTTACTGATTTTTAAGAAAATGTTGCTAAGCTTTTCAGGATCAAACTGACCAGCATAGACTGTTGGGTGGCGCCAGTTTTGGCAAATATTGATCGTAATTGAGCGCGTGCTGTATTGCGTGCAATGCCGAGCAAAGCCGCACTCTGATCAAGCGTCTCTCCCGCAGCTAAGTGCTTGGCCAACATAGCTTCGGCACGGGTTAGTTTGTACAGAGAGCGTAGCATCTTAATGTCAATTTCGTATTTTTTGGCGGGATCGCTAATAAAGATCATCAAGTGTGGGGTTTTAGTTGATTCGACCGTTTGGTCGACCGTTAATGGTTTGATTAACAGCTCTAAATGCACGGCGCCCGAAGGTCTCTCAACCGTCATTGCATTGACAGGTGGAATGGTTTGCTTGCGCTGTGCGTCGATAACCTCAGAGATGTAATCATTCAGCTTATGTTTATCATTCGTGTTATCTAGATGCAACTGGTCGTTAATAATATAGATTCCGTCTTTCTGGACGAGAAACTCCTCGGCGGCTCTATTTTGATTAATGACCTTACCTCTTTCATCCAGAGTAATGATGCCAATGGAAAGCCCTGATATGGTATTGGAAAAAAGCTTTCGTTCACTGTCGAGCTGAATTAGTTGCATTCCGTTGGCAACAGCGCGCTGTATATGCTGGCCAATTTCGGCCACAAAAGCCTTTTCTTCCTTATTAAAATTAGAGGCAGTTTTTGGGCGACAAAATCTGACTGTAAAGCGCTGGCCGTTGGCGTTTCTTAGGTCTAGGCCCATCATGTGATAGATATTAATGGGGGCCATACACATCGTGTATAACTTGCTGCTTTCAAGGGACTTATAGGATATGCATTCATCCAGAGTTACCGCTTTACCCCAGGGTAGGTTATGCATGAGATCTGATGTGTAATACCTGTCGGTATAGGGGTTTTCGTGATCGTCAATTAGGGTCTTTTGAAGTATATCGCAAGAAATAAAGAGCAGGCCACCATCATCACCTATGGGCTCTCTAAGGGTCATTGATGCAAAGTTAAGCTTCAGAATTTGCCTTATATTTTCAAGGAAACTGTTATAAGGATCTTCTTCAATATGGCCATCATAAATGTAGCCAAGAAGTTTACTAAATTTTGCAATTGATAGGCATTCAAGCATAAAGAATTGTAAAACCTTCGTTTGATAGTGGGCTTAAAAACCGTAGTTACACCTTTATATTAGACGCGATTGCCTAATATAAGTCGATAACTTTAGAATACGCAAGAAAATAAAATTCAGAGAGAGCTATCCAGGTTGAATCTTAGGATAACTATGAAATGGATTTAGGTGAAATAACGTTTAGTGCTTTGCCGCAGCGGCCATTTCGATGGCAATGTCCTCAATCAAATCTTCTTGGCCACCAACGGTCCTTCGTCGAGCCATTTCTAATAAAATTTGATGGGAGGGCACGCCGTATTTTAATTCGGCCCGCTTAGCGAAGAGTAAGAATGAAGAATAGGCTCCAGCATAGCCCAGTACTAAAGCATCACGGCCTAGCCTTACAGGCTCATCCATTATGGGGATGACCTGCTCCTCTGCGGCATCCATGAGCTTAAATATATCGATACCGGTTGTGGCACCCATGCGGTCTAAGACGGCAGCCATGACTTCAAGCGGCGTATTGCCGGCACCAGCACCCAGGCCTGCGGCAGAGCCGTCAATGCGGTCCGCGCCAGCTTCTAGGGCCGCCAGAGAGTTTGCCACACCCATAGCTAGGTTATGATGCCCGTGGAACCCAATCTGGGTGTCTTTACTTAACTCAGAGCGCAACAGTGCAATTCGCTCAGTGACATCATCTGGGAGCATATAGCCGGCTGAATCGGTGCAGTAAATGCAGTTCGCACCGTAGGACTCCATCAGTTTTCCCTGTTCTAATAGCTGTTCGGGAGTGACCATATGAGCCATCATCAAAAAGCCGACCGTATCAAGCCCCATCTGCTGGGACAGGTTGATGTGCTGGCGAGACACATTAGCTTCGGTGCAGTGCGTGGCTACTCTAATTGTTGTTACACCGCACCCAGCGGCCATGCGTAAATGATCTACAGTACCTATGCCGGGGAGCAATAAGGCAGATATTTTAGCTGTTTTAACCCTATTTACTACTGCTGTTATATATTCTTCGTCTGTGTGAGCCGCAAAGCCATAATTGAGTGAGGCACCACCCAGACCATCGCCGTGGGTCACCTCAATCAGTGGCACACCAGCGTCATCAAGCGCACCCGATATATTAATCATTTGTTCTATGGAGATTTGGTGTTGCTTAGGATGCATTCCGTCGCGGAGACACATATCATGGAGAATTACATTTTTACCTGAAAGATTCATAAGAGCACTCTTTACTAAAAAATTAATGTCAGTGGCATGATTAGGTAGACTGCTGAGCCAGCATTTCCGCTGTGCGCAGTCCCGCGGCAGTCATAATGTCGAGATTACCTGAGTATTTTGGCAGAAAGTCTCCCAGACCTTCGACCTGAACTGAAATAGTGACCTTATTGCCGTTAAAAAGAGGTGTGTTGAGCATGATAAAGCCCGGGACATACTTCTGAACCTCCGCAATCATGTTTTCGAAAGAAGCAGTGATAGCGGGTTGGTCAGGAGTGTCGACAGTTAAGCAATGCACCGTATCACGCATGACTAGAGGTGGCTGTGCAGGATTAATAATGATAATGGCTTTACCTTTACCCGCCCCGCCGACACTCTCAATGGCGGATGATGTCGTGCGGGTGAATTCGTCGATATTATCCCGGGTGCCCATACCTACTGATTCAGATGCGACAGTGGCCACAATTTCGGCGTAAGAGACGGCCTGCACACGGCTCACAGCCGCCACTAAAGGTATCGTAGCTTGGCCGCCACAAGTCACCATGTTTACATTGCTGTGATGACCTTCTTTAAGCAACTGTTCAAGATTGACCGGGGGCACGCAATAAGGGCCAATGGCCGCTGGAGTTAGATCGATCATAATGACGCCGCGAGAGGTTAACTTCTGTGAATTCTCAGCATGCACATAGGCTGAAGTAGCATCGAAGGCTATCTTTATGTTATCTGCTTCAATAAAATCGAGCACACCGTCTACGCCATCAGTGGTGACTTTAAGTCCGTAGTCGTGAGCACGCTGAATGCCGGGTGATTCGTCAATGCCCACCATCCAAACAGGCTCTATCCAGTCGCTGCGCAGCGCCTTCATTAAAAGGTCTGTGCCTATATTACCTGGCCCGATAATTACAGCGCGTAGTTTGTTTGTCATAAAGAGTTCCTTAGTTGTCTATCTCGCTACAGGAAGAAACAGGTAGCGGTACAGGTATCAATGTCGATTCCAGATAGCTCTAGATGCATATGGTCGCCAGCCTGAACCGGTTCTAAGGGCACCAGCGAGCCGGAAAGAATGACTTCCCCCGCAAGAAAGGGGATATCCAAAGCCCCGAGGGTATTAGCCAGCCAAGCCACGGCAGTAAGTGGATTTCCTTGGACCGCTGAACCCTTTCCTTGACTAATAAGGGTTGAGTTTTTATAGACTTTAATTTCGAGGTTAGCCAAATCAATACCCTTTGGATCTATCTCAGCACTACCCAGTACATAAACACCGCAGGAGGCGTTGTCAGAAATCGTGTCCTGTATCATTATTTGCCAATTTTCAATTCTCGAGTCGACAATTTCAAAGCAGGGCATAATGCATTGGGTTGCATTAAGTACATCGAGTTCAGTTACCCCAGGCCCTTTAAGGTCTGATTTTAGTCGAAACGCGATCTCGGCTTCAGCGCGGGGCTGAATCAGGTTGCCTCGAACGCGAATCTCGGCGTGGTCGGCGTAGGCCATGGTATGGGTAAGAAAGCCAAAGTCAGGCTGGAATACGCCCAGCATATCTTGCACCGCGGCTGAGGTAACGCCAATCTTTTTGCCAACCACCAACTCGTTGTTGTTGTCCATGCGCAATTGCAGGACCTGTCGAGAGATATGGTAGGCGTCGGCAATAGAAATATCAGGATACTCTTCAGTTAAGGGCGCAATGGTCGCTCCCTGCTTTAAGGCAGCATAAAGTTGCGATGCGATGGACTCAATTAAAGCGCTCTGTATAGCCATAGCAGATATCCTGATTAATTATCCTTCAAAAATTCAATGCACTGTTTGTTAAAATAGGTGCTGTGCTCCACCATTACCCAGTGACCACATTGGCTGAGCATGTTCATTCGAGCATCATTACACTGGCTTATAACAGTGTGTGCACCTGAGATGGGGCAAAATTTATCTTGATAGCCCCAAAACCCCAAGATAGGAACGCTAAGCTCCGCCAAACGATGACTTAGGTTTGGTATCTGCATGGTAGCTAATACTTGGGGATTTTGTAATTGCAAGATTTTCCAGCGTTCATTAACAAGTTGCTCCGTCACATGCTTTGGATCAAAAACCAATAGTTTTAACAACTCACCCAGTACATCTTTGGTAAATTCGGGTGACCCCATTGGGTATTTAACCATCGCTTGGATACCTTGAGTGGCAAAGTAGACCTCGCGCTCTTCAACCCCGCCGGTAGCCATCAATATTAAATGGCTTACTTTTTCTGGGTGCTCTAATGCATAACCAATCGCGATAGCCCCGCCCAAAGAGTTGCCCACGAGAATCGCGCTATTGATACTTTTGTAGATCATAAATTCATCGAGATACTGGGTGAAGAAATCTAAGCTATAGATCGCATCAGTGGGCTTGCTGGTATATCCGTAGCCAGGTATATCAATAACTATGGTGGTGTATCCAGCTTTGTGAAATGCATCAGTGTTTTGTTTGAAATTACTCCAACCACTGGCGCCAGGGCCGCTACCATGAATAAAGACAACCGTAGGTGCATCCGCATTGCTTGAGCGCAACTCAAGATAATGAAGGTTCATCCCATTACTAAGGTTTGCGTAACTGCCTTCTGGAACCGTCCCTGCCATAATAAATCTCGATTAAATAAAGAAGTCAGAATTTCCAACGCCTAAGAGCGTGGCGCCTAGGTTTCGCGCGAACATCGCAGGACTATTGGCAACATGGGCACGGGCAATATGGATGTCATTCCATATTTGTTGGAGAGCGTGTCCAGCATACACTGAGCGTCCGCCTGCTACATCAAACAGCCTGTCGATACCTTCAATACATTTTTCTATTACCAAACTTGACTGATAACGATAGAGAATTCGCTGATTGATCGAAGGCTGCCAATTATTGCTTTGCATCTCATCGAAGTTTTTAAACATAATGGTTTGGCATTCATCAATAATATTACTAACAAACGCGATTCGCGTCTGAGTTTCAACATCTCCAGCAAGCTTTGTCATGTCAGTACTAGCGGTATTGCGGTCTGACAAAAACAACTCTAGCCCCTTACTTAGCGCACCAATAGCGGGGGTGCAGACTACTCGTATAAAGACTTGGGCCCATGGCATTTGATACATTGGGTTGGGTTGACTTTGCACACAATTGAAGCCGTCCATTTGCTTGTGAGTGCGATGATCAGGAACAAATACGGGTGTATCTATCACTACGTCATTAGAGCCTGTTCCCTGCAATCCCATCACATGCCAGGTATCTTCGATATTATAATCATCTCGTGGAATCAAAAAGGTGCGATAGCCTTCGGTAGGAATTACGCCACCGAGAAGCGCCCAGTTGCAGTGATCTGACCCAGAGCTCCAGCCCCAGCGGCCACTCACCATAAAGCCACCATCAACGATTTCAACTCTCGCACCGACGGGGTTATATGAGCTACTGATGAGGGTGGTGGGATCGTCTGAAAACACGTCTTGTTGAGCTTGCGGGTCCATCAGTGCAATTTGATAGGGATGCACGGCGACAATCCCGCACGCCCAAGCAGTACTCATGTCCGCCTTGGCAATGGCGAGATGGTCCTGGAAGAATTCTTGAGGGGTATGTTCAGAACCTCCTAATGATTTAGGTAGAAGCATTCCAAAGAAACCACAGTCTTTTAGCGCCTGAATATTCTCAGCGGGTATTTTGCGATTTGCCCTGCCTTGATCGGCATTTTTGGCAATGATATCTAGAACGTCTTGGTTCACAGTGTGCATCTTCTAGCCCTCTCAAGCATTGCTTATACGTGTCATTACTTAATTATTTAGCTACGCGACCTCGGTGTATTTCCCTCGGTAGAACAGCAGTGGATTGGTGTGTGATTCACGCTCGTTATTGTCAAAATCTAGGACTCTACCGACAATAATTTCATGATCTCCTCCGTCATATTTATGCTCTACAGAACATTGAAAACAGGTGTTGTAATCGGCAAGAATAGGAACACCCTCTATTCCTGACCTCCATGCTTCGTTGGCAAACTTATCCGCATTACGAGTTGCACAAATAGACGATAGCTCCTTCTGACCTCCGTGCAGAATATGTACGGCAAAATGCTCTGACTTAGAGAAAGCGTCAAAGCTTTTGGCTTTCTTATCAATGCTCCACAGTACTAGAGGAGGGTCAAGGGACACTGAGCAAAAGCTGTTAGCGGTCATTGCCACTGGAGTCTTAGCAATCAAGTCAACCTTACACAGTGCGGTGACAACGGTCACTCCTGTAGCGAAGGAACCAAACGCGTCACGTAAATCTCGAGGGTCAATGTCAGACATAAAACAGCATTCTCTTTGTAGAAATTGATATGGGAAAAGCGATGCCATAGTCGCAATATTAGCGATTTTGCGCATACCCCATTTGAATTAGGCTGTATCTATTAACCCTGCCCGACACTGAAATCATGACCCCAAAAGCTAGGAACTGTACTTTCAAATACGCTAAATTTGTTCCAATCTTCAATGGTTCTACCTTCTGCGCCATACTCGATGTCAAAATTACCTGGCGAACGCATATAGAATGACAACATATGATCATTGGTGTGACGGCCAAGAGTCCCTGAGAGATTTACTCCTTGTGCAATGCGTCGATCATTCGCTAGCCCAACCTCATCAACTGATTCAGCTTCAATCATTGCGT
Organism: Porticoccaceae bacterium; assembly: GCA_012960115.1. Taxonomy (GTDB): domain Bacteria; phylum Pseudomonadota; class Gammaproteobacteria; order Pseudomonadales; family Porticoccaceae; genus HTCC2207. The sequence goes on from DUBX01000013.1 coordinate 88,000, forward strand.
GCACGCATCCGGCAGGGAAATCCATCTCAAATAAGCCTATGGTGTGGTGACGTTGATTGCAGTGCATAAACCAAAGCCGCTTATTAAGCTCTGCTGGGTCGTCGCTGAATTTAATATTCATTAAATCAGAGAGGCCAAAGCCCAGCACATCAGTATAAAATGCACTGGTTTCATCGAAATTAGGGGCAGGCAGAACGACATGGCCCAAGCCCATTTCACCAGTGACAAAACCACTGACCCCAACCGGAGAGACCATTCTTTTAGAATTGGATACCGGACCCCAGTAAAGCTCATGTTGATTCCCCGCAGGGTCGCTAAACATAACTAATTCGGTGACACAGCGTTGCTGTGTGAGTTCAGGGCTAGCATTGGTGACGGTTACTCCGGCCGCTGCCAATCTGGCTACTGTGTTGGCCATATTTTCTTGATTCGTGGCTTCCCAGCCGCAAAACCCAAAACTATCGGCTTTTGATTGCTGGATAACCATGCGAAAAGGGCGTTCGTCCATTTTCAGTAATAAGCTATTATCGCTTGAATACTGATCAGTGACATCTTGCAAACCAAGCACCTGAGTCCCGTATATTTGCCATTGACTGAGGTCGGTACTGTTTATTCCGATGTATCCAAGGCTTTGTATTGTCATTCTATTTCTCCATTAATTCTATTATGGTCTAGTGTTTTTGATCAACTGCAAGACTGCGCAACTGCATTTTTAATACTTTTCCAGAGGCGTTGAGTGGCAGGCTGTCGATTACCTGGACCCGCCTGGGAACCTTATAATTTGCAATGTGATCACGGCTCCAGCTAATCAATTGCTGCTCGTCTAATGAGCAGCCACTCTCTAAAACAACCCAAGCCATAGCAACCTCGCCTAAACGCACATCAGGGATACCAATGACAGCACAGCTAGCGATAGAGGGGTGTTGTGATAACTGGTTTTCGATCTCTGCGGGATAACAATTAAACCCACCGGTAATAAACATATCTTTAAGACGATCAGTGATTGATAGATTGCCATGGTTATCTAAGAAACCTATATCACCGGTGTGCAACCAACCATCGTTGTCGATTGACTCTGCAGTTGCCACTGAATTTTCAAAATAACCAAGCATGATATTAAATCCTCTAACCACAATTTCGCCTGCATGGCCTGCCTCTAAAGGCTGGCCATGCTCATCGACACATCTAAGCTCAATTCCAGGTATAGCGCGGCCAGAGGTGGTTGCTACCGTTGAGTCAGAGTCCTCATGTCGACACATGCTGACCAACCCACAGGATTCTGTAAGACCGTAGGCGGTCAGGACTGTTTTGATCCCTAGTGTCTGTCGTATGTTAGTAATCAGCTCTACCGGGATGACGGCAGCACCAGTGGTGGCTTTCGATAGAGTTGATATATCGAAGTCATTGAGGCGGGGTGACGATAAGATAGACTGAAATAGAGCCGGAGGCCCTGGCATCATGGTTATTCGTTCACGCTCAACGCGCTGTAGAATTAATTCTGGATCGAAGACCTGATGAGGTATTAGCCTAGTGCCACGCATTAGACAGGCAAGAATACCCGCTTTGTAGCCAAAGCTATGGAAAAAGGGATTTATGACCAGATAGCGATCGTTCTCATCAAGCCCCAGTAACTCTGTCCATATTTTAAAGGTACGAATGTTTTGTTCGTGAGACGTCATCACACCCTTGGGTGCCCCTGTAGTGCCAGAGGTGAAAAGAATATCTGACAGATCAGTTGGTTGGATTTCGACTATCCGTTGCTCTAAGGCATCACTGCCATGCTTGGTGAGATGTTGCTCGCCACTGTCATAGAAGTCATTCCATGAAAGTGGGTCATTAGCCGTAGGGTTAAAAACCACAATGTCATTAACCGAACCAAAATCTTCGTTGGCGAGCATTTGAGTGTAATCAGTGTTGAGAAAATCGCCCACACTAAATAAAACAGATGCAGAGGCGCGGCGCAGTATATCAGCCGCCTCGCTTCCTTTGTATCGAGTGTTTATCGTTACCAGTACGCCACCGGCGGTCTGTATGCCCATTGCTGCGATGACCCATTGGTACATGTTGGGGGCCCAAATGGCGGCTTTATCACCGAGTTTAAAATCCCGCGACATAAGCGCGGCAGCTACATTGCGTGACTGCTCCTGAAGCTGCCGAAAAGTAATCATGTAACCATTGTCATCGACAAACACACGATCATCAAAATGGGCTGCAGCTGCGTTGATAAGCTGCGGAATGGTTTTGCTGTTGCAGGGGCTATCAGCAGTGTTGTTGACCATAGTGGCTTCAGTTTTCTTTAATTGGCTTTCAATATATTTGAGTGAGGCTTTTTTGTCATAGTCCTAATGGATGATGATTGCCTAAGGGCCACCTCACATAATCTGGTTTCTGCATTTATACTATTGCTTCGACGTCTATGGGTGGCCTTGAATACTTTTGGGGCGAGCCAATGTTCCCGTAGCGTTATTTTTAATCAGGTTTTGGAGTTGCGCCATGAACAAGATAATGTCCGCTGAGCAGGCAATTGCACAGATTAGTAATGGCATGACTGTCGGCATTGGCGGTTGGGGTCCTCGACGAAAACCAATGGCTCTGATACGAGAGATCCTTCGCTCAGATTTAACAGATCTAACCATCGTTGCCTATGGCGGGGCTGATGTCGGTATGCTGTGCGCAGCGGGCAAGGTTAAAAAGGTCATCTTTGCCTTTGTCTCCCTTGATTTCATTCCTCTTGAACCCTATTTTCGGCAAGTTCGCCAGAATGGCAGCATCCAAGTGATGGAAGTTGATGAAGGTATGCTTTTGCTGGGTCTTCGAGCAGCGGCGTGGAAAATACCCTTTATTCCAACCAGCGTTGGTCTAGGTACCGATGTGATTAAAAACAACAGTGACCTGGCTATTATCGCCAGCCCTTATGATGAAAAAGACTGGGTCGCTATGCCGGCATTGAAACTGGACGTATCGCTGGTCCATGTCGATAAGGCTGATAGTCGAGGTGTATGCCAAATCAAAGGTCCAGATCTTTACATGGACGATTGGTTTGCCCGCGCTGCAGAGGTGACCATCGCGAGCTGCGAAGATATCGTCGACTCGGACTATTTTTCGCCCTCAGATGAAGCTAGACATGTTCATTGGGAGCGGTCTGAAACGACAGCTGTAGTGCATCTTCCCTGCGGGGCTCACCCGACGTCTTGTCCTCCATTGTATGGTTTTGATGTGGCGCACTTCAAACTCTATAACGCGACAACTAAAGAGGGTGGCTTCGATCATTACCGTGATACCTATATTGCTGAAAAAGATGAGCAGGAATACCAAGAAGCGGTGGGAGGGGTGGATAAGATCAAGTCTATTCCCTTGCCAATTTATTAATAATTATTTTGTAATGGATTAAAGTTAATGACGACAACGGCCGCAGAATACAAACTATGTGAATTGATGATTTGCGCAGCTGCCGAGACCTTTAGAGGAAATGGCGAGGTGCTAGCGACGGGTATTGGGGTCATTCCCCGTTTGGCGGCGAGTCTTGCAATGAAATCCTGTAATACCGACTTGATGATGACTGATTCTGAGGCTTGGATGCTAAGTGAACCCAATGCAGTGAGCGGAAGGCATTTTGGGGAAGGACAGAAACAAGAATCTTGGATGGGCTTTTCTCGGATATTTGACAACGTTTGGGGTGGTAAGCGCCATGCGCTAGTTGGCCCAAGTCAGATCGATCGATTCGGACAAACTAACATTTCGGCCTTGGGTGGTACTTATGAGCAACCTAAAGTTCAAATGCTGGGTGTACGAGGTTTTCCAGGTAACTCTATTAGCCACGCTAACTCTTTTTATGTCCCAGCACACAGCAAGCGTGTATTCGTTGAAGGTGAGTGTGATGTTGTCTGCTCTATAGGCTATAACGCTGGGCGATTGCCTAGAGGTTATGGTTTTGATGATATTGACATCCGCCGAGTAATCACAGACCTCTGCGTTATGGATTGGCAAGGGCCTAATCATCAGTTACGACTGCTGACCTTGCATCCTGGAATTACGGTACAGCAAGTGATCGATAATACCGGCTTTGCAGTGCATGTCGGCGATGAAGTCACCACTACTGCAGGGCCTACGATTGAGCAGATTGCCATAATCGCGTCCTTAGACCCTGTTGGAATCCGCCACAAACAGTTAGCGGATAATCCTATGGGTGACCGACGCTAACCTTATTTTGACCTGAGCAAAAATGCGAGAGAAAAGTTATGACTGACAACCAAAAAACTAAAACTAAAACTAAAACTGAAGTCGATATCGTGCTCTATTCTGTGGCGAAAGGCGTTGCCACAATTACTATGAATCGCCCGAAATATAACAATGCCCAAAATGGGCGCATGACCTATGAACTAGACGCCGCGTTTCAGCGTGCAGTAGCCGATGACGAGGTTAAGGTGATAGTGCTTAAAGGCAACGGCAAACATTTCTCAGCTGGCCATGACATTGGCACTCCTGGACGTGATATCAACGAAAGCCAAGATCGAGTTACTCTTTGGTATGACCACGCCAATAAAGATGGCGGTGAGTTCTTATATGTGCGAGAAGCCGAGGCTTACTTGGGTATGTGCCGTCGCTGGAGAGATATTCCCAAGCCGACCATTGCGGCAGTGCAGGGCGCCTGTATTGCTGGAGGATTAATGTTGGCATGGGTCTGTGATCTTATAGTTGCTACTGACGATGCTTTCTTTTCAGATCCGGTGGTACGAATGGGTATTCCTGGGGTCGAATATTTCGCCCACCCCTTTGAACTACCCCCTCGTATCGCCAAAGAATTCCTGTTTTTAGGTGATCGTATGTCTGCCCAAAGAGCAGAACGGATGGGTATGGTCAATCGTCTATCGACCCGAGAGACCCTAGATGCCGACGTAGATGCTATTGCGGCAAAAATAGGCACCATGCCGCGCTTGGGTCTGGCCTTAACCAAACAGGCGATTAACAATATTGAAGACTTGCGGGGTAAGCGTACCGGTATGGACGCGGCTTTTGCTTGGCATCACTTTGCCCATGGCCACAATGAGTTAGTGTCTGGTGACAAACTTGGTGGTTTTGACGCGAAAAAGATGGCTGAGGAGAACAAAAACCAGGACAAAACCTAAGGGTCAGTTTTGCAAGATAATATCTTCCTAATAGGGTTACCCAAACAGGGGTAATAGGTACATGTACTATGAAATTGACATACACAGTTGAAGAGCAGGGATTTCGTCTACAAGTCCGTCAGTGGCTAGTGGACAATCCGCCCAAACAGCCCCTCAACTCCTTTGACACACAAAAAGGGTTTGAGCAGCACCGGCAGTGGGAGAAAACCCTCGCGTCAGGAAACTGGGGGATGGTGACCTGGCCAAAGGAATATGGTGGCAGAGGCTGCAATCTTATTGAGTGGCTTATTTTTGAAGAAGAATATTATCGTGCTGGAGCACCTTTAAGGGTTAATCAAAACGGCATCTTCTTGCTCGGCCCAACGTTAATGGAATATGGTACTGACGAGCAAAAAGAGCGTTTTATTAGTGCGATGGCCAGTGGCGATGAAATTTGGGCTCAAGGTTGGTCAGAACCGGGTGCCGGTTCTGATATGGCAGCAATAAGATCTAAGGCGACTCGAGATGGCGATGAGTATGTTATTAACGGCCAGAAAATATGGTCGAGCAGAGCCGTATTTGCTGACTGGGTGTTTTGCATATTTCGCACTGACCCAGATTCAAGCCGACATCACGGATTGTCATTTATGCTTGTTCCACTAGACGCAGAAGGTGTCACCGTTCGCCCCATCGAGCAACTTAACGGCCTGCCAGGGTTTGCTGAAATCTTCTTTGATAATGTGAGGATCCCTGTATTCAATCGCTTAGGGGAAGAGGGGGAAGGCTGGAGCATTGCAATGTCTACTGCGGGCTTTGAGCGAGGCTTGATGTTGCGAAGCCCTGCACGTTTCCAGCAAGCGGCAAAAAACCTAATGGAACTTTATCGCGCCAAGCGCAACGACATTCTTGATTTGTCGATCGAAGATGCCGTAGTCCGCTGTTACATGGATGCAGAAGCTTATGCGCTCTCAACCTATCAAACGGCATCAAGACTCATGAACGGCGGCCAGATAGGGGCTGAATCGAGCTGTAATAAGATATTTTGGTCAGAATTAGACCTAAAGATACATGACGCAGCCATGCGCCTACTTGGAGCAAGGGGAGAGCTGGAGGCCGATTCAGAAGATGCTAGCGCTGAATTAGGCGGCTGGTTGGACGGCTTTTTATTTGCTCAGTCAGGGCCTATTTACGCCGGAACCAATGAAGTTCAGCGCAACATAATCGCCGAGAGAATGCTCGGTATGCCACGCAAATGAGCGTCTTTGATATCAAATATCTAGACCTAACTGACTACAGGTAACCAACGTGAACTTCACCTACTCAGAAGATCAACTAACCTACCGAGATACGGTTGCAGCCCTCTTGTCCTGTGAAGTCACAGCTGATTCTATTCGCGCCCGCTGGACAAGCGCTCAAGGTATTGATGCCAATTTAACCCAGCAGCTTGCAGATATGGGGCTTAATGCCTTGTTAGTACCAGAGTCCTGCGGCGGTTTAGGCCTGTCCGAGCTAGATTTCATTCTGTTGGCACAAGAGTGCGGCCGCGTAGCCTTGCCAGAGCCTCTGGTTGAAAATGCGATGGCGGCCACCGCTATGTTATCTGAAGTCGCCAGCTCTGACCTAGCCGCAGCCAATCAATGCCAAGACACCTTAAAACAGATCGCCACAGGTAATGCCTCGGTTGCCTGTGGCCATTGGATTAACCCCTACGTAAACATGGCAGATACAAGCCACTGGTTACTATTGCCTCATGGTGACGAGGTACATTTAGTGAGCACCCAAACGGTGGATTTGATTGCCCAGCGGAGCTCAGACCCCAGCCGTCGAATATCCAAAGTTAACTGGCAGCCCAGCCGCGGAACTAAGATAGCCGGCGGACAACAAGGGGCAGAATTATGGCGCTCTGCGCTCAATAGAGGTGCCTTGGGTGTAGCCGCTCAGTTAATAGGTTTGGCCGAAAGTATTTTGCGTCGGGCTGTGGTTTTCACGACCGACCGAGAACAATTTGGTCGGCCTGTGGGCGCCAATCAGGCTGTAAAACATCTGCTCGCTGACTGTGCGGTTAGTCTAGAGTTTGCTAAACCGGTTATCGCCAGAGCGGCTTATGCCGTTGCGAATTCACCCACTCGTGCTGATTGGGCCGTGTCCCACGCTAAGGTGGCAGCGAGTTATGCTGCGCTTCTAACTGTTCGTCACGGCATGCAGGTACATGGTGCTATGGGCTACACATGGGAGTGCGATCTTCAAATCTGGATGAAGCGTTGCTGGGCAATTGATAAGACCTGGGGCGATGTTGGATTCCATAAAAATAGAATTCACGAGTGGCTGTTAAACCCCAATGCGTTAATGGGCGCTGAACATACGTTTGACAAAAGCGGTTCGCCAAGTGATGAATCTAATTCACAACAGGGAGCGGGTTAATGGCTTTAAATCAGGCTTATATAGTGGATGCGGTTCGCAGTCCAACGGGACGACGTAATGGCGGCCTAGCCGATGTCCATGGTGCAGATCTCGGTGCTCATGTGTTAAAGAGCATTGTGCAGCGTAATGGTATCCCGGACGTTGAGTACGACGACGTTATTTTTGGCTGCGTTGATGCTGTTGGTCCACTAGCCGGCGATATAGCTCGGACTGCTTGGTTAGTCGCTGGTCTTTCAGACGAGGTTCCTGGCACCACTATCGACCGGCAGTGTGGCTCTTCCCAACAAGCGGTGCATTTCGCCGCTCAGGCGATTATGTCAGGGACTATGGATGTCATCGTTGCTGGCGGCGTCCAAACCATGACTCAGATCCCCATAGGCTCGGCAATGACCCTAGCGGGCCCCCTAGGCTTTTCTGATCCATTCTCAGGGAGCCAGGGCTGGACAGATCGTTATGGCGATGTTTTTGTCTCTCAGTTTAAATCTGCCCAGATGATGGCGGACAAATGGAAATTGTCTCGTGCCCACATGGAGGCCTTTGCGCTGCGCTCGCATAATCGTGCATTAAACGCTATCGAAAAGGGCTATTTTGATAGAGAAATAGCGCCATTAAATGGTGTAGTAATGGACGAAACTGCCAGAATCACCTCACTTGAGAAAATGGCCGAACTGCAACCCATACAAAAGGGCGGCAGCATTACAGCGGCAGTGTCCAGTCAAACCTGCGACGGAGCTTCTGCGATTTTGTTGGTTTCTGAAGATGCGTTAAAGCGTTACAACCTAACACCACGGGCTCGCATTGCTCATATGTCAGTGCGAGGTGCAGACCCTATTTGGATGTTAACAGCACCGATTCCCGCGACGGCATACGCATTGAAAAAAGCCCAGATGAGTATTCATGATATTGACCTAGTAGAAATTAATGAGGCCTTTGCGCCAGTGCCCATGGCATGGCTTGCGGAGACTGGGTTTGACCCAGATAAAACCAACGTTAACGGTGGGGCGATTTCGCTGGGACACCCCTTAGGAGCCACTGGCACAAAGTTAATGACCACTTTGTTACATGAGTTAGAGCGCAGTAACGGGCGCTATGGACTTCAGACGATGTGTGAGGGTGGTGGTCAGGCAAACGTCACCATTATTGAGCGACTCTAAATACGCTGGCTTGAGTCAGCACCGACTAATTAATTAGATACTTTATAGGAATTAAACAAATGAGCGGTATTTGTGATGGGCGAGTCATTATTATCACTGGGGCAGGGGGCGGGTTAGGGCGAGAGTACGCCTTAGCTTTTGGCGCCGCTGGGGCCAAGGTATTGGTTAATGATATTAACGCTCAGGCTGCGGCAGATACGGTAGCCGATATTCAACGTGCAGGTGGGAAAGCTTTAGCAAACACTCAAGATATCACTAATTATGAGCAGTCTGAATCTATCGTTCGGACAGCCATAGATCATTTTGGCGATCTTCACGTTGTGATTAACAACGCGGGTATATGCCGTGATCGAATGTTCGCATCGATGACAGAGCAAGAGTGGGATCAGGTAATTTCGGTACATTTAAAGGGTCATTTCTGCATTAGCAGTCATGCTGTGCATTACTGGCGCGACCAATTCAAAGAGGGCCATCAAGTAGATGCTCGAATTATCAATACATCTTCAGGCGCCGGATTAAATGGCTCCATTGGCCAGAGTAACTACGCGGCTGCTAAGGGGGGCATTGCTTCTTTAACACTCAATCAAGCGGCCGAATTAAGACGCTACGGTATTACCGCAAATGGTCTGGCCCCAGCGGCCAGAACTGGTATGAGCGAAGAGGCTTTCGCAGACATGATGAAAAAACCTGAGAACGGAAGCTTTGACTATTATGATCCGGCCAATGTCGCGCCATTAGTTGTTTGGCTAGGGTCTAAGCATTCAGCAGATTGCACGGGACGTTTATTTGAAGTCGTCGGTGGAGAGATATCCGTGGCCGATGGTTGGCGTTCAACCCTTTCGGTGGATAAAGGTGCCAAGTGGCAAGCAGAGGAGGTTGGTGAAGCGGTACAGGTGCTTATGTCACGTGAAACCCCAGCACAAAAGGTATATGGCGCCTAATATAGTATTAACCTGAGTGGAGTAGAGCCAAGCTATTATGGATTTTAAGTTTACCGACGAACAGATAATGATTCGCGATACCGCAGACGCTTTTCTAGCAGAGACATCCACTAGTGCTGCTGTGCGGCAGGTAATGGACAGCGAGTTGGGTTATGACCCTCAGTTGTGGCGGCGCATCTGTGATGAAATGTACTGGCAAGGAATACACATTCCAGAAGCCTATGGTGGTTTGGGGCTTGGCTATGTCGAACTGACGGCGACACTAGAGCAAATGGGGCGTTACCTTTGTTGTTCTCCGTTTTATGCCTCAGTCTGTTTAGCCGCCAATGCACTTTTAGTGGCTGGCACAGAGCTGCAAAAATTGACCTATTTGCCGCAGATTACCGAGGGTAAAACCGCCACCCTAGCGCATACCTCTGAGGCTGGAGATTGGAGCTCTAGCGGCGTTAAGGTCACTTACCAAAAGCAGGGTGACAGCTATTGTTTAAATGGAACCTACCGCTTTGTACCAGACGGCCACAGTGCCGATATTTTGATGCTGGCAGCGCGAGATCAAGACTCCCACGGGCTCGAGGGCATTAGCCTATTTGTCGTGCCTGCCAACACGCCGGGTATAAGTCGCGAGTGGTTGCCAACCATGGATCAGACTCGTAGACAGGGGCAGTTGCAGATAAACAATCTGATACTTCATGAGGGCACCGTGATGGGCAGTGCGGGCGAAGCTTGGCCGCAACTTGAGCAAATTTTAGATTTAGGTCGAATCGCAGTGGCTGCAGAGCAATTAGGTGGTTCACAGCAATGCCTTGATTCAACGTTGGCTTATATTAGTGAACGAGTCCAATTTGGTCGGTCAATAGCCTCTTATCAATCGGTAAAACACAAGTGTGCAGACATGATGGTTAAGGTCGAAGCCGCACGCTCAGCCGTCTATTACGCAGCCTGTGTTGGCGATCAATTTTTCAATCAAACCGCAGGCGCCTCAGAGTTAGCTGAAGCTGCCAGTATTACCAAAGCCTACAGTAGCGACAGCTTTTTTCACAATGCCGGGGTGGGTATCCAGCTTCATGGTGGTGTTGGCATTACCGCGGAATACGATATTCAGCTATATTTCAAGCGAGCTAAGTCTACAGAGACGTTTCTAGGCGCCTCAGACTATCATCGGGAACGGCTGGCGATTCTTTTGCTGGATACTCAGGTGACCTTGTGAAGCTAGACTTTAGCCCAAAGGATGAGTTGTTTCGTCAGGAAATTGCCAGCTGGTTAGCATCCAACCTGTGCGGTGAGTTTGATGTTATTCGTGGTCGTGGCGGACCAGGTGATCAGCATATGTTTATTGACGAACGAAAAGCTTGGGAGCAAAAGCTCTACCAAGGGGGCTGGACCTGCATTGGTTGGCCGCCTGAATACGGTGGCCGTGACGCCTCAATAGAAGAGCAGGTTATTTTTAACGAAGAATACGCAAGAGCCCAAGGACCAGGCAGAGCAGGCCATATTGGTGAGACGCTGGTTGGGCCGACACTTATTGCCTTTGGCAATCAGGATCAGAAAGACCGATATTTACCAGAAATTTTGCGCGGTGAGGCCTTTTGGTGCCAGGGTTATTCTGAACCTGGGGCGGGTTCAGACTTAGCTAATGTAAAAACCGGCGCCCAGTTCGATGATGCCACGCAGCAATGGTTTATCAGTGGACAAAAAGTATGGACTTCCTTGGCTCGAGAGTCTGATTATTGCTTTGTTATTGCGCGCACTGACGCTAAATCTGTTGGTCATCATGGTTTAGGCTTCTTTTTGGTACCCATTGACCAGACTGGAGTAACGATTCGCCCAATAGAGCAACTCACCGGCACCAGCGAGTTTAACGAAGTGTTTTTTGATGATGCCCAGTGTTCAGTTGAAGACATTGTCGGCGAACCTGGTGATGGTTGGAAAGTCGCCATGGGCTTGTTGGGCTTTGAACGCGGTATCTCTACGCTGGGCCAGCAAATGCTGTTTCAAAACGAACTGGACGAGATTATTACACTGGCCAAGACCAATGGTTCAGCCAAAAACCCTCAGATCCGGCAACGAATCGCGGAGGCCCATATAGGCCTCAGAATTATGCGATTTAACAGTATGCGAGTGCTCTCCTCTGAAGGGGCCGATGGAAGTTTACAAAAAGAATCGATGATTTATAAGTTGTATTGGTCTAGCTGGCATCGAAATTTGGGTAAGCTGGCCATGGACGTAATGGGAGCTGAGAGCGAAGTACTTAAGGGTGGGCCCTACCAGCTAAACCGGCTGCAATCGATGTACTTGTTTTCTCGCGCCGATACTATTTACGGCGGAACCAATCAAATTCAACGCAACCTTATTGCCGAGCGTGCCTTGGGTATGCCCAGAGAGCCCCGAGGTTAAGGGCATTATGCTTATTAAGGAGTACTAAAATGGCTTTAAAAGCACCACCAGCTTATGTAAAAGGGCACAACTTACTCGAGGGAAAGTCGGTATTGATAACAGCCGGGGCAGGTGCTGGTATTGGTTTGGCCGCAGCTAAACGTGCTGTAGAGGAAGGTGCTAGAGGCATTGTCATCAGTGACATTCATCAAGGACGTCTGACGAAGGCAGTAGAGTCGTTAAAAGCTGAAACCGGTTTAGATGCGATATACTCCAAGCTGTGCAATGTCACCATAGAGGTCGAGGTTCAAGAGCTCGTTGATTATGCCGAAGAAGGGCTCCAAGGGGTTGATGTTTTGATCAACAATGCAGGACTAGGTGGCACAGTCCTGCTTACAGACATGACTGATGAACAATGGTCTGGCGTTTTAGATGTGACATTAAACGGCACCATGCGAATGATGCGCGCCATGCTCAAAAAAATGCAGCCTCGCGGTGCGGGTGTCATTGTTAATAACGCCTCAGTGTTGGGTTGGCGAGCGCAAAAGGAACAGTGCCATTATGCTGCGGCTAAGGCGGGGGTAATGGCGTTGACACGTTGCGCTGCGTTGGAAGCGGCTGATTTTGGTGTCCGCATCAATGCGGTGTCTCCTTCTATCGCGTTCCATGATTTCCTAAAAAAGACGACCCCGATCGAGTTATTGGAAGAGCTGGCATCCAGAGAGGCTTTTGGCCGAGCAGCTGAAGTATGGGAAGTGGCCAATGTCATGATGTTCTTGGCATCTGATTACTCTAGCTATATGACCGGTGAAATAGTGCCGGTGTCCAGTCAAAGAGCTTAACCGCTGCTGTAGAGGTTAAATTAGGTTTCTGTGTGAAAAAAGGCGGGGACAACTCTACCTTTTTTAGTGGTGGCCTGCTCAGGTGGCCAAATACAATCATCCACATTGCGATGGGAAAACGACTTAGAAATATTAAGTCTAATCAGAATAGGTGTAATCACCTCAATACCTATTGTTCGCTAGATCAGTCAATGGTTCCCTCAAGAAAATCTGATAACCCTGTTTTAGATCTTCAATATGCTGTTTTAGCAGCAGCTCTCGCTTCTGATTAGCTAGGGTTGTTTCAATTGTCGCCGAACTATCAGCCAAACCATTTTGCCGTATAGGGGCGATCTGATCCACCCAAACCAGATGCTAGCCATAGACTGAGGTGATAGGTTGAGACCACTGGCGTGCTTCTAATTTCGATACCGACTGAGCAAACTGGTTGCCGAATAAAGCAATGATCTCAAGATGAGTTTTACCTGAGACTAAGGCGCCACTGTAAAAAAGGTCGGTGCTTTTGAATGCTTCGTCAGAACTAATAAGACCATTGTTCAACTTAACACGCAGCTCGTCTATTTCTAGTGCAGACTTGGCTCCATGCTCAGCCTTAAATAGGTGTTTGATCGATCGTCTTTCAGGGGAGCTAAACAGATCACTGTTCTGGTGATAGTATTCCTCGATTTCCACTTGGGAGATCGCCACCGGTGGCAATGACTTTTCTAACAGCGCCCTCATCGCATTCATCATAAAATTATGAATCACCAGATCAGACAGCAAGGCCTGCCGCGTAATTTGGTCGACTAACGCACTCTGCATCAGGAAGCTCATCTCACTATCTGTAGAGACTGCCATCGCGATAAGTCTATCGAGCCGCCGCTGCACCGGGGGCAACGTTTGTAACTCGTACCTAAATGCCTTTTTTAACAGGACCTGGCCGATAATTAATTGCTCTATAAGAGCGGCTAACTGGTCTACGTTGGGTGCACGACCCGCTTGCAAGGTCCAGGCTGCTATGTGTTGATCAACAAGGTCTTGGCTAATGTGTACTGAAGGTAGCGGATCGAGTAGAAGGCGGTCCAGACAAAAGACCACCAATCCTGCAGTGAGCATCGACTTGAGCGGCGCGCGTGTTATTAAGCGAGTAATTTGACCCAATACCATAGCGATATTATGAGCTAAAACGACAGGAAAAGGGTTTTAAAATAAACATTGCAGTGCAAATGTTTTGTATGATAGATTGATCTGCATAGGCCGTACATTGGCTGGTTTTGTGGTGGGTCGAAAAATGATAACGGAGGATTTCAGAATGGATCATCAAGAAGCTAAGTGGGATCATTCAGTAGATGTTTTGGTGATTGGGTCAGGGAACGGTGGTTTGACTGCCGCGGTCGCCAATCATGAGATCGTGTTCTGGCCCAAAACCAAATCACCGTATGTGC
>DUBX01000013.1:102269-132933 GCA_012960115.1 Porticoccaceae bacterium
GAAGAGGTTTTGGTTATTGAAAAAGCCGATAAAATCGGCGGCACTAGCGCTACTTCCGGCGGCGGGATATGGATTCCATGTAATCGGTATGCCCAAGAAGCCGGGGCTGAGGACAGCCTTGATGAGGCCCGTGAATATCTTAAGCACACTCTTGAGGGGGAAGATATTCCAGCAGAGCTTGTAGAATCCTACTTGGAGAACGGGCCAAAAATGGTCGACTTTCTCCATAAATGCTCCCATGTACGTTATGAGACCTTAGGCCATTACCCTGATTATTACTCAAATTTACCTGGTGCTAAGCGCGGTCATCGATCATTAGAGCCCTCTCCCATTAATGCCTCTGAACTAGGCCCCGAATACAAAAATATGACCTATAGCCATCATATGATGAGAATGTTTGGCGTGATCCATTTCACTCAAGTAGAAGCTCAGGTGTTAATGCTAAAACTACCCGGTTGGGGAAAACTTACCATGAGTATGGTGATGAATTATTTGTTGGATATTCCTTGGCGGCTACGCACCAATATATCAAGACGACTAGCCTGCGGTAGCGCCGGTGTGGCGCGACTCTACCTGTCGGTCAAAGAGCGTAATATTCCGGTCTGGTTTGGCAGTCCAATGGTTGATTTAATTCACCAAGATGGCCGTGTAGTGGGGGCGATTGTTGAGCGGGATGGCAAGACGTTGAGAGTACAGGCGCGCAAAGGCGTTGTATTGGCTGCGGGTGGTTTTGAGCGCAACCAAGAACTGCGAGAAAAATACCTACCTAGCCCGACTAATGCAGACTGGAGCGCGGGTGCTTATACCAACACAGGCGACCCACTGACTGCCGGACTTAAATTAGGTGCCGCGACGCGGCTAATGAGCGGTGCTTGGTGGACAACAACACTCTGCGTACCCGACGAGCCAATGCCGCGACTTAGCATTATGGAAAAATCCTTTCCTGGATCTTGTGTCGTCAACACTAAGGGTGTGCGCTTTGCCAATGAGTCTCAAAATTACATGGCGTTTCAGAAGCGACTATTTGAGGCCCATAGCAAAGATAACCCCTGCGCACCGGCATACCATATCTTTGATGCTAGATTCCGGCGTGATTACATCGTGGGGCCTTTAATGACTGCTTCCATGAAACCTGATTGGACCATTCCTAAGAAGTGGTACGACAATGGGTTTGTCGGCAAGGCTCAGTCTATTAGCGAACTGGCAACTCAAATGGGTATCAACCCAGAGGGCCTTGAAGATACCGTCAAGAAAATGAACCACTACGCACAGACAGGTGTAGATGAAGACTTTCAACGTGGCGATTCAGAATATGACCGCTACTACGCCGACCCAGAGGTTAAACCTAACCCCTGTTTGGCGCCGATCAGCGAAGGGCCCTACTATGCAATGCGCATAGAAGCAGGTGATTTTGGTACTCTAGGAGGGTTGGACACAGATGTTAACGCACAGGTCAAGCATGAACTTGGGGGCTTAATTGAGGGGCTCTATGCCGTGGGTAATTGCTCGGCGGCTATACTCTCTACCTATCCAGGACCAGGAGCTACATTGGGCCCTGCAATGACCATGGCCTACCAATCTGCTAAACATATTAATAACTACCAAGATTAAGGGAAATAAGTATGCTGGATCTTGAAGCCATTGAACTGATAAAACAACTGAAAGCACGTTACTTTCGATTTTTAGATACCGCAAACTATGAAGGGCTAGAAACCTGTTTTACTGCTGATGCTACCGCCTATTTTAAAGGGGGTAATTATGAGTTCACCCTCAATAGCTGGCCTGAACTTGAGACCTTTTATCGTCGCTCTATTACTGAAAAAAAGTTTGGTGTGCACAACGGCCATCACCCGGAAATCACCGTTACGGGTGACTCGGCCACCGGCATATGGTACCTCGCTGATATGTTTATTAATCTTGACGATAACATGACTCTGCGTGGGACCGCGCTTTACACAGACGACTACATTCGTGTTGGTGGCGAGTGGAAAATTCAGCGTACGGCTTACGACCGGCTATTCGAGGAAATAGAACCAAGGGGTGAGCACCTTAAGGTCACGGTTAAGCCTATTGGTAAGTAATCTTGTGTTTTTGATTTTGATTAAGCATAGATTATTTAAGTAGCAAGGGTTTTAGTATCTGCCGCGTAATGGGGTCTATCCCAAGGCCTTGTTCGATAAAGACATCGATACTAGCGTGTTCCGTCTCCATTGCATCAAAAGCACTTTCAAGGCTGATTGGACTGACGCCTATGACGGCCCGCAGTGTTCGCTCATCAATGGGCGCGCTTGTAGCGGTCAAAATATACTTCACCGTCTGCTCAATTTGTTGTTGTAGATAGTCATTACTGGGTAAAAAATCGTCCATGACCTGTTCTCTAGAAACTCCCACCGTGAGTAATATTAGTGCCGCGCCATAGCCTGTGCGGTCTTTACCAGCTGTGCAGTGACACAAGTGGGGTAGGTTTATAGGTTCTGCTAGGCCCTTTAACCACCGGCCCCATTCTGCTCTTAACTTGAGATTGGTGACATAAGCTGTTCGGTCTAATAGGGCCTGTATTTCATGGAGCAGGTTTTAGTTATCAGGTCAGGTTTCCATCGTTAAAATCCCTAGCCAAGGGTGCGTTTTGTTCGGGTTGGCACATGCTGTGATGGTAGGCAAAGTTCATAGATAAATCTGTTGCAATGATAATAAAACATTTAGCTTGAAATGTTTTATTATAGATAAGTCAGGCTAGTCAGTCAATTACTCATAGGGCCCGGATTGTTGGATTAAAAAGTCTAGTAGATTGGCCTAATAAAACCATTTAACTAAAATGTATTTTTTGTTACTTTAGACTAATAACGCCATACTAATCGTTTCGTAACTTTGATAAAAAAGGTGCCAATGTCAACTCACAAGGTGTCACCCATTAGTCCCCTAAAAGCGTCCAGCGTTAGTCGCTGGGACTATGAGACAGATGTTGTAGTGATTGGATGTGGTGGCGCGGGTGCCTGTGCTGCCATTAGTGCGCATGATGCGGGGTCCAGAGTACTGATTTTTGAGTTAGCATCTGGCATTGGCGGTTCAACAGCTTTGTCTTCTGCTGAGGTTTATTTAGGCGGAGGTACAAGAGTACAGAAAGCAACAGGTCATAGAGACACTAAGCGCGCCATGACCGATTTTCTAACCGCAGCGGCTGGGCCTCAGGCTGATAAAGCGAAAATAGTGGCTTACGTAGCGGGTAGCACAGATCATTTTGATTGGTTGGTTGAGCAAGGCGTGGTGTTTAAGGATTCTGAATATCCACATCGTGCCATTATGGCTCTAACCGACGATTGCTTACTGTACACCGGCGGCGAGAACGCTCACCCCTACAACAAACTTGCTCCGCCAGCGCCCAGAGGGCATAACCTCAAGGTAGCAGGGGATAATGGCGGACCGCTGTTAATGAAAACTCTTGGCGCCAGAATTGATGAGAAATCTATTCCTGTTGAACTCAATAGTCGCGCCTTAGCGCTCATTGTTGACGACTCTGATGACCAGCAGTCGGTTATTGGTGTGCAAGTGCGTATCGACATGCATGAGAGATATGTTAAAGCTCGTTCTGGGGTGATTTTGGCTTCTGGCGGCTTTGTGATGAATGATCAAATGGTCAAACAATATGCACCTGAATTAGCCAAATGTACGGTACCCATTGGCAACCCAGGTGACACCGGAAGTGGCATTTTAATGGGCATGGGAGTTGGTGGCGCGGCCATTAATATGCATGAGGGCTTTGTTAGTTTGCCTTTTTATCCGCCGGCGTCGCTTACTTATGGCGTCTTTATTAATAGTCAGGGCCAGCGATTTGTTAACGAAGATAGCTACCACGGACGTGTTGGATCTTTTATTTTACGCGAGACTGGTGGTCCTGTGTATTTGGTGCTCGCAGTTGAGGACTATGGTAAATACGAGACAGAGTCGTACCTAAATGCTGACGTCGCAGCCACAGCTGAGTCTATAGCCGAGTTGGAATCTGACTTAAATCTCCCCCCTGGGGAGTTGCAAGCCACCATGAGTGACTACAATAAACATGCGGAAGCAGGAAACGACGAGTTATTTCATAAAGACCCCGTGTGGCTAAAACCTCTAGAACCACCTTTTGTGGCACTAGACGTTACCCCAGGGCGGGGCGCGTTTTATCCTTATTTTACTCTGGGTGGCTTAGATACCCTGCCAACCGGAGAAGTGCTTAAAGCCGGCGGCGATGTGATTACAGGTCTTTACGCCGTTGGCCGAACGGCCTGCGGTATACCAAGGCGCGGAGAGGGTTATGCGTCGGGCATGTCAGTCGGGGATGCAACATTTACTGGGCGTCAGGCCGGTATGGCAGCGGCTACAAGAACCACGACACAGGGAAACACTAATGAATAAAGATTTGACCGCCAGAATAGACCGCCTAGAGTCCTTAGATGAAATACGACAGCTGGCAGCAAAGTATTCGCTGTCATTGGACATGCGTGACTTAGATGCCCACGTGAACCTCTTTGCGAAAGATATTCGGGTAAGTCGCGACAAGGTGGGCCGGTCCAATTTGAAAGGCTGGCTGGACGACACACTGCGATTGCAGTTTACAGGCACCTCGCACCATATTGGCAACCACGTGATTGAGTTTAAAGATCCAGACCACGCCATTGGCGTGGTTTATTCCAAAAACGAACATGAAACCAATGGTGAATGGGTGATCATGCAGATGATCTACTGGGATGACTATCAACGGATTGATGGACGCTGGTATTTCCGTCGTCGTTTGCCTTGTTATTGGTATGCGACAGACCTGAATAAACCGCCAGTAGGCGATAAAAAAATGCGTTGGCCAAATCGAGAGGCCTATGCTGGGGCCTATCATGACCTTTGGCCAAGCTGGCAGAAATTTTGGGATAACCCGCCTAGCAGCGATCAGCCTGAGGTGGCGATGCCGGCACCAATAGATGAGTTTTTAGCCACCATGCGTGGAACGACAGATGTGCCCAAAATAAAAATTAGATAATTGATTGCGAGAGAGTACTTTGACGGAACCTATAAACCTATTCACGCCTGCCAAACTTGGACGCATAGCCTTGGCTAACAGGGTAGTGATGGCGCCCATGACCAGAAGTCGAGCCGAGAAGGACGATAGGGTGTCCCAGTTGCAGGTCGACTACTACAGCCAGAGAGCGTCGGCAGGTTTAATTATTACTGAGGGCACTCACCCAAGTGCCAATGCCAAGGGTTATTGCCGCACACCTGGAATCTACAATCAGGCACAAATCGATGCCTGGCGTCTGGTGACAGACAAGGTTCACGCCAATGGTGGCAAAATAGTCTGCCAAATTATGCATTGTGGTCGTGTTGCTGGGGTCAGCAACAAAGCTATAGGAGCCGAAACCTTGGCGCCCTCGGCTATTCACTGTAATGAAAAAATATTTACCGAAGAGGGTATGGTAGACATGCCCCCACCAAGAGCGCTGCGCTTGGACGAGATACCGGGGATTATTGAAGAGCACCGGCAGGCCACAGAAAATGCCTTTACTGCGGGATTCGATGGGGTTGAACTGCACTGCACGTCTGGCTATCTGATGGCTCAATTTTTGTCGACTGGCACTAATCATAGACAGGACGAATACGGAGGCAGTTTGCAAAATCGACTGCGGCTGGTATTAGAGGTTTTGCATGCCATGGCTAGTGTTGATGGGGCTGATCGAGTAGGCATGCGAATCTGCCCCGGTAATCCTTTTAATGATTTACATGATGACAATCCCTCAGAGACATTTACTGCCTTGTTAAAACAGGTGAACGCTCTAAATCTGGCTTATTTGCATGTGATTCGCATGAAGGCCACCGGTATTAACAATGTAGCCCTTGCCAAAGCAAATTTTACGGGCCCAATTGTGGTCAATGATAGCTATAAGCTAGAAGAAGCCCAGCAAGTCGTGGCGACTAACGGCGCAACAGCGGTATCTTTTGGTCGCTGGTTTGTGGCAAATCCCGATTTGGTCGAACGACTGCGCGGTGGCGCAGAATTAAACAGAATGGATCGCAGGACACTTTACAGTCCAGGTCCAGCAGGCTATGTAGATTACCAGATGTTAAGTTAACCATGAGAGTTAAGTCATGAATATGGATTTTGACAAACAGCTAGGTTTCTGGAATTTTGCTCAGCGGGCGCCTGAAAAAATTGCCTTGATAGACCCTCTTGGCAGGGAGTGGAGTCGGGGCGAGTTACTTCACCGGTGTAATCAAATTGTTCATGGCTTGCGTGCCATGGGTCTTGAACTAGGTGACTCTATTGCGGCGCTATTACCTAACTGTGCAGAGTACATTGCTCTTAATTTAGCCGTCACCCAAGCTGGATTTTACTTGGTTCCGCTCAATTGGCATCTTGCTCCGCCCGAAGTGGCTTATATCTTAGAAGACAGCAATGCCAAGGCTTTTTTCTGTGCCGAGTCTGTTGCGGATGTCGCCATAGGCGCTATTAAAACTGTTAAGTTTCCTGTGCAAAATGTGATCGCACTGGGGGATGTCGGTGGCTACAAAACCTTTGAAACCCTCATTGCTGGGCAGTCGGGAGCTACGCCCATCGATCGGCGTGCGGGCATGGTGATGTTTTATACCTCTGGTACCACTGGCAAGCCAAAAGGCGTGCGTAGAGAGATGATGCAGGTCGACCCTGATATGGCGGCCACTATGATGACCATGTTATTGATGTTATTTGGCATAGAGCCAGAAGGCGACAACGTACATTTTTGCGGTTCACCCCTTTATCACACGGCGGCCATGAACTGGTCGTCCAACTCATTGCATTACGGGCACATGGTGGTGCTACATGATAATTGGGATGCTGAAAAGATGTTGCAGGCGGTGGATCATTACCGTATTACTACCGCCCATGTGGTGCCAACTCAGATGGTGAGGTTACATAAGTTACCAACAGAAATCCGGGAAGCCTATAAGGTTTCCAGTATGCGCCATATGTTGCATACCGCGGCCCCTTGCCCGCCCGATGTAAAGTTTGACATGATTGATTGGTGGGGACCCTGCGTTTATGAGTATTACGCCTCAACGGAAGGTGGAGGAACAATGGTGAATTCTGAAGACTGGTTGAAATATCCAGGGACTGTGGGCCGACCCTGGCCGACAGCAGACGTTAAAATATTCGACGATCAAGGCAATGAAAAGCCAGCGGGCGAACAGGGAAGCATTTATATGTTGATGAGTGCCCTTAGTCGTTTTGAATACAAGGGCGATAAAGAAAAAACAGAGAAAGATCGCTTTGGAGATTATTTTACGGCGGGTGATATTGGTTACCTAAATAATGAAGGGTTTCTGTTTCTGAGTGATCGAAAAATTGACATGATCATTAGTGGCGGGGCCAATATTTACCCTGCTGAAATTGAAAATGTATTGATAACACATCCTTCAGTGGCCGATTGCTCCGTGTTTGGAGTTCCCAACGATGATTGGGGTGAGGAGGTAAAGGCTGCTGTGCAATTGGTTTCCGCTGCTGAACAATCGGATCAATTACACGATGATATCTTAGAGTATTGCGCAGACCGCTTAGCAAAGATGAAATTGCCCAAAAGTATTGACTACATGTCTGCTTTGCCTAGAGACCCCAACGGCAAACTGTATAAACGCAAGTTACGTGACCCCTATTGGGCAGGGCGAGATAGGCAGGTTTAGATGGAACAGGTTAGCTTTGATTACCTTATCGTAGGTGCGGGGTCTGCGGGGTGTGTGTTGGCCAATCGATTGTCTGCAGATGAAAATTGTTCAGTGCTATTGATTGAAGCCGGAGGGTCAGACCGTCATCCTCTCGTAAAACTGCCCATCGGCTGGACACAAATTTCTTACAACGACAACTACAACTGGGGCTATCGGATAGCACCTTCAGAAATGACGGCGCAGCGGCCTATGGTCTGGCCGCGGGCCAAAATGATGGGTGGCTGCAGTTCCACTAATGGCATGATTTATATTCGAGGACAGAGCCTAGACTATGACCATTGGGCACAATTGGGTAACCATGGTTGGGGTTGGGATCAGGTATTACCTTACTTCAAGCGCTCAGAGGACTACGCAGGCACCGCCGAACAAGCGGACGTTAATCATGGGGTGGGTGGCGCTTTGCACGTCTCTACCGTCAAGCCTACTGTCATTGGCGATATGTATTTAAGAGCCTGCGCAGAGCAAGGCATAGCAACGGTGGATGACTTGAACCGCGGCGATCAAAAAGGCGCGGCGTACTTTGATGTTACGGTGAAAAAAGGGCGCCGCCAAAACACTGTAAGTGCTTTTTTAAAGCCTATTAAATCGCGTAAAAATCTCACGATTATGAAGCGCAGCCGAGTTAACCGTGTGTTATTCGAGGGTAAGAACGCGGTGGGCATTGAGCTTGTCTGTAAGGATAAGGTGCATAAGGTTTTTGCTCGACGTGAGGTTATTCTATCGGCTGGAGCCATTAATTCTCCGCAACTACTGCAGTTATCGGGCGTCGGCAATAAGACACTGCTAGAACGTCACGGTATAAAAACAGTGGTTGATCTACCTGGTGTGGGTGAGAATTTACAAGATCATTTAGGCGCTATTGTTGCCAACCATATTACGGCGCCACTGGGGCTGAATGCTGAACTGAAATCACACCGTTTAATCTACAACTTGTATCTTTATATTACCAAAGGGCAAGGTATTTTGAATTTCCCAGCGGCAGATGTGGGGGGTTTTTTTTGCTCTGATTTAAGCTTGGAGAGACCCGATTTGCAGATACATTTCACGCGAGTCAGTGGTGATCGAGACATAGACAATAACTCAACTCTTGACACGTTGCCGGGGGTGACCAGTATCGCCTATCTGACTAGGCCGGAAAGTCGTGGCAGCGTGAAAATAATCGACAGTGATGTCTCAGTGGCACCAATTATCGAGGCTAACTATTTAGCCACAGAAAATGATCGAAAGGCTCTGATTACCGGGGTTAAGAGATTACGTGAGATTTTTGCCAGTGAATCTTTGGCTGACGTCATGGGCCAAGAATTGCGGCCTGGTAAAGCGGTGGAGAGTGATGAAGATATTATGGCTTATATCCAAAAGTATGGCACCACGGGCTTTCATCCCGTGGGCACCTGCAAAATGGGTAATGATGAACAGGCCGTAGTTGATGACCAGCTCTGCGTGCATGGGTTATCAAGTCTTAGAGTGGTGGATGCATCTATAATGCCAACACTTATTTCAGGCAATACTAATGCAGCGACAATCATGATTGCCGAAAAGGGTGCAGATATGATTTTAGCGGCGAAATGGAGGGTCAAGGAATGAGCTCAATGAGGCATTTTGGGGTATAATAAAACATTGCAGTGGCAATGTTTTATTAATTAAGTTGTTAGCCGTTGCCACGAGAACTATTGTGCAGTGGTAAACTAAATTTGTTTGGTATCTATAGGTACCAGCAACACTAAGGATTTAAAGCCATGGCTATGCCTGAAAATATTGGAATCATCGACTTAATGTTGGCGGTGCCCAATCAAGAGATCTCTGATTATTACGACTTTATAGAGCCATTATTAATGGATGAAGAGAGTCGTCAGATGTTTAAGATGCCTGCGCAGTATATGTTCAAGGACATTCCTAATACGGGTCAGCAAGACGATTATCTAGCCTACACTGTCGAGAAAATGGACGAATTTGGTATTGCCCAAGCGATGGTTGGCGTTGACGAAGATAAGTTCGACTCCCAAAACGAAGCCGTACTCAAACATCCCGAACGTTTCTTTGCTTGTTATGACTGCAATCCCAACAACGGTATGGAGGAGGTACGTAAAATTCGCCGCCTGAAGGAGAAATACGATATTAAGGCAGTAACAGCTTTTCCTTCGGGCCTTTGTCCTCAGGTTTCTCTCAGCGACAAGCGCTGGTACCCGATCTTTGTGGCTTGCGTTGACCTAGATATTCCTTTTTGCCCTTGTGTGGGGGTGCCAGGGCCACGGATTCCTATGGAGCCTCAAAAAGTAGAACACCTAGATGAGATATGTTGGTTTTTCCCAGAGCTTAAAGTGGTGATGCGCCATGGTGGCGAACCCTGGACTGAACTTGCCTGGAAGCTGATGCTAAAGTATCCCAACCTGTATTACATGACCAGTGCTTTTGCACCAAAGCACTACCCTGAGAATATCGTGAAATTTGCCAATACGCGGGGCTCAGATAAAATCATGTATGCCGGTTATTTCCCGATGGGCTTGTCTCTTGAGCGTATTTTCTCAGATATGGTTGATGTGCCGTTTAAAGACGAGGTATGGCCTAAGTTTTTGCGCGACAACGCACGACGCGTGTTCAAACTATAACTGGGTGAAAAATAATAATAGTGCCAAGCGACTTTTAACTGTATGACAAGCTAATGGTATCTAACACACAGGCTGGCCGCTCGCTACCTTCTAGCTCAATGGTGACTCGAACAACTGAGCGGATACCGCCCTTAGCTTCGTCGACCTGAATGATTTCTCCTCGTCCTCTGAGCCTTGAATTGACCCTTACAGCGGCGGGAAACCGTACATTATTGGTGCCATAGTTGATCCCCATGGTGACATTATCGACCTGCATCATCTGGGGAAGGAAAAAGCTGGCCAGCGATAAGGTGAGATAGCCGTGGGCAATCGTGGCACCAAAATCACTTTTTGCGGCCCGCTCTGGGTCCACATGAATCCACTGGTGATCCCCTGTGGCTTCGGCAAACTGATTGATTCTTTGCTGGTCTATCGTAATATACTTTGTAGGTCCCAACAGGGTTCCTATAGCCTTTAGCAAGTCTCGTGGATGACTAAATACTGTGGCACTCATTGGCATACCTTTTACGTTGAAATGTAGGTGCATTATGCTGTTTAAGGGTAAATACTACCATTACTGGCCTGGGCTTAAAGCCCATAAAGTGCAGTTTATCTCTGAGTTAGTCCATATGCAGTAATGGTTTAGAGACTTGCAATGCTATTATTCAAATCATTCTGAGCACGGGACTCAGGGTCTAGATAATAGTGCAATGATTGAGACGTTTAATATGAGTGACTACAAAGGCAAATCGGTAATTGTGACCGGAGGTGCAGGCCATATTGGGCGTGCAATTTCTGAAGCCTACCTAAATGCTGGTGCCAATGTCATTATCTGTGGTCGTCGACAGCCATTAGTGCCAGTTGCGGTTGAAGGGCGAAGCGCGATTTTTGTGCAAGCAGATATTCGTGATCCAAGTCAGGCCCAAAAAGTCATAGACAAATGTATGGCACAAACTCAGCGTTTAGATATTTTGGTCAACAATGCTGGAGGCAGTCCGCCGATAGAGGCTGCTACTGCAAGCCCAGCTATCACCGATAAAGTCATTCAACTAAACTTGGTGGCTCCTCTGGTACTTTCGCAGATGGCTTACCAAGTTATGTCTGCAGACAATGGTTGCGCCAATATTATAAATATTGCCAGCGTTAGTGGCGCCAGACCCTCACCGGGAACCGCTGCCTATGGGGCGGCTAAAGCGGGTTTGTTGAGTGCCACAAAATCATTAGCGCAGGAGTGGGGGCCCACTGTAAGAGTTAATGCTGTCATCGTTGGCTTGGTGCATCACGACGCGGGTGTCGATCATTATGGTGGGCCTGAAGGCTTTGCAAAAGTGGCTAATATGTTACCGCTTAAACGCATGGCTGAGCCTGCAGATATTGCCGATGCCTGTCTGTACCTCTCATCACAGCAGGCAGCTTATGTGTCTGGCGCCACCCTAGAGGTTGATGGCGGCGGTGAAGTACCGGTCTTTCTACATTTAGCCGATACCTAACGCCTATTTTTTGAGTACCCCAGCAATCAACTTACGTGCCTTATCATTATAGGGTGGCAAAGAGCCTGCTGCCTTTGCCAAATGTACAAATCCCTGTTTAAACACGCCTTTGCCGTGGCTGAAGGTCTTAAACCCTTCCTGCCCATGGAGTTGGCCCATGCCACTATCGCCAATGCCACCAAAGGGAATGTCATCACACGCAAAGTGCAAGGCGATGTCGTTAATGGTGATATTGCCAGAGATGCTGTTGTCGATGACATGCTGTTGTTCAGTCTTGCTTTTACCAAAATAATAGAGTGCTAAGGGTCTAGGTCGATTATTAATCTCTGCAATGCATCGATCTATATTGGTATAGGGTTTGATGCATAAAATGGGGCCAAATAGTTCCTCTTGCATGACCAACATACTGTCTGTGGGGTTGATCACCAGGTGCAATGGTATTTTTTGGGAGTCGCTAGTCATCCAATCTTCCGCGACACTACTCAGATTAACGACATCACCGCCTTGGGTTTTAGCATCACTTAGATAATGACTAAGTCGATCAAAATGACGTTTGTTGATAATAGATACATAGTCATCATTATCTAAGCAGGTCGGAAAGTACGCGCTGTAGGTTTCCTTAATCACAGCAACAAAGTCATTGAGCAAGACTTCTGGTACATAGCAGTAGTCAGCACTAATGCAAACTTGCCCTGCATTTATCATTTTACCGGCAATAATTTTTTCTACGGTGTCTTTAAGATCTGTGTTCTCAGCAACAATTACTGGGGACTTGCCGCCCAACTCTAAGGTGACCGGCGTGAGGTTTTTTGCCGCCTGAGCCATCACCAATTTACCCACTGCAGTGGATCCGGTGAACACCAGATGGTCAAAGGGAAGGGCGCTAAACTGCGCGCCAACTTCGCCGTCGCCATCGACGATCGCAACCTCGCTAGCATCGAAGTACTGGCCGATCAAAGTAGCTATAAGTTTAGAGGTAGCCGGGGTGTACTCAGATGGTTTGACCATCGCTCTATTACCAGCACCAAGAACGTCCGCCAGTGGACCAAAAATAACATTCACCGGTACGTTCCAAGGACTCATGATACCCACGACGCCCTTTGGCTGGTAATGAACTGTTGATCGACCACCTATGATGTTCATGGGGAAAGGGCTTTTACGTTTTTCTACTTTCATCCACCGTTTAAGGTTTTTCTTCACGTTTTTCAGTGCAGCTAAGGAGGTCAACAAGTCTGACATCTGGGTGACCAGAGCGGTGCGACAACCAAAGTCACTATTGATCGCCGCGCAGATAGAACCTTGGTTTTCTACTAGTAGGTCGATACAGCGGTTAATACGGCTCAGTCGCGTTTCAAGGCTAACATAGCCCTCGGCGACAAAAGACTGACGTTGTAGGTCGAGAAGACCTTTCATGGACATAACTGGCATGCTGTTCTCCGTTGAATCTAAGTGTCGCTTAAATGCCTTGGCTTGGTCTTGCAGTATCATGTCTGCGCATTTGTCACCGATCACCACACAACAACTGTGAGTATTGCCGGATATCAAGTTTGGCATAATTGAACCATCGGCTATTCGCAAATGTTTGACGCCATGAACCTGGAGCCTATGGTTAACCACAGCGGCTGGGTCAGAACCCATTTTACAAGTACCCACAGGGTGATATACAGATACCGAGTGCTGTCTGAGGTATTCAATCAAGTCTTGGTCTGATTGCGCCGCTTTCCCCGGCGTTTCTTCTTTGCAGCCAAACTCATCAAAAACAGGGCTGTGGAAGAGTTCGCGGGTTTTTTTCAGGGCGGCTAATAAGATGCTAACGTCGTGCTCTGTATCGAGATAGTTAGCCTCAATCGCAGGGTGCTGCCGTGGGTCTGAGCTTATGCAATGCACTGATCCACGACTTGTGGGTCGCAGCATACATACCGTCGCGGTAACGCCCGG
Organism: Porticoccaceae bacterium; assembly: GCA_012960115.1. Lineage (GTDB taxonomy): Bacteria > Pseudomonadota > Gammaproteobacteria > Pseudomonadales > Porticoccaceae > HTCC2207. The sequence continues at coordinate 116,008 of DUBX01000013.1, forward strand.
AACCGGCACCATTTCGCCGCGATTACTAAATGCACCTGCCGCCGCGGCAAAGTGAATCTGGGCATCAGGCGTGCCTATTTCGGCATTAGTTTTCATAAAGACACCCACCTGAGCTGCAGGTAAGGACATAAGGCCTGTGCGCCTAAAAAGATATCTAAATATGTTTTTAGTAAAGGCCAGAATGCGCATCTCGTCATAGAATGTTTTGCCCTTGGTCATGCTCTGACACACATTGGTGGTGAGATGATCTTGTAGGTTTTCACCCACCCCGGGTAGGTGATGCTGCACGTCAATCCCTAGCTCTGTGAGCCGTGTGGAATCGCCTACACCTGATAATTCAAGAAGCTGTGGCGAGTTAATGGTACCACCACAGAGAATGACCTCTTGATTGCAACGGGTGGTAATCTGTTTCTTACCACACTGATAGCGCACACCGACAGCTTGACCATTGAGAATGATAATTTTGTCGGTAAGAGCCTTGGTGATCAGTGTAAAGTTGCTGCGTTTTTTACATAGGCTAAGAAAGTCTGTGGCCGAGCTTTGCCGTCGGCCCTTTTTTATCATCGCTTGAAAATAGCCAATGCCTTCTTGTGTTGGCCCATTGAAGTCGCTATTTAATGGAATACCTGCCTCGACAGCCGCTTCAATAAAGGTGTCTGATATTTCAAATTCATGGGCTATATCACCCACCCACTGAGGCCCAGACTTGCCATGAAAGGGGCCTGATTGGCTGCTATTGTTTTCATTGCGAATGAAGTAGGGGAGTAGTTCATCATAAGACCACCCCTCATTTCCTTGGGCCGCCCAGTTATCATAGTCTTGGCGTTGGCCGCGTATATAAATCATGCCATTGATCGAGCTAGAACCGCCCACCGTCTTACCTCTGGGCCAGTTAATAGATCGACTGTTAAGATTTTTCTCGGGCTCTGTGTTATAGCACCAGCTGTAATTTTTATTATTGAGTACCGCTGCGGCGGCTAGTGGGATACTTAGTAGGAGGCTGTTATTTTTACCTCCCGCTTCTAGTAATAACACCGTTGTCGATGGGTCCCGAGACAGACGTTCGGCAACAATACAGCCTGCTGACCCGGCACCAATGACAATGTAATCATACTGAGAGGTCATAGACTGTTCTCGGCAGATATAATTGTCCTGGCAGCTTGGGTCCAGATTGGCGATGTCCATGCCCGCTCTTGAATAGTTGGGGAGTAAAAAGGCTCAGCAGCGGCGTTAATACAGCATTTGCCATAGACATCACCGCTGGCGCCCTGATCGATACTAAGTTGGGTTGCCGCTGCCGCTTGCGTTGGACAGCTCTTATCAAAAGGGTTAACCCCACCAGCTTGGCATTGCAGTGTACTCCAGCGACAAGAAGGATTTTCAATTACCCGTGCGTAATAGAAAGCGTTTTCTTGAATATCAAAATGAGGGTCCTTCCAGACTGTGCATAACTGGGTGTATCCAATGCCTTGGGTTGCGCAGCTTTGGTGACTAACGGATGCGCCATTATTCGGGTCACCGGCGATGTCATACACTTTTTCATGGGTGTTTCCAGAATCATCAACCCAACCCTTAATCATCTGTATTCTTTGTAAATCATTGCCCGGCGAACCCTCTGTACCTGAGTCTTTTTGAGCACTGACGAAAAATCGTGGTTGCCCATCAGATAAAGAAATTTCGCCACCCATAGGAACACCTTTGCGATAGGCATCTTGAATCATAGTTGGTGAATGACAAAGATTCTGGTCGATTTCAGCTCCACCGAAAAAGCGCACAATAGGCCTAGTGCCACTTGTGGCATAGGTTTCTTTACGGCGGAGCGCATTGAAAATAGAATCTCGAGAGTTTTCCTCAGCCCAGACAACGGTATGGCCGCCGGGATTAGCAAAAAAATGGTCTTGTACGTTGCGATATTCAGAATCGCGACGACTCAGATGGCCTACGTAGTTATTTTTCTCTGCGCCACCTGGTGTTGCGCTATGCGTATCAGTACTGCCGATAAAGCCCATGACGAAAGGATTGGTGCCGGGTTTTTGCTCTATGGCAAGGCCATCTTTAAGCACATTCCTAAGCATATTGCGGCGTCCAAAGTTCTCAATAGCAACGGCTTCTCCTTTTTTTGAACGAATTTTGCCGTTGACAGTCCCTAGCATGTGTAAATTATCAGCAACCACCTGTTCAAAGTCGCAGAGTTCATCTTCTGTTCCCACGCCAAGACCACGCAAGCGATCAAAGCGACATTCAGAACTACCTTTGTGCTGAGTGATTTCTACAAGGGGTTCAAAAAAAATGCGATTTTCAAGTTCGGTATCATTTAGTGGGTCTCTAAACATGAGTCCTGCCGAGAGGTTTGGGTTATGAGGTATAGACATCACATCACAGCCCAAGCCTGATTCAATACATTGTTCCCTAAGCTGAGACCAAAGAGCAGGAAAATTACCACGTCCACTTTCATAAACGGAAATGGGTAGTTTGGTGACATTGGCATTTCGGAAAATGACGTTGCGATGCATGTTTTTTTGCTCGGGAGCGTCGGTGTACTCGTAGCCAACAAAGGTAGTGAAATTACAGTTGCTGGTGCGGTCATAATGACGTTCTGCTTGAGTCTGGATGTCTTTCCAAAAGCTCAGTTGCCCCTTATCGCAATCCCCCAGGGTACAGGCGAAGGATCGCTCTGTTGGCCCTGCTTGTTGGCCGCCCAAGTTGGTCCACCATGAGGCAGAGAGTAACTGTACCCAAAGGTTCGACGCTCTTGTCATGACGCAGTGGGGCCACCAGTAGGCGAGACTCCGTGAGTTTTGAGTGCAGACACTTATTTGACCGAGAAACTCAGCATGGTCTGTTACCGCAGTAAAATCTAATGGCCGTTGTATTTTGGCGACAACAGTTTGTTGGTTGTTGGCACCGGGAAGAATGATGGGCTCGCCTTTTGCATATTGATAGGCAATGTTGGGATCGTTGCGCTGTCCTGATAAATAAGAGTCAAAGGAGTATTTAGTGTGTACATGTAAATCACCAAATAGAGGCTCTTTGGTTGGTTCAAAGTTGCTGCAATTGTCCCGTTGCTCAGTATAAGTAGTCGATGGAAGCAGGTTGTTTGAAGGAGCTTTGTCATTGGCCAAGCCGAGCTCGCAGCTAAGCAAAAGTAAAGCTAGAGGGACGTTTAGATAGGAAAATGACAATAAAGGTTTTGGAGATATTTTATAATTTTTACTCATGAAACCCCTCTATTCGTTTAGTTTAACTATAGCAGTTCGTGCGTCGGCAATGGCGCCGTGGATATAGCCCACTTCCCGACAGTCGCCAATCTGCATGACGGGAATGCCAGTGGGGTGTATCTGATCAAACAATTCAGGGTTAGCCTTGGCGCCTAGCGCAATGATAACGTGTTGTGCCGGACTAAAATGACTCTGATTTTGAGTTTCATAATGAACTCCAGACGTTGTGATCTTGCTGACATCTGCGTTAGTGACAAGCTCGCAGCCATGCTCTTTTAAGAGATGAATAACTCTAGATCGACGTACAATGCTCAGATTGACGCCAAGGGTTTTTGAGGGCTCTAAAATACGTACTTTACGGCCTCGCTCAATGAGAAATTCAGCCAGTTCAAGGCCCACTAAATCGCCACCAATAATGGTGACATTTGCTTTGATGGGCATCCATAGTTTGCTCAGAGTTCTCAGGGCAGAGATACTTCGAAATATCTGGGTCCAGCGTCCGACGGTCATCATTAACTGGGAAAACCAAGGTAATTTTCTAGCCGCTTGCTTGTCTGTGCCAAACAGCAAGCCGCGCATCTCTTCCCCGTCGAAAACATGGGGCAAATAGTTGCCTTCTATCTCGGGGGCTGTGCGTTGCGCTCCGGTGGCGATGATCACCTGGTCTGGCGCCACAGCGACAATGTTGGCTACTGTCGCCTCTGTGTTCAATTTAATCTGAATGCCCAACTGGTCGAGCGAATTTTTTAGATAGGTTATAAGATGACCATTGGGCTCATAAGCCAAAGCGGCGACTCTAGCGGTACCACCGATGTCTTTCTCCTTATCCCAGATCTGCACCCTATGGCCTTGCTCGCCCAATAGTCGGGCCGCCTCCATACCGCTTGGGCCTGCACCTATGACTAGCATTCTTTTTTTATTGACTGATGAACAAATAATATTTTCGTCCAAATGCTCTTTGCCCAAATCGGCATTAACAGCACAACACATAGGTTGGTTAATAAATATCTGGCTAACACAGATATAGCAGTAGATGCAGGGTCTTATTAACTCTACTGTCCCCGAATCGATCTTATTAGGTAGATAAGGATCCGCCAGCAGTTTTCTACCCATAGCAACAAAATCAAAATCACCAGCGGCAAGACCGCCTTCGCCTTGTTGTAACTCTATTCTACCCACTGCGATAATCGGTATCGACACAACCATTTTTGCTGCACGCGCAAAGGCTATAAAGCCCCCAGGTTGGTGAACAAGAGGCGCCTCTGTAAAGGCAATACCTTTATTGGTATTACCATAAGCGCTTATATCTAATGCGTCGGCGCCTGCCTGTTCCGCAAGTTTCGCGGTAGCCAAAAAATCTTCTAAAACGATGCCATTATCAATGCGATATTCTTTGGCATCTAGGCGAACCAAGATAGGGAAATCGTCTCCGACTTCTATGCGTACAGCCTTAATTATTTCTATCAGTAATCGCGCCCGGTTTTTGGTGCTACCGCCGTATGTGTCAGTACGTTTATTGACCGCCGGAGACAAGAAACTGGAAATTAAATAGCCATGGCCTGCATGAATTTCTATCGCGTCAAAACCTGCTTGTTTCGCTCGCTTTGCTGCGTCCGCAAAGTGCTGGACTTCCGTCTTAATGTCATCAGTGCTAAGCACCTGATAGCGAGGTCCTTTCCCATCAGGCCCTGCTCCTTTGATAAACGTGGATAGCTCTGCCGAAGAAAGGAGAGGCATTAGATCACTGCGTTGCTTTTCAGGGACGGAGGGCACGGGTATCTGGCGTCCGGCAATCGTATCTTCTTGAGCGATTTTACCGCTGTGATTTAGTTGTGCGGCAATCTTAGCGCCATGTTTGTGAACTCTATTGGTCAATGACCGCAGGTCAGGAATAAACTCATCTTTAGAAAATCCCAGCATGTACGGCATTGAGGCCCCAGCTGGCCAACTGACAGCAGATGTCTCAAGAATGATTAGACCAACACCGCCTTTGGCGCGTTCTTCATAATATGCCTGTAATTGATCGCTGGCGTGACCATCTGCGCTGGCATAGTTTGATCCCATAGCCGCTAGAATCATACGATTTTTGAGCGCCAGACATCCAATTGATCCTGGAGAAAGAAGTCGCTGATACGTCATAGATCAGTCAACTCTATAGTCTTGGTGGAGAGCGAGTAGAATCATAGGAGTCACCAAAATAGCGGCTAGAACGCCAGCCCAGACACCTTTAAATATAGAGTATTCAACAGCACTAAAATTCTGCACACCAACAAGGCCAAGAATAAGCAGACTTAGGCCGCCGACCACAATCATGCCTATTAGCCCGAAATAAAATGCTCGACCCATATTTGATGCAGGGAATTTGTTCAGAATCGCATGACTACTATTGGACGGGTCTAAGGTAAACGCAGGGGTTTTATTGTTGGCAGTCTTACGTCGCTGGATGGGTATGACTATAAGGGTGACTATAAATGGAAGAATAAATCCCGTAGCGAGTATGTCGTAGCCGAAATTGTGCTGCCCCCACCAGGTAATAGTGTCGTTATTCTTAATGAGCAGCCAGCAGATTAGCCCATTGAAAAAAGCATTAGTTAGTCCATTTACACTACATTCATGCTTTAAATAAGTGCTTAATTCATGTGTCATAGGGAACGATTCTCATACATACTATAATTAAGAACATTTTTATACTTATATAGAGCAAATGACATGACACTAGGGTTCGAAGTGATTAGCATTTGCGTTCGTCGCCGAAAGGCGTTTTTTAGGGCTATTAACTGGGTAGAAAATGAACTCTAGTTATATTGGGATCAGCGCTAGTAAATTTAAGCGATTGTTGGATTATCTTCAGAGGCTAGACTTGGATGATCGAGCTATAGCACTGAAAGCCGGATTGAATTCGGACGCAATTCAGGACGTGCCCGATAACGATACCCTGTCAGCCTATGATTATTCACAACTGTTTAAGCAGTCGGTGTTGGCTATGCAAACGCTGCGTCGTCCTCTGCCTTGGGGCGCAGGTGTGGGTAGTGAGATATTTGAGATGCTGTGCCGTTGCTTAATTGGTTGCAATAGTCTTGGCGAGGCATTGCTGCGGGCCGAAAGGTTCGATGCTTTGTTGAACCCTCTTAGTGGCTACAAAATTTCTGTCCATCGCGACCAGGGTTTCTGTTATCTGAGGTATCACATTAACCCTCTTGATGTAGATGAGGTCTTTATTCCTTCGGATTGGGATCGTTCTGACACTTATCACACCGTAATGAAGGCGTCGGGGCTACTTGTTTGGCATGCACTCTGTGGTTGGCTCATCGGACGCACGATCGAGGCTCAAGTAATGCAAGTCTCGGAACCCTCCGTCGGGTGCGCCTATACGAGTTCCTTAGAGCAGTTGATCGACTGCTCGGTGGAGTTTGATGCCGACGTTAATCAGTTGGTCTTTTCAGAGGACTTTCTAGACTTTAGGTTGGTTCAGACCGCCGACTCCTTGGAGCAATTTCTTAAGAACGCAGTTTATGAGCTGATTCTGTCAGAAAAGAAACCTGCGAGCACTAGCGCAGCCATAAAATCCCTGGTTGGTTTAGATTTTGAACAGGGCATGCCAACTTTTTCAGAAATTGCCTCAAAACTGCATATGTCTGAATCGAGTTTACGGCGCCGTTTGTTAAAAGAGAAAACCAGTTATCAGATCCTCAAAGATGAACTCCGGTGCGCATCGGCCATTGACCATCTTAATAATACAGACATCAAAATTAACGATTTATCCTATGTGCTTGGCTATACTGAACCTAGTTCATTTGTGCGTTCTTTTAGGAACTGGACTGGAATGACGCCAAAGATGTACAGAGAAAACTCCTCCTTTTAGCTTCTCAAATCACTACAAGTGGCTATAGTCCATAGAGACTAAATAGCGCATTTTGGGGTGGAAAAGATAATTTCCCTGCCTTTTAATAGTAAACAATTAGCTGAGTAACGTTGCGGTTGCGCGTTGAATATCAGTGTTGTGGGGCGTTTTAGCGTGTTTGTCGGTGACGGTTTAGGTGAAGGAGATTGAATGTTTTTGACCTGTGAGTGACACAGGCGGCTCGCTTATATTCAGTTAATGTTGGGTGGATTCGTTATTTGCCCGCAATATATGTTGGTGATCGTTGCGATTTAAAATATCGGGTCCTTCTTAACTGAGGTAATTACAAAAACATAATAGAATCACCGGAGGGTATGGGGATGAACATGTCAAACTCAAGTAAAGCTAAATTTTATAAAACGATTTTGTTTGGTGCAGTGTTGGCCGCTAACGCAACTGTTACCGGTGCGGCCGAATTCACTATGGATGAAATCATAGTGACGGCCCAGAAAAAAGCGGAAAGCATACAAGAAACGCCAATATCTATGACGGCGCTTAGGGCGGATGATATTGAAGCGCGTGGCGTTGTGAATATTAGAGATCTATTTACAGCTACACCAGGTCTGAGCGGTTTCGAAGCGCCTTCTTCTCGCGGTAATGTGAGCCTTAACTTACGTGGAGTTGGCTCAGGTAATCCAAACAGTCTGTCGACAGATCCAGCCAACGCGATATATATTGATGGTGTTTTCCTAGGAAAGTCAGCGGGTAATGGTGTTGACGTGATGGATCTAGAGCGGATTGAGGTCTTGATGGGCCCTCAGGGTACCCTTTATGGCCGAAATTCCACGGGTGGTGCTATTAACATGATCACCAAAAAGCCTTCCGATGAATTGGGTATGAAAGTCAAAGTGTCTGGCGGTGATTATAGTCATGAAGCGGTGAGCGCTAGAATAGACCTGCCTTTATCTGATGATTTTTCCGTAGCGGTGTCTATGTATGATCGCTCTAGAGATGGGCTTTATGAAAATACCCGTGAAGGTGGTGCAGATCTTGAGAATATAAATCGATCAGGTCATCGCGTAATGCTAGATTATTCGTCAGAGAATTTCAATGCAAGCTACTCTTTTGCACACTATGAACTCGATGAAACTGCACAAGCGCTTAATGTTGTTGGCTTTAATCCTTTAGGTGGAGGTATTAAGGGCGCGCCAGGCTATCCTAACAACGTTACTATCTCGAGCACTGATCGTCTTAACTCCTTACTTGCTACTCAGGGCGGACTACCTTATTTGTCTTATGGCCCTCCGTACTCACCGATTTCTCCTGCTCAAGCCGCGGGTGGTGCAACCCACATTGCACAGCTTAGTCAATGGATAACGGATTATGCTGCTTTTGCTAATGGGGTTTTGGCTAAAGATGGTTCACGGCCTAGCACCGGCTCAAATGATTCTGATCAGAGATCTACCCAAGATGTTGATGCTCATGCTTTGACCTTGACATGGACTGCAGGCGATATAGAGTTTAAGTCAATTACGGGTATTCGCGAAGTCAGTAATCTGAATGAGGGTGATCTTGATGGTATGGATAATACTGTCACTATGGGCGCTAATGGCATCTCCACTGGTATTGTTCCTGATCTGGTTCTCCTTACCATTGGTGGACTAATGTTTGACTCAGTGGGCGGCCCATATGTCCCAGCGTCGTACGAGTTTATGATTGCGCAGACATTGATTGACGCCATTAATAATAATGGTAGTGCCCCGCTATTTAGTAACTATGCCACTGCTGAGACGGAGCAGTTTAGTCAAGAGTTCCAGATGGTTGGCTCAAGCGGTAACCTAGATTATGTCCTTGGCGCTTATTACTTTGACGAAGACGCAAAGTCTCGGAATAATCAAACATCAGTATTTCCTATCGCGTTTACCGGTACTACGTCTTATGACATAGCGACTGAATCAACATCTTTATATGGTCAGATGACCTATAGAGCGGATGATAGTGCATGGGCTTATTCCGCAGGCTTACGTTACACTGAGGAAGAGAAAAATATTACTTATCTACACCGTTCTTCAGCAAGCCCAGCTTGTTTTTTCGGATTCTTCTGTGGTCAAGCGCCAGGCGCCTACTATGTTACTAACGCCGACGCCCTGAGTCAGCCAGAGAAGGCTGGTGTCTATGGTAAGAACTTTACTCAAGATTTTGATAATTTATCGGGCAAGGTAAGCGTTCAATACTTTATGAATGAAGACACTAACCTCTACGCAAGCTACTCAACCGGTTACCGCAGTGGTGGCTTCAACGGTTCCGTTTATGATCAAGCAAATGATACAGCTGATGCCTTTGACGAAGAAGAAATCACAAGCATGGAAGTTGGCTTTAAGACTGACCTCATGGATGGTCGAGCTCGCTTAAACGCAACGTTGTATAAGTATGACTATGAGAATCTTCAAATCTCTCAACTGTTAGCTAACGACAATGGAACGGTATCAAGCTCAATAAATAACTCCGGTGTAGCTAAGCGAGATGGCGTTGAAACTAGCCTAATGTTTAGTGCAACTGAGAATATGCTTGTTTCAGTGGCGTACACGATGAATCACGGTGATTTTGATGAATTCCCTGCGTTACTAACCGATGCAGCTAATGGCGGCGTTGTGATGGAGACAGCTCACCTGGCGCAGCGCAGTTCTCCAGATAGTTCACTGAACTTTAATGTTGATTGGACGCTCATGAGAGGCGCCAATAGCAACCTACATTGGACGATTAACGGTAACTGGCAGTCCGAAAGGACGCCAATCAGCCTGAATACTGCGGTTTATAACACTGACGCTGTACCTGGTGGCGATGCGCCGGTTGTATTTGAACAGTTAACAAACGATGAACGCACCATTGTTAATACTCGCCTAGCATGGACCAAGCAATTGACTGACAGCAGTGTCACCGTTGCATTGTGGGGTCGCAACATAACTGATGATGACCACAGAAACTTCTCTTTTAACTATGGTGATGCATTGGGCACTAGTGTTGCTCAGTATGGTGAGCCAAGAGTTTGGGGAATAGATTTCACCTGGGAAATGTAAGCTAGATATTTGCTAGATGAATATAAAAAAGGGCTGCTAAATGTAGCCCTTTTTTTATTGTTTTATTTTATTAATACGACCAATATTAGAATTGGTCGGCTCTCAGCATAGCGTCGTGGCCTCCATCGATGAAGATGACAGAGCCACAGATGAATCCTGACTCATCCCCCACCAGAAAATCAACGAGAGCCGCTATATCTGCTGGTTCTCCAGCTCGGCCTATGGGGATGCTTTCTTTAAAGCGTTTGATGGATTCCCTATATTGGGGATCTTCTGAGACGACTTTAGTCATTGGTGTTTCAGTGTAGCCAGGAGCAATAGCATTGATCGTTGCGCCACGTCTTGCAAAGGCTGGTGCATTACGTCTCACCCACTTAGCGATAGCCTTTTTTGACCCGCTATAGGCTTCATGGCCGCTGATATTCTCACTTTCATCCAAGGCATTTTTTTCGTCACCTGCCAGCAATAAATCAACATACCGTTCACTGGTGGCCATGGGAGCAGAATTAGAAGAAAGTAGGACAATAGATCCTTTCTTTAGAGCAACTAAATCGACCAGCTGTTCAGCGACATGTACCGAGCCAAAATAGTTAACGCTCGCTATAAGGCGATGATCCGTCATATGGGAGCCGACACCTGCGCTGGTAATAAGTCCGTCGAGCCCCTCTGATGCGGTCGCTTTTATCCCTTCAATGGCAGCAATACGGCCTTCAGCCGTGGCTAGGTTAGCCGTAATATCAGCATCTTTTAAATCGACCACAATAACTCGGTGACCCTGGTTCACTAAGCGTGCTTTGATTGCAGCGCCAATGCCCGTAGCGCCACCCGTAAGGGCATAGGTTCTCATGATTCAACTCCTCGTTTTTGATCTGCGTTTTTTACTTAGCTGCTAGATTGAGCTGGGATCAAAATACGGTATATTTAATAGCCTAACCAGTGCTGTAGCAGTCATATTAGTTGGCGAAATCCACCATTTTACCCATGTTAAGTTACATAGGTGAATGAATAGCTCAAGTAATTTGAACGATTTTGTGCTGTCCTCAAAACTTAAGTATACCTAGTATACTTAAGACTTATGACCACTCATGTGGAGCGATGACATGCGGCAATTTCTTCAGCTTATCTCGAATGGGTTTTTCCTGTTGGTTTTTTTATCAAGTAGCGCTTGCTTTTCTTCAGCCAAACCTAACGTGGTGCTCATTGTCGCCGATGATTTGGGTTGGGCCGATGTGGGTTATCACGGAAGTCCGATTCAGACGCCATCTATAGATCGTATAGCTGCAGAGGGCGTTACACTTGAGCGGTTCTATGCCGCTCCCATATGCTCACCAACCCGAGCAGGCTTATTGACCGCAAGAGACCCGATACGTTTAGGTATTGCTTACGACCAGATACACCCTTGGTATAATGCCGGTCTGGCAAGAGATGAGTACCTGCTGTCAGAGGCTCTACTCGATGGTGGCTATCAAACGGGCATAGTTGGCAAATGGCATTTAGGTCATAGCCAGCAACACCAATTGCCAAACGCTCAAGGGTTTGATCACTTTTTTGGTCATCTGCATACCAATACTGACTTTTACACACACCGCCGTGAAAATGGCCACGATCTACAACACAATGGCGTTAGCGTGCACCGCAGTGGCGAGTATTTGACTCATATCGAAGCGCGCCAGGCTGAGTCTTATATCGAGAGTCGAGACAAGGACAGACCGTTTTTCTTGTATGTACCGTTTACTGCTCCGCACAGTCCTATGCAGGCGCCTCCAGAAACAATCCAAAAATATCAACATATTTCTAAACTAGGATATCGCAGAATTTACGCAGCTATGGTCGATGAAATGGATGTTGCTGTAGGTAAAATCCTGCACACATTGGAAGAGCAGGAAATTATGGATAACACTATTGTGGTCTTTATTAGCGACAACGGTGGTTCTAACTATTTTGGTGGCAACAATATGCCATTGCGAGGGCAGAAGGGCCAAACTTTTGATGGGGCTATTCGGGTTCCTGCAGTCATTCGCTGGCCTGGAAACTTGAAATCGGGGACTGTAGTCAACCAGACTGTATCATACCTTGATCTGCTACCTACGCTCATAGCGGCAACTGGCGTCGATGTGCAGTTACCCAAGGCAATTGACGGTGAAAATATGTGGCCCGCACTTCGGGATGGCACCTCTATTAAGCGAGATCAGCCTCTGTTTTTTGTTTCAGAGATCCCTGTGCCGGGTATGATTTGGACGGCGGTTATTGATGGGTCAATGAAATTAGTGCAGGTAATAAGAGAAGGTCACACAGAGACAAGTTTAAACAGTTTTTTGTTTGATATTCACAAAGATCCCACTGAGAGAAACAACCTAGCGAGTAGAAATCCCGCTGAGGTAGCACGTTTAGCTGAATTGATTCGTCAGCGACGTTCTCTACACCCTCTAGCTGGGACAAGAGGCACTTTGGTGCCACACCCTGGCTGGATACCTCCAAGTGACTGGGCTAGCGCAGTCCATTCAAGCGATGAACTACAACTTGAGTGGAGCAATGAGTTACCTTTCTCTGAGGCCCTTATAAAACAAATTGGTGAACGAGGCGTGCTCGTCGATGATGAAACAAGAGAAGCGTTGCGGCAGCAATCCATGCAGACTCAGAAAGCATTAGAAAAAGACTAACATTAACCCATGAATATGGCTAAAACGAAGGTGCGTTATGACAAAGATATCAGTTTCTGAGGCCCTCGTAAGACGTCAGTCAGTTCGTGAGTATACGCAGCAAAGTGTTCCCGCTGATCTGTTATTGGAAATTCTTGAAATCGCTAGCAAGGCACCCTCTGGTGGTAACGTTCAACCTTGGCAAGTGCATGCGCTAAGCGGTGAGGTAAAGAATACTTTGTTTGAAAAAACCATCCAACAAGCCATGAATAACCCAGCAGGCGTAGACCCAGACATACCTATTTATCCTGCAGGGCTAGCTGATCCCTGGCGATCTCGGCGCACAGACTGTGGTGAGGTGATGTATGCCGCGCTCGACATCAAACGTGATGACAAGGTTGCCCGTATGCAGCAGGGCGCCAAAAACCTTAGTTTTTTCGATGCGCCTGTCGGACTCATCTTTACGCTAGACCGCCGCTTCTGCGAAGCTCAAATGATTGATCTGGGCCTTTATATTCAGAGCGTGATGTTAGTGGCCGACGAGAAAGGCTTGGCAACGTGCCCTCAGGCTGTTTGGAGCATGTGGGCTGGAGTGGTTCGCGATGTGCTAGGCTTAGATTATAGCGAAATGGTTATGGTGGGGATGGCTATGGGATACGCCAACCCTGATGCCGCGGTCAATCAGTTGAATCAACCTCGCGTAGCAGTCGAAGAATTTGCAACCTTACACGGTTTTTAAATCCACCAATAGACCTGGATTAGCTCATGAATTACGAATTTATCAAGGTTGTTCATAAAGATCATCTCTGCATTATTACAATAGACAGACCTGATGTTTTAAACGCACTAAGCCCGGCTACCTCTTTTGAAATGGCTGCAGCATTTGATGAATTTGAAGCTAACCAAGACCTTTGGGTAGCCATTGTTACCGGCAGTGGTCAGAAGGCTTTTAGTGTTGGCGGTGATATCAGTGTGATGGTCAATGCTGAAGAGGTCGAAGACTATGTTATGCCAGAAAGCGGCTATGGAGGCTTAACCTCGCGCGTGCATTGTTATAAGCCGATTATTGCTGCGGTTAATGGGATGGCGTTGGGAGGAGGATTTGAAGTAGCCCTAGCAGCAGATATTATCATTGCTGTTGAAGGGGCGGTTTTTGGCCTACCGGAGCCAAAAATTGGCGCGGCAGCAGTGGCCGGAGGAATGCATCGACTGGTACGTCAAATTGGCCTCAAACCGGCAATGGGTATCTTGCTAACTGCTGATTCGGTGAGCGCCCAAGAAGGCTATCGCTTAGGCTTTGTGAATACGGTGGTGCCCAGGGATGAATTAATGAGTAAAGCTGTTGGTGTTGCTGAGAAGATTATTCAGTGTGCACCCCTTGCTATTCAAGCGACCAAACAGGCGGTGATGGAAGGTTTGAACACCTCTAACCTTGACAAATTACAGCAGGCCCAAAAAGAAGGGCAATTTGACCGATTAGAAACTATGTTTAAAAGTAGTGATATCAAAGAAGGCTTGACCGCCTTTATGGAGAAAAGAAAACCTAACTGGCAGGCCAAATAATCAGGTCATCATGCCGCCGTCAATTCGCACATCGACGCCGTTGATATGCACAGCATCGTCTGATGCTAAAAAGGCCACTAGACTCGCCACATCAGATGCTGGACGCACTAAGTCATTAAAAGGTAGTATCTTTTTTAGTAGGTCGTAGTCTGCACCTTCAGGTAGTTTGGCGTTGCTACTCATGGGCGTTTTCACCGAAGCCGGGCTCAGTGAGTTTGCGTTGATACCCTGTTTGCCAAATTCGATAGAAAAGGTTTTAGTCATTGATAGAATCCCGCCCTTTGATGCCGCGTAAGCGGCGGTCCATGGGTGGCTTCCCAATGCGGCAGTGGAGGCCATATTGACAATGTTACCCTTGGTGTTAATAAGATGCGGTAATGCGGTTTGGCACATTAAAAAAGTACCAGTCAGATTCACCGCTATTATCTGGTTCCAATCCTCTAGGTTGACCTCCAAGGTGTTTTGCAATTTCAAAATGCCGGCAATATTACAAAGGGCGTTGAGTTTTTTGTGATCGTTGATGACTGCTGCAACAGCATCGGTTATTGCTTGGGGGTTGCCGATATCGCATAGATAAGCAGAGGCCGATCCGGTAGTGGCTGAGTCTGCATTGATTTCTTTTACCGCATCATGCAGAGCCTTCTGTTGGATATCCATACAGGCAACAGTGCCACCTTCTGCGGCCATTCGTTGTGCTGATGCTTTGCCGATGCCCGATGCAGCGCCCGTGACGATAACTACTTTGTTTGTGAAACGGTCCATAGGTATAAACTCCGGTTAGGTTATTCGCCTTTAGCGATAACGTCTTGTATTGCGCTGCCCGGCAGAGCTTGCATGCCGCCGTCTATTTCAATTATTTTGCCGCTGACAAAGCTACTGGCCGGAGAGGCCAAATAGAGCACTCCAAGAGCAATATCTTCTGGCTGGCCCAGCCTTTGAAGCGGAATCCAGCGCTCCGCCTCGGTTTTAAGTTTTGGGTTGCTGGTAATAAACTTTAAACTCGGGGTTTCAATGGCACCTGGGGCCACTGCATTCACCCGAACACCCGGGGAGAGTTCATAGGACATGACTTTAGTCATTTGATTCATGCCCGCTTTGGCCGCAGCATAGGCCGAAAAGTTCTTGTCCACCATCCAGCTTAACGCTGAAGAGACATTGACAATCGTACCATTGCTTGCACGAAGAGCGGGGGTGCAAAGATGAGTTAGTGTATAAGCTGAGGTTAGATTGATACGCATCGTGTGCTCGAAACGCGACATATCGACCTCTTCAATTGTTCCCCAACCACTGCCTGGTGCACCGGCATTATTGACTAGAATATCGATTACCTGATAAGTCTCAATCACTTGGCCAACCATATGTTTAAGCTGATCTTCCTTGGTAACATCACAGGTCAGAGCCAGGGCCTTACCGCCATCGGCGCGGATCTGCGCAGCGGTATCTTCAATATCTTCTATGCTGCGAGCAACACAGACGACAGTAGCACCCATCTCACCAAAGCTGGTGGCAATACTCTTACCAATGCCTTTGCCAGCACCGGTCACAATGGCGATTTTGTCGTCTAACCTAAATATATCCAAAAGCATAGGGTTTGTATCTCCTTTATTGAATCGGCCCTCAGCCGTTTAGTAATGTTTGACTTAACTTGCCAAAAGCACCCACTAAAGTGGTTTAAAATTGATGCTCCTAGTCCCATAAGTGCCAGGAGGCAAAATAGTCTACTCAAGCATTTATTGCCGTGAGTGTAATGGGCACGCCATCAGCTGGCTTTGGTATGGGCACCCAATCTAGTGCTGGTGAATAATTAGGCGGTGTAGCCACCGCATAATTGCGCAGTAAATGAAAAATAAAACATTTGGATAGCATTAGAGCAAAGTGCATGCCGATGCACTTATGGGCGCCACCGCCAAAGGGGTGGTAGCAATAACTATGATTTTTGTGTTCATTTCGAGGATCGGCAAATCGACTTGGGTCAAATTCATCAGGATTCGTCCAATATTGCGGATCACGTTGGTTATAGCAGGTCGGCATAAACAATAGTGTATTGGCCGGGACACGATGGCCGCCCAGTTCGGTTTCTCTAATGGTTCTCCGCATGCTCATGGGTACCGGCGGGTGTAAGCGCATAACTTCTTCAAAGCAACGTTCAAACTCTGGAAGTTTGTCTAGGTCATTGTGTTCAAGCTCATCGGAGTTTAAGGCCATACATTCTTGGCGTAGAACCTCTTGATACTCCGGGCGACCACCGAGGTACATCACCATATGGCTAAGAACACTGGTGGTAGTATCGTGGGCGGCAAACAATAAAAACGTGCTGTGTTGAGTAATCTCCTGATCGCTAAAAAACTCACCCTGTTCATTGCGCTCACGGCACATATGGCTGAGTACGTCTTCACCATCACCGGCACCGGCGCTGGAGCCGGGTCTGCCGCCGCGCACGCCGCGCCCTCGAGCGCCGCGAGAATCTGCCGAGCGAGCTGCCCCAGAACCTCGCGGATGTGGTCGGCCAGGCGCAGGCACGCGCAGCCGAGATCCTCCACCCGCCGAGCCCGCTCACGCCACGCGGAGCCACTCTCGGCGCTGAAGCT
>DUBX01000014.1:0-2392 GCA_012960115.1 Porticoccaceae bacterium
TGAGTTCAAATCCACGGCCCCGACAATCTGATTCTATCTCATCTAAAGCAGCCTTAATCTGATCTTTTGGCGGCCGCTCGTCCTCTTCGAATAATGCCTCCAACCGATTAATGTCTAAGGGTTTAGACGCAGCTAGAAGCGCGCCTTCAACTATCTGCCTCAATAAATCTGAATTCATGATACTCTTACTTTAATGTGTATAGGGCCAAAAGATTCGTTTTGCACAATCTCAACTAGTGATTCTTTGATTAATTCCAAAATCGCCAAAAAGGTTACTACAACACCTAACCTACCCTCTGCGACCTTAAACAGACTAACAAAAGGAATGAATTGTTCCCCACGAAATCTCTCCAGCACCTGAGACATGCGTTCTCGGGTAGACAGCTTTTCTCGCTGAATATGGTGGCTTTCAAACATCTCAGCGCGTCGCAACACGTCAGCAAAAGCAGTCAAAATCTCCCTCATATCAACATCTGGGTATTGCCGTTCTTGTTCTCGCCCAGGCGCATCTGCGGAGGCTTGATGCAAATCACGACCAACTCTAGGAATTTCATCAATATCTTCAGCAGCCGTTTTAAAGCGCTCATACTCCTGCAGACGTCGAATCAACTCAGCCCGCGGATCGCCCTCATCTTCTTCATCCATAATTTGACGAGGAAGCAACATGCGAGACTTTATCTCCGCCAGCATAGCCGCCATGACCAAATATTCTGCTGCCAACTCAAGCTGAATAGAACTCATCAAGTCGATATAACCCATATATTGCCGAGTAATTTCAGCAACATTAATTTCTAAAATATCAAGATTTTGACGTCTAATGAGATACAAAAGTAGGTCGAGCGGGCCCTCAAAAGCCTCTAAGATGACCTCAAGAGCATCTGGGGGTATATAAAGATCCTTTGGTAGGCTGGTTAACTCTTTACCTTGCACCACCGCAAATGGCATTTCTTCCTGCCGAGGCCGCGATGACGCCACTACGCTCGACTTTGACGACGGCAAGATAACCTCACTTGATATTGCTTCGCTAGCCACAGACTACCCCCGTATTTTCTCTACCTTATTATAACCGTAATAACGCCTGCGAACATCTTCATTCTTAAGGGTTAACGAAATCTCCCATGCCTTGCCGCAAAATTTCTGGATTCAAATCGGTCATATCAATCACCGTGGTAGGTTCGATACCACAATAACCACCATCAATGATTGCATCAACATGGCGCCCCATTATTTGGCGAATATCATAGGGGTCGCTCAACGGATATTCATCATTGGGCATAATCAACGTAACGCTCATTAACGGCTCCCCCAATTCATCAAGTAATGCTTTTACAATCGGGCTGTCGGGCACTCGAATGCCGATGGTTTTCCGTTTAGGATGCTGTAACCTTTTTGGTACTTCAGAGGTCGCGGTTAAGATAAAGGTAAAAGGGCCTGGGGTGCTTGCCTTAAGAATACGAAAAGCACTGTTGTCCACCTTGGCATAATTCGCTAGTTCAGATAAATCACGACACACTAAAGTGAAATTATGATGCTTATCCAGCTGCCTAATCGAGCGGATACGCTCCAACGCGCTTTTGTCACCTATATGGCAACCAATGGCATAGACTGAATCAGTAGGATAAACCACCAAGCCTCCCCTACGAATAATCTCTGCAACCTTCGCAATAGACCTTTGCTGAGGATTCTCAGGGTGTATTAAATAATATTGACTGCTCATAGATAACTCCAATGGTAATGGCTTAACGCCCCACTATTATGTCACAGGCTACCTTAATGAATACATCGCTCAACATGATTTGATCGTCACCCTACACCTTATCTTGTCGGCGGAAAACCCAGCCTTAAATCTAAACTCAGTGAAAATTAAATGCTTAGAAAGTCGACAACTAGGTATAAGCCGTTACAATATTCGCTGATGATCAACCAAAGTCGTTAAAATGCCAGAACACCATAATCCGCCTTCCAGCCAGATAGAAAGTGAGGCCTCCCAAAAACAACCCAGCCTTCTTTGGAACCTAGTCTTCAACTTGGTAATTCCAGCACTGATTTTATCCAAGTTAAGTGGCAATGAGTTTCTCGGCATTAAAATGGCTATTGTCGTCGCACTTGCATTCCCAATTGCCTATGGTGTGAAGGATTTCACTAGAGCCGGGAAAATTAATTTTTTTTCGGGCCTAGGTGTGGTCAACGTTTCCTTGACGGGCGGTATAAGCCTGTTGGAATTGGATGCGATCTATATTGCGATCAAGGAGGCGTCTATCCCCGCTGTCCTTGGTATAGCAACCGTATTGTCTCTGAAGACCTCACAGCCTCTGATACACATGTTTTTACTTAATAAATCAGTAGTAAATATTAAAAAAACAACGAATGCGCTGATAGAAAAAAATAGCCG
>DUBX01000014.1:2402-26672 GCA_012960115.1 Porticoccaceae bacterium
CTCGGCTTTTGACAAGCTACTGGTTAACGCGTCATGGATATTAGCTGGATCATTTTTTCTCTCCGCGATGCTTAATTACATCCTCGCTGTGGTATTACTTACCGCAGAACCTGGCAGTGTGGAGTTTAACCAGCAACTAGGTAAAATGACCGCCCTGAGCTTCCCGGTAATATCTCTACCTTTAATGTTCGTGCTAACAGCTGACCTCTTTTATGTTTTTCGCGGCATTAAACGGTTGACCGGAATGCCCCTAGAAGAAATCCTTAATGTCGAAACAGAGAAAAAATAAGCATGTGGTATTCAATCGTAAGCCAAGACGTAAAAGACAGCCTAAGCAAAAGGACTAATGCAAGACCTGAGCACCTAGCCAGACTAGCAGAACTAAAAGACGCGGGCCGCTTATTAGTCGCCGGACCTCAGCCCGTAATCGACAACCTAGAGCCAGGCGCTGCAGGATATACTGGAAGCTTAATCATCGCAGAATTTAACTCGCTAGCAGATGCACAACGCTGGGCTGAAGCTGACCCCTATGTTTCTGCGGGTGTTTACGAGTCCGTTAACGTTAAACCCTTTAAGAAAGTATTACCCTAATCATACAAAGTACTCTAACAGACAAGAGATTCTATTTTTGCTGAATGAGAGTATGATCACGTCGACATGAACTGTGGTATCAAACCCTTATGAACCGAAAAATTTTTACGCTATGTTTAACGCTGCTAGCCGTCAGTGCCATTAGCCAAGCGCCAGTAGAGACTGAAGTGGTTAATAGCGCGATTAGCGCAACCGAAGAGCTAGGCACCGAAGCATTGGAGACCGAAGTCGTAACCATAGAGTTGGCTAACATTGAAACAGCAGTCGCTCAGACCAAACCAGAAATTCGTTATGTGTCAGACGAGTTTTTCGTACCATTAAGAGAGACCCCTTGTCCGAGATGTAAAATAGTTCACTGGGGCATTAAGTCTGGGACCAAAGTTGACCTATTTGAAGTAAAAGATGGCTGGGGCCTTGTAGCCACTAAGAAGGGCTATAGAGGCTGGATGGAAGAACAATTCATATCTCCTACCCCTGCCGGACGGCAATTACTAACTCAAGCTAACCAAGAGAAATCAGATATTGTCGATCGTGTCGTGCAACTGAATGAGCACATCAAAAATCTTGAGCAACAGTCCGAGGAATGGCAACAAAAAATAGAAGCTATTGAGAATGACAATCAAAACTTAAGGGCTCAGATATCAGAAGTAAAACGCATCTCTTCAGATCCCATTGCCCTAAATAGACAAAACCAAACACTAGTTAAACAAAATCATATGCTACAGACTGACAACGATTTATTGCAGGCAGAGGTTAAAGTTTTAGCCAATGATCATCGTAACCAGTCATTTATGTACGGCGGAATAACCGTATTTCTCGGCGCTCTATTAGCGATTTTAATCCCTAGGTTAAGAGGCAGAAAACGCCTGTCTGGATGGGGTTAAATAGGTATATCCCGAGGATAGCGCAAGAAATTATAGTCATTGAGAGTGTTATAAAATGAGATACATATCGATAGTAGCCTGCCTACTAATTACCCAATTCGGGCTAGCCGGTGAAGCTAAAGACGCATCAACCAATCCCATGATTAAGCTGGAAACGGAAAAAGGTGATATTACCCTTGAATTGTTTCCGGCTAAAGCGCCTATATCCGTCGACAACTTTATCAAACACGCAAATGACTTCCATTATGATGGCCTGATATTCCATCGAGTTATCAAGGGCTTTATGATTCAATCAGGGGGTTTCACCTTTGATTTAACGCCACGAATTTCTATAAGAGAGCCGATTGCTAATGAATCAAAGAACGGCCTAACTAATGGCCGTGGAACTATAGCAATGGCACGCACTAGTGATCCCGACAGTGCTCAGGCCCAGTTTTTTATTAATCACAGGGGCAATAGTAAGCTTGACACAAGAGGCGACAGAATTGGTTATGCTGTATTTGGCAAGGTTACTAGCGGAATGGATGTCGTTGATGCTATCGCCAAGGTACGCACCCAGACTGTCAGCATGTACCAAAATGTGCCCGTTGAACCTGTTAGAATTTTGACTGCACGCTTACTAAACCCTGAAATATGGACTCCGCTCAAGGATCCTGAGCCTGCTGCACCAGCATTTGAAAGACCTGTGCCACTAAAATAATACGTGAACCCATGACAGCTCTAAGTATTAATTTAAATAAAGTCAGCTTATTACGCAATTCTCGCGAAGGAGACTATCCTAGCGTGGTCAGTCACGCTCAACTCTGCATTGATAACGGAGCAGATGGTATCACTGTGCACCCCCGCCCCGATCAAAGGCATATTCGCCCAAGCGACGTTAGAGATCTAGCGAAACTAGTCACACCCATACCGCATGTGGAATTTAACATCGAAGGTAACCCCTTTGCATCAGAAATAGCAGACTATCCGGGCTTTTTGGAACTGGTCAGAGAAGTTGGGCCCGACCAATGCACTCTGGTGCCCGACACCGATAGCCAACTCACGTCTGACCATGGCTTTGATTTAACCTCATCTGGCGATGCCTTGGTGCCCATTATTGAAGGACTCAAAGCGCAAGGCATTCGAGTCAGCCTGTTTATGGATCCCGACCCAAGTCAGATTGCACTGGCCGCAGAAATCGGCGCTGATCGAATCGAACTTTACACAGGACCATTTGCTGCAGCCTGGGGTCGATCTGATCAGGAGTCACTTTTTCAAGAGCATTTAAAGGCAGCAGAACTGGCAACGACACTAGGCATGGGTGTTAATGCGGGTCACGACTTAAATCTCCATAACTTAGCTAAGTTTGCCAGTATTCCAAATTTACTGGAGGTATCAATCGGTCATGCATTTATTGTCGACTCTCTGACCTCTGGTATGGCCGCCACCGTTCGCGCCTACAAAAACTTACTCGCCTAGGGCTACCGTAACCATGTCGCTGCGATCATCTAACTTGACTACCTCTAACCGGCTTAATCTAAGCTGTATTGGGGCAGGTCGAACGGGATCGAGCTTGTGCAATCTGCTAGCTGAGCATGTGTCGATCAAGCAAATTATTAATCGCTCTGCCACCTCAGCAGAATACGCCGTCGATTTCATCGGCGCTGGGGATCCAATTGCCCTCAATGACACCGGTTATCAACAGTTTCAGCCTGTTGACCTCTGGATGATCGCGACCCCAGATGATCATATTGAAGAGGCCGTGCAATTGCTGGTCGACTCAGAGGTATTGCAAGCTGATAATATTGTGTTCCACTGCAGTGGAGCTATTAGCTCCAATGTGCTGTCTCGACTCAATGTTGGGGGAGTTCACGTCGCGTCTGTCCATCCAATTCATAGTTTTGCTAACCCAGAAAACTCAATATCCAACCTTAAAAAGGTGCCTTTTGCCATCGAGGGCGATGCTGAAGCTATTGTTCAGCTGAACCAGCTTTGCATTGCCATTGGCGGCCAACCATTTGCCATAAATAGTGCTAGTAAATCGCTTTACCATGCAGCCACGGTAATGGCCTGTAATAACTTGGTTAGTCTATTAGAGATAAGCAAGGGCATGTTAATCCAGGCTGGTGTTGATGTTAAAAATAGTGGTAATCCACTCGATTTACTCATACAACAAACCGTCACTAACTACCTAAGTAGCGGCGCTCAGAAAGCGCTCACCGGACCCATTGCTAGGGGTGATGTTGATACAGTTGTCTCCCATCTATTAGCGCTCAAAAATGCGCCCGATGGATGGCAAGACGCTTATCGGGGCTTAAGCAAGATGGCAGTGGAAATCTCCGCTAGGCAAGGCCAAGCATCGACGGAGCAACTTCAAGATATTCTGCAGTTATTGCATATCGACACTAATAACCAGACCGGCGACAACACTTAAAATGAGCCATAAGCCCACTACAAACATACGTTCTGACAGCCCTGAGTACCTTAAACGCAAAGCTTTTTTTGACCAACTAATCACCGTTTATGGCCGCAAGCCTGTGATGGAGCTGCTGCAAGATGAAAGCCTACAAATTTACCGGTTACACCTAGCTGATAGTAATCGTGATGGCGGCGTCATTGACCAAATTAAGCAACTAGCTGAGCGCCGTAACATTGAAATTCAGCATCATAGCCGCTCTGCCCTGTCTCGCATCTCTCGCAACAGCAAGCAAGATCAAGGGGTCGCTTGTGATATTCAATGCCGTGGATACCAACCCTATGAGCAAGCGCTGGACGCCCTAGCTGGTGGAAGTCGCAAAGTAGTTATTGCTCTAGATGGAGTGACCAACCCTCAGAACTTAGGGATGATTATTCGTAGTGTGACGGCCAGTCCGTGCTATGGATTACTGTTACCAAGTAAAGGTGTAGCCGAAATCTCTCCCCTGGTAATTAAAGCCAGTGCCGGCAATATTTTTAAAGGCAATATATTACGCTGTGATAGTCTAATAACAGCATTGCGACAGTTCAAAAATGAAGGCTTCGACATTTGTATGCTGTCCTCTCACGATGCAACACCACTTACTGAGGTCAGCAAAAATAAATCGGTGGTCTATGTACTAGGCAACGAGTCCGAAGGGGTTAGCGATGAAATCGCAAAACTCTGTGATCAGAGTGTTGGGATACCCATGAACAATGGTGTTGAGTCTTTAAACGTAGCCGTCACAGCCGCTCTAATTGCTTTTACCGCCTGCTAGAGCGCGGTAGCCTCATGCTGACGTCCAACTAGTTTCCACAGTGGCGAAGCAAAAGCCACTAACGACACTATTAGCGTCAGCACAGTAATGCCCATAAAGGTATTGCTTAGGCCTATCACCTCAATGAACATCCCGCACCCCCACGCGCCGATTGGGGCACCACCGAATAAACAGAGTTGATACACCGAGGATGCCCGAGAACGCAGATCGTGAGGCACTTGGTTGTGCAGAAGCGTACGCCCCAAAGTCATAGATAAGCCCGAGAAAAAACCCCATACAAAAAGCGTAGGAAACAGCACCCACAGACTCGGCAAAAGAGCAACAATACCCACCAATCCTCCACGCCATAAAAAGGTAATGATGATTAACCGTCCAGGTCGATTGAACATTTTGTCTCGCTTCATAACCCCAACGTTGGCACTGATAACCCCCAAAGTAAACATGACCTGCATGCCAGCATAGAGTTGAACGCCACCGCCATAAGCCTGTTTGGCAATCAGTGGCATACCGACTAAATAGACACCAAAAGCCAGAGCGCCAGTGGCAAAGGTCAAAATAACTAAATGCAACAAGGCCTTATTGTCTATAAATAACTGCAGTCCTTCTCTCAACTCCGTCAATGGCTGACGAAGCTTTACAGTTTCCTTCTGGCTTATTAATGGCCTAGGGTGAGACCGCTTGATCAAGAATGAGCTAGCTACAAAGGCTACCATTTGCAAAGACAACAGCAAGGTTAACCCAGTTGACTCCATCTGCCCTGCAGCGGCAAAGCCAATACCCTGAGCAATGAATTGAACCATCACCACTTTTGCGACAGCTTGATGCATCAAATTTGGTGCTGCATAGCCAAGCAAACTTTCTCGAGTGGGCTGAACAAAAGCAGAGACGGTGCCAAAGGTCATACCGCAGATTAAAAGCAATGGAAAAGACAATTGATCACTTAGTATTGCGCTAGCGAGTATTCCAATAGGAAGCAAATAAAGCACATACAACAAAGACAGCCAAGACCCTCGATGGCTGCGGTCTGAAACCACACCACCCGGCAAAATAAACAGTAAGTTAGGCAGCAGTAATGCCATCTGCGCCAGACCCAGACGACCCGGAGATTCTTGTAAAACGCCAATAATTAGCCAAGGGTAGATAACACTAAATAGACCCAAAGCAAAGTTACTAGCACCGATTGTGGCCAGATAATGACCAAAGGAAAAGCGTTGGCCCGACACCTATTTTTTGCGCTTGCGTAGCAATAACATCAACCGCCCAATAATAGCGGTAATAGCGATTATCACCGCCAAGCCTAATATTGCGATAAGGAGATTGGTCGTCATGGTTGCTGCTGGAACCTCATATACCTTTACCGCCATCAGCAAAAAAATAAAACATGCAACCATAGCGGCAACCCACGTTGATCGATGCTTTAATGTATTTTTCGAGGTTGGTTTGGTCATTCTAGTGAGCTCCTTATTTGATACACGGCGTTTAGTTGACTAAATTGGTTTTTTAATATGTCTGATCAGCGAGAAATTCAACGAACTGAGTTTCATCCATGACCGCAACCTCCAAGGCAAGAGCTTTAGATAATTTCGACCCAGCCCCAGGGCCAGCGACTACCTGGGTAGTTTTGGCTGAAACACTGGATGCCACCTTGGCCCCCAAATTTTGAAGTCTATCTTTGGCTTCTGCGCGACTTATGGTCTCCATCCCGCCTGTAATAACCCAGGTTTGACCTCTAAGAGGCTGAGAAGCCTGACTAGACAGATCGATATCAGGCCAATGAACGCCAGCCTCGCGCAACGCGCTAATAATAGACAGATTATCAGGATTTCGGAAAAAATTAACAATGTGTTTCGCGACTATAGGTCCAACATCATCAATCTCTAACAACTCCTCAACCGATGCTTGCATAATAGGCTCGATGGAACCGAAATTATTAGCCAAGGTTTGGGCCGTGGCTTCGCCAACCTCACGAACACCCAAGGCATATAAAAACTTCGCTAGAGTGGTCTCTTTGCTTGCATCAATAGCCGCGATTAAGTTAGTCGCTGATTTTTCAGCCATGCGCTCTAGATCGACCAACTGCGTTGGCTGTAATTCATAAATGTCAGCTACGGAAAAAATCACCGATTTATCGACAAGGAGTTCAACTAGTTTATCGCCCAAACCATCGATATCCATAGCTTTACGTGAAGCGAAGTGCTTGATCGCCTCTTTTATCTGTGCGCCACAAAACAAGCCCCCCGAACATCGAGCTACGGCTTCGCCCTCAGCTCGTTGAACCGATGATTGGCAAACCGGACATCGAGCTGGGAACTCTATTAATCTGGTCTCCAAAGGCCTCTTTTCAACCACCACCTTCGCAATTTGTGGGATTACATCGCCTGCCCGACGAATGATCACCATATCGCCAATACGCAGACCCAAGCGATCGATCTCATCACGATTATGGAGCGTTGCATTGCTCACCGTAACACCGCCAACAAAGACGGGTTCGAGTCTCGCTACTGGGGTAATAGCGCCTGTTCTACCCACCTGAAATTCCACATCCAAAAGCCGGGTCATTTCTTCTTGCGCGGGAAATTTTCGTGCAATCGCCCAGCGGGGAGCCTTAGCCACAAAACCGAGTCTGTTCTGGAGTTTGAGGCTATTAACCTTGTAGACGATGCCGTCAATGTCGTAGGGAAGCTGATCTCTTTGCTCGGCCATACGCTGGTAGTAATCTTCACAAGCAGCAATACCCGCCAACGCCTCAACATAGGGGTTTATTTTGAACCCCCATCCTCCCAGAGCCTCCAGCATGCCCCTATGAGTTTCAGGTTTTACGTCAGCCTTATACTGCCCCACACTATAAGCGCACATCTCTAACGGCCGGCTCGCCGTAATTTTAGAATCGAGCTGTCGAAGGCTTCCGGCTGCAGCATTACGGGGGTTAACGAAGGTTTTCTCACCTGCGCTAATCGCGGCCGCATTAAGCCTATCAAACCCCGCTCGAGGTAAATATATCTCACCTCGCACCTCTAATAACTCGGGAATATTATCACCCTGTAATTTTAGAGGGACGCTTTTGATTGTTCGAACATTAGCAGTAATGTCTTCTCCAACACTTCCATCACCGCGGGTTGCACCATAAACTAAACTACCCTTTTTATAGAGCAAGCTAACCGCAGCCCCGTCTAACTTTGGCTCACAGGCATACTCTATCTGTTGCGACTTATCAGATGTGGAGTAATTCAAACGATCTTTTACCTTGCGTTCAAATTCCTGCAACTCAACATCATTAAACGCATTATCCAATGACAGCATTGGAACAGCGTGTTTAATTTGCGAAAAAGACTCTAGGGCAACCCCTCCAACTCGCTGGCTCGGAGAGTCATCTGTTATTAGACCATCATAACGCTCCTCGATCTCACTAAGTTTGCGCAACTGGCGATCATACTCGCTATCAGGAACCGAAGGGTCATCAAGGACGTAATATCGATGATTATGTTGATTTAACTCATCTTTGAGTTGTTGATATAAGATAGCAACACTGTCGGGAGTGGTTTCCATCTAAAATTGCCACACCATATTAGTCTTTACCAGCACGGGACGCGGCACTTTTGGCTAGTTGCCGATAATGATCAATTGTCTGGCGTGTCATTGAACTGCGAGATTCATCCATCACATTAAATGGCCCTTTAGCCGCCAAAATATCAATAGACTCTATCATTAAGTCAAATGCTGCAACGGGGTCTTCAATTTCATTCAGCTCCATGAATAAGGTGATCCCTGGCGTGGCAATAGACTTGATGGTGTTTAAGTGAAAAGTGCCTGGATTAACCAAATTGGCCATACTGAACAGCACTGGGCCTGAGCCATCGTCATTTAAATGACGATGGAAAATCTTCATCTCTCCATAACGCAAGCCCGCAGCTAATGCCGTGTCCAACAGGTGCCCGCCATCAATAGTCGCTCCTTTATCAGCAACCAAATGAACCACCAATACTTCCTGAGAGCTGCCAGCTAATTCAGAAGACCCCTGATGAGTAGACGCCTTCTGGGCTGGGCTGGGTTTGGTTGTAGCTTCGGGAGTTGCAAAGATAGAATTATCCAAATCAAAGTTTTCTTGCTGAGGGGTTCGATCAAAGTTAAACGCATGTCCTTGTGGCACGCTGTTATCGTCAAACGTACGAGACCCGATCAGCCTTGAGCCACCAGAAGGAAACTGGCTTTCATCCAGTCCATCATGATTCTCATATTGAGCTGCATCAGAGTTCTTATGCAGGTTACGCGACGACATCTGCAATTTTTCATAGCGGTTACGTTTAATACGCCGTGCACCATCAAGAATAATGGCGACAAGAGCCAAAATCCCGACAACGATAACCACCTCGCGAGGGCCTAAAAAGTCCATAAACAAACCTTAATAACTATCTAATTTAATCTCCAACAGTGTAGTTTTTCCAGCTGGAAAAAACCACAGCAGTTCTCACTACCTAACTATGCATCAGCAAACGCAGCCGCTTGATCAACATCTACGCTAACAAGCCTAGATACGCCTGCCTCATGCATGGTGACACCCATCAATTGATTGGCCGCTTCCATTGAAATTTTATTATGCGTAATAAATATAAATTGCACTTGGTCTGACATCTCTCTGACCATCGCGGCGTATCGCTCAACGTTAGCATCATCCAAGGGTGCATCAACCTCATCAAGCATGCAGAAAGGCGCAGGATTAAGTTTAAATATAGCAAACACCATAGCAATTGCCGTCAGAGCTTTCTCTCCACCCGATAATAGATGTATAGAGGCATTCTTTTTCCCCGGTGGTCGCGCCATCAGGGTTACACCCGTATCGAGTAAATCATTACCTGTCATTTCTAGGTACGCATGCCCGCCGCCAAACAGCTTAGGAAACAACGACTGAATGTGCGTATTAACTAATTCGAAGGTTTCTTTAAAGCGCGTTCTCGTCTCACGGTCAATCTTATGAATCGCCGCCTGCAGAGTTTCCATCGCCTCCTCTAGTTCAGCATTTTGTTGATCCAAGTAGTCTTTGCGTTCAGATTCTATTTTGTATTCGTCAATGGCCGCCAGATTAATCGGTCCTAACCGCTGGATACGGTTGCCAAACAATTGCAGTTGTTCCTCCCAATCCACTAGATCAGAGTCTTCAGCCAAAGATTCAAGCAGGGAGCTCAATTCACCCTGCTTGTCGGCGACCTGCTCCTCAATGGTGCGACTCAACGTTGTTATTTCTTGGGCTGAGAGACGTTGACTTTCTAGCTCAGCCTGAACTTTTTGAAGTTCCACTTCAATATCAGCCCGTTGCTTTTCTTGCTCACGTGTTTGGTATTCAATGGCTTCTACCTGCTTACGCGCCTCAGCAAGCTCGGCATCTACCGCCAGACGCATCTCCAGTTGTTTCTCAAGCTCTTCTTTGTATCCCTCCGTCGGATCTTCTTTTATATTGAAGGCGACGCGGAGTTGAGTCCGACGTTCATGAAGCCGATCAAGTTGCGACTCTAACCGCGATATACCATCACTAATCGAGGTTAATTGCGTACTTAATGAGCTTTCCCTCACGGCTAACTGCTGCCGCTTATCACGGTTAATTTGTGCTTGCTCTCGAACACTGTCCAGTTGTCCTCGAAAAGTATCCCGCTGGCCGATCAACTGCTCACGAGTTTTAGCATCAGCTTCCATTTTTTCGATCGATTGCTGCAAAATGACTCGAGCTGAAGATAGATTATCTCTCTCGATCTGAGTCTGCTGAGCCACTTCAGCGAGCTCATCTTCTGCACGTTCTTTACGGGCTTTATATTGCTCAATTTGAACTTCAAAACCGCTTAATTTAGAGCGTAACTCAGCATAACTTGCCTGCTGTTCCGCTATGCTGCCCGAAATATCCTGACGAGTAGCCTCCAAAGCTCTTAGGCTCTGTTCATTATCCTGGCGGCGTTTCTCTAGCTGTTCGATTTCGCTAATCAACTGCTCCAGTTCACCAGCAATTACCTCTAACTCTTGCTTGCGCTGTAAAACTCCCGCGGTAGCATCTTTATCTCGGGCCACACGCAGCCAGTTAGGCCCCAACCAGATCCCTTCAGCTGTTACTACAGACTCACCAGATGACAGCTGAGGTTGCAGTTTTAAAGCGTCATTCAAACAGTCAGCAGCATAGACAGAACTTAAAAGAGACTTAGCACCATCGCCCTTAATTAAATCACTTAGCAAGCGCCCTTTATTGGCGGTGCCAGCCTCAGCTACCTGTCCAGGTCCAATTAACAGTAACTCGCCTTTAGAAAAGTCACTAATAAGATCTATGTTACTGGCTATATCATCCACTGTAATAGCCTGTAGATAACTACCTAACACAGTCTCTACCGCCACTTCCCATCCACTTGCAGCATTGATGCTATCAGCAAGCCGAGGCTTGCTGTCTAAGCCTTTAGATGCCAGCCACTGTTGCTCTGCGCCGTCGCTCATCGCCGCTTGCTGTAGAGCAAGCAGTGAGGCCTGTCGGCCTTTCAGGGTTTGTTGCCGGCTGCGCACCGCATCATGCTCTACTTCCGCTTGTTTTTCTTCTGCACGCAATAGCTCAATCGCCTGACTGTTATCTTGGCGTTGACTATCAACAGCTGCCTGGCTTAACTCCGCCTGACTCAACAATGCCTGAATACTAGCCATTTCATCTTCTGCCGGACTGGCCTGAAAGCTATTCGCCTCAATAGAAAGCGTTTCGGTCCTTTCAGACAAACGACGTATCAGTTGCTCAAGATGCTGAATACGTGATTGCTGGACCTCAGCTTGCTGTCGAGGATCTGCAGACTTATGATTAAACTCATCCCACTGTGCCTGCCAATCCTGCATCGCTAGTTCGGCTTCTTGCAACGCGCTGGAGGATAGTTCTTCAGCCTTTACCGCTTCCACTAAGGCTGGCTCCAGCTCTACAAACTCAGCATTCCACCCAGCTATTTTCTGCTGATCCACACTCAGATGC
The DNA here is from genome assembly GCA_012960115.1 of Porticoccaceae bacterium. GTDB lineage: Bacteria > Pseudomonadota > Gammaproteobacteria > Pseudomonadales > Porticoccaceae > HTCC2207. The sequence goes on from DUBX01000014.1 coordinate 14,069, forward strand.
TGTTCCGTTTCAGTGTAATTGCGCTCGGTCTGCTGTAGGTCTTTATCAAGGTCCTGCGCCCTCTGGTGGGCATGCTCAATCGCCTGTTCAATACGAGTAACTTCTCCACCTACACTATAAAAACGCGCTTGCACTTCATTAAAAGTATCCGTTTGATCAGAAAACTGTGTTCTAAGCTTTTCAATTTGAGTATCACATCCGCTGCGCTCAGCCGTAAACTTTTCTTTTTCGATTTCGAGGCCACCAATCACTGTTCTTAACTCGCTAGCGTGGCTGTCATAACCCCGCCACTTCAAAGCAAGCAACTCTAATGTCAACTGCCGTTCCTGCTTCTTATACTCAGAATATTTTTCGGCGGATTTGGCCTGACGCTCTAACCTACTAAGCTGCCGACCTAGTTCATCACGAATATCGGTAAGACGCTCTAGGTTCTCCATCGTTCGTTGAATGCGACTTTCCGTCTCTCGCCTGCGTTCTTTGTATTTTGAAATGCCCGCAGCCTCTTCAATATAGACTCGGAGCTCATCAGGCTTAGATTCGATTAACCGTGAAATCATGCCCTGTTCAATAATAGCGTAGCTTCGTGGCCCCAAGCCGGTACCCAGGAAAATATCAGTGATGTCGCGGCGACGGCATTTATTGCCATTGAGGTAATAATTAGAATGCCCGTCGCGAGTTACCTTGCGCTTTATGCCGATCTCGTTATAAGCGGCATATTCACCAACTATCCGACCGGCAGTGTTATCAAAAATTAATTCAACGGAGGCTTGTCCTACCGGTTTTCTCCCGCCAGAACCATTAAAAATAACGTCCGACATCGACTCGCCACGCAAATTCTTGGCCGAGCTTTCACCCATTACCCAGCGCACCGCATCAATGACATTAGACTTGCCGCAACCATTCGGCCCAACCACCGCACACAAATTACTCGGAAAATTCACATTGGTCGGGTCGACAAAGGATTTAAATCCAGATAGTTTTATTGATTTAAGCCGCATGATTAGTCATTTTTAGTTTTTAAACCTAGCCTATTGGCTACAAAGTGAATTAATTATTGTGAACCAGTTTACACTTTCTAAGCATGACAAAAAACAGTAAATCAGTGATGCGCTAACTTAGTTTTGATAATAGCTCAATGTCCACAGTAATTTGACGAAATAGCTCCCGTAATCAGCGGTTTACCTTAAGGGCGTTGCCGGTCAATCACCAGCATTATTTCTCCCTCAAATGCCTCTAAATCGATACTCTCACTTGTGGCTTCCCATTCGCCTGATTGCGGTGTAGCCGAACCACTATTGGATAATCTGGCAACTACCTTAATCTTGGTTTCAGTAGTCAGATCTTGTCCCGGAATAATAGCGTCTTTGTCAGTCAAAACCACTCTCATCGGTAACTGTGATACAAGTATTTTCTTTGCGGCCAATGGCATCGGCGGCCCCGACTCTCGCACGGCGGCAATGAATACTCGCTGGTCCGGCCTGCTGGGTACTTTTACATCTAAGCTAAGGTCTATTCGGAGCTCAACTTGCACCGCGCTCAACTGACTCACGTCAGTGCCAGAGCCCGAGTGACCTTCGACAAACTCCCTAGCTCGATCAATACCAACCTGCAATCCTTTAAAGACGCCACTTTCTGGGTTAACTTGGCTCTGAGCGCCTAGCCAATATGTCTCAGCCAGCTCAAAATTTTTGCCGGCAAAGGCTTCAATTCCTTTCAACCCAAGTACAGTTTGATTGTTTGAATCTGCGGCAAAGGCTTTATCAACAGCAACCCTGACTCGTTGTGTGAACTTATTGCCATCGACAAGAAATAAAGTTTCAGCGTACTGTGCCAGCAACTGGCTATCTTGAGGCTCTACCTCAAGCGCTGAGGAAAAATAATTGCTAGCCGCTAGAATATTATTATCAGCAATAGCCGCCTGAGCCAAAACAACCCAGTAATATATATTACTTGTCCGCTTTGTTACCCGATTCTCAATGGTACTGACAAGCTCTTGATTAAGCTCTGGAATGTCATCTGATTGCGCCTCTAAAGAGGCAATTTTATTCATTAAAGCCGCAATCTTCTCATCTTCAGCTGCGCCTATATCACTATAGATAGCCCAGGTACTCGCAAAAGTACCTATTAATAATAGCGGCAGCAACCACCGTCCGGTGCCCGCAATTTTAGAACCCTCTACCACATCTAATTCAGTGTTCGCTAATAACAGTCTTTGCGCATCCATCACTAAACGTTGATATTGTTCAGAGTCGATTTCGCCTCGATTCTGCTGTTGCTGAAGCTGATCTTGCTGCTCCTTAAACAATCTAACATTGGTGTTTTTACGATTTTTTTGCTCATCGAGGCTAACCGTAGACTGCCTTTGCTCCACCACAAAAGGATAAGCCAGAAAACCCAACGCGGTTAAAACCAAGATCCAAAGCATCACTTGTCATCTTCTCCGGATTTAAGAAGCTCAGCTATACGGCTTTCCTGATCAATCACCGCTTTATCTAAAGAACCAACGTCTATTTTATTTCGTCTGTTGAGTCGCAGCGCTGCCAGGAGGCCCATAAGAAGAATAGCAAAAGGTGACCCCCACAATAGATAAGTAGTTTTATTTACGTCTGGACGATATAAAATAAATTCCGAATAGCGGGATGTAAGATGATATTTAATCTCACGATCAGACATCTTCTGCTCTAACATACGCTGAATTTCTTCGCGTAAATCCTTTGAAATAGGGGCATTTGAATCGGCAAGGTTTTGATTTTGGCACTTAGGACAACGCAGCTCAGTGATCAACGTCTGATAGCGTGAGCGTAGAGATTCATCGGAGAACTCGACTAAATTTTCACTTCCAAAAAGCACCGATGTAAAAAGCGCTACGGCTAGCCCCATAGACCAGCGAAGTCTCATCTTTGCACCGCCATTAATTGAGCGTATAGGTCACGAAATTCATTATTCCAAACTCGATCATCAACCACCCCCACTCGTCGGTGACGAATAGTACCAGTGGCATCTAACAAATAGGTTTCTGGGGCCCCATATACGCCAAGGTCAATTCCTAATCGCCCTTGCTCATCAAAGACTGAAAAAGCATAGGGATCTCCTCGCTCTTTTAGCCAAGCAATGGCGGCCTCTCGATTATCTTTGTAATTCAACCCAATCACCTTAACACCCTGTTCAGCCAATTGATTGAGCATTGCATGCTCTATACGGCAAGCAAAACACCAAGTAGCCCAGATATTCACCAAAACAACCTCACCTATAACATCCCTCTCATCTAAGGTCCTATCTGCGTCATGCAGCGCAGGAAGACTAAAAGAGGGGAACGGCTCCCCAACTAGAGCTGAGGGCAACTCCGAGGGATCTTTATCAAGACCCAGCAACAACACGATGGTCAACGCCGCGAACAAAGCAAGGGGTAAAAATAACGCGAGCCTATTCAAAGACGAGCCCCCCACTACTTTCATCGACACCTTTCCGCAGACGGCGTCGACGATAGCGCTTATCCAAAGCGGCTAGCAAACCACCCAACCCAATCAATAAACCACCGAGCCAGATACAACGCACAAAGGGTTTAACCTGAAACCTAATAGCCCACGCCTGATTACCCAGTGGCTCGCCCAGAGAAACATAGAGATCACGATGCAATTGACCATCAATGTCCGCTTCGGTCATAACCTGCCCGTCCGAAATGTAGTTTCGTTTCTCGGGCGACAACCTAACAATAAGTTCACCGCTAGATTTCACTTCAATATTGCCCCTATAGGCGATAAAATTTGGGCCTTCGACGCGTTCAACCCCAACGAATTGGAATTGGTAACCTCCTAATTCGGTCTTATCTCCTGGCACCATGCGCAAATCTTTTTGTGCATCATAAGCCGTACTTAGCCCTACACCGAGAGCACACACCGCTAACCCTATGTGAGCCACAAGCATTCCCCAATAACTACCTGACAGGCCACTTAGCGATGATAGTTTACCTCTGCTCTTTAACCAAAGATCCTCTAAACTCATAGTCACAACCCACAACACCAGCAATAAGGTTACAACAGCTGTCAGCGAATAATTTGACCACGATAGCTTATCCACCATGAACATGGGGAGCGCAACGGCCATGACTAAGCTCACGATCGACGGGAATACGCCTTTATGTAGGAGAGCTCTACCTTCCGTATTTTTCCATCGCGTAAATCCTGCAAAACCAAGGCAAATCATCAGCCCAGACATTAGGGGAACAAAAAAGATATTAAAGTAAGGAGGGCCAACAGAGATTTTTCCCATATCTAAGACGTCGGCAAGCAAGGGGTAGAGCGTCCCAATCAGAATAATCGCCATAGAGCTGACCAAAAAGACATTATTAATCAGTAACATGGTTTCACGAGACCAGCCGCTGTAAGTAGTGGCTGAGCGCATAGTCGGGCCACGCAAGGCAAACAACAACAGCGACCCCCCGACCACGATACCTAAAAACATCAGAATAAAGACCCCTCGCTCTGGGTCGCTAGCAAACGCATGAACGGAGGTAAGAACTCCAGAACGCACCAAAAAGGTTCCCAGCAAGCTTAACGAAAAAGTTAGGATCGCTAGTAACAATGTCCAGCTACGAAAGACGCCTCGCTTCTCTGTGGCTGAGATACTGTGCATTAGCGCTGTACCTGCTAGCCATGGCATAAATGAGGCATTTTCCACAGGGTCCCAAAACCACCAACCACCCCAGCCCAACTCGTAATATGCCCACCAACTGCCTAGACTTATGCCGATGGTCAAGAAGACCCATGCAACATTTATCCAAGGTCTTGACCATCGTGCCCAAGCGCTGTCGAATTGACCTCCAATAAGGGCCGCAATCGCGAAGGCAAATGGGACTGAAAATCCAACATAACCCATGTAAAGCATAGGCGGATGAACAATTAAGCCAAAATCTTGCAACAACGGGTTTAGATCACCCCCCTCCAACGGGGGTATAGGCAGCATCCTCTCGAAAGGGTTGGACGTGAGTAATAAGAACAATGCAAAACCGACTGAAATTGCGCCCAACACGGACAGCACTCTCGCAGACAAAATCAAGGGTAATTTACCACTACATAAAGCCACAGCAGTCGACCAGCCAGATAAAATCAGCGCCCACAACAACAGAGAACCCTCATGAGCACCCCATACAGCACTTATCTTAAATTGCAGTGGTAACAGTGTATTTGAGTTGTTAGCCACATAGGCGACCGAGAAATCATCTTGGATAAAGGCTGCCGTGAGGCAAGCAAAAGATAAGGCGACAAACACGAACTGTCCGACAGCCATAGAATGACCGACGCGCATCCAATTTGTATAGCCAGAAAAGGATCCGACCATAGGTACAACCGCCTGAATGCAGGCCAAACAAAGCGCCACAATTAAAGCAATATGTCCCAACTCAACGGTCATTGAATGCCCGCCGCAGTTTTTCTCTTGTCGAGATAAGCCTCACTCATAGACTCTGCCACCTCAGGAGGCATATAGTTTTCATCGTGTTTAGCCAGCACTTCCGTTGCCTGGAGAACCAAATTCTGATCTACCTTTCCTGCCGCAATAGCCGCCTCACCTTCACCAAAAAGATCAGGCAAAATACCGGTGTGCTGAACAACCAAAACAGAGCTTCCATCTGTCACTTTAAATTCGAGCGCTAGAGAATCCATATCTCTTACAAGGCTACCCTCCACTACCATCCCGCCAGCACGCAGAAACACACCTTCAGGAGCCTCGCCTCGAGCGATTTGAGAGGGTGTATAGAAATAATTAGCATTCTGGCCAAGCATATAAATAATTAAACCACTCGCCAATGCGCCAGCCACGATTATTAGCAGCACTACCTCTAATCGTTGTTTACGTAAGTTATTCATTAATTGCCTTCTCCAGTTGTCTTTTTGCGCAATTTCTCGCGAGCTAACTCTTGCGCAATTTGGTTAAGAACCACCCGATGCTGTAATAGAGGCCGCACAATCAAGCCTATTATGACTATTAGAGTCACAATCACAGCCGACCAAACATAGAAACCGTGTCCGCCCATATCTAGCAAGTGACCGATACTTTGAAACTGGAATTTCACTACTTTTCACCCTCAACTGCATTGTTAGACGATCCAATAAGATCACCAACCCAAGTTGTCTTGCGTTCACGCCGAAGTATTTCTACTCGAGTAAAAAGACATAAAGCCACAACGTAAAAACAATAAAAGCCCAGGATCATAACCAATAACGGCTGAAACATATCCGGGTGCATACTCGGCGCAGAGGTTAATTTAATGGTTGAAGGCTGATGCAGGGTGTACCACCAATCAACCGACTTATAAATAATCGGGATATTTACCGTCCCAACCAAAGCCAGTACAGCGCTGGCCTTATTGCTCGCTTCTTCGTTATGGAAAGCATATTGCAACGCTAACACACCAAAATACAGAAACAACAGAATCAGCATGGAGGTAATTCGGGCATCCCACACCCAGTAACTTCCCCAGGTAGGCTTACCCCAAACAGCACCCGTAAAGAGTGCCAAAAAGGTCAGTGCCGCACCGATTGGTGCCGCCGCCTTCATCACCATATAAGATAATTTCATTTTCCAAATCAGCCCAATCGCGCCGGCAGCGGCCATTAGGAAATAACCCACCAGAGCGAGAAAGGAAGCAGGAACATGCATATATATTATCCTAAAGCTATTCCCTTGTTTCGCATCTTGGGGTGCAAAGCCTAAACCCCAAACCAAACCCGTTGCTAATAACATAAATGCCAATAAGCTCAACCAAGGCAACCATCGTGTGGTCGTCTGGTAAAACCACAACGGAGAGCCAAGACGATAAAACCATACCCAATTCATAGATTATTACCCAACATCTAGTTAATACTCGTTAATCGAAGCACGCTGGCTATAGCCAGTGGGCACAAGGCAATGGCAGCTGCCAGCATAGCGCCAAGGATAGCCAGGGGAGCCGTCCAGGCAAGACCGTCAATCCCATATTGAACCGTCGCTGCACCAAATATAATCACCGGCATATATAAGGGCATCACTATGAGGGCCAACAGCATACCGCCTTTTTGTAGAGATACCGTCAATGCTGCACCCACAGCACCCAACAAGCTAAGACAAGCCGTACCCAGAGCTAAACTTGCCGTCATAGGCAAATAGCCCGCCTCAGGCAGAAACAACATTAACCCAAGCAAGGGGGATACCAACGTGAGTGGCAGGCCAGTAATCAGCCAATGGGCTGTAACCTTTCCTAAAACAGGCATAACCAGAACTTGAGGACTAATTAGCAGTTGCTCAAGGGAACCATCTTGGTAATCCCCAGCAAATAACCCACCCACGGAAAGCATAGTAGCCAGCAACGCAAACACCCAGATAATACCCGATGCAATTTCTGCCAAACTAGCTGGATCTGGTGTGATACCTAAGGGCACCAACGTTGAGGCCATCACAAAGAAAATTAAGGGACTCGCTGCCTCCCCAAGCCGACGATGAGACTGCAATAAATCCCTCCGCAGATAAGCATAAAAGCCATCGCTAGTGTACTTTCTCATGAATACGCTCTCAACAAAGATTCACCAAGTACCGAATAGTGACGGACATCTTGCACATCTAAATCTTGATGAGTAGACACAACGACTGCCCCGCCCGAGCTGACATGGTCTTCCATACATCGTTCAAGCAACTTCACTCCGTCGCGGTCGATGGCAGTAAAGGGCTCATCTAAATACCACAGCCGCGCATCGCTAAGCAGAAGTCTCGCCAAAGCCACCCTGCGTTGCTGCCCAGCTGAAAGTTTGTAACAAGGAATATCAGAATAACCCGCCAACCCAAGCGACTCCAAAGCCCTCAATGAAGCCGCAGAACTCAATTCAGACTCAGCCATCCAAGCCAAATTCTCTTCGGCGGTAAGTGTCAACTTTACCGCCGACTGATGACCAATAAACAAAATATCAGACAGATACTCAAACCGACATTCGGCTATGCTTTTACCGCAATATAGAATCGTGCCTTCCTGAGGCTGTATAGCCGTAGTCAACAAACGTAATAACGTCGTCTTACCACTTCCGTTTGGGCCCTCGATCTGAAGAATCTCCCCAACGTTTACATGCAACTGGTCGCAACTAACCACTGTCGTATCGTCACGTTCGAAGCGAAGATTTTCGATTGATATAAGAGATGGATTCCCCACCAACAAGCCTCGATATGAGTTTATTTTAAGGGTGATATTATGCCAAATATAGGAGCCAATAGGTTGGCTTTCGAATAAATAATTGCGTACAAGCTATGCGTCTCTAACTTTAGTCGAAACCCTCATCCAAATCATAGGCTTCTGCTTGCCTTCGCATGCGCGCCTCTTCGAGCTTTAACTCCACGCGGCGTCTAGCGTCTATGCCGATAGCCACACGTCCCTTTTCACTGAGCGCTTGCTCTTTATCCGAGGCCGCAACATCAACATCATCGGCATTTGAGACCTATCCTAGGTCGCCTGAATCCTCTAATTCACCACTCATAAAGTAACTCTCTATCTAAAATTGAACTCTAAAATATCGCCAGTCACTATTTTGTGAAAAATAAACCTAAAAAGATTCTCCGTCAAGATTTAAAAATGACTTTTTGATCAGTAATAATTAGACGCCCTCACCTACATTAACCAACTGATGTTACGGTTAAGCGTCAGAGTCTAATAGCAACCACCAAAGAGTTTCGATTGAGCTCCTAACCTATGGCCCTTACAATGCATCAAACCTACGGAATTGTTTATGAAAATTTACCGAGTCGGCGGTGCAGTTCGCGACAAATTACTTAACTATCCCTGTAATGAAAATGACTGGGTGGTGGTTGGTAGCTCTCCAGAAGAAATGATAAAACTCGGTTATCAGCCTGTCGGCAATTACTTCCCTGTGTTCATTAAAACCGAAACAGGCGAGGAATACGCTCTGGCTCGGACCGAAAGAAAATCAGGGGTGGGCTACCAAGGGTTTACTTTTCACACCACGCCCAACATCAGCCTAGAGGATGACTTAATCCGACGCGATTTAACTATTAACGCCATGGCCGAAGATGCTGACGGAAATATCATCGACCCCTACGGCGGTCGAAAAGACTTGAATCGAAAAGTACTACGTCATGTCTCTGACGCCTTTATTGAAGATCCACTGAGAATACTTAGAGTTGCTCGATTCGCTGCTCGCTACCATCACTTAGGCTTTACCATCGCGCCGGAAACTGAAGCGCTAATGAAGTCCATCGTCAATCGAGGTGAGCTAGCCCACCTCGTTGCTGAGCGGGTGTGGAAAGAAACTGATCGTGCCCTCTGCGAACAGTCTCCAGATTTATTCATTCAGACGTTGCGCAACTGCGGAGCTTTAGCCGCTCTTTTACCTGAGGTAAACAATCTTTTTGGTGTCGCACAAAGAGCCGACTACCATCCAGAAATTGACACTGGCGTTCATACTCTAATGGCTCTACAGCAGGCGGCAATACTCTCTGACAAGCCTGCCATCAGGTTTGCTGTCTTAGTTCATGATTTAGGTAAAGGTATCACCCCCAGTCATATTTTACCTAGCCATTCAGGGCATGAAGCCAGAGGCCTGCCACTAGTAAAAGCGGTTTGTGATCGCCTTAAGGCACCCAACGAACATCGTCAGCTAGCAATGATCGTTACTGAATTTCATCTGTTGTGTCACAAAGCACTGGAGTTACGGCCGACAACTTTACTAACCCTGCTTAAAACTGTAGGCGCTATAAAATCCCCGACAAAGCTAGAGGATTTTTTAACCTGCTGCACTGCCGACGCGAAAGGCCGCACAGGATTTGAATCTCGAGAATACGTATCTGCCCCATACCTTCGTGCTGCAGCAAAAGCACTCCAGGGCCTAGACATTTCTGACATTGTCAATTCTGGCGTTAACGGCGCAGAGATTGGCAAGCAGTTAGCACTGCGCCAAACAGATGCTCTTCAGCAGCTAAAAGATACTTATCATCGATAAACAAAGGATCAGATCATGCAGGAACACCACCAAGCGCCCGCCATACTAATTACTGGAGCAGCAAAACGCATCGGCGCCGTGATAGCACAGTTATTTCACACTCAGGGTTACCGTGTCATTATCCACTATAACCGCTCAGCCTCTGCTGCGGACAAGCTGTGTCGCGAATTAAATGACCGCAGATCGGACAGCTGCCTGTTGGTACAATGTGACCTAAATGAGATGATCGGACTTGAAAAAATCACCGACTTAATCAGATCAGTAGGACGATTGGATGTCTTGGTTAACAATGCCTCAAGTTTTTATCCAACGCCCATCAACGACTGCGATGAAAATCAATGGAATGACCTCATCAACAGCAATCTTAAAGGACCGTTTTTTCTTTCTCAAAAGCTAGCGGGATTATTGTCCAAGCATCGCGGAGCCATCGTTAATATTTCCGATATGCACGCAAGACAGGCTCTACAAAACCACCCTATCTATTCCATTGCCAAGGCTGGCAACATCGCTATGACTAAAACTTTAGCCAAAGAACTCGGCCCTGACGTACGCATCAATAGTGTGGCGCCGGGCGCTATACTCTGGCCAAAGCACGAATCAGACGACACGGCGAAACAGGATTCAGTACTGAGCAAAGTGCCGATGGGTAGATTAGGGACCGAAAATGACATCGCACAAACAGTCTACTTCTTAGCGGTTGAAGCCACCTACATGACAGGACAAACCATTGCTGTAGATGGCGGCAGCTCAAACAGTTTGTGAGGGTGTTAAACTCCTCGAGGGAAAGTCACGGATTAACTGGTAATGTTTTTACCTTGCCACGTAAAGGGGACAGGCCAGAGTTTTTGCTTATCTTTGTTATAAGACTGCCAATGATCAGCATAGCTTAGACCCGTGATTGGGTGTTTAGCATCAGGCGCTATTTCGGCCAGAGGTAAAAGAACAAAGGCATTTTTTAGTACTTCATCCCGGGGTAATTGAATGCCGTCGATCACTCCGCTTACATCATCCATAGTCAATATATCAATGTCTAAGCTGCGCGGGCCAAAACGAGGAGCGCTACGATCACGGCCATTGTCATTTTCTATTTGCTTAAGAGTGATAGACACCTCACTCAACGACCTCTCAGAATAAATACCCACGACAAGATTTAAAAAATTATCGCCTTGAAAACCAACTGAATCACTTTCATAGACCGAAGACAGTGCTAACTCACCAAAGTGCTCGGCAAGAGCATCTAGCGCAGCACCGATACGCATATGACGTTCAACATTACTGCCAAGACTTAGATAAATAAGTGCCACTAGGGGCTTTCTCCTCGTTCAATAATAATGCCGACGTCTTGGGAACCTCGCAACGCACCGGGTTTGCTCACGCGCAACTTTAACCAAGGCACTGAGAATTCATCACGTACAATCGAGGCTACCTCTTCGGCCATGCGCTCAACGAGCAAAAATTCGCTTTCCTCAATAAATTTAATAAGACGCTTGGCGATGGATTTATAATTGAGCGCGTACTGAATGTCATCCATCTCAGCAGCCTTTCGGATATCATGAGCCATCTCTAAATCGAGACTAATAGTTTGCTTAACTTCTCTCTCCCAATCATAGATTCCTATAATGGTTTCGATACGCAAGCCTCTTATATAAACAATATCCATCAAATAACTTCCTATTAGTAACCTACACTATTAATGCTGTCTAACTGGTCAAGAGGCCATCTAGGTGTCGTCGAGATAACCAACGGATTGCGTTGCCCCGCCAATAATCTTCGGCAACCTGCGTAAGCAACCATCGCCCCATTATCAGTACAAAACTCGTGACGTGCATAAAACACCTCGACGCCCTCTTTCTCAAGGGCGACCTCCAGCTTATGTCTCAAGCGTGTATTAGCCGATACTCCACCCGCAATGACCAATGTTTTCATTCCCGTTTGACTCATCGCCCGACGACATTTAATCACCAAAGTGTCAACCACCGCCTCTTGAAATCCCGCACAAATATCGCGGACTGTCAGATCATCAGGCAACGGGCTATCGCCTCGATGCTTTTCAATAAGATTACGTGTGTGGGTTTTCAAGCCAGAAAAACTAAAATCCAAACCCGGGCGATTCGTCATGGGCCGAGGAAAGGAAAAGCGGCTGATCTCTCCCTGGTCAGCCATAGCCGCCAACACAGGTCCACCGGGATAATCAAGATCCAGCATCTTAGCCGCTTTATCAAAGGCTTCTCCTGCAGCATCATCTAGAGACTCACCGAGCAGTTCATACTCACCAATAGCGGCAACTGACAGCAACTGGGTATGACCGCCAGACACCAGGAGTGCAACAAAAGGAAATTCAGGGGGCTTATCTTCCAACATCGGCGCCAAAAGATGAGCTTCCATATGATGCACACCAAGCACTGGAATATCCAAGGCATACCCAAATGCTGTAGCCATAGAACCTCCTACCATTAACGCACCCAACAACCCAGGGCCGGCAGTATAGGCTATGCCATTTAGTTGCTTTTTATTCACGCCTGCCTGAGCGAAAACATCATCCAACAAAGGTAAAATTTTTCGCACGTGATCGCGGGAAGCTAACTCAGGTACGACACCACCATAGTCGGCGTGCAGTTTTACTTGGGAAT
>DUBX01000014.1:26687-128451 GCA_012960115.1 Porticoccaceae bacterium
AAACCCCTTTCACTATCGTAGATAGCAACACCGGTTTCATCGCATGACGTTTCGATACCTAGAACAAGCATGTAGGGCAGACTCTCATTAAAAGGTGAGCATAGACAAGCAGGGATTATAGCAATAGTTCTCGGTCCAAAGTTAAACCCTTAAGCCTAGATTTGAAACCGCTCCATTTGCAGGCAAAAAAGACTCACAAAACAAGGCAAAAAACTTTGCATCGACTACGCTAAGTGTATAGACTACGCGCCCTTGAGTGGTTGGTTGCGAGTTGGCCCAACTTACAAGGTATTTTCACTACAGGATTAACTATACATGCCAAGTGTGCGCATTAAAGAAAACGAGCCCTTTGACGTAGCATTACGTCGTTTTAAACGTTCTTGCGAAAAAGCTGGTGTCCTAGCTAAAGTTCGCAGCTGTGAGTTCTACGAAAAGCCTACCTGGGTGCGCAAGCGTAAAGCCGCCGCCGCAGTGAAGCGAACCCAAAAGCTGGTTTCACGAGAATCACGCAAGTTTATTCGGCTGTACTAGGTACCAAACAAGTTTCGTTGTGTTTGATGCAAAACAGTAACAAGGAGCGCCAATTGGGCGCTTTTTGTGTTTCTGGTATTCATAACTTTTTATATCGAGGTCCCTCATGTCGATGAAAACGCAACTCACTGATGCAATGAAAGATGCAATGCGCGCAAAAGATAAACCACGTCTTAGCGCTATTAGGCTGATACTCTCCGAAGTAAAGCGTATCGAGATAGATGAGCGCATCGAGATCAGCGATGAACGATTAATAGCTATTCTCGATAAGATGATTAAACAAAGACGGGACTCCATCACGCAATACGAAGCGGCGGGTCGACAAGAACTCGCAGATATTGAAATCGGTGAAATCAGTGTTATCCAAGAATTCTTGCCGGTTGCCCTCACTGAAGAAGAAATCAGCGCTATGATTACCGCGGCAATTGGTGCTACTGATGCCGAATCAATGCGGGATATGGGCAAGGTCATGGGCATTCTAAAACCGCAAATCCAAGGACGTGCCGATGGCGGTGCAGTAAGCGGACTGGTCAAGTCAGCTTTAAACGGTTAAAGGCTGTTTCTTTCCACGGTGAAGACGTTACACTGTGGTTATCGTGACCAATGACGCGCAAGACTGATGGCCGGACTAATACCCCAAACTTTTATTGATGATTTACTAGATCGCATCGACATAGTCGATATCGTCAACGGTCGCGTTCAGCTTAAAAAAGCAGGCAAGAACTACAAGGCCTGCTGTCCCTTCCATGAAGAAAAAAGCCCCTCTTTTACTGTCGCGCAAGATAAACAGTTTTACTATTGTTTTGGTTGCGGCGTTGGCGGCAATGCTCTTGGTTTCGTCATGGAATTTGATCGTCTCGATTTCTTACCTGCTGTAGAACTGCTGGCTAAAAATGCTGGTATGGAAATCCCTCGAGTAGCGGCCCCAGACCAGAAAGTGGCAAAACAAAAAGACAGCCTATTTTCAATACTGACTGAGTCAGATACATTTTTCCGGCAACAACTGAGAACACATAAGGCAGCAAGCTCAGCAGTTGAATACTTAAAAGGGAGAGGTCTGAGCGGTAAAATTGCAGCCCAATTCGGGGTTGGATATGCGCCTCCAGGATGGGACAATCTATTAACAGCATCGGGGACTGATGCTGAAAAAATCAAACTACTCGACGAGTCCGGTATGATCATTGTCAAACCGGAAGAAAAAAAACAATATGATCGATTTCGTCATCGCATTATGTTTCCCATTCGTGATCAACGCGGTCGTACTTTAGGGTTTGGAGGCCGGGTCTTAGACGATAGCACCCCCAAATACCTCAATTCTCCAGAAACTCCTGTATTTCATAAAGGACGAGAGCTCTATGGGTTGTATGAAGCCCGGCAATCGCTCAAAGAGATTTCCTGCTTGATCATGGTTGAGGGCTATATGGATGTGATTGCTCTAGCCCAATATGGTATTGCCAATGCCGTAGCCACGCTGGGTACTGCGTTAACGGAAAATCACCTGCAAAAACTATTTCGATACACCTCTGAAATAGTATTCTGCTTTGATGGCGATAATGCGGGCAGGAGAGCTGCGGCTCGATCTTTAGAGATCGCGCTTCCTGAAATGCGCGATGGCGTGTCGGCTAAGTTCCTCTTCTTGCCCGATGGTGAAGACCCAGACACTATGGTTAGAACCCTTGGCACTGCTGAATTCCAAGAACGAATCAATAAGGCGCAACCACTTTCGGAATTTCTGTTTGAACAACTCAGTGAAGGTGTTGACGCCTCAACAGCAGATGGTAAAGCTCGATTAAGTAAAGTCTGCGCACCACAAATTAATCGAATCCCACAGGGAGTTTTTCGCCAGCTTATGCTTGAAGAGCTTTCCCGGCGAACAGGAATCTCAGCGGACAATCTCAAAGATTATGTTGCCACTCACATTACACCACAGCAGCGTGCTGTAGCCTCAAAAGAAAAGGCCCCAGCGGAAATCCGCTCTGATTCCTACGATCATGCTGCGCAACAAGGCGATCACCATTATGCCGAATTCGAGGGTTCATTAGTCGTAGATGATTTTCCGAGTATCAACCCGACTAGAGCATCCAAAATACGCCTTCCTCCGGTAAAATTTTTAACCGCATTACTGCTTAATCATCCCGCTTTAGCTGAATCTGTTGAAGATATCGAGTTTTTAAGCTTATCTTCAGACGAAGATACCCAACTATTTCTTAGGGTTCTAGAGGTCGCAAAGAAAAACCCACATTACAAACCATCCCATATTTTTGCTTACTGGCTAGGCACTCACGGCAACCAAGCTGAAACCAAAATATTACAGTCTCTCGCTGCTAGCGAGCTATACCACCCTCCAGTTGGCACTGGTAGAGACGATCATCAAGAGTTTAATGACGCCCTTAAGCATGTAACCCAGACCGCATTTGAGGCCCTCCCAACTCAAGAAAAAGCAACATACCTGCTTGGACTCAGCGCCCTCGGCGAGCGGGAAATCAAGCAGTTACATAAAATACGTCTACAGCTGTCAAGTGACCCTCAATCAGTTGAACTAAAAAACAAGATAAAACAACGACTTGTAGTCTAAACTAAGAAATATAAAATAAGCCAAATAAACAACACTTTGGCTGGGACAATCTGTTATTTATTCGCTATAATCGCGCGCTACTTTTCAACCCTCAACTAGGCAACATTGCCCTATGACTGAAAGCACTGATAAGCAACGATCCGGTATCAAAGATCTCATAGCTAAAGGCCGTGAGCAAGGGTACCTTACCTACGCGGAAGTTAACGATCACCTACCAGAAGATATTGCTGACCCCGAACAGGTCGAAGATATCATTCAGATGATCAACGACATGGGCATAACGGTGTATGAAAACGCACCCGATGCTGAAACGTTATTAATGAGAACTGGTGACAATACGCCTGATGAAGTTGCCGCTGCAGAAGCCGCAGCCGCCCTTGCCTCAGTGGAATCTGAACAACATCGCACGACAGACCCTGTACGCATGTATATGCGTGAAATGGGCTCCGTTGAGCTATTGACCCGCGAAGGTGAAATTGAGATAGCCAAGCGGATTGAAGAAGGCACACGAGAACTAATGTCTGCTGTTGCTGAATGGCCATCGACGGTTGCAACTGTTATTGCAGTGTGGGATAAGGTGATTGCTGGCGATAAGAAACTAACAGACCTTATTAGCGGTTACCTTAACCCCATGGAACATGTGCCATCTGCACTTGCGCAACAGCAAGCAGCTGAGGCCGCTGAAGCTGAAAGAATCGCCAATGGCGAAGAAATTGAAGAGAAAGAGGAAGAAGAGCAACACGAAGGCGGCCTAGACCCTGAAGTGGCGACTGAGCGCTTTGAAGAAATCCGCAAACAACTGATCAAAGCCGAAAAGTCCGTTGCTAAAACAGGCAGATCTAGCGATCCGTCTCTCAAGCAAATGGCAGAGTTAGCGGAGTTATTCAAATATTTAAAACTGACCCCTCGTCAGTTTGATCCATTAATTGGATTGATCCGAGCAGCTGTTGAAAAGATTCGTAAAGAAGAACGAATCATTATGAAACTCTGCATTCGCTTTGCAAAAATGCCGCGCAAAGAGTTCATAAAGTCATTCCCAGGCAACGAAACCAACCTTAAGTGGACAAGCTCTTTAATAAAGGCCAAAGCCGATTACTCTGAGGGCATTACTAACCAAGAAGTCGAAGTTTTGCGGTCACAGCGTAAGCTTGCGAAGGTTGAAAAAGCCAGTGGTCTGTCAATTTTACAGATTAAAGACATAAATCGCCGCCTTACCATAGGTGAAGCCATGTCTCGCCGAGCCAAGAAAGAAATGGTAGAAGCCAACTTGCGATTAGTGATCTCCATTGCTAAAAAATACACGAATCGTGGTCTCCAGTTTTTGGATCTTATCCAAGAAGGCAACATCGGTCTAATGAAAGCCGTCGACAAATTTGAGTATCGTCGTGGTTATAAGTTCTCGACCTACGCGACATGGTGGATTCGTCAAGCTATCACTCGATCAATCGCCGACCAAGCTCGCACTATTCGCATTCCAGTACACATGATTGAGACCATCAACAAACTCAATCGTATTTCGCGGCAAATGCTTCAAGAAATGGGTCGCGAGCCTTCGCCCGAAGAGTTGGCTGAGCGCATGGAAATGCCTGAAGATAAGATTCGTAAGGTATTGAAAATAGCCAAAGAGCCTATTTCAATGGAAACACCCATAGGTGAAGATGAAGACGCCAGTATTGGCGACCTCATAGAAGACAACACCATTGCACAGCCTATTGATGAAGCGACCAAGTACAATTTAACAGATTCAACTCGTGGCGTACTGAGCAGCTTAACCGCTCGCGAAGCCAAGGTACTGCGCATGCGTTTTGGCATTGATATGAACACCGACCATACGCTTGAAGAAGTCGGCAAACAGTTTGATGTGACAAGAGAGCGAATTCGTCAGATTGAAGCAAAGGCCTTACGTAAATTACGTCATCCGACCCGCTCGGATCATCTGCGTAGCTTTCTTGACGAGTAACAATAATTTAAGGGCCCATAGCTCAGCTGGTTAGAGCAGTCGACTCATAATCGATTGGTCGTAGGTTCAAGTCCTACTGGGCCCACCATTTTTTCCTAGTCAAAAAGTCAATCGACAATAATCGAAAAAAAGGTCAATCGACTCATAATTGATTGCTCGTAGGCTTAAATCCTACTGGATCCATCCTTTAGCTTACCGCCTAACCTTATTTGTCTTACCGCATCCTTGCCTCAGATTGTTTATTGGCAACCCACGACAGTATGGCTTTTTCTGTCATCGGCAGCGTCATGCTACCATTTTCTAAAACACGATCATGGAAGTCGCTTAAATCAAAATTATCCGCTAATTCTTGTTCTGCAAAATCCCTTAGTCGACGAATTTCTAACATGCCTAACATATAGGCATTTGCTTGCGCAGGCCACGAGATATAACGGTTAATATCATTTTCGATGTCAACTTTTGCCCAGCCAGTATTGTTTAACATATAGTCTATAGACTGCTGTCGAGTCCAACCCTTCGTGTGTATACCTGAATCAATGACCAGTCTAGCTGCTCGCAGCCTGGTCAGAGAGCATTCCCATAAGGTCAAGTGAGGTTTTATAAAGGCTTAGTTCTTGCGCGAGGCGTTCAGAGTACAACCCCCACCCTTCTGAATACCCCGCGTTATAGGTGTAGCGAACAAAAGAATGTACTTTGCTACCCAACTCTAACGCTATAGCACCCTGCATATGATGACCCGGATACGTCTCATGGTAGAGAGTTGAAAGTTGGCTTGCACGAGATCTATGCTCTGGATCTTTGACGGCAATATAAAAAATACCGGGTCGCGATCCATCTTCAGATGACGAGTGATACTCACCAACACCACTTGCAGCAAAATCAGGGTAAGGTTTAATCTTTACATCCGCTTTTGGCATCAATCCAAATACCTTAGCGACTTCTTTTCGCGCAGCATCAAGGCCGTCTCGAGAGTATTGAACGACTTCTTCTTCAGACCTAAAAGTGAATTCCCTATCTAAATTCACTCTTCGTAGGAATTTTTCTATTGATTCCCCAGAATAATGTTCACTTAATATTGCCTCCATCTCTACTCTAATTTTCTTTATCTGTTGAAGACCAAGTTCATGAATTTGGTCAGCACTTGGTTCAATTGTTACAAAGGAGCGAACTAGAGCGGGATAGCATTCAGATCCATTAGGATTGAAACTTATCGATATGTCTTTACGAGCTTTATTGAGATAGTCTTTCTCAATAAAATTTGCAAACCGATGAATGGCGGGCGCTATCTCCTCATCAAAAATCTTCTGCACATTTTCTTTAAAAAAAACATCATTTGCTCTAATCCCTATACCAAGGAAAGGAGAACTTTCCTCTAACAATGCGCGAGCTTCAGATGGCACGGCTTCAACCGTTACTCTGGGCGAGCTGTATCCTTGAGATAAACCAAGCTTTAAATTTACTATTTCAGTATCTATGAAGTTATCTACTTGCCTTAACCGTTTCAGAGCTTGATCTTTTAAATCTTCTGAATCCAGGGGTTGAATATCAAAAATAAACGGGAGACTCGTATACCAAGCAGTTGTGGTGCTAGTTTCCCACAGCTCTTTTCGACAAATCCTAGCTTCTTGCGAGGACTCTAGACTTTCATGAAGAATCCCATAACTTACCCAGTCTTTACTTCCTATTTCTTGTGGCTCGCCTACAGCATTTAATTCCGAGAGCCACTCATCTTCTTTTACCTGCCATGTAGTTAATCCGTTCAATGAATTATCAAATAACCGATCATGACGGCTATTTTCAATGGAATAAAACGTGCGCATTGATGGATATCGATCCATTGTGGCGGCCAGAACTTCATCGGCAATTTCTTCTATCGTCCGATTACTATATTCCGCATTTGAACTCGGATCGTTTATATTACTAGGCTCGCAGGCCGACAATAACACTAACAATAGAGCCTGTGGTATTAACCTAATATGAGTTTGAAATGGCATATATTCCCTCAACCTTGTTATGTTGTCCTTTAACCAAAATAAAACCAGTAAAATCACTCAAACTATTTTTTAAAATTATCGCAGTCCTGAGTGCCAATATTGCCAAATATACTTGAAAATGGAAAGGACCAGGATACAGAGTGACATCTAATGTACAGGCTCTTTATCTGCGTTAGCAGCGTCACGGCCTGACGCTGTCACAAAGCCACTTTTGTCGTCAGCGTTAATGCCAGATGCTCTATAAAAAAACAAGTTTGTTTGGCATTAGGTGGCTGGACTATCGTCAAACAGTAGTCTAAATAGCTTCAAATAATCCCACTGTAGTGTACTATCGAAATTATTGTCATGAGTAAGGTTGAGCAGTTCAAATAATGTCACTAAAAAAAGCAGACAGAGCTATTGCTGCGTTACAGAGGGGCGACCTAAAACAGGCCGCCTCTATGTTCGACCAATGCCAAAAAAAGCTCAGCCAGCCAAATCAAATGCATGCATGCGTAGTGACTTACATTAAAACAGGTCGTCACAGCGACGCTCAAGCAATGCTAAAAAAGCTCATTCAGAAGGTCAATATAACGCCACAGCTAATGTCGTTATCAGGTGATATCAATAAAGCCACCGGCAACTTGGATGCTGCAGTTAAAGACTATCGTAAAGCGACTGCTATGGCGCCACAGATTCCCGAATTACATTATAATTTGGCCCTTAGTTTATTTGAGAAAATAGACCTTTCAGAGGCTATTAGTGTTCTAAACCACTCTCTATCGATTCGGCCCGATTATGTAAAAGCATTGATATTACTTGGCCGCTGTTTAGCTGGCCTTCAACAATATAATGATGCTCATAGGGCGCTCACAAAATCTATCCGTCTTGAACCAGCTAACCAAACAGCCCATTATCGACTTGGCCGTCTCCATACTCATTGTGGTAACACCGAAAAAGCGGCAGAATCATTAGAATCAGCACTAAAAATAAACCCACAGTTAAACCCAGCTAGGGAAACTCTGATTTTAAATAGCATTTATGCGGGAGACTACCAAGGCACGACAGAGCTCATAGAGTCCACTTTAACTAGCCAGCCACATGAAGAAAACCTTATTGCGATAAGTACTGACTGGGCGATCGAAGTAGCACAAGAAAACCCTTACGCCTACTATCAAGCAGCCTGGGACAGTCATCCAACGCCAGGTTTATTCAAGTCATACACTAACAGGTTAATCTCGCTGTCAGATTTCGACAAGACTGAAATCTTACTCGATGAATACGCATCAAACTTCGGCAAAGACCAAACATGGGAATCAGTAAAACTTAACTTGCTTGAAAGCCAAGATGATTTCGGCGCGATGATTGTGCTGATAAAGTCATCAGCACACCGTTCAAAACTGCAGGAGCAACGATGTCTTGCCCATTTTGCACTGGGAGACTATGGCAACAGCTACGACTGCGCAAAGGAACTGCATGATAGTCGGCCCAACGATAGTTATTACCTAGCACTTCTAGTGACTGCGCTTCGCTGTCTGGGGGACAAAGACTATCAACTGCTTGTCGATTATGAAAAATTAGTTCTACAAACCGATTTACAATCGCAGTTTGAGCATCCATCTCAATTCAAATCATTCAAGGACAGTCTTACCAAGCACTTAGATAAACTACATATTACCACCCAGCCTCCAGCGCAACAGTCAGTCAGCGGTGGCACACAAACACCAGGTAACCTTTTTTCTCAAAATCAAAACCCACTGGTTGCGCAATTAAAACAATTTATTTCGAACTCATCACAACCCTTTTTTGAGGGATTAAAGACTAGCGAGCTGGATGGCTCACACCCAGTGATATCCGGCTGTCCCAAGGTGCCCTATTTTCACGCAAGCTGGTCAATACGCACTGCCCAAGGCGGCTTTCATAAATCTCATGTGCATTCAAAGGGCTGGTATAGCAGTGCCTGTTATATTGATGTCCCTAAGATTATCGGCGATAATTCAGACGCCGGTTATCTTATGTTTGGCAAGCCACCCTTTAAAATTAAGGATGAACTACATGCGGATTACAAGGTTAAACCCGCGGCTGGAAAACTAGTACTTTTCCCTAGCTACTTCTGGCATGCAACCCAGCCCTATCAAGGGGAAGGCAATAGATTAGTGGTCGCATTTGATGTCGGTGACCCCAATTTATTTGTTTAGATCATAGTAAAATCAACCCCTGACAAACCAAAACCAAAAAAAGCCCCTTAAAAAGGGGCCGTGCATATGCTTAAAAAACTAAATCAGATAAAAAAGTCGGGTAATAACTCAGTTATATCCAACGCTGGATCTACCTGATAGTGATTCAGATCAGTGATCCCTTCTGAGGCCAAAACATCGTCATCAACGTAAAAATTACCCGTAAACTCACGGCTATTACGGGTGAGAACTATATGCGCGGCGTCAGCCATAATATCCACGGTTCTAGATCGAACCATCATCATATCGCCACCTAGATGGTTTGCCACAGCCGCTGTCGCTATAGCTGTTCTCGGCCAAAGTGCATTAAAAGCAATGCCATCTCGCTTAAACTCAGAGCTCATACCCAAAACACACATACTCATACCATACTTTGCCATACTGTAGGCGACGTGATTCTGAAACCAACGAATCTCCATATTTAGTGGTGGTGAAAGATTGAGTACGTGAGGGTTATCTGACTTGCGTAAATAAGGAACTGCTTTTTGAGAGCACAAAAAAGTACCACGAGTATTAATAGTGTGCATCAGATCATAGCCTTTCATAGACACTAACTCTGTACCGGCTAAGTTTATGGCACTCGCGTTATTGACGAGAATGTCGATACCACCAAATTCAGCCGCTGCCGTTTCCATAGCAGCCTCAACCTGGTCTTCATAGCGCACGTCAACCAATAGAGGTAAGGCTTGGCCTCCGGCCTCGCGTATTTCATCAGCGGCGGTATAGATAGTACCGCTGAGTTTTGGGTGAGGTTCGGCCGTCTTAGCTGCGATCACGATATTCGCACCATCAGCCGCCGCTCGTTTCGCGATTGCTAAGCCGATACCGCGACTTGCGCCACTGATAAATAGAGTTTTACCGGATAAATCTGCCATTTTGTAATCTCTTAATAATTATTTTGCTTTTAGCTAATGAAAAGTTAACCTAGGCCACCTTCAGCAAGCTTAGCTGGATCAAGAAGCTTTTCTAGCTCCTCTCGAGGGATGTCAGTTTCTTCCTCTGCAACATCTAATACGGCGCGACCGTCTTTGTAGGCCTTTTTAGCAATCTCAGCGGCCTTTGCATAACCAATAATAGGGTTTAACGCAGTGACTAAAATTGGGTTTCGGCCCAACGCTAGCTTCAGTTGGTCTTCATTGACGGTAAATGTCGTGATGGCTTTATCCGCAAGTAATCGACTAACATTAGCCAATAACTTGATACTTGAGAGAATGTTGTCGGCAATCATTGGCAACATAACATTCAGTTCAAAGTTGCCCGCCTGACCACCAATAGTGATTGCTGCATCATTACCAATAACCTGCGCAGAGACCATAGTAGCCGCCTCGGGAATAACCGGATTAACTTTGCCTGGCATAATTGATGATCCTGGCTGAAGCGCTTCAAGGGCGATCTCACCTAGCCCTGCCAGTGGGCCTGAATTCATCCAACGCAGATCATTAGCAATCTTCATGATAGACACTGCTGTCGTTTTCAACTGTCCCGACAGAGCAACAACTACATCCTGTGTGTTGATATGAGTAAACAAATTATCAGCGGGTGAGAACTCTATACCTGTCACTGCACTTAACTGTTTGTTGAATTCAACGGCAAAGTCAGGGTGCGCGTTAATGCCAGTGCCAACTGCAGTGCCGCCTTGAGCAAGAGTTTGTAATTTGGGCAAGGTCGCTTTAATAAAGAATATATTTTGCTCAATCTGGGTTGCCCAACTGAGCAAGCTCTGACTGAGACGCACAGGCATCGCATCCATGAGATGTGTACGACCGGTTTTAATGTGGTGATCCACCGTCTTAGCCTTTGAGACGATGGATCCGTGCAAATGCTCTAATGCGGGCAATAATTGCTCAGTGACCTCCACCGTTGCGCTGATATGAATCGTGGTGGGGATAATATCGTTACTGCTCTGACCGTAATTAATGTGGTCATTTGCGCTGACAGCCTCACCCACTTTAGCAGAGGCTAAGGTCGCTAAAACCTCATTGGCGTTCATATTTGAACTCGTGCCTGAACCTGTTTGGTAAACATCTACGGGAAAATGACTCAAGAGGTCAGGGCTTCCCAACAATTCCGACACAACTTCACTAATGGCATTGGCTACATTAGCAGGAAGTAATTCTAGCTTGGCATTCGCTTGAGCAGCAGCAGACTTAGCGGTCAATAAGGCACGAATAAACGCCTCAGGCATGGCCTTACCACTCACTGGAAAATTATCAATAGCGCGCTGCGTTTGCGCACCATATAAGGCTGTTTCAGGCACCTCTAGTTCGCCCATGCTATCGCGTTCAATACGAGTCTTCATTGCTATTCCTTAATCTGCTGATCAAATTAGATTACTTTGCTGTCTCCCACAGCACACCAAAAGCACGCCTAAGTAGGTTTACCATATTAGCAGAAATAGCGTTTATTAATCATTAATTAGGAGGATATTCTACATTGGTAATGCGGAATCATGATGCGGACTATAGCCTTAAAAGCTAATGATTAACAGGATTCAATACGACAACCAACCTCTTGACCTGCATCCAGTAACCATTGGGCAATATAATCACTAAAACTGCGGCGAATAATCAGATCAAAGCTACCGTCCGTGCGATTACCCACAATCGCTGTTGCCTTAGCGAACGTCGTTTGCGCGCAACGGCCGATACCGGGAAGCGCACCGTTCCAGCTAGCAAAATCATAACCGCTCGCTTTTTTGAGCAAACCTTGAACACCATGGCCACGCAGATTAACCAGCGTTTGGCCACCGCTAACATCAACAATTGCTATATGACCATTGATTTTTAAGCGCAGCGATGACTCCAGTTCTATGGCGTCTGTTGCACTAGTAACTAGCCATTCATTGGGTCCAAGCCAATAGACCACAGTATCGCTATTGTATTGATAAGTGCCAGGCACTGTTGGCAGCGCAACACCCAGTACTGCCGCAGTACCAGTCACAAACTGTTCGTCGCTAACATCACCGCGAAGATTGAGTTGGCTTCCAAGACGAACCTCTTTAGCCACAACGCCAAACTCCAAATCACCATTAAACAGCTGGTTTGAACTCACCGGGTGGCTTGAAATTTTACTAAAATAATGCAGGGGTGATTCTGAGGACAGAGTTTCAGCATCTAATTTAGACATGTTGGCGCTTCCCTGTTGGGTCATAAAAAACAGAACTAACGATTTCGGCAGCGATGGAAGCACCATCGGCTGCTGGACAGTAAACGATGTCTCCCATGCGATTCAAACCGCCTTTAACCACGGCCAAAGCAATCGAATGACGTAAGGATGCACTGTAGTAACTGGAGGTTACATGCCCTTGCATAGCCATAGGTATTGGCTGGTTAGGGTCATTAACGATTTGGGCGCCCTCAGGCAATACCGTATTTGGTTCGAGGGTTTTCAAACCGACCAATTGCTTGCGGTTTTCACGTATCGAATCACTGCGCTCCAAAGAGCGCTTACCGATAAAGCTAAAGACTTTGTTTTTGCCAACCACCCAATTCATGTTCATATCCGCGGGGGTCATAGATCCGTCAGTATCTTGACCGACAATAATAAAACCCTTCTCTGCCCGCAAAACGTGCATAGTTTCGGTGCCATAAGGGGTAATATTAAACTCTGCACCAGCCTCTATCAGCTGCTCCCAAACATGTCGTCCGTAATGAGCAGGCGCGTTAACCTCGTAAGACAGCTCTCCGGTAAAGCTAATACGGAACACCCGCGCTGTAACCCCGGCCACAGTACCGTCACGCCAGTCCATAAAACCAAATGATTCAGATGCCAGATCAATATCCTGACACACCTTAGCTATCACCTTTCGAGCATTTGGCCCAGTCACGGTGGCAGTAGCCCAATGATCCGTCACAGAGGTAAAGTACACCTGCAATTCAGGCCATTCAGTTTGTTGCCAAAGTTCCAGCCAAGATAAAACACCTGCCGCACCGCCTGTTGTAGTGAACATTAGATAATGGTTCTCAGACAAACAAGCACAGACTCCATCGTCAAATATCATGCCGTCTTCTTTAAGCATCACTCCATAACGGCATTTGCCTGGGGCTAGTTTAAGATAGGAGTTGGTGTACATGCGGGTAATAAATTCAGCCGCATCTGGTCCCTGAATATCAATTTTTCCCAACGTAGTGGCATCAAGAATGCCGACGCTGTTACGAACCGCTAACCCCTCTCGATCAACGGCCTGCTGCATTGTTTCATTACGCTGAGGGAAGTACCACGGCCGTTTCCACTGCCCAACATTCTCGAATTCAGCGCCTTTTTCAACGTGCCAGCGGTGCATGGCCGTATAGCGCTCAGGATCAAATAGTTGATTGATATCTCGTCCAGCGATAGCACCAAAAGTTGTTGGCGTATATGACGGCCGAAAAATAGTGGTACCTGTCTCGGCGATATCTTGGCCCAAGGCATTTGCCAAAATGGCCATGCCGTTGATATTACCCAACTTACCTTGATCAGTGCCGAAACCTAAAGCGGTGTAACGTTTAACATGTTCAACGGACTCAAATCCCTCAAGAACCGCCAGCTCAATCCCTGCAGCGCTGACATCCAATTGAAAATCAACAAACTGGCTCGGGGCGCGACTAGTCGCTTTATTATGAGGTACTAAGAATAGTGCCTGTTGTGGCTGCTCGATGATTTGATCAATCACAGGCGTCGGAAATTGCACCTCGCCCGAGCCAAAGCCTGCTAGCTTAGCGGCCTCAGCGCCCGCGCTAGCACCCTCACGCAAACCTTCTAAGCTACCAAATGTGCCCCTACATGCACCCGCTGAGCGCTCCTTCTGCTTGGACTCACCAGGTCTAAAGCTAACAATCGTGTCATCCCAAACCGGTTTAGCCCCAGTATGAGAGCTAAGGTGAATAGCGGCGCTCCAACCACCAGAACTGGCAATCAGATCACAGGCTAAACGCTGCACAGGCCCAGTGACTTTTGACCCTTCTGGATTGATCGGTGCCACCAGAGCTTTACGTACGCGTTTGCCACCCACGGCTTCAATAAGGCCGTGCCCCTCTAGAATCTGAATACCCAACGCCCTAACCTGTTCAACCAAGTCACCGCTGGGCCCAGTGCGTGAATCCACGACAGAGACCACCGATCTTCCAGCGTGATGCCAATCGATCGCTGTTTGATAAGCATTGTCATTGGTCGTCGCTACAACCAGCCTAGTCCCGGGGGCAACACCAAAACGATTAACATAAGTAGATACTGAGGATGCCAGCATGACACCTGGAATATCGTTATGGGCAAATACTAATGGCCGCTCAAATGCGCCCGTCGCCAAAACGACCTGAGCGGCACGAACACGATGCATGCACTGGCGCGGGCCCGATGCCGAACTAATACCCAAATGATCAGTAACTCTCTCTAAAATAGCCAAGAAGTTGTGGTCGTAGTAGCCAAAAACCGTACTGCGAGGCAGACGTTGTACATTTTTAAACTCACCAAGCTCGTCGGTTATTTCAGCTACCCACTGAGTGGCAGGTACGCCATCGATCAACTGAGTGGACGCCAACAGGCTACCACCAAACTCACTCTGCTCGTCGGCAATAATAACGCGAGCACCGGTTCGTGCCGCTTCCCGAGCAGCGACTAAGCCCGCCGGCCCAGCACCAACTACTAAAACATCGCAGTGTTGGTTCAGTTTTTCATAACTATCAGGGTCTCTCCCAGTCGGAGATGAACCCAAACCTGCGGCCTTGCGGATAAAATGTTCATAGGTCATCCATAGCTTCTTTGGGTACATAAAGGTTTTATAATAAAACCCCGGTGGCATTAATCGCCCAAAGGCTCCTATTAGGCCCATGAGGTCGAAATTGACGCTGGGCCAGCCGTTTACACTGGCGGCCTCAAGACCCTCGTATAACTCAACCTGAGTGGCTTTTAGATTAGGGATGGTGGCTGCACCGGAACCTAACTGAATAATGGCGTTAGGCTCCTCAGGCCCATGCCCAAAAATACCCCGAGGGCGAGCATATTTAAAACTACGGCCGACCACATCAACCCCATTAGCGAGGAGTGCTGAGGCCAATGTGTCTCCAGCAACACCTTGATAGCCCTTGCCATTAAAGGTGAAGTTAAGCACCTTATTTTGGTCTGTGCGGCCCGCTGTAGGCAGGCGGTTTAATTGTCTCATACGTCAGCTCCAGTGATCTGTGGCTGCGTGCCGACCTTATAGGTTTCTAGGATCTCATAGGTTACGGTATTGCGTGTTGCGTTAAAGTAACGCCGACAACCGATCGCGTGGTACCACATTTCATGGTGAATACCGCGTGGATTTTTACGGAAGAACAGATAATCCGCCCACTGCTCGTCAGATAGCGCCTCGGGGTTCAACGGCCTTGCAATATGAGCCTCGCCGCCATAGCTAAACTCTTCTTCTTCACGATGCTCTAGGCAATGTGGGCAATATATTAATAACATCTTTATTCTCTCGACTTATTATTTCAACACACGCTAGTGTGCAACACCCGCTGCACCGTGTTCATCGATCAAAGCTCCGGTGTTGAACCGATCTAGGTTAAAGGCTTTTGCCAACGGGTGAGGACGGTCATTAGCCACTGTATCGGCAAACACATAGCCAGAACCCGGCGTCGCTTTAAAACCACCGGTTCCCCAACCACAGTTGAAGTAAAGGCCCTGAACTGACGTTTTACTGATAATCGGACAGGCATCCGGACAGGTATCAACGATACCGCCCCATTGACGATTCATACGAACTCGACTAAAGGCCGGAAATAACTCGCAGATTGCCTGCACGGTATGCTCTATGACATGCAAAGAACCTCGCTGGCCATAGCCGTTATAGCTATCTACCCCAGCGCCAATAACTAGATCTCCTTTGTCTGACTGGCTAATATAGCCATGCACCGCATTAGACATAACTACTGTATCTAAGCAGGGTTTTATTGGCTCTGACACTAAAGCTTGTAGTGGCCGAGATTCCACTGGCAACCTCAACCCCGCCATAGCAGCGACCACGCCGGAACTACCCGCTGCCACACAGGCAACTTTGCGCGCACCGATAAAGCCATTGGAGGTTTCAACACCAACCACCGCACCCCCTTTGCGCCGAATGCCAATTACTTCTGTTTGCTGGATCATGTCTACGCCTAACGCGTCTGCGCCTCTAGCATAACCCCATGCAACGGCATCATGACGCGCCGTGCCACCTCTAGGTTGCCAGGACGCCCCTAAGATCGGGTAACGACTGTCAGGTGAAATATTAATCAGTGGCGCAATCTCTTTGATACGCTGTGGGGTAACAACCTCGCCATCAATACCATTTAACCTGTTGGCATTAACTCTACGTTCAATATCGCGCATGTCCTGTAAGTTATGACCCAAATTAAGCACGCCACGCTGACTAAACATGACATTGTAGTTAAGTTCTTGACTAAGCCCTTCCCATAGTTTGAGTGATAGCTCATAAAGTTGAGCTGCTTCGTCCCAAAGATAGTTGGAGCGAATGATAGTGGTATTTCTGGCTGTATTACCGCCACCTAAATACCCTTTTTCGACCACCGCCACATTGGTAATACCATGAACCTTTGCTAAATAATAAGCCGTTGCAAGACCATGCCCACCACCGCCCACAATAATCACATCGTAGTCTTTTTTCGGCGTTGGATTACGCCACACTTTCTGCCAGTTTTCATGGTAGCTAAGGGCGTTTTTTAACAAGCTAAAACCAGAATATCGTTTCATGGTGACCACTGCGCTTTTAATAGCCTAGACAGATTGCATTTGACCAGTTTTTACCCTGTCGTTGCTAGAACAAAAACGTCAATCGAGAGCGAAAAAACGACAATGACGGCAATTAAACACAATAATGCCGGTTTTAGCGTTAAAATGTCGTTATCGTTATGTAAAAAAGCAGGATTTACCTGTATTTAAACGACCCATATTAGGCGATTTTGAATGAAAAAAGCCACTCAAGGACAAACCTTAACAGTCAGTAGCTCAACTCACTTATCGGTTGGCTTTGTGCTCATGCCAAGCTTTACCCTTCTACCCTTTTCGGCCTTTGTGGACGCACTCCGCCTGGCCGCTGACGAGGGAGACCAGAGCCGACAAATCAACTGTCAGTGGACGCTGATGGGCCACTCACTGGAGGCCATCACATCAAGCTCTGGTGTGACAGTTCAACCCTGGGAGACCTATCGAGACCCAGCAGATTTTGATTACGTGGTGGTGGTCGGTGGGCTTTTAGACAATAGCCTGCAAGGTAGCCAACATGTGATCGATTATCTACAGCAGGTAGATGCTGCCCATGTTCCGATTATCGGACTCTGCACCGGCTCCTTTGCGATGATTCGCGCAGGGTTAATGGATCAACGACGTTGTTGCGTCAGCTGGTTTCACTACAAGGACCTGACCGACCGCTATACCAACGTCACCCCCATTGCTGACCAGCTTTTTGTTGACGATGGTGACCGTATTACCTGTGCTGGCGGCGCGGTGGCGGCGGATTTGGCAGCCTATATTATTGAGCGCCATTTAGGCCAAAATTGGGCGCGCAAGAGCATGCGCATACTGGTTATGGATAGTCCACGCCCTGCCAATGCACCTCAACCGCAGCCTGGCGGTGACTATCAGGTCAATAACCGCTTAGTAGGTCGAGCGCTGTTATTAATGGAGCAAAACTTGAGCCGGCCTCTGTCAACCGACGAGATAGCCGCTCGAGTGGATATATCCAAACGTCAACTAGAACGGCTGTTTATTAGTGAGACCAATGACAGTCTGCAAAAGTTCTACCGTAAAATCCGATTGCGCTATGGGCTTTGGTTGTTACAAAACACTAAACGGTTGATTACCGACATTGCGCAGGAATGCGGCTTTGCGGACACGGCGCATTTTTCTAGGGCCTTCCGCGCAATCTTCGACAAGAAGCCAACGGATTATCGAACCTAGACTATCTAAATTAGCGCCCTTCTCTCACTGCTCGGTGGCTTACCATAAAGATCGCTGTAACACTTACTAAAATGGGGTGCGGTGGAAAAACCACAGCTAATCGCCACATCAATGACGGGAATGGATGTTTGTAAAAGCAGCAATCGTGCTCGGGAAAGCCGCAACTCAAGGTAATAGCGTGAGGGTGCGCAGTGAAGGTAACGGTTAAATAGGCGCTCCAACTGACGACGAGAAATACCAACATAAGTTGCTACCTCATCTAACGTTAGAGGCTCTTCAATATTTGTTTCCATGAGTGTTACAGCCTCAACAAGGCGTGGCTGACTAGCGCCTATGAGGTACTTTAACGGGGCACGTTGCGCGTCTTTTTCAGTGCGGACTCGATCGCATGTAAATTGCTCAGAAATCTGTTGCACTAGTTGATGCCCATGAATACTGGCCACAAGGTTAAGCATTAGATCAATCGAGCTAATGCCACCTGAACAGGTGTATCGATCACGATCAATGACAAACAAACTAGAGGATATGTCAAGCCTGGGAAATTCTTCTCGAAGGCTGGCTAAATTTTCCCAATGAATAGTACAGCGATAGCCATCTAATAGGCCTGCTGCCGCTAGAGCATAGCTGCCCGTGCAAATACCTCCCATGGGGATCTTTCGTTTTGCTACCTTGCGTAGCCCTTCCAATAGAGCCTTATCGCAATAGCGTTTAACGGAGTAACCACCACAAACGAGCATGATATTAGCTTCACTAGCATCATCAAGATTGCCGTCTAAACTAAGTTCCAATCCGGCACTGGATATTAATGGTTGACCATCAATACTGTGTAACGACCAGCGGTATAACTCTTGCCCCGACAACCGGTTAGCCATGCGCAATATGCCGACTGCATTTGAGAACGTACTCAGGGTATATTCGGGAAGTAATATGAATCCGATGTGCAGAGTGACTGCTTCAACTGCAATAGTATCGACATTTTCAGACATTTTTAATACCTCACCTTTCGGCTGCTGACCCTACAGGGGGCCATGCTCAAACGGCCCTTTAAACAAGGCTCTTGGGCCGAGTATAGGCTAAGAAACGGTTTTTATTAAAGACTTTTTATCGCCGTCGGCGTTTTCTTCCGCCAACCGAATCTTGCTCGACTTTTTCCTGGGGTTTATCAACCACCGAAAAGAGGTTGGGGAACGGATCTTTTTTATTGGGAAACGCCATGGCATCAACAAAATAATCCTGAAATTTAGGTTCCAAAGCCGTCTCTATTTTCTCAATATTTTTAACCAGAGTCTCGATCACATTACGGGACTCAGCATTTAGAAGAGCGATACGAGCACCCGTACCGGCCGCATTGCCGGCAGAGGAAACCTGTTCTAACACGCAATCCGGAATCAAACCCAGAACCATAGCGTGCTGCACATTAATATGGCTACCAAAAGCGCCTGCCAAACGAATGCGTTCAATGTGGTCAGTGCCTATATGGTCCATGAGTAATTTTACCCCGGCATAAAGTGCTGCCTTGGCCAGCTGAATTTGACGTATATCATTTTGTGTCACCACAATCTGAGCCTCATCGGAGTCTGGGGTATGCAGGACGTAAGACCAAGTACGGTCATTTTTGATAATTCTCGAGGTTCTGCCAATCAACTCACCATCGACAATCCCATCCACCGTAACTATCCCAGCCAAGTACATCTCAGCGACCACTTCAATAATTCCAGAACCACAGATACCTGTAACGCCATGGCTTGCAATGGCATCAGTAAAACCTTTCTCATCAGACCAAAGCTCTGACCCAATGACCTTAAAACGTGGATCCAGAGTTTCGCGATTAATTCGCACTCGCTCTATGGCACCTGTTGCGGCGCGTTGCCCACAGCTAATCTGTGCGCCCTCAAAGGCGGGGCCAGTAGGGCTAGAGCAAGCCAATAAGCGTTCGCGATTACCTAGCACTATCTCAGCATTGGTACCTACGTCAACCAACAGGGTCATCTCGCCTTGTAACTGAGGTTCTTCAGACAGGATCATCCCAGCGGTATCAGCACCTACATGGCCTGCAATACATGGCAATATGTAAATACGGCCGCCGCCATTAATCTTTAAATCTAACTCGGCTGCTGGCATTTCCACGGCAGCATCTGTAGTCAACGCAAAAGGCGCGCCTCCCAATTCCACAGGACTAATACCGAGCAAAATGTGGTGCATGATCGGATTAGCGACTAAGGAGACCTCCAAAATATCTTCGATATCGGCACCTAGTTCTTCAACCGCTTCGACAAATAGTCGGTTGAGCGCCTGACGGATCACAACAGTCATCTCATCAGCGCCTTCAGGGTGCATCATCACATAGGAAACACGGCTCATTAGATCTTCGCCAAAGCGTATTTGCGGATTCATAGTGCTGGCACTGGCCAGCACTTCTCCACTTGCTAGATCACACAGATGAGCAGCTATAGTAGTCGAGCCAACATCCACAGCCACACCATAAGCCTTCTCGTGAAATCCGGCCCAGAGAGCAATAATCTGTTGGTTTTTGTGCACAGCAACGGTGATTGCTCTCTTACCCGCCGCTAATACTGGTTGTAACGTTTTCAGCAGACGGTTGTCACAATTGAGACCCGACAGTTGCCATTCTTGTTCTAAAGCCTCTATTAGTCGCTGCAAATCTCCTTTAGGCACATGCATATCCGGCTCTTCTACCTGAACATAGTAAAGTCTGGTGGAAGGGTCGAGGACAATATCGCGGTGCTCTGCATCTTTGCGCACAATTTGTCGGTGCACCTGACTTTCAGGCGGCACGTCAATGACGACGTCATCAAGTAGCAAGGTATGGCAACTCAGACGTCGCCCCTGCGCTAGTGGTGTTTTACGCTCACCATATTTAATTTCTGTGGCACAGACCGCAGAGAGATGGCTACTATCGGAGTTAATTTGATGCTTGGGAAAGGCACCTTCAGCACAGGTGATTTGGCAACGACCGCAAAGACCTCGACCACCACAAACTGAGTCGATATCCACCCCCAAGACCCTTGCCGCATGAAGCAACGGGGTATTAACCGGAAAGCTACCACGCCGGCCAGAAGGAGTGAACACAACTTTGACTTGCTTATCTGCCATTAGATCAGTCTACCTACCATTGCTACATTTCATTTAAACACTATAGGGTATTTATGCTCTCCGACGACGACCACCGCGCACGCGTTCAGTACCGGCGGCCTGAGGCTCACGGTAAGCCCTAATCCAATTGGCGCAGTTAGGATCATTACCCATCATCACATCGCCACCCCTCACAGCTTGCATAACTTCTGGATGCAGTGGACTTGTGATTGCTGAGGTCATACCGGCTCCCATTGCCATGGTCAAAAATGCACTATTGATACCATTTCGATTAGGTAATCCAAAGCTCACGTTGGAGGCTCCACAGGTAGTGTTAACTTTCAATTCTTCACGTAGACGTCGCACCACATGCATCACCTGCAAACCAGCAGTATTAATTGCGCCAATCGGCATCACCAAAGGGTCAACAATGACATCACTGTAATGAATGCCGTAATCAGCCGCACGCTCAACAATTTTCTTAGCAACGGCGAAACGTTCGTCGGGGTCTTCAGAAATGCCAGTTTCATCATTGGAAATTGCGACAACAGCAGCACCATATTTCTTTACCAAAGGAAGCACTCTTTCTAACACTTCATCTTCACCGGTAACGGAATTAACCAACGCCTTGCCTTGATAAACTGACAGACCTGCCTCCAATGCGGCAATAATAGAGGAATCGATACTTAACGGCACATCGGTTATCGATTGCACCAATTGAATAGCCTCGGCCAGGATACGCGGCTCATCAGCCAAGGGAATACCCGCATTTACATCCAACATATGGGCACCTGCCACAACCTGCGCCAGCGCATCAGATTCAACGCGACTATAATCACCCACTTTCATCTCTTCGGCCAAAATTTTGCGGCCTGTAGGGTTAATACGTTCTCCAATGATAACAAAGGGTTGGTTAAAGCCTATTTTGACTTCTTTAGTGGCTGAACTGATGGTGGTTACAGTCATGTTTTTCTCCTAAAATTAACGATTCGGGTGCCAGGGCGTTCTATCGCCCAACACTTTAGTTTTTTCTACGATCTCAGCGATCCGCTCCTCTTGGCGATAAGCCATAATATGCGCGCCACTCACACCGTCTATTTCTTTAACTTGATTGACCATATCAATACAGATGTTGACACCTTCCTGACATTGATCCTTAGCCCCAGCAATCCGTTTGATAATATCGTCGGGGATATGCACACCAGCCACATTATTACGAATCCACTCGGCCGATTTGGCTGAAGCTAGTGGGCCTACACCCGCCAAAATAAACACTTTTTTATCTAAGCCCATATCTCTTATTTCAGACATGTAGGTTTTCAATCTGTCAATATCAAAACAATACTGAGTCTGAACAAACTGGGCGCCAGCAGCTACCTTTTTAGCCAATCGCAGCGGCCGATAATCCAGCGGTGGCACAAACGGATTAGCGGCAGCCCCTATAAACACCTGAGGTCGTGAGCTGATTTTACGACCACTCAAAAACTCGCCTTTATCCCTCATGCCTCCTAGCATTTGCAGGCTAGTCATGCAGTCCATATCAAACACAGGCTTAGCCTGAGGATGATCGCCTGACTGCACTCCGTCACCGGTGAGGCAAAGAATATTGGACACACCCATGGCCGACGCACCCAGCACATCACCCTGAATGGCGATACGATTCCGGTCACGACAAGAGATTTGCATGATCATCGAGTAGCCACGCCGCGTCAGCAACGCACACATACCAACACTGGACATATGACAGTTGGCGCCAGAACCATCGGTCGCGTTAATAGCATCAACATAACCATCAAACAAAGCTGCCCGCTCGTAGACATCATGGGGGTCGGCAGAATCTGGCGGCGCAATTTCAGCCGTAACCGCAAAGTGTCCCGCACGCAGTACTCTCTCAAATCGACCAGGAGAAAAATGGCCTGGCAGTATGGGTAAGTTCTCTCCAGCTAGGGGTTCATCATCAAAGATCATACTTCACTGGCCCCCATCCTTTTTCTTACCGCACGCAACCAAGCACTAGAGCCTTTTAAACGAACATCGATCGGTGTCTGAATGACCTGAATCGCCGACACTGGACTGCCTATCAGCTGACTACCTTGCCAAGAAGTGACCCAAACACAAACCATATCTGGTTCGATTTCGCAGTTACCATTAGCTCGCACACCACCGCAGGGGCCATTACGTAAAGTTTTGGGACAATTCATGGGACAGGCCATCCCGGTTTCACTTAGTGTGCATTGTCCGCATGATTGAGAATCAAACAGAAAGCCCTTAAGTAACTTTTCTACTGCGGCAAATCCTCGATCCAAACGATGATAACCCAGCCGCATAAAAATGGGATGCAACACTGCAAGACAGGCCTCTAGGCCCTGATAGGCCCAGTGCAACCCACGGGCATTTTTAACCGACCAATAGCGAACCCGCTTCATGCAGACTCAACCTTAAGACCTTTGTTAGCCACTAAAGCTGCTATATCGGCATTAGAGTATTCTGCCTCAATGACATCGGCAAACTGCTGGGCTAATTCCTGGGGACTCCCCTGCGCCTCAAGTGCGCAGGTTACTCGACGCCAGTCATCCAAATACTCTGCGCTGCCACCCTTCCCTGCTTTCATTGCCGCACGATCAATAGCCGCCTGAAATCGATGACTAAGCACAGATTTGCCTCGCACACGACCACTTTTAACTAATATCTGAGCTGGGATATCGCGCCAAAATATTTCAATTTTCTGCATACCATTACTCTCTATGTAAGCGGCTATCGACTAAATTTTAAAATTTGCTGTTGCAGGCTGCGGTCTAAATCACCATAACCCGTATGCAAATGATGAAAACCCAATCCTAAAAACTCAGCCGCTGCTTTTGCCTTTACCAGCAACTCGGCATCTTGGCGCTGGGACAGGTAAATCACACCGGTGTAATTAGCAAAGTATTGATCACGCAACTCTGGGTGCCTGTCGAGCTTTAGCCCTTTAACCATAATGCGATCAAAATGTTCGACCAAAAAGTCCGTCAGATAAAAGGTTCCCAATTCCTGTCCGGCCAATTCAGAAAACCGCTCTTCAGTGGCATAAAACGAATAACAGTGAGCACCTGGCAAGCGCTCTATATTCTCTTCCTCTAAAACACGATCAATCTCACCGCCTGTGCCACAGTCAGCGTAGGCAACAAAAATGCTTTGGTACTGGCCGAGGTTCTGTTTAATCTTGTCGCGTAGCTTCTCAGGAATCAATTTTGGTCGATTGTGTAACTCTGCGTCCAAACATTGCAAATCAATTTGATTCCAATTATTCAGCCTCTGTAGCCACACTATTTCATGAGCCAATGCACCGCAGGCAATCACTAGAAGCTTTGCCTTTGACTGCTCACTGGCCCTTTTCATTAAGCCGGCTCTAATGCTCGACGCTCAGACATCAGCCGAATTGCTGTGGTCGCCGCATCCGCCGCATCGCGACAGTAAGCATCGGCGCCCACCGCGATGCCAAACTCTTCATTAAGCGGCGCTCCGCCGACCATAACGATGTACTTGTCACGCATATTCTGTTCTTTCAGCGCATCGACAACTACTTTCATGTAAGGCATGGTCGTGGTTAAAAGTGCCGACATCCCCAGAATATCCGGTTTGTGTCGCTCCAGCGCGGCAAAGTAATCTTCGACAGAGTTGTTGATGCCTATATCGTAAACATCAAAACCAGCCCCCTCCATCATCATCGCTACTAGGTTCTTACCGATATCATGAATATCACCCTTAACCGTACCGATAACCATGGTGCCCACGGGCTTGGCGCCTGTCTCAGCCAACAATGGCTTTAAAATCGACATGCCGCCTTTCATCGCGTTGGCAGACAGTAAAACTTCCGGGACGAACAAAATACCATCACGGAAATCAATGCCAACGATAGTCATACCATCAACCAAAGCCTCTCCCAAGACCTTTTCAGCAGACCAGCCCCGAGCCAGAAGGATGTCAGTTCCCTCTATAATTTCTTCTTTTAGTCCGTCGTACAGATCATCATGCATCTGTAAAACCAAATCTTCGTCGGATAGTTCTGCTAATACGATATCGTCTTCATCAGACATGTGTTGTAACCCTCAAATAGGTTTTTTAATAATCACGATCGGCAAACGAGCCTTTTCGCCGCGCCATAAAGTCCAACAGTGCTTCATCAATCGCTGGATCTATCGCCGGCGCCTGATATTCATTAAGCATTTTCTTCCATAGGATATTGGCGCGTTGAGCTGTATCCAAAGCGCCATCCGCCGACCATTGCTCATAGCTGTTGTTATCAGCCACCGTTGAACGATAGAAGGCAGTTTCGAAGTTTTTCAGGGTGTGAGCAGAACCTAGGTAATGCTTACCCGGACCCACTTCTCGCACCGCATCAAGGGCCTGGCCATTTTCAGACATATCCATACCACCGAGTAGGACAGATATCATGCTGGCCTGATCACAATCCATAACGAATTTCTCATAACCCATCGCCAAGCCGCCTTCTAACCAACCCGCGGTATGTAACATAAAGTTAACTCCGGCTAGAGCAGACGTCTGCAGAGTATTAGCCGCCTCATAAGCCGCCTGAGCATCAGGCAATTTAGAGCCACAAAGGCCCCCACCACTACGAAATGGAACCCCAAGACGCCGAGCTAATGAAGCCGCAGCATAAATAACTTGGCTGGGCTCTGGCGTGCCAAAGGTAGGTGCACCTGTCGCCATGGATACCGCAGCAGCAAATGTCCCAAAAACAACGGGCGCCCCAGGTCGACACAGCTGGGTAAAAGCAATACCAGCTAATGCTTCGGCTAAAATCTGGGTAACTGTACCTGCCGTAGTCACTGGTGACATGGCTCCCGCAAGAATAAATGGCGATACCACTGTCGCCTGATTATTACGCGCATAAACCTTTAATGAACCAAGCATGGTCGCGTCATAGGTCATTGGCGAATTCACGTTAATCAGACTAGTTAATACACAATTTTGATCAACAAACTCTTCACCAAATACTAACTTAGCCATATCCACTGTATCTTGGGCACGCTCATGATGGGTTACTGAACCCATTAATGGTTTATCGCTGAGCTTAAAATGGGTGTACACCATGTCGAAGTGACGTTTATTCACCGGTAAATCCACAGGCTCACAGATAGTGCCACCTGAGTGGTGTATATCTGGTGCCATGTAGGCCAATTTGACAAAGTTTTCAAAGTCATTAATGGTCGCGTAGCGCCGGCCTTTGTCAATATCATGGACAAAAGGTGAGCCATACGCGGGCACTAACACAGTGCGCTTACCACCGATAATAACGTTGCGCTCAGGATTTCGGGCGTATTGTACATATTCTCGTGGCGCCGTCGCTTGAATTAGAGAACGACACAGGCCTTTGGGGAAATGCACCCGAGTACCCTGAACATCTGCTCCAGCTTCTTTCCACATTTCCAGAGCTTCTGGGTCATCTAGAAAATCAATACCGATCTCTTCCAAAAGGATATCAGCGTTATCTTCTATCAGCTGTAAATTCTCTTCAGTCAGATATTCAAAATACGGGATTTTGCGCTCAATAAACGGAGTGGTTTCAATCACTGCATTGGCACGAGCTTCGCGGCGCCCTTCACGGCCACCACCCTCTCTACCTGCTCTTCTACGCCCTGTTGGTTCAGTCATAATGATACTTCCGTTGGAGAGTATATTGCTCTCATATAATGGATCTATTATCGCCAGCAGTCTGTTCTTGTTTAGGTCAGACCGCATATGGCGATACGACACAGGAATACCCGTCTGCGACGCCATTAAATAGCGTCTTTTAAAGCCTCTTTTTACCTAACTTCTAAGGACAGCGTTGTCGCCATCAAACGGTGATTCTTCAATCACCGTGGCGCGATAACGCTCGCCTAAAATTTCAATCTCTAACTCGGTGCCAATAGCTCCGTACTCTGCCTTCACTAAGCCCAGGGCCAGAGACTTGTTGACCCGAAATCCAAACCCTCCTGATGTCGCTCGACCCACTAATTGCCCATCTTTATAAAGCCCCTCAGAGCCTCGGGCATCAGCGTCCACCACATCGTGAATTTCAAGCGTTGCAAAACAGTTTTCAAATCCGCGGTGTTGCCAATTCAGGAGGCCTTGCTTGCCAACAAAGTCACCTTCTTTGTCCAATTTAACAAACCGATCTAGCCCTGATTCAAGGGCTGAGTATTCAATCGACATTTCACGCGGAATCAACCGGTATGATTTTTCCATACGCATAGAGTCCATGGCTCGAATACCAA
This sequence comes from Porticoccaceae bacterium, assembly GCA_012960115.1. Lineage (GTDB taxonomy): Bacteria > Pseudomonadota > Gammaproteobacteria > Pseudomonadales > Porticoccaceae > HTCC2207. The sequence goes on from DUBX01000014.1 coordinate 54,230, forward strand.
AGGGTTTTATCTCAAACTCAGCACCGGCGCTCATTAATTGATCAAAGATATAGTTTTGCATCTCAATGGGATGGTGTAATTCCCAACCCAACTCACCAACAAAGTTAACCCGCAACGCCTCAGCTTGGGCATAACCCACGTTAATAGATTTTCCTGTCAGCCACTTAAAGCTGTCATTGGACAGATCAGTGTCGGTAAGTTTTTGTAGCACTTCACGAGACTTTGGCCCAGCAACCACCAACACGCCCATTTGGGTGGTGATTTTTTGCAATTTGACCGAGCCGTCATTAGGCGCAAGCTTAGTTAGATAATCCCAATCGTGACGCTCGTTAGAGCCTGCAAAAACGAGGTAATAGCTATTTTTTGCGCGCTTATAGATAGTAAATTCTGCGCGCACACCACCATTTAAGGACAGCATATGGCAGAGTCCAATACGGCCAATTCCTTTGGGAACATTGTTGGCGACAACGCTATTCAACCACGCTTCAGAGCCATGCCCAGATACCGTTGCTTTAGAGAATGCGGACATATCCAGTACGCCGACCTTCTTACTAACATGGAGGCATTCGTTACCTACAAAATCAAAGTAATTAGAGCGACGGAACGAATTCTTCTCAACAATACGGCCATCATCCAAAGCTTTGGAATGGTTTTTATTCCACAGGGTATCGCCTTTATTCAAATCTTGGTCGGACAGCGAGTAATCTACAGGTGCAAACCAGTTGGGTCGCTCCCACCCATACACTGAGCCGAACACTGCACCCAAATTTTTCATCCGATCGTAACAGGGAGAGGTCTTCAAGGGACGTGCTGCACCCCGCTCTTCGTCGGGATAATGGGTCTTAAACACGTGATCATAGGCTTCCTCGTTTTTAGAGCGCAGATAGCCGCGAGTGGCATAAGGTCCAAAACGCCTAGGATCAACACCCATCATGTCGACGGTAGGTTCGCCGTCCACAATCCATTCAGCTAATTGCCAGCCAGCGCCACCAGCAGCGGTGATACCGAAACTGTGTCCTTCATTGAGCCAGAAGTTCTTTAGTCCCCACGCCGGACCAACGATAGGATTGCCATCTGGCGTGTAGGCAATAGCACCGTTGTAAACAGTTTTAACACCGACTTCAGCAAAAGCCGGAACTCGACTCATGCACGCTTCAATATGAGGCATTAGCCGATCAAGGTCGCCGTTAAATAACTCGTATTCAGACTGATCGCTCGGACCATCGACATAACAGCAGGGTGCCCCCTCTTCGTAAGGCCCTAAAATAAAGCCACCAGCCTCTTCTCTAAGGTAATAACCGGCGTCAGATTCACGCAACACTGCCTGCTCTGGTAAACCTGCAGCTTTTCGGGCAAGAATATCGGGGTGAGGGTCAGTAACAATGTATTGGTGCTCTACTGGAATGACAGGAATATCAAGGCCCACCATCTCGCCAGTCTTACGAGCAAAATTACCGGTGCAGGAAACAACATGCTCACAGTGGATGTCGCCCTTATCAGTCTTTACTATCCAGCTATCATCTGACTGCTGCTCAAGATCTAAAACAGTTGTATTGCGATAGATCTCTGCACCACGAGCGCGGGCGCCCTTAGCTAAGGCCTGAGTAAGATCCGCCGGCTGAATATAGCCGTCATCGGGGTGCTGAATAGCACCTATAACACCCTCTGTATTACACAGCGGCCAGACTTCTTTGACTTCTTCTGGCGTTAAGAAATTGACCTCGACACCTACTGTTTGGGCCACACCAGAGTAATACTTGTACTCATCCATACGATCTTCAGTGGCGGCTAAACGTATATTAGATACCACACTGAACCCAACATTTTGGCCGGTTTCTTCTTGTAATTCGTGATAGAACTTCACCGAATATTGATGCAATTTACCCACTGAGTAACTCATATTAAACAACGGCAGTAGCCCTGCAGCATGCCAGGTGGAACCCGAGGTCAACTCTTTACGTTCCACCAGCACAACATCAGTCCAACCTTTTTTGGCCAAATGGTAGAGCGTGCTAACGCCCACAACACCCCCACCAACAACTACCACCTGTGCACTTTTCTTCATAAAAACTTCTCAATTTAGACTGTTATTTAGGGGTATAATTATTGCGAAGTGTAACTGGCAAGCCGCCATAGATAGCGTACAGTTACGACTGTTTCATACCTGAAAACGCCAACCATTTCGAGTCGCTTTTGAGACAGCCATTGACGGTCTTAGAAACCCCCCTAACATGGGGTTTACGGAAGATGAAGCACCTAGAAATTAAAGCCTATTAAAAGAGAGAGCTACAATAATGAGTGATATTGAGATTGCCCGTAAAGCGACAATGAAACCGATCAGTGAAGTAGCTGAGAAACTGCACATTCCGGAGTCAGCAATTATTGCCTATGGCAAGACCAAAGCCAAGATCGACCCCGAGTATCTTTCCACTCTCAGTGACCGGCCCGATGGCAAATTGATTCTGGTCACGGCGATTACCCCGACCCCAGCGGGTGAAGGCAAAACAACTACGTCTGTAGGGTTGACCGACGGACTGAGCAGAATAGGTAAGAATTCAATTGTTTGCCTGCGCGAACCAAGCCTTGGGCCCTGTTTCGGCATGAAAGGCGGCGCTGCCGGCGGTGGTTACTCCCAAGTAGTACCAATGGAAGATATTAATCTACATTTCACAGGTGATTTCCATGCAATTGGCGCAGCGCACAATTTATTATCAGCGCTGCTGGACAACCACATTCACTGGGGTAATAGCTTAAAAATTGACGCCCGCCGCGTGCAATGGAAGCGTGTTATCGATATGAATGATCGCGCTCTGCGTAATATTAGCTGTGGCCTTGGTGGCCCCGGAAATGGGTTCCCGCGTCAAGATGGCTACGATATCACTGTGTCCTCAGAAATCATGGCGATATTCTGTCTGGCTAATGACCTAGAAGATTTAAAAGCCCGCTTGAACAAAATTGTAGTCGCGTACACTCGAGATCATCAGCCCATTTTAGCCAGTGAAATTAAAGGCATTGGTGCCATGGCAGTACTGTTAAAAGATGCACTAGCTCCAAACTTAGTACAGACTTTAGAAAACAACCCAGCAATTATTCACGGCGGCCCTTTCGCCAATATTGCTCACGGCTGCAACTCAGTTATCGCCACCAAAGCAGGCCTGAAGATGGCTGACTATGTCGTCACCGAAGCCGGTTTTGGCGCTGATTTAGGTGCTGAAAAATTCTTTAACATTAAATGTCGCAGCGCTGGCCTGCATCCAGATGCCGCCGTCATCGTAGCCACTGTGCGAGCCCTTAAAATGCACGGACACGTTGGTAAAGACGCTCTTGGTGAAGAAAATGTTGAGGCTGTGCACGAAGGCTGCAGCAATCTAGTGCGGCACATTGAAAACGTCAAAGCTTTTGGTGTCCCCGTAGTGGTAGCGATCAACCGCTTTGTTACTGACACTGATGCGGAGGTCGCTATGATCAAAAAAGTGGCGAAAGCCAACGGCGTCAAAGCCCTTGAATGTACCCATTGGTCAGATGGTGGTGCCGGCACTGAGGAACTTGCCCATGAAGTAGTGGCGCTGGTCGATGGCGCTCACGCTAATTTTGCGCCTCTTTATGCGGATGAAATGCCTATTTGGGACAAGGTTAAAACCATTGCTACACGCCTCTATCGTGCGGATGATGTTATTGCCGACCAAAAGATTCGTGATCAAATCCAAAGCCTACAGGATTCTGGCTATGGCCACTTCCCCGTATGCATTGCTAAGAGTCAGTACAGTTTCTCCACCGACCCCAATCTCAAAGGTGCGCCAAATCATCATGTAATGGCGATCCGTGAAGTACGCCTGTCAGCCGGTGCCGGCTTTATTGTGGTGGTCTGTGGTGATATTATGACCATGCCTGGTTTGCCCAGAGTGCCAGCAGCAAACAATATTGATATTGACGAAAATGGTGAGGTGGTCGGATTATTCTAGATACCGGTCTGGGCACAACCTCCGCACTTAAATGTCCGAGCTGCGACGGTGAACTAATTGCCGTCGCTGATAGCGAGACCAAAATCTACCGCTGCATCAACAAGCACAGTTTTGATGTTGCCCGCGAGGGCTACCTCAACCTGCACCTAGCTCAGTACAAACGCAGTAAAACCCCCGGTGACAGCGACCCCATGATCAAAAGCCGCCAAAGATTTTTAAATGGCGGCTATTACCAGCCCCTAGTGGATGCCATCTTAAACACTATCAATAACTGTCCCCTTAGTTTTGAACAAAAATTGTTAGATATTGGTTGTGGCGAAGGATACTACCTACAACAGTTGCGAAATATTGCTGAACGCTCCAATGCAAACTTAGAGCTACTCGGTTTGGATGTCTCCAAAGCCGGGGTGCGACTGGCCGCCAAACGCAAGTTGAATGCTCTATTGGTCGTAGACAGCGCCTATAAAATACCGCTGTTTGATCATAGTGTCGACACAGTCCTATCGGTATTCTCACCAATATCCCCTGACGAGACCGCGCGAGTTTTAAAAACAGATGGATCCCTAATTATGGTGGGCCCGGGAGAGGAGCACCTCATTGGCCTTACCGCACACATTTATGATCAACATCAACCCCATGCAGGCAATTTTAAGGCGCTGGATGACCACCCTGCCTTTGCGCTCCAAGAGCAAATCGAAATAAAGACAACTGTCACCGTCAACGGCGCCGATATTTTTGACTTGCTGACCATGACCCCCTATTACTGGCACGCCAATGCTGAGCAACAAAGTAAGCTGTCTGCGTTAGATCAACTCACTACCCCAATACATTTTTACCTGCGCATTTATCAGAATAAGTATCCTAAACGATCGATCACATGTTGCGATTAAAGTATATGGGATTACCTGATAAACTAGACACTATGGGTCAAGAATCAACCAGCGAATAGACAATGAAATCATTACAGTAATATCATTCTATTCGGCAGGCTGAATTAAACGCTTTGATGCTTGAGCAGGAAGGTATTTTGGCCCACGTTTCATCCAAACACTCGTACTCTCTCGGGCTTTGTCACCGTGGAATTGTAGGTGGTGTTTGATCGTCAATTTGAAGACGCCAAGACATTTTTAGTCGACCAGTCACATCAGGTAACCAGCGGTTTCTCGGCAAATGAGTTGATCCGAGTCAAACAGCGTTCAGAGCACTATTCCTACAGTGCCCTAAACCGCTTTTTGATTTACGTCCTCTGCGGCCTTATCACTGCTATAGCGTTACTTTTAATTATAGTTTATTCCTACTGGTAAACAGTAATATCAGCCGCCGTACGAAAACCAATGTGTGATGAAGCCAGGGTCGCGTCTTGAGCCTGTCGTGCCGCAGGCCGAAAGCGCTGACAATAGTTGTCGGAGCACAAGAATGAACCGCCTTTTAGTGTTTTAACCGTCACTCCAGGTTGCTGAGGATCATAACCCTCTGCGCCATAATCACGCTTGCGGTCAGGTCCGTAAGCCGTATCAGTCCACTCCCAGACGTTGCCAGTAGTATCGTACAACCCCAGCCCATTAGCCGCAAAACACCCTACAGGGGAGCTGCCAACAAAACCGTCTTCGTTCATGTTGTTATACGGAAAGCGTCCCTGCCAAGTATTAGCTTTTGACTTTCCTGCATTGGGGGGCTCTTCTCCCCAAGAAAAAGAAGCACTCTCTAGCCCACCGCGAGAGGCATACTCCCACTCCGCCTCAGTAGGTAATCTTCGTCCCAGCCACTGGGCGTAGGCTATAGCATCGGTATGGGTAATTTGGACCACTGGATGGGCTTCTTTGCCCTCAATTGAGCTGTCAGGACCCTCAGGATGTTGCCAATTTGCGCCAGATACAAACTGCCACCAGGTCGCCGGTGAACTTGGCTTGTCTAAATCAGGGGCCACAAATACCATAGAGCCTGGCACTCTATACTCAGGTGGAATTTCCGGAAAATCAACGTCGGACAACCCACGCTCGGCAGCGGTGACATAATCGGTAGCATCAACAAAGGATTTGAATTGGCCGTTGGTTACTTCGGTTTTATCAATATTAAAGTCTGCTACCCTGGTGACCTTAACCGGTCCCTCATTCGGGTAATAACGATTATCGCCAAATTTAAACTCACCGCCACTAACATCAATCGTTTGATTGACCTCACTCTCGGGCAGACACACCAAGGGTAACTTGTCTTCACTGCAGGCTGTTAACAGGGCTAGGCAAAAAACACCTAAGTAAATTCTAACCGATGGTTTGTTCATGGTTTCTCTCCGTTATTTCGGCCCATAGGCATAAAAGTCAGTTTTAGCTATGCCGCGCTGATAGGCAGGTCGCTCATGACAACGGTCACGAAATGCCATTAGATTGGGCAGTTTATCTGCTGAATACATCATGGGGGCAATTTCAGCAATAAAGGACAATTGAATATCTGCACCGCTAAAGGCATTGCCGACAAACCAGTTAACACCGTCTAATGCTTGCTCTATATAACCCAAGTGTCGTGTTAACTCGTCGCTAATACGCGGTTTCAAGGCCTCGCCCCCGTCAGGGAGCTTGGAGGTGTAGAGTTTGAGCATCAACGGTAATACCGCGCCACTCTCACCGTAATGCAACCACTGCAGATATTGCTCATGGTCATCACTTCCCGTCTCAGGTAATAACTGACCTCCACCATGATGCCGCAACAGATAGTCGATAATAGCGCCCGATTCAATCACGGTAACATCGCCATCGGTGAGCACCGGTGATTTACCCAAGGGATGCACAGCCTCAAGTTCTGGTGGTGCTAAGCTGGTAACAGGGTCACGCTGATAACTTTTAATCTGGTAGTTAACACCCAGCTCTTCAAGTAACCAAATAATACGCTGAGAACGTGAGTTATTAAGGTGATGTACTGTCAACATGTGTCTATATCCTACTTGTTGCGCGTGATTGTTTTTATTTTAATAGATGGTTTTTAATAATATCGAAAATCTCAGGTTGAGTGACCATAGCCGGCACTAGCCCTTGACCCACTGCATTACTGAGCAAGGGTACGTTAACCCCGGTATGTTCTTCACTAAAAAAATCATTAGTGGCGTAGTTCACTCCCATAATCTCGCCTTCTACTGTATTGATACGGGCTAGGTATCCAGGACTATAGACAGGTACTGGAATGTCAATAAAAAGAGTTCGCTCAGATATCAGCTGCGCCGCTTGACCATGATCAGCGGTGACTAGAACAAGTGTGTCGGGGTGAAGTTTGGCAAATTCTAACGCCAAATCAAGTGTTTCATCAAGTTGTTGTAACTCTCCAATACTGCCACAGGCCTTACGCAAGTGTGATTGCTTATCTATTGATGCTGATTCGATCATCAAGAAAAAGCTATCAGCGCCAGAGTCCCCTCCTGTCAATCGCGATAAGGCTGTCTCAGTCATCAATACAAGACTTGGCATGCCGGCATACTCAGGATTCTCTTCACAGTCCATGGGCTCAGGGTATGTAACTGACCCCAACGTCCAGTGCAATCTGTTCAACAGACTGGGTATGGGTTTTTCCGCCACTCGGTCATCTTCGCCACGCCACTTAACGGGCATAGTACCGGGTGAAAACAGTCCGAGCAGTCTACCTGAGCCGTTGTTATTTAACTCTGTCGCTCGTGTCACCACCTGATAATCTGCCTTTTTTGCCAGTTGCAGGACGGTTTGGTCTGAACCCTCTGCCACTTGAACAAAGTGCTGCATACCACCACCAAGGGCTACATGAATGCCAGAATCAACTAACTGCTCTGAAATAGAACCGAGGCCACCATTACTTTTCAGGTCTGGAGAGCAATCAGCAATAGTTTTATAGTAGGTTTCAGCTTCGACCATCATCTCGGGGTTTTCACAGTCACGGGCGCTCACATGTGCATAAAAAGAAGCTGGTGTGGCGTCAGTAATACTGGCCGTACTCACGATCCCCGTTTTAATCCCCTTTTGATGAGCCAGCTCGACAATATTGGCTAAGTCTTTATCATCACTGGCACTCGTGCCTACTCGCCCAATACTAGTGGCAACACCACTGGCTATAGAAGTGGCACTGTTTGCAGAATCAGCGACATAAATAGGTCTATCTGAACTTACATCATCGACCGTCAACACCTGTGCCGTACTTCTAAGAGGAAGTTGATCAAGTGTAAGTTTGCCGCGGCTACCCACAAGATAGTTACGAGCTATCGTAATTTGATGATCGTCCATGCCATCACCGATGATAAGGATTACATTACCTGCCAGACTCGGCACAGAAATCGAACATAGCGCAGCAAATAGAGCAGGCAAAAAGGTTAATTTAAAACGCTCGCCAGAAGGATACTTCATAAGATTTAGTCCAATTAAAAATGATATCTGAATGTAACTTTTACCCATTATGCTCGTAATTTTCAACGAACATTGCATTAAGTCAGGCATTTCAACCTATACTGTAATTATACTAGTATTTTAGCTTTTATCCTTTTCTTAAAGCCCTAATTTTATGATTACCCCAGCCTTACAAAGTTTTATTAGTCGTCATCGGTTGCCCGAATCGTATCTGTCAATGGCTGAAAAATGGTTTTCTCCGATTATATCTGAGTTTGGGGAGCATTATGGACGCGAGCAAAGCATTCAAATTATAGGGGTTAATGGCGGTCAGGGGTCAGGCAAGTCAACGCTAGCCGATTACCTTTGCACCCAAGTGAAACTCCAATATGGGGCAGCCACAGTGTCATTGTCGTTAGATGATTTTTATCTAACCAAGGTCGAGCGAACTGCGCTTGCACATGACGTGCATCCGCTATTAGCCGTCCGCGGTGTGCCTGGCACTCATGATATTACGCTGGCCATCGACACGGTAAATAGCCTGAAAGCCGGTAAAAAAACCCTACTGCCTCGGTTTGATAAAAGCACTGACGATAGAACTAAAGTTGAAGACTCTGTAATCATGAATGGTCCCATTGGTCTTATAGTCCTTGAGGGCTGGTGCTTTGGTGCCGCACCGGAGTCACAAGAAAAACTAGCGGCACCAGTTAACGAACTTGAAAAAAAGTCTGATGCCAACCGCGTATGGCGGCGCTACGTTAATGACGCGTTGGCAGGAGATTATCAATCTTTATTTAACATGGCCGATCGCCGCGTGATGCTTAGAGCACCCTCCTTTGATAGCGTTTTTCAGTGGCGACTAGAGCAAGAACAAAAGCTAGCAGAGCGTTTAAGGCTCAACATTAAAGATCCGTTGCCTTTAGATATAATGGATGAGAATGATGTTCGACACTTTGTTAATTACTTTCAGCGCATCACTGAGCACTGTTTAGCTCACATGCCAGAGCGAGTAGATCATTTATACCAATTGAATGAGAACCGAGCCATCACCCGCTACGATCAATTAAATTCAAACGACTAACCGATGACCTTAGACTACCACCGCATTTTGATTGAACTCACTGACCACTCGCAATAGCTGTCGGCACGTCACCTGACCAACCAGCTTGCCATGATCCAGTACCGGACGACGACGATGGCCTTTTTTCACCATATCATCAGCAATGTCGACTAAGTCAGCGTGTAAATCGCAGTAATCAACCTCTTTGGTCATATAATCACCGACCTTTCCAACATCACCGTGCTCATTGTATGTGACCGCCAGAATAGCACGCAGACAGTCTATTTCAGATAACAAGCCCACGAGGTCATCATGCTCATCGACCACGCATATCCCAGATATCCTATTGTCGATGATCATATGAATCGCGTCAAAAAGATCAGCCTCTGCTAGGATCGTTATAGGTCCCTGAACCATGTAGTCGCTAAGGTCAACCGAATGTAACATAAACACCTCCGCACTTTGATTAACGGTTTTTAAAAGCAGGTTTTATAGGCCCCCTGCATAGGCAATAAAAGGTTGTGGCCAAGAGCCAAGCACTAAGATAGAAGCCAGTAAGACTAGCGCAAGTAGCTTTTCTAGACGATTTGCGCTTTCGCCGGTGCTTTCGGTAGACTTACTCATGGCGAAAATAACTCTCAAATAGTAATAGATAGCAACGGCACTACCCACCACTAAGGCTGCCAGTAATCCCCAAAGGCCAGATTGAATACCAAGGGTAATTACAAAGAACTTGGCCATAAATCCAGCGGTTAAGGGTATACCTGCCAGTGACAACATAGCCACAGTTAGGGCAGATGCCTCTAGTGGGCGATGCCAGAACAGGCCCTCAAAGGCACTAACATCTTGCTTGGCAGTGTCTTCTCCAGCTACCGTCGAGACTACCGTAAAAGCCGCTAAGGTAGTGACCATATAGGCTGTCAGGTAAAAGGTAATGCTTTGACTGACTAGCCCTGCATCCACGTAAGTCAGGGCTATTAACACCACCAACAGATAACCAAAATGGGCGATCGAAGAATAAGCCAGCAAGCGTTTGATATTTTCTTGACGCAATGCCAACCAATTACCAACCAGCATAGACGCAATAGCCAAGACCACTAATGCAGTGTTTAAACCGCTATATTGATAGAGAGCTCCATCTATATAAAAACGACTCAAGGCTATAAACACCGCGCCCTTGGAGACTGTGGCAAGGAACCCAGTTACCGGGGTAGGTGCGCCCTGATAAACGTCCGGCGTCCACATATGGAAGGGTGCGACGGATAGTTTAAAGCCAATGCCCGCCAACACCATGGCACTGCCCGCCATAATCAGCATGGGGTTTTCAAGGTAAGCTAAAGCGCCTTTAGCACCAATACCTGCGTAACTTAATTCACCGGTGGCTGCATAAATAAGCGCAAAACCATACAGTAACATTGCTGACGCACAGGCTGACAACACCAGATATTTAATAGCGCCCTCAAGGGGCAAATGCCCACGCTCCGGAAACGCAATCATGGCGTAAAGAGCGACGCCCATCAGCTCCATACCCAGCAATAGAGAAACCATGTGGCTGGACTGAATGAGCACCACCGCACCTAGTACCGATAACACTAAGAGCAAGTAATACTCTTCTTTTCGTTCCCCCTCAGGAGAAAATGTGTCTCTCGAGAGCACTAGAGTCACTAATGACGCAATCATAATAAGGCTCGTGAAAAACAAACTCCAATGATCCACTTGCAACAAAATCGTGACCGACTGAGTAAAGTCTCTCGCGTAATAAGCACCGCATAGCGTGAGCACAAAGCCAACGGCAGTAATTACCCAAGCCAGCGACTGATCCCTTTTAATTGACGCTTGAATCATCAATACAATAGCAGTCAGAGAGAGTATTAAAATAGGCGCCAAGGCGGAGAACATAGTCGCGTTCATTGCATTGCCTCCGCGCTGGCAAGCGCCGGGGTAGCTGTGAGCTCAAGCAAACTTTGCAATACCGGTTGTGCTGCATCTAATACTGGCTGTGGATAAATACCCAATAGGATTAGTGCGATCATCATTACTCCCATGGTCAGCATCTCGCGAGGCCCGAAATCAGCCAGACCATAGTCAGCCCACTTTTTATTAACTTCGCCTTGAAATGAACGCTGCATAAGAAGCAGCGAATAGGCCGCGCCGGTAATTAAGCCGGTAGCAGCAATCACTGTAATCCAAACATTGACTTGGAAAAGCCCCAGCAACACCAGGAATTCAGCAACAAAATTACCTAAACCTGGCAGGCCTAGCGATGCAACGACAAAAAACATTGCCACTGCGCCCATACGCGGCATCTGTTGCCACAGGCCACTCATCTCTCGCATGTCTCTTGTGTGCAATCGCTCTTGTAGCGATCCTGCGATCATAAACAGAGCTGCGGTACTAAACCCATGCGCTACCATTTGCATCACTGCACCTTGCAGTGCTAGTTCATTCCACGCATAAATTCCCAGTAGCACAAAGCCCATATGACTGACGCTGCTATAAGCTATTAGACGTTTAAAATCAGTTTGACCGAAGGCCAGCACAGCACCATAGACCACCCCTGCCGCTCCTAACCACATCGCAGGGTATGAAAAATTTAACGCCGCTTCAGGGAAGAACGGCACTGCAAAACGAATGAGTCCGTAGGCACCTGTTTTAAGAAGAATACCGGCCAGAATCACACTACCCGCAGTCGGTGCTTGAGTGTGTGCGTCGGGTAACCAAGTGTGGAAAGGAAATCCCGGTAATTTGACCACAAAAGCAATAAAGAAACCTAGCATAATCCAGTGCGCTGTTTGCTCGGCCATTTCTGTGTTCAGTAAATCAAAGTAGCTAAAGGTCCAAGTCCCTGTGGCGCCATGATTAACCGCTACTAGCGCCAATATCGACACTAGCATCAACAAGCCACTGGCTTGGGTAAAGATAAAGAATTTCATGGCCGCATAGCCACGATTCTCATGACCCCAGATTGCAATCATGAAGTACATGGGGATTAGCATTACCTCCCAAAACAGGAAGAACAGCATTAGATCTAGAGACATGAATACCCCTAGCACGCCTGCCAGTGACCACAATAAGTTAGCCTCAAAGAAGCCTTTGCGCACCACAATGTCCGTCCATGACGCGCTTATTGCAATGGCACCAAGAACCAGTGTTAGCAATACCATTAATAAACTAATGCCGTCTAATGCCAATTCAATACTAATACCGAAAGCTGGAATCCAGCCAGCCTTAAAGTGCATTAACCACGACGAAGAATCGCTGGCCACAGGCGCCTGCAATTGGGTAATGTCAGGCATGCCAGACAGACAAACAAGTAGGTACAACAAGTCAACTAGGACCACACCCATGGCCACTTTTCGAGGCATAGTGTCACTAATGCGCTCAGACAATATAGCCAATAAGCCGCCAACTAGGAGTATGACTATCAGGTTAATCATCACCATTAGAGCACCCCCACGGAAAGATTAGCGGCCAAAGTAATCACTAGGATCAGCCCTGCTACCATGCTGGCTAAATACCAGCGCATGCGCCCTGATTGAGCGACACTCAGCCAGTGGTTAAAGGTTTGATTGAGGGCAACGATTAAGCCGTATATGGCATCCACAGGTTCTCCTTTAAGCATATTAGCCAATCCATAATAAGGCTTTACAAAAAGGTGGTCATAGAGCCAGTCGATACCCCAACCGCTGAACCAAAACTGCCCGAGGCTCTTACCTAAGGTTGAGTTGACAAGTCCATCAATTTTCAACCGACCGCTGTAGAATATGAAATATGCTAATAGCACGCCAACAATAGGCACAGATATGGAAACATATTCAACCCAATGCGCCGGATGACTGCCATCGCTAGCAGGGAACACCTCACTCACCGGGATCATGAACCAACCGCCAACCATGGCTAAGAAACACAACACCGAAAGCGGAACTGCCATGCGCCATCCAGTGTTTTTATCCGGTTCGGTGTTGGCCTTACCAAAAAACACCACAAAAACTAATCTAAAACTGTAAATTGCGGTCAGCAAGGCCCCTAGGAGCCCGGCCATCCACAATCCTGGCCCTATATCGGGAAGTTGGTAAGCCTGCAGTAAAATCTGGTCTTTACTGAAGAATCCCGAGGTCATCGGTAGCGCCGCTAATGCCGCTGAGCCGATCATGAAACTCCAAAAGGTGACAGGCATTCGAGTCCTCAGGCCGCCCATTTTGAAAATATTATGTTCGTGATGCAGACAGTGGATAATCGCACCTGACCCCAAGAATAATAGCGCTTTAAAAAACGCATGGGTCATTAGGTGGAAAATACCTGCACTCCATGCGCCCACGCCCAACGCAAGAAACATATAGCCGATCTGACTAATGGTCGAGTAGGCCAAGATGCGTTTAATGTCGGTTTGCATTAGCGCTGTAAAAGCCGCCATCAGCGAGGTGGTTATGCCAATAACAGCAACAACGGTCATGGCCGTGGGTGCTAATAAGAACAACCCATGAGTACGCGCTATTAGGTAAACCCCAGCGGTAACCATAGTCGCCGCATGAATCAGCGCGCTAACCGGCGTTGGACCCGCCATCGCATCTGGTAACCAAGTATGTAACGGCAACTGAGCTGATTTGCCGACAGCCCCACAAACTAGTAGCAGGCAAGCTATTAGGGGGATAGTATCGCCTACCTGCCAGGTTTGATTGGCCTCACCCACCATGGCCTGAATATCTAAGGTTCCCAACTGCGTGAACAGTAGCAGTAAACCCAATGCCATGGCCGTATCGCCGATACGGGTAACAATAAAGGCTTTACGCGCGGCATGACCGTTGGCGTTGTGCTGATACCAGAACCCGACTAATAGGTAACTACAGACCCCGACACCTTCCCACCCTAGATAAAGCAATAAAAGGTTGTCGGCCATCACCAAGACCAACATGGCGGCAACAAACATATTCAAGTAGGCGAAATATCGAGCATAACTTGGATCTCTCTCCATAAATTCGGTAGAGAAAAGGTGAATCAAAAAGCCAACGCCAGTAATCACCGACATCATCACTAGAGTCAGTCCATCAAAATAGAACGAAATACCGGGAGCAAAACCTGCTACTTCCATCCAGATCCACAGTGATAGTTGTATAACCTGTTGATTTTGCATAAATTCAACGGCCAGCAGCAACGTCAGCAAAGCGGCTATACCTACCGAGGCGACACCCAGAATCCCAATTTGAGATACCTTGAGTCGACTGCCAAATAGCATTAATGTCACTGAACTTAGCAAAGGTATCAGTGGTATTAACCAAATAGTCTCACTCATAGTTAACCCTGCATCCGGTTGGCATGATCCATATCCAATGTTTTAAAGCGCTTCTGAACTTGAAGCACCAAGCCCAAGCCCACTGCCACCTCGGCCGCAGCCACAGTGAGGATAAGCATAAATACTACCTGTCCGTCAGGCTGCCCCCAATGAGCTCCGGCGGCGACAAATGCCAAAGCCGCTGCATTAAGCATGACCTCCAGTGACATCAATATAAAAATAATATTACGTCTGATCATTAGACCGAGCATGCCAATGGCAAACAGGAGAGATGAGACCAGAAGAATGTGGTTAAGAGGTATATTCAGGCCGTCCATTATTGACCACCCTGTTTTTCTAAGTTGTCTCGCTCAAGATAACGACGACCAAGGTGGAAAGAACCTACGAGTCCTGCCAGCAATAACATTGAGGCAATCTCTACCGCCAACACATAGGGGCCAAATAAAGCCAAACCCACTTCTTTTGCCGAGACCGCAGTGACAGACACTGGACCATTGGTTTGACTAATGACCATCACCAACTCAATGAGTAAAACTACGGATAAAACCGCCGGCCCTGCCCATATTGAAGGCTGCAACCATTGTCGTTCCTGCTTATCACCCTTTTCACCTAAATTGAGCATCATGATGACAAAAACAAATAGCACCATGATTGCTCCAGCATAAATAACGATCTCTAGGGCGGCGGCAAATGGCGCGCCAATCAAGAAAAAGATAACGGCAACAGCCAGCAGCGAAACAATCAGATAAATTAGGGCGTGAATAGCATTAGCTCTGGTCATCGCCATCACTGTCGCCACCAATGCAACCGTTGCCGCTATGTAAAAAAATACAATTTCAAGCATGGACGGCCCTCTGGTCTGTTGTTGTATAAAGTAGGCTCATGGCAATAAACTCTTAGTGTCAATTGGCCTAGCTTCGTTGATAGCCTCGCCTTTGTCTTTAGACGCTGTTTTCATGCCCGACACCCGATAAAAATTGTAGTCTGGGTATTTACCCACGCCATCAATCAGTAAATGTTCTTTTTCATAGACCATGTTTTGCCGATCGTATTCACACATTTCAAAGTCAGGCGTCAATTGGATAGCATAGGTCGGGCAGGCCTCTTCACACATACCGCACATAATGCATCGTGAAAAGTTAATGCGAAAAAACTCTGGGTACCAGGTGCCATCTTCGCGGGTATCTTTCTGTAGTGCTATACAGTCAACAGGGCAAACAGCCGCGCATAGATTACAAGCCACGCAACGCTCTTCGCCATCAGGGTCGCGAGTCAACACAATGCGTCCTCGATAACGTGGCGCCAGATAGGGCATTTCTTCGGGATACTGAACAGTTTCAGCTTTGGTAAAGGTGTGCTTGAGCACTTCCCACATGGTTCGCAGTTCACTTAACATCAGGCGACTCCCTCCATCCATAACAGAACGGCACCCGTGACCAGAATATTAACCAGAGTGATGGGTAACATTACTTTCCAGCCAAGTGACATTAATTGGTCGTAACGCGGACGCGGTATCGCTGCGCGCAATAAGACAAAGAAACAAATAACCACAAATACTTTGGAACTAAACCAGAAGAATGGCGGCAACCAATCGCCGATCAACATAGGGCCATGCCAGCCGCCAAAGAATAACGTCACAATCATGCAAGAAATGAGCATTAGCCCGAGATATTCCCCGAGCATAAACATCGCAAACTTCATGCCGCCGTATTCAGTGTGGAAGCCTGCTGTGAGTTCGTGCTCTGCTTCGGGTAGATCAAAAGGTAAACGGTGGCTCTCGGCAATACCGGCAATAATAAACACGATTAAACCGAGTATCTGCGAAAAACAGAACCAAACATCGGTCTGGGCTTCAACGATGTCCACCAAACTAAAGCTGCCAGACATCATGACCACGCCGATTAATGAAAGGCCCATAAAGACCTCGTAACTAACCATTTGCGCCGCCGACCGCAAGCCACCCAAAAGTGCATATTTATTGTTAGAGGCCAGACCTCCTAGCAGCACGCTGTAAACCGCTAGAGACGTCATGCCGAGAAAGAACAACAACCCAATGTTGACGTCGATAATCATCATCCCGGGGGCAAAGGGCACTACGGCAAAACCCATCATCATAGCGACGACAATAGCGGTGGGAGCAAAGATAAACACTAATCGATCAGCAAAGGGGGGAACCCAGTCATCTTTAAACAACAGTTTAATCATGTCAGCGGCCACCTGGCCAATACCGAACGGTCCAAGTCGATTAGGCCCGTAGCGATCTTGCCAAACACCCAGCAAGCGCCTCTCGAACCACGTCAAGATAGCCGCACCTGCAACGCCGCCTATTAAGATAGTGAGGGAGAGAATTACAGGCATCAACTCAGACATTACTCGCACCTCCATCACTAATCACCTGTTCAAAAGCTGCCTTGTCTGAGGCAATCATCTCCGGTCCAGAGCGTTGCCAAGATTTGTCCGCCTCCAAGGTAACCAAACTGCCTGCCGTTAGCCCTTGCGTTTCTAGGTAGCCTACACTGTAGCCAATACAGTTTTTCGCCACTCTAGACAAAATCCTGACCTCGAGGGAACATTCAATCTCTCCCTGTTTAACCAACAAACCATCGCCCTCGGTGACGGCCAGTTTTTCAGCCACCTTCTGACCAATGGCGATAAATCCTCGACCGGCCAGTTCAGCAATTTCATCTGTATGCGCAGACAATTCATCACTTCCGTGAATCTGTTGCATGGGGACTAGATGCCACTGATGAGCCTTCAAGGTCACTTTATCGATCTGCCGGGAAATATCAGCTCCCTGTAAAGACGAACTAATCAGGCGCACTCCTGAAGGGCCGCCTTTAAGGGGACCATCCACCTCAGACTGAAACTTTTGCAGAGACTGGTTGGAATTCCACCCTGGCGACCAAACAAAGGGCATTAATGATGAGGGTTGGTCGCGATTTAAACCTTCCATGCTATAGGACAATGGGCTTTCATGATCTTTGGGCTGTTGAGGCTCATGCACTGAAACACCCGAATTCATCGCTGTACGACCGCTGTAACGATGCGTTTGACGAGGTATCTTCGAACCACGATCTCTGAAACTGTTGAGTGGCGCAACATCCAGCAGGCCTGAAAACAGCGGATTGCTCTCGGCACAGGCAGCAACTATCTGGTCAAAATTCTGTAATTTAGATAACTTTTTGTGCCCAGTAACGCTGGCCAAACGCAACAACCACTGCCAGCTAGGCAATCGCTCTGCTGCTGGAGAGTGCACGGGATAGAACCGCTGAGCGCGCCCCTCACTGCTAACCAAGGTGCCTTGAGACTCGGCATAGGATGCCGCAGCCATGACCAAGTCAGATTGATCAAGCGTACTATTCTCAACCATATCCAAGGTAATCACTTTGGTGCCGCTGGCCAATAACTGATCGATTTGCGACTTATCGCCACGGCGATACACATCATTTTCTAATATAATTAATGCATCTAGCTTGGATGCTCTCTTAGCTAAGCCGCTCAAACTACTGCCAGAACCATCGGCCACCATCAGCGCCAGTCCTAGGCTGTTGCACTCAGGTACGCAAAAACTCAACATGCTTGTCGCCTTATCCAGAGCGTCGGCCACTGCAACAGCACTGTTAATCACGCCCTGATGAGCCATGCTCGACCCACTGACAATTAACGGGTTTTTCGCCGCTTTTAACATCTGCGCTGCGGCATCTGCTTGGGGGTTATCTGTCGATTCACCCGACAGAGCTGCTGCGACAGCGTAACCAAAGGCGGCTATATCATCCGGGGCCAAAGAAACACAGATACTGGCAACATCATCAAGACGAGTATCTATGGCTGACACGATGGTCATTGGCGAACGTTGGTCTTGCGCAAGATTGCGAACCGCGGCATCTTGCCACGCTGGAAGTTCCATCTGCTCTGCTAATTCAAAGGCCTTGTTACGCACTGACTGACGCAACGCAAGCGCCACTCGTGGGGCAGTATTAGTGACATCTTCGCCAAGAATGAGCACCGCGTCGGCAGACTCAATCTGTTTAATCGATGGGTTAACCGCCTTGGTAGTCTGCAAAATATTAGCAATACTAGCCATCAATTCAGCTTCTTGATCTGAAAACCCCGATGCAAAGTTCTTCGCGCCAACCAACTCTCGCAACAGATAATTCGCCTCAATTGAGGCTCTGGGCGAACCAATAGCCGCGACCTTCTTGCCGGCCATCCAGCCAGCTGCTGTGTCCAGTGCTTGCTGCTGATGAACGGCAAAAAAGCTACCATCGGGATTCTTAATGCCCGCATAATCAAGACGTAGATCACTGTTTAGATAGCCGCTACCAAAGCGACCTCGATCACAGATAAAGTAACCATTAACCTCATTGTTATAGCGGTTATGGACACGCTTAACTTTGCCGTAACGCTCCCCTGGGGCAATATTGCAGCCCACCGCACAACCCTGACATATAGAGGGTGCAGACTGTAAATCCCACTTACGGCTATATTGCTTTAAGAAAGGTTTATCAGTGAAAACGCCTGTGGGGCATACCTCAACCAAATTGCCAGAAAACTCACTCTCTAAAACCCCTTCCTCATGACGACCGAAATACAGGTGGTCATGGGAAGCCTGTACCCCCAGATCTTTACCCCCCGCGTAATCTCGGTAATAGCGCTCGCATCGATAACAGGCGATACAACGATTCATCTCATGATGAATCAGAGGGCCCAAATATTGGTTGCGATAAGTGTTCTTTTTACCGGTATATCGCCGGTCACGATGTCCGACCATAACGGTCATGTCTTGTAGGTGACATTCCCCACCTTCCGCACAGACAGGACAGTCATGGGGATGATTAAGCATAAGGCTTTCAACCACCGCCTCACGAAACTCTGTGGCATTCTCTGCCTTGAGTGAGAACCTTGCCCCTTCGCTTACAGCGGTCATGCAGCCCATGACAATGCGGCCTTTGGTATCTTCCTCATTCTGATATTGAACCACTGCACATTGACGGCAAGAACCGATAGAGCCCATGGCCGGATGCCAACAAAAATAAGGCAGATCCAGTCCCGCATTAAGGCATGCTTCGAGTATATTTTCTCCCTGCACCACCTCAAGTTCCTGACCATCAACATAGATCATTGGCATAGTTCAGACTCCCTTTCCTGAGTGGTAAGGGCAACAGCCACCACTAATGTGTCGTTCAAAATCCTCACGAAAATATTTAAGCGCACTTTGTAGCGGCTCCATAGCGCCTGGTGCTAGGGCGCAATGGGTGTTGCCGATAGCGCCTATATAATTAATTTGATATTCAAGCGTATCCAGATCTTCAGCTTTGCCGCGACCTTGCTCTATGTCTTCTAATACCTGCCTTGTCCAAGGCAGACCGTCACGACAAGGTGTGCAAAACCCACAAGATTCCTGGGCAAAAAAGCGAATCAAATTTAACACCATGCCCACCGGGCAAGTCTGATCATCGAGAATAATCATGGTGCCAGTACCCATGCGGCTACCCGCTTTACCAATCACGTTATAGTCCATGGCTAAGTCGAGATGATCCTGGGTTAAAAAGTCAGTTGAACCGCCTCCGGGCAAGAAACCTTTAAGCTGCAAACCGTCTTGCATACCTCCGGCATGGTTTTCAAGAATTTCACGGATAGGCGTGCCCATTGGTAACTCCCAACAACCAGGATTTTTAACTCGCCCACTAACGCCAAACAGTTTAGTCCCGGCGTCCTCACCCACCCCAAGGCTCTTAAACCATTCGGCACCACGATCAATAATATGTGGGATGTTACAAAGCGTTTCGACATTGTTAACAATCGTCGGACGCCCCCATAGGCCACTCACTTGGGGGAATGGTGGCTTGGCTCTAGGATTTGCTCGCTTGCCTTCAAGCGCATTAATGAGGGCTGTTTCTTCACCACAGATATAACGGCCAGCACTGGGATGGACATACATCTCAAGCTTGTAACCGCTACCAAGAATATTGTCGCCCAGATAACCTTTGGCATAACATTCTTCCAGCGCCTTGCGCAGGCGCTCGATGGCAACGATGTATTCGCCACGGATAAAGATGTAGGAAATATCAGCACCAATGCAATAAGCAGATAAAATCATCCCTTCGATGAGTTGGTGTGGGTCATACTCCATCAACAGGCGATCTTTAAATGCCCCTGGTTCCATTTCATCTGCATTGCACACTAGATACTTGTGTCCAGGGGTGCATTTATCATCCATCGGCACAAAGCTCCACTTCATGCCGGTGGGGAATCCCGCTCCTCCGCGTCCGCGTAAGTGAGATGCGCTGACCACCTCTCGACAATCTTGGGGTGACATGCCAGACATGGCTTTGCGTAAACCTTGATAGCCACCGTTGGCCTCATAGGCAGCCATATCGGTTGGCGCCTTGCCGGGTTCAATATTGCGTGTCAGTACTTTTTCCATTAAGACTGATCTCCCGTTTTACCAGCAGAAAACAGTTCATTGATTTTATTATCATCAAGATGGGTGACCAAGTCGTCACCCACCATCATCACTGGTGCTCTATCACAGGCCCCCAGACAGGGAACTGGAAGTAGCGTATAGCGATTGTCCTCAGTGGTTTCACCGTAATCGACACCCAAGGTATCAGAGATAGCTTGCTTAATACTGTCGCAACCACTTATCCAACAGCTTACGCTGTCACAAAAGAGAATGACTTTTTCACCCACCGGGCGGCGATAAATTAAGTTATAAAAGGTCGCGACGCCCTCTAGCTCTTCTGAAGACATGTCTAGATACTTGGCTATGGCTTGAAGACACTCATCAGACACCCAGCCGCGCCCGGCCTGAATAATTTTTAGGGCGTCAATGGCAGCCCCTGATTTATAGGGAATATGCTCCAATTCGTGATCTATCTCAGCCATTTCTTGCAAGGTCAGTACTGAACTAATATCACTTTGAATCATCTTTGCATTACTCATCGGTCAACATCCGCCATCACAAAATCGATACTGGCAATAATGGCTATCAAATCAGGGATCATTAGGCCGTTACTAATCAGCGGTATTTGCTGTAAGTGAGGAAAAGAAGGGGTTCGGATACGGGTTCTGTATGAGTTAGTGCCGCCATCGCTAATTAGGTGATAACTATTGATCCCTTTGGTGGCCTCAATCATTACCGAGGCCTCTCCTGCGGGCACCACAGGCCCCCAGCTAACATTAAGAAAATGATGTATAAGAGTTTCAATATCTTCCATTGTTCGCTCTTTGGGCGGTGGGGTGGTGAGTCGATGATCGCTCTTATAGGGTCCGCCGGGCATGTTATCAAGGCACTGCCGAATAATACGTAAGCTCTGACGCATCTCTTCAATACGCAACTCAGCACGGTCATAACAATCACCGTTATGTGAAATCGGCACATCAAAGTCGAACTGATCATATCCACCGTAAGGGCGTTTTTTACGCACATCCCAATCACAACCCGTGGCCCGCAATCCTGGACCAGTAATCCCCCAGTCAATGGCTTCTTGCTGGGTATAAACACCAATACCGACTGTACGATCTTTAAGCATCTTGTTCTGCATGGCCATCTTGTCGTAATGATCCAGGCGAGCTGGTAAAAAGTCGATAAAGTCACGAATCAACGTATCCCAACCCTCAGGGAGGTCCTGAGCAACACCACCAATACGGAACCATGCTGGGTGCATACGTCCACCGGTAATCGCCTCAATAATTCCGAACAATCGCTCACGGTCAGCGAACATATAAAACACAGGAGACATTTGGCCTACGTCTTGAACAAAAGTCCCATAAAACACTAGGTGACTAGAAATCCTGAACAGCTCAGACAACATAATACGAATAATCTTGGCCCGTTCTGGCACCACTACGCCCCCGAGCATTTCCACTGATTGAATGTAGGCTAGGTTATTCATAACCCCGCCAAGATAATCAATTCGGTCTGTGTAGGGAATGTAGGTGTGCCATGTTTGGCGTTCGCCCATCTTTTCAGCACCGCGATGGTGATAACCAATATCGGGGACCGAATCAATAATCACCTCGCCATCTAATTGCAGGGCAACCCGAAATACTCCATGGACACTGGGGTGATTCGGACCCAGATTGAGGAACATATATTCACTATCTTCAGTAGCCTTTTCCATACCCCATTCTTCAGGGCGAAAACGTAGCGCCTCCTGCTCTTTAGCAACCCGTTCAGGCCCCATTTCAAAAGGCGCCATCTCGGTGGCTCGCGCTGGGTGATCTTTGCGTAAGGCATGACCCTCCCACGTCGGCGGCAGCAGAATACGGTAAAGAGTGGGATGACCATCAAAGACGACACCAAACATGTCCCAGGCCTCTCGCTCATACCAATTGGCATTAGGCCAAATACTAATAATCGTTGGGAGGTGCAGATCGGACTCAGTCAGCGCCACTTTGATACGAATATCAGCATTGCGCTCCATAGAGAGTAGCTGATAAACAACAGTAAAATCTGAAGCAGGTTGGCCAGACCGATGTTGCCGTGTGCGCTCATCAATCGCGAACAGATCATAGAGCATTGAAAACTGGGGCTTTAGGAACTGCAAAACGTCAGACAATAGAGACCTAGGCACCCACAGTGTCAGAATGGAGTCGGCCGTGGCTTGAACAGTAAACTGTTGCTGTCCAAACTGGCGATACAAGGTTTCTTCTACTTGGCTATGAACCATGGATTCAGCCGTCTGCATTTAACCCTCTCAGATTGTTATTGGGACCCTATGTTTTCGTCGGTTCCCTTAATTCTGTTGCCTGAATGCGTTGCGCGGTAAGTTCATCACGCTTGCTGATTTTGGCTGGCTTGACGATCGTTTGATCCCCAGCGGCCCAGGTAATGGGGCGTCGCTCCTTGCCAATCGATTCTTGAAGCATTATCAAACCCTGCATGAGAGCCTCTGGGCGTGGCGGACAACCGGGGACATATACATCTACCGGAATAAATTTATCTACACCTTGTACCACAGAATAAATATCGTACATACCGCCCGAATTAGCACATGACCCCATCGAAATAATCCATCGAGGCTCTAACAACTGCTCATAAAGACGTTGAATCACCGGCGCCATTTTCAAAAAACAGGTCCCTGAAATAACCATTAGATCGGCTTGCCGTGGTGTGGCGCGAATAACCTCAGAACCAAAGCGCGCAATATCATGTCGACTGGTGAAAGACGTCGCCATCTCGACATAACAGCACGAGAGGCCAAAATTGAAAGGCCATAATGAATGAGCGCGTCCCCAAGCGATTAAATCCTCAAGCTTGGCAAAAGCCACATTACGCTTAACCTGCTCTTCAATAAAATCATCACTCTGACCAGCCAAATTACCCTGTTCAGGTCTCGTTAAACTCCAGTCCATTATTCCACCTCAGCCGATTTCAGCGCATCTTTTAATCCAGCGCGCGTTTTGTTACCCCAGTCCAATGCACCGGACCTCCACTCATATACTAGCGCCAAACCAAGGATGGCAATAAACACCACCATAGATAAATAGCCTTGCCAACCAAGTTCAAAGAAGGCGATAGCCCATGCAAAAATGAACACGGTTTCCAGATCAAAGATAACAAAGAAAATGGCGACCAGATAAAATTCGACTGAAATACGAATTTGCGAGCCACCTACTGAAACAATACCGGACTCAAAAGGATCGTTGGTCGCTGCTTCTCGACGTCTTTGTCCGAGCAACCAAGAAAGCACCAACATAGTGATTACTAAGAGAATCACCATGACAAAATAAACAGCCAGCGGCCAAATTTCATAAGCGTAAGAATTAACCACTAAAACTCCCTATCAATGACATATAGAGACCGAGCAACACTTACAAGGGTAATGATTTTTAAATCAAAAGGGTATTCGACCGTCTGCGATAGACGATAAAGAGGGCTGTAAAAAGAATAATCCTTGTACAGTTTTCGCGGCATAAAATACCCCAAACGTAATGGGTTTCTTTCGCCTAACAATAATACCTAGGGAAGAACCCTTTCTTGTTATTAGATCCAGCGCTTTTAAGGTACCTAACTTGCCCGATTTTGGCAAGCATCCTGAGCCCAAATAAAGTATATTTTTTGTTTATATCTATGGTTTAGGTAATAGGCACTACCTGCGTTATAAAAACCGATCAATTAACGACCGCAAAAACGTTTATCTAAGCGAATATCTATAAAGGCACCCAAAGCTAAAAAGCCGGCCCATGGCGGCTTTTTAGCTGGGTAACCATAATCGATTATCGGTATAGATAACGCCTGCGCATCAAGAGAAGGCCTGCGATCATTAATAGCAACGGCATTGAAGCATCCGACGAACCGTCAACTGCTACCACACAGCCACCACCTCCACCCGATGAAGGCGTTGGCGCGGGCGGAGCCGGCGGACTGACTACGGTTATTGCTTCAGACGTCAAATTGATTGATTCAGCGCCATTACTCACAGTGACATTGAGGATTGCACTACCCGAGGTGTTGTTCGCCGTGACGGTTGCTGTATAGACGCCATCACCCTGCTCGGCGAAGCTGCTGACGGTAACACCTGATAATGAAGCCGTTGCATCGACTGTCATATCCTCAAGTGTCACGCCTTGTGCATCATAGGCCGTCACGGTCACCGTAGCACTATCGGACCCGTTGGCTGTTATCTCGTTGTCACTTAATGAGACTGTACTGCCATCACTTGGGGTACCCAGATACTTAACGGCCGCGCCAACGGGATCAACCAGCGTACCATTCGCTTGGCCATCGGCATCATTGGGGCCGCCATCTTCAACTGTCAACTGAATACAATTAGCGCCCTCTGTTAAGCCCTGAATGTAGACCTCACTACCAGGCTCTGGACAAGTTCCGTCGCTAGCAACCACCGAGGCAACGCTGTTAGCAGCATCTTCGACAAATAGTTGCCATCCTAATGTTTCATCGACATATTTCTTAACAACATCTCTTGGACCTAGATGGAAGCTAAGGGGCAGAACCAAGGAGTATGAGTAACCAGGCTCTGCACCCATCAAACGATAGTCAATCAAACCATCAGGAAAGTCATAGTAAGAGTCGCCTGAGACAGACAATTCTTCCTCTGTTAGGCTCAAGTCATAATCTCCTTGGCTAATCGCTCTGCCTCCTAGACGAATCGAGGTCCCATTTTCTGACTGTATCAGGTTAGTACTATTAACATTTAGTGGGAGCATATACAGCTCAGCAATAGCATCTTGATAATCAGGTATTCCATCATGATCGCTGTCTCCCCAACCCTCAGCGGCGTCTGAAACACCGTCACCATCTGTATCCTGTTCTACTGCCAGTGGGGTTAGGGTCTCCAACACGGCCATTACGACCGAGTTAGAGAGACTTAACTGTGGGTTACCGTTGTCTCTAACCAAGCCTGAAACAGTTAAAGCACCTAGATCCAAGGTAGCCGGATCAAAGGTTAGGTTACCCGCTGCGTCAGTAGCGGAATTAGGCAAAGCACTTAAAGCCGCCCCCCAGTCAAGAGTATGGTTATCAGAGTAGTTACCATCTTTTATGATGGCTGTGATTGTGACCTGCCCTCCATCGCGAGTAATCATAGGTCCAACTGAGTTAGCTTGACCCGCCCGAAGCTCTAGCATCGGTGGTAAATTTGACTCGCTGATAATAATCTTTTGAGAACTAGCACTGCCTACCACCGCGTTACATATACTAATCACTCCACAATCCTCACTAGCAATAAACGTATCGGGGAGAGTAACTGTGATTGTTTCGTCCGACTCGGCAATTGCATCCTGGACGATACTGATCGTCATGCTTACCGACCGCCCCTGGTTAATAGTTAGGCTACCCTCTAGATTGGTGGTGTAGTCATCAACTTCGACGGCGGTCCCGGACAATTGCACTGGAATAATGACCGGGTACTCAGCTGCATCACCGCTTAAACTTACCGAGACCTCATAATCACCCTCTTCCCCAACAGAAAATGGAAGACCAAGACTCACCAAGGGGACCACACTAAGTAACTGAGTAGCTTGGGATTGATTGCCTAGAGAATCCTCAGCTGACCAAACCACTTCATAGGCGCCTGACTCGAAGGGCCCAGTTAGATTCGATGTTACATCTGGATTAGTCGGTGCTCTATCCGTTGCTGTGGCCATTCCTAAGTCAACATCAGTTAAAAAGCCAGTAGCGCTCACGACCATATTTTCTGGTATCACTAATACAGGGCCATAATCATCAACACTGACATCAGTGCCGTTGATGTATTCTTGCACGTTGGAGACGCCATCGTTATCCAAATCTTCAGCACCATCGGTCGAGTCAAATGGATCAAAACCATTGGCGATTTCAAAGTCATCAGGCATACCGTCATTGTCGTCGTCGAGATCATTGATATTTGCAATACCATCACCGTCGTTATCTGGAAGGATAATGACATCTACGGTTGCGGGGGTACTGTCAAGACGTGCGTCGTTGACCGTGAAACTGAAACTATCCGTCGTCGCATCCGCCACCGTGCTCGTATAGGTAACCACCTGAGGCATTTCATCACCTATCGCCAGATTCGATATGGTCGCATCGATAATTTGTAACCCAGATCCCTCCGCAATGTAAGCCGTATTACCATCTACAGACAATGCCACTCCACGAGCAGGCCCCGCGGTACTAAACTCACCCATGGTTCTAGGCGATGCTTTGTCGCTAATATCTATCACTTGAAGGCTGTAGTAATCTGCCACATAGGCAAAGTTGCCATCTGAGGACAGCGTCAACCCCCATGAATCCCCCTCCGTATCAAAGTTACTTAACAGGTCTGGATTGGCCGGATCATTAATATCGATAATCTGCAACCCAGAGTAATCATCAGTGACATAGGCCGTTTTACCATCATTAGACAACTGCACCGCTCTAGCTAGCCCAGGCGTATCCAGTGTACTGACTAGAACCGGATCTGCAGAGTTAGTGATATCAACAATCTCCAAACCAGCGCTATCGACGGCTATGTAGGCGCTGTTTTCATCAGCTGAAATAGTGACCCCATAGGCTGCGCCTGAGGTAGAAAATGACCCCAATAAATTTGGACTTTGAGGGTTACCAATATCGATTATTTGCAACGAATGGACGTCTGCCACATAAGCAATTGCTTCATTACTCGATAGAGCTACACCAATGGCGTAACCCTCTGTATCAAATGCACTTAATAGACTCGGATTGGAACGGTCACTTACATCGACAATCTGCAGTCCAAATTCTTCATCGGCTACGTAAGCCGTATTGCCATCACCAGAGATGGCCACATTGTAAGCTAATCCATCAGTATTGAACGTGCTGAGTACAGCAGGATTTGAGGCATCGCTGATATCAATAATCTGCAAGCCACCCTCGTAATCTGCAACAAATGCGGTATTGCCATCGCCCGAAATAACCACATTAATGGCTATACTATCAGTGGCAACCGAACCGAGTGAGTTAGGATTAAATACGGTAAAACTCCCCTGGGTAGGCTCAGAATCAAGATAATAGGTCAGGTCATCATTCTCTGGATCTGTACCAGATAGCGTGATGCTCGTTGGTATTTTTTCAACCAAAGTAACCGTCTGCGCATTGGCTACTGGCCCCTCGTTAGGATAATCACCCACATTAATCGCCGCTGTTCCTTGACTACCAGAAACAAGAGTTCGGGTGATAACAATATCTCCTGCGGTTGTCAGCACTGAAAATTTAGCGCCATTCCAACCATCGCCGTAGGAATCAGACATCCTCAGGGTATAACGCGCATCCCGTAAACAAATCAGCGTATTGAAGGGGGCAATCCCCTCATACAAAGCTGCACCTGAAGCATCCTCTAAAAACCAACTCACTTCGCCCGGCCAATCACCGGAGGTGACACTGACAAAATAAACGGTCGAAGAACAAGATGTGATCGCTATGTTTACTGAATCAATTAACGACTGAATTTCTTTTAATTGGTCAAGATTTGTCCCGCCAGCCAATAACTCAATGGCTGTCTGATAGACCGTAAGATTATTAGCGTCAACATGGGTAAGTCCAATGATGGCATTTAAATCTGTTACCGTAATCCCACTCGCATCTCCAGAATTAGCAGCCGCCAGTAATTGGCTCAAGGCAGCCGTATTGTTGTTGACGGAGTCGCAATCTTCGATAGGATCTACATCAGTGGACCCCACTGAAATTGAAGCTCCAGGCCACCCTGACTTTTCGTCGCAGTAACTCACATGGGTTAGAGCTCGATTGCCAAAAAAGCTGTCACTCGCCAAAGAGGGTCTGTCACCCAAAAAGCTCACCGCAAACAACTTGTTGTATGCAAACGCATTTGTTCCAATAACCGTGACGCTATTGCCGAAAGTCACCGAGGTGAGGACATTTGTTGTAAAGGCATAATTACCAATGGTCGTGACGCTGTTAGGAATGGTTGCTAAGGTTATACCGCTGTCGGCAAAAGCACCCTCTCCGATCACAGTAACCGCAATTCCGTCAATCGTTTCTGGAATCACCAAATTAGTGGCACAGGTACCCACGCAACCGGTAATGGTCAGACTTCCATCAAGAAACTCCAGGTAGGTCCAGGTCCCGTCGTTGCTAAGGGAATCCATCCAAATGTCAACCGCGGCCACATTACTATCAAGAGCGCCATCATTGACTTTAAAGGTAAAGCTATCAGTCGCGGCATCGGCAATGACGTCGTCTGAGGTGTGGGTGTAGTCAACAGATTGTGGAATAACATCTCCAGCAATAAATACAGTGGGTGCTACATCAATAATTTGAAGACCAATAATGTCATTAGCAACGTAGGCTTTGGTACCATCAGTAGATAGGGCAACGCCTGAAGCACTTGATGGAATTTCGAAGTTGACACGAAATGATCCCAATAACTTAGGATTTGAAGAACTCTCTATGTCGATAATTTGGAGGCCTGAATCGCTATCAGCAATGTACGCCATCTCGCCATCGGCTGCTAGCACAACATCTACGGCAGAGCCCGCGGTATCTAATGACCCTAATAAAACTGGCGTAAAGGCATAACTTACATCAATAATCTGCAGTCCTGTAGGTCCATTGGCAAGATAGGCTGTGGCGCCATCAGCTGAAAGAGCCACCCCTGACGCCACGTTGTTGGCGAATTCTAATGACCCTATTGAATTAAGGTTGCTAGCGTCACTCACATCGACAATCAGTATTCCAGACTCTCCATTAGCTACATAAGCTTTGCTACTATCGCTTGACAGCGCTATACCTAATGCCTCGCCACCTGTATTAAATAATCCCCATGAACTCGGATTTGCCGAATCGCTCACGCTGACAATATGCAGTCCAGAACTGCCGTCAGCAACATAAGCCTTGGCGCCATCAGCCGACAGTGTTACGTCTGATGCATAACCATTGGTATCAAACGTGCTTAACAAAGACGGACTAGACGGATCACTCACATCAATAATGTGTAATCCTGAAGGTCCATCAGCAACATAGGCGTAGTTACCTCGTACCGCTACCCCTCGTGCTTCCCCAGTTGTATCCATGTAGACAGGCATGCCGGGATTAGTAGGGTCCGAAACATCGATAATAGCTAGACCTGAAGCGTAATCCGCTACATAGGCATAATCGCTACTAACTGCTACCTCTCTTGCTCCCCCATTTGTATGTGTGTCGCCCAATAAGCTAGGCGCTAAGACACTCAACTGCCCGCGCCCGGGAGCATCTACCAAAGAATATGTCAGCGGCTGTTTTTCAGGGTCTATAGCTTCTAAGGCGACTTCGATGGCGTTCTGAGGCGTGGCTTTAGCTGACTGCGGCAATGCGATAGGAGCTCTGTTAACGTAAGCACCATCTGTACTCATTTCTAACGTAAAGTTATCAAGACTGCCACCATCTCCAGCGTAGATGTCTGTAATTGAGAGGACCCAATCACCTTGGGTGCTCTGATCATTAAAGGTATCAAGCGATCCTATTTGGGGCCTTAAGGTTCCTGAGACCACTGGGCTCGATAACCCACACTCAAGGTCAGAACCCTCATCATCGAAAACGGCGTTGATATCAGAACCAGACGAATAGTCTTCGTTCACGCAAACATCTTGCAACAGCGTTATGCTCATTCCAGTCGGTGAGGTAAGAATAAGCGTAAGCTCGCCAACATAAGTATGACTAACATCCACACCAACATTGACATCCGTAATCACCAAATTTTCCGAGATAGATATAGTAGATGAAACAGAAGTAGGTTCATCGGATCTTATCATCACTGGCAAGTTTTGGGCTTGGAACAAGTTAGGTGTAGTAAAGGTATACACGGTACCTGCATCCGCCACACCGCAACTATTAATTGGCGTCACCCGCCAATAGTAATTAGTCTCACGCTGCATTCCAGTAACAGATGTAAAGTTAGTATCAACAGTAGAACTGAGAAAAATCTCGCTAAAGCTCTGATCAGTAGCAACTTCTACCTTGTAGCTAACTGCGTTATTCTGTTTTTGCCATTGTAGCTTGGTCGCCAAGTCACTAAGGACACTCTGATCAGCTGGTAACGTTAGGGTAACCGGGGTAAATATGGAGCTATAGGCGGACACGTTAAGGGTCACGGATTGAGTACGAATATCTGATGTCGCAATAACTTCAACTGGGTAGGTATTCGGCACAATGTCAGTCGCAGCCGAAAAGGTTACATCAATAGGTGTGTTGTTCACTGAAGCACTGACCGGAGAAAATCCAACAGCCAAACCAGATGGTGCATTTAAAGACGAGAAAATGGCCGTGTCAGTGTACGCCGACGAAGTTTCATAGGTTAACGATGCTGAGGTACTTTGGTTATTACAGACAGCATAATCAAGCTCACTATAAGTTAAAACAATATCATCGCGAGTTATGCCAAAATCTCGAGCGTTTATCGCATAAAAAACATTATCAGTTGGCTCAACACGCACTCTTGCTGTAGAGGTTACAACGTCAGGCATGGCCACAGCATGACTACCATCATTATTGACGTTTTCAGCCAATGTGTAGGGATAAGTCAGCCCACCATCGACCGACATAGTAATATCAACCAGCTCGGCGAGTATGGGCGAAACATTCGTCCCTGCAACTCGCCAGGTAATGGTCTGGGTAGAACCGGTCAAATAGAGCTGCCCACTACCTTGAGAGATAATAGAGAAAGCACCATCATTATCGACAACGGTCACCTTAACTAGCTCTGAGGCTACTCCACCTCCTCCCTCGGCGTTATCTCTCACCGTCAACGCAAAATTAAGTTCTCTAGGAACATTCGGCAAAGTTTCCCATGTTGAGGTGGTGTCAGGGTCTTGTTGAGTTAGATTGCCAGAAAGGACGCTCGACAGTAACGGAAAATACCGTATCGAGCTCATCGTCGGTGCCAGCGAACGGAAATTAGCACCCTGAGTATTCTCTGGCCCAAAAACGTCGCTAGTGACTAAACCGTCATCGATCTGCTCCCAGGTATAAGTCAGTACATCTTCAACGTCTGCATCTGTTCCATCGCCGATAAGTACAAAGGGCGTTTTTACTGGTACAGTGTAATCTGGAATGGCCGTGACAGAGGGTACGCTATTTTCATTTGCACTATTAACATGACACGCTTGGCCTTGAAGGTAGGCCCAGCTCTGCTGAATACTCACATGGTGATAGTAATCGTCAGCCAGCGTTGCCACATCGTCAGGGCCTGTTATGCCAGCATAACTCATAATCGTAGTACCGCTGCCAGGCTCGACATTGGCTCCAGTACTTTCGGTCCTCATCGAGAAGGTGTGATTAGCGCCTACCTGGTGACCCATCTCATGGGCAACTAGATTAGTAAACACACTTCCCTCAGGCTGCGCCCAATCTGAATAGGCGCTACCCTTATTTGAATCATTACAGACGGCGCCAATGGCACCCGCATTACCACTCATGCCTGCACCAAAACTACTGAAGATGTGGCCTATATCGTAATTATCGGCACCAATGACACTATCTAGATTAGACTGTAATTCACCATTTAAACCATTTAGATCATCGGTGTAGGGATCTGATTCAGCGTCGGTATAAATAATTAAATCATTGTCATCGACCAACTCGAAAGTGACCCCAAGATCTGTTTCAAAGATAAAATTTAGCCCAGTCAGAGTCGTGTTAATACCTGCCAAAGCTCCTTCTAAAGTACCTCCGTAATAATCTGAGTATTGACTGCTCGCAGATATGGCCAAACGATATTTAGAAAGAAAGCTCTCATTAGAAAAACTGGTTCGATTAAAATTCTCATTTTTAAGGTTAAATCTAGGGGTTTTTGCCGCCTTAGATGGCACTGGCGTGCTACATGAAAAGGGGTTTCGAGTCTTCATCAGGTCTAGTTTGGTGAAGACCACATAGCTATCAGCATCTCTTGATAGTTTTCGTATGGTGGTTTTTTCAGGCCCCTGATCACCTTCGATCATCGCCTCTATACCATCAGGCGACATACTAAAGCGCACCTTCACATCAGGGTTATTGAGCGCTATACCCGAATAAGCAGTAATATTTGGAAACTTAGCGGCCAAAACCGATGAGAAATTTGATTTTTCTGTCACCAAGAATGGCATCATCTGCCCGCTGGTGTTGGGAAAGTAGACGACACTTTGACTGTAAGTATATTTATACGATTTTTGGAGCTCAGCTCTAAAACCGTCCTCATCAAGAGAGAAAACAACCGATGATTGGACATCTGGCCGAGTAGCCGAGTTGTCGACTAACCCCTTCAACGCGCCCTGAGATTGCCAATAAGGCGCTTTGTCTTTATGCGCATTAAGGTCTAGAGCTTCGTCGGCCCCATAGGCGCCTAGAGTAGTAAAACCGACTAGCGCCAGTACTATCAATATACTTTTGTAAACTGCCATATTGAAGCCTCTTCAGCTTATTATTTTTATTAGATTCATCCCATAAATATTATAATTACGTGTGCATATCACCATAGCTATAACGCAGAATTTATCAACACCTTTATCTAAACTACATTAAAAAAGCCACCCTAGGCAGCTTTTAAAAGAATAACCATCAATAGCAAGGCCGCAGAAACTTACGAGTCAAACGCGTGCCTTAAAACAATGGTTTCAACTCGATCCGGCCCCGTTGACACCACATCGATCGGTGCACCTGTTAACTCTTCAATACGCAAAATATAAGCCCGGGCCGCCTCGGGTAGATCTTCAATACGCTGGGCACCGACAGTCACATCCGTCCAACCTGCCATAGACTCGTAGACCGGGGTGATGGTTTCAAAATCATCAGCATGCATGGGCATACCAGCATCAGTGCCATCAGCCTTTTGATAGCCGACACAGATTTTAATCTCATCTAGCCCATCAAGAACATCAAGTTTGGTTAGGCATATCCCAGAAATACTATTGATACGCACAGCTTGGCGTAGTGCTACGGCATCGAACCAACCACAACGACGCTCACGACCGGTAGTGGTGCCAAATTCGTGGCCTTTCTCGCCAAGATATTGACCAATTTCGCATCTCAACTCGGTGGGGAAAGGCCCAGAGCCAACACGGGTAGTGTAAGCCTTGGTAATGCCCAGCACGTAATCAAGATACAGCGGGCCAAAGCCAGTACCTGTCGCTGTGCCACCAGCGGTGGTGTTGGATGAAGTAACAAAAGGATAAGTACCATGATCAATATCCAGCAGAGAACCTTGAGCACCTTCAAAGAGAATATTCTCTCCCGCTTCACGAGCGTCATGTAAAATCTTTGTCACATCGGCTTTCATCGGCAGTAAGGCTTCCGCCCACTGCGTGGCAAGTGCCAATGTCTGATCAAAATCGACAGCCTCTGCTTTATAGTATTGAGTTAAAGAAAAATTATGATATTCAATGACTTCTTTTAGTTTTTCTGCGAATCGCTCCATATTGGCCATGTCGCCAATTCGTAAGCCGCGCCGTGCCACTTTATCTTCATAGGCAGGACCGATACCACGACCTGTAGTACCTATTTTAGCGTTACCACGCTGTGCTTCTCGCGCGTTGTCCAGCGCTATATGATAAGGCAATATTAGAGGGCAGGAACCAGACACTCTAAGGCGATCACGCACCTCAACACCTCGCTCTTCTAACATCCCGATTTCTTTAAGTAAGGCATCCGGCGCAACCACCACACCGTTACCAATTACACAGGTTACATGCTCTCTTAAAATGCCCGAAGGCACTAAATGTAAGGCTGTTTTCTTGCCGTCGATCACCAAGGTATGGCCAGCGTTGTGCCCACCTTGAAAGCGAGCCACCAAAGAAGTTTTGTCCGTTAGTAAATCGACAATTTTTCCCTTACCTTCGTCTCCCCACTGGGAACCAAGAATTACTACATTTCTACCCATAAGATTTCTTTCTCTACTGAATTAGTCAAGCCCGCCAATCAGGCTAGGTTACGCTTTGAATTACATATTTACCGTCATTATTGATCAATTGACGATCACATTTTAGCTCCACAAGGTCAACAATCTGATCCTGAAATCCCTGTACCACCCGATTACCCTGACTGCGCAAGACAGCTACCTGATGATGACATTCAGTATCAGAAGTATAGGGCACGAAAATACCAGCGATAGTACTTTTAGTACGCTGGCCTTGAGCAACTAACGACTTGAGATCAAAAGCAAAACCAGTTGCGGGACGAGCGCGTCCAAAGGCTTCGCCAACATGATCGTAACGACCACCATTACCCAGCGCTTTGCCGTAGCCCTGGACATATCCCGCGAAAACAATACCCGTGTGGTAGTGATATCCAGGCAGTTCGCCTAAATCGATATGAATAGACACCCCCGTCTTAGCAACAGAATCTACCACTTTCTCTAACTCATCAATGGCTTGCATTACCGCAATCGGTGCACCTTTTAAGGCCTTCTTTGCCGCATCTATGACTTCAATACTGCCAGCCAAATCAGGAAGCGCTTTCAGCCAACCCCTGAGTTTCTTGTCGCTAATATTTAGGTTAATCCAATCACTTAGTTCTGCAGAAGCTTTCCGCTGCAATAACTCGAATAACCGACTTTCGCTGTCTGAGTTTAAATCAGACCCTGCGAGCAAGCCACGAAAGATGTCCACATGACCCACATCAAGATGTACTTGATTGACGCCTGAGGTCTTCAAGGTCTGTAAAAAAAGTTCAATAACTTCGATATCAGCGGGCAAAGCGGCTTCGCCAAACAACTCGACGCCAATTGATATAGGTGTTCGAGATTCCAAAGGCCCTCGTGGACGGGTGTGCAACACTGTGCCTGCATAGCACAGGCGACTGGGGCCTTGACGGCGTAGGCTGTGGGCATCCATGCGTGCGGTCTGGGGAGTTATGTCTGCTCGTATTCCCATCAAACGGCCGCTAAGTTGATCCGTCACACGAAAGGTCATCAAGTCTAGATCTGATCCAGAACCGCTGAGCAGCGACTCAGTAAATTCAACCATTGGAGGAATAACAAGATCATAACCCCAGATATTATATAGGTCGAGAATCTGGCGCCTCAGGTGCTCGACAACCTGCGCTTGCTCGGGCAGTACTTCGTCAACTCCATCCGGCAATAACCAACGATTTACATTTGACACATCAACCTCATAAAATTTAGCTTAACGCCATAAAAACAATAACAATAAGCCCAGTAGCATACTGAATAGGCCTATCAAACGCATGGTACTTTCGTCGATTTTACCCAGTGTCCTGGCCATATCGCGCCACCGTCCTGGCGCTATAAAAGGCATTATACCCTCAAAAACCAACATGAGGCCTGCTGCTCGAATGATATCTTCTAACATGAACTGTGGCCCTACAATCGACATAAAAAAACCGGGTTTCCCCGGTCTTTAAATTCTAGCAAAATCACCAGCAATGTGGCAGAAATTTGTGAACTAATTATCTTTTTCAGACAATCAGGTAATCCTTATTTTGCATCTTGATCGTTCAAATATTTAAAAAAGTCACTATCCGGTTCAACCAATAAGATATCACCCTTATTAGAGAACGCTGACTTGTATGCATTAAGGCTGCGCATAAAAGCATAGAACTCAGGATCTTGTTGATAGGCATCAGCATATACATTGGCAGCCTTAGCATCTCCCTCACCACGAAGCTCTTCGGAATCTCGATACGCGTTAGCCAGTTCAATGGTGCGTTCACGATCGGCAGATGCCCTGATTCGTTCAGCCTTTTCTTTACCTGTTGAACGCAACTCTTGGGCTTCTTTATCTCGTTCCGCAGTCATTCTGCGGAACACTTGGCTACTCACCTCAGGTGGCAAATCGATGCGCTTGACCCTTATGTCGACAATTTCAATACCAAGTTCATTACGCACAGAACCATTCAATTCTTGGGTAATATTCTTCATAAGTAAATCACGCTCACCAGACACTACTTCGTGCAATGTCCTCGTACCAAACTGATTCCTCAGCCCATCATTAACGCGTTTAGCCAGACGATTCTGTGCAATCCTCTCAACACCGCCAGTGGCCTTGTAGTATGTCTCGACATTGGCGATCTTCCACTTAGCGTAAGAGTCAACAATCAAGCGCTTCTTCTCAACAGTAAAGAAACTGGCCGGTTCGGCGTCAACAGTCAATATACGAGCATCAAAACGACGCACGTCATCAATAAAAGGTATTTTAATGTGTAGACCCGGCGCTATATCAACCTCAATCATCTCACCAAAGCGCAACTTTACACCACGCTCGACCTCGCTGATCACATAAATGGTATTGCTGACACCAATTAATATCACTAGGGATACTACGGCTAATTTCATTAATTTACTCATCGGCGTCTCTCCGATTGAATTTGGTTGCTATTTCTCTGAAGCTTTTCAATCACTTGGTTGGCTACACGTTCGATCAGCTGGTTATTGTTTTCGGCGCCGCGACTGGACGAGCCACCCCCCTGCTGAACCAGCTTATCTAAAGGCAAATAAAGCATATTATTACCACTCTCGGTATCTACTAAAATCTTAGTGCTATTAGTCATCACTTGTTCGATCGCATCTATATACAGGCGCTTACGCGTCACTTCCGGCGCCTTTCGATACTCCGTTAAAAGCTTAACAAAACGATGGGCTTCACCCTGAGATTTAGAGACTACCTGTGACAGATAAGCCTGCGCTTCTTCTCTCAAGCGCTGAGCTTCGCCGCGAGCTTCAGGAATAATCCCGTTTGAGTAGGCCTGAGCTTCGTTAACGAGCCGCTCTAGGTCTTCTCGAGCCTTAATGACATCATCATAAGCCGCCTTAACTTCATTCGGCGGTTTTGCATCTTCGATGTTAATCTTAACCACGTTAATACCGCTGGAATAAAGATCAAGCAGCTCTTGAAGCTTCTCAGCAGTAGATGTAGCCACCTGCTCACGACCCGTAGAAATCACACCATCAAGGCCAGTGCTTCCTACCACGTGGCGCAATGCACTGTCGGTAGCCTGTTGTAAGCTAAGTTCTGGCGATCTAATGCTCAATACAAAGTCTTTAGCGCTGGCAATGTTGTATTGTACAGACAGAGCTACTTCCACGATATTTTCGTCCTGGGTTAGCATAAGCCCACGGGTCGAGTACTGGCGCTCCTCTGTCAC
The DNA here is from genome assembly GCA_012960115.1 of Porticoccaceae bacterium. Taxonomy (GTDB): domain Bacteria; phylum Pseudomonadota; class Gammaproteobacteria; order Pseudomonadales; family Porticoccaceae; genus HTCC2207. The sequence goes on from DUBX01000014.1 coordinate 92,409, forward strand.
ACCAATCGTGGTGCGCGAGTCCATCAGCGGCGGATTCCAATGCAGACCTGAACCTACGGTTTCATGGTATTTGCCGAGACGAAGAATAACCGCCTGCTCTTTCTCATCGACCTGATAAACACCCAATAGTCCCCACAGCACCAGCATGACTACAAGGGCCATTGGCAACAGACCTTTAATACTACCACCGCCTGAGCCTGAGCCAAACATGGAGAATTTTTCTTTTAACTTTTTCAGGGCTTCATCAATATCCGGTGGACCTTGATCGTTTCTGTTACCACCCCAAGGATCTTTTCCACCACCCGGTTCATTCCAGGCCATAATATTCTCCACATTTAATTAATGTCTTGTTTTAGACGATGATTATAAAGTGCTACGACGTCAATGTACGGTTAGGTACAGTTTATTTTAGCACCAGACCTCTATAATGTGACCAAATCATGGGTTTTCAACCCCTCAGCCTTTAAAATACGAAAAAAATCATTCTCAGACAATTGAATTTCCAGATTGATAGCGCCCTTCTCACTCACGCTTTCATTCAAAACGGCTTTATGACGGTACAAGGCAGCACGAAATGAACCCTGGCTCTGCTGCAATTGCAAATGCTTGTGCACAATCTTGCTGGGTAATCTCTCAATTATTGCTTGTAATACCACGTCCATGCCCTGACCTGCTAAAGCAGACACCCACACAGCAACCGGCAAACCCTGCGCATCACGATCAATTCGAGGTGAGAAATCATCGAGTAAGTCACCTTTATTGTAGATCATTAAGGATGGGATTTTATCGGCCTGAATTTCTTTCAGGACCTCATCAACACGCACTATATTAGTCGCACGATCTTCTGCACTAGCGTCGACAACGTGAAGTAACAAATTGGCCGATGCCGCCTCCTCCAAGGTCGCCCTAAACGCATCAACTAGACGGTGCGGTAAATGACTTATAAAACCAACCGTATCCGCAATAATGACTGCCCCTAAATCAGCAACATCTAGCCTTCTCATGGTCGGGTCTAATGTTGCAAATAGCTGATCCGCAACGAACACGTCAGCGTTAGTTAATTTATTAAAGAGTGTTGATTTACCTGCGTTGGTATAACCCACCAGAGAAACGGTGGGTATCTCAGAGCGTTGCCGACCTCTGCGGCCCTGATCTCTTTGTTTCCGCACTTTTTCGAGACGCTTTTGGATTAATTTAATCCGATCTCTAACCATACGGCGATCAGACTCAAGCTGAGTCTCGCCAGGACCACGCATACCAATACCACCCTTCTGGCGTTCAAGGTGAGTCCAACCGCGAACCAGGCGCGAGGCGAGATGCTGCAGTTGTGCCAACTCTACCTGCAACTTACCTTCATGAGTTCGCGCTCGCTGAGCAAAGATATCCAAGATAAGCCCAGTTCTATCCAGCACTCTGCACTGTAAAACGGCTTCTAAATTGCGCTCTTGGCTTGGCGACAAGTTATGATTGAAAATCACCAGTTCAGCGCAAGCGCTCTTTACCACGGCATGAATCTCTTCGAGCTTTCCCGTGCCTACAAAAAGCTTAGCGCTGGGAGACTGCCGAGATCCGGTAATAAACTCCACAGGGTCACCGCCAGCAGCGATGACTAGCTCTTCAAATTCTCTAGGATCTTCAGGTTCAGATTCGCTATTGAGCTTAATATGAACCAGTACCGCTCGTTCGCCAGACTCTGGTCGCTCAAAAAACAATGCCACCGGCTAGATTTGGTCATCGCTATAGTCGCCATCATCAGCGCCACTACTTGGAAGTCGCACTACACGAGAGGGTACAACGGTAGAAATGGCATGCTTGTACACCATTTGACTGACGGTATTCTTTAACAGGACAACAAACTGATCAAATGACTCGACCTGACCTTGGAGTTTAATGCCGTTAACTAAAAATATTGACACTGGAATACGTTCTTTTCTCAACACATTAAGAAAAGGATCTTGTAGGTTATGACCTTTTGGCATGGAGAGTTCTCCTTATTGACTATTCAATATAAGCTGTATTAATCACAGCAAAACGTTTGCGGTATTACGGACCCCCGTTAAAAGCTTTCTTTATTGCTCCTTACCTCCACAATATGGGGCTCTCTCTTAGTATTTTCAAGCTCTGACTGCATATATTTGTATAATTATAATACTGCGCACCATTATCGACCTGAATTTCGTGCGCGTTCGGCCAATTGCGCAACCAGGTGATCTGTCGCTTGGCTAACTGGCGAGTGGCGATAATACCCTTCTCTATCGCCTCCTCGAGGGTTAACAGGCCATCGCAATAATCCCAAAGCTGACGATAACCCGCAGATCTCATTGCGGTTGACGCAGCAGTTAGATCGCCGCGCTGATAAAGCGCCTTGACCTCTGATTCCAGGCCCAGCTCCATCATGAGACGAAAACGCTGGGCAATTCTCTCATGCAATAAAGAGCGATTGTTACATACCAATGCTAACTGGATTACCTGGTATTCACCCTCAATACCCTGTCCTTTTGACAATGATTGCAACTCTGACAGCGGTGACCCTGTGATTAGGTACACCTCAAGAGCTCGTTGAATTCTCTGCGAGTGATTTGGATGTAATCGCCCTGCCGTGCTTGGATCAATACGCTTCAGCTCTTCATACAAACTAGGCCAACCAGATTTATCGGCTCGCTCCTGCAGTTCATTACGAATAACTTGATTCGCCTGAGGAAGCTCGGCAAGACCTTCAAGCAATACTTTAAAGTAGAGCATGGTTCCGCCTACAAGCAGAGGTATACGCCCTGCAGCGGAGATCTCACCCATTTTTTCTCTCGCGTCCTTAAGAAAATCGCCAGCACTGTAGGTGTCAACAGGATCTCTAATATCGATGAGTTGGTGAGGGTGCTTCTTGAGCGACTCTCGATCAGGTTTGGCGCTACCTATGTCCATCTGGCGGTATACCTGAGCCGAGTCAACACTAATAATGTCGACAGGCAGGTGTTCACGAAGGCTCATCGCTACGTCTGTTTTCCCTGAAGCCGTCGGGCCCATAACGAAAATAGCTGGGGGTAACGATGATACAGACATAGTAAGGTTACCTATTGTCCCCGTAAAAAAAGTTTATCGAGCTGATCAAGAGTTAATTGAGACCAGGTCGGTCGTCCGTGGTTACATTGACCGCTGCGCTCAGTTATTTCCATATCACGAAGTAATCCATTCATCTCAGGGATACTGAGCTTTCGGTTGGCTCGCACCGAGCCGTGACAGGCCATGGTGGAAAGAATCTCATTGATGTGCTCTCTAATGCGCTGTGAGGTTCCATGTTCTAATAAATCAGAGACTACATCTCGCAATAAACCTTCAACTTTTGACCCACGTAAAATAGCCGGTATCTCTCTAACAATCACGCTTTCTAGTGCGACCCTCTCGATACTAAAACCAAGCTGCTCAAACAACCCATAATGGGCCTCAACCATATCGGCTTCTCGCTGGCTCAGCGCTAGGCTTTCTGGCACTAATAGTGGCTGCGACGCTAGACTTTGGTCTTCGAAAGCCTGTTTCATCTGCTCATAAGTAATGCGTTCGTGGGCAGCATGCATGTCGACAACGATTAATCCATGGCTATTTTCTGCAAGGATAAAAATACCTTTTAGCTGAGCTATCGCAAACCCCAATGGTGGAATCTCTTGCTCTCCCTCTGCCTGATCATGGTCCTGTCCGGAATAAAGACTCTGATAATCACTTAAGGGCGTGTTACCGCTATTAAATCTCGACTGCGACCCCTGCCATGTTTGCTGATGACCAGAAGATGGTGTGCTCAGTAATGACAATGATGACTGTTGCAACTGATTGTCTAGCGCATTTCCCTGTGTTAGACCTTCCATTTCAGCCGAAGAGTCTCCTGAACCTGTTTGTAAATGGTCCTGAGGCCGATCGCTGGCTAGGGCATTTTTTAATGTGCTGGACACAAAGCTATGAATTGACCCACTCTCACGAAAACGCACTTCATGTTTAGTGGGATGCACATTGACATCGACATCCGAAGGTAGAATCTCTAAAAACAAAACGTATGCGGGATGACGGCCATGGTAGAGCACATCTTGATAAGCCTGACGGACTGCGTGAGAAACAACTTTGTCACGTATAGAGCGACCATTAACGAAGAAATGCTGGAGGTCTGGCTGACTGCGAGAGAAAGTGGGCAGTCCTATCCATCCCCATAACCGGATACCCGTGCGATCATTATCAATGTAAAGCGCCTGCTCCATAAATAGTGGACCACATATGTCAGCAACACGATTTTCTTGCTCTGCATGACTTGTGGCGGGGCGTAAATTAAACTGTACCTTTTGGTTATGACGCAAACTAAATGCCACGTCCATTCTACTAAGTGCTAGTTTTTTAATACCGTTATAGATGCGCTTATATTCTGTGCCCTCAGTGCGCAGAAATTTACGCCTAGCTGGCGTGTTAAAAAACAGATCCCTCACTTCAACGCTCGACCCTGTAGGATGCGGTGCTGGTTGCAGCTCTACATTCATATCTCGGCCTTCAGAGATCGCTTTCCATCCTTTGCTGTCGCCAGAGTTTGATGTGAGTGTTAACCGTGATACCGACGCTATACTAGCCAAAGCCTCGCCGCGAAACCCCAAGGTAGAAACCGCCTCTAGATCATCTAGATCAGTAATTTTACTCGTTGCATGTCGGCTTAAAGCCAGAGGTAAATCGGCCTCAGAAATACCACACCCATCGTCTCGGACTTTAATGAGTTTGATACCACCCTGCTCAACCTCCACATCTACTCGTTGTGCTCCCGCATCTAGACTGTTTTCACAGAGCTCCTTAAGGACTGAAGCAGGACGCTCTACTACTTCTCCTGCGGCGATCTGGTTTGCCAGCTGTGGACTGAGGATATGAATGCTAGGCATGATTACAACCCTTAGAATAACGTTTAATGTCGGAGCTCGCTTTAGCTTGGTGGAATAGAAATCTTTTGTCCAACACGAATCGAGCTGGACGCCAAATTATTGTATCTTAATATCTTACTCACTGAAGTGTTATAACGCTGAGCAATCTCAGAAAGTGTGTCCCCAGAAGCAACAACATAGGTCCTTTTTTGTTGAGTATCGCTACTTGCCAATGAGGTTCCCACTGGCGGCATTAGAGTGTAATAGCCCACTAACCCGTCAAATATTGCCTGCGCTATTTTTCTCTGATGGCTTTCGCTGGTCAGTTTTCCGGCCTCTCGAGGATTGGAGATGTAACCCGTCTCAACCAATAACGAAGGAATGTCAGGTGACTTAAGCACTAGAAACGAGGCTTGCTCCACGCGCCTTTTGTGTAATTTAGTCACTCTGCTCATGCTGTTTAAAACATACTTGCCAGCTTCAAGACTTCGACGCAAGGTTTCGTTCATCGAAAGATCAAGTAAAACCCCAGCCAGAACATCATCTTTATCATCTAAACTTAAGATGCTCGCTCCACCAATAAGATCAGCCCTATTTTCCTTAGAAGCCAAGTATCTAGCGGCCTCACTAGTAGCGCCCTTAGTTGACAACGCGTAGACCGAAGCACCATTAACTGATAGATTTGTGAAAGCATCTGCATGCACAGAGATAAAAAAATCCGCTCCCTTCTTATGAGCAATAGCCATACGCTTCCGATGACCAACATAGTAATCACCAGTACGAATCAAAACGCCTTCAAAATACGTGTTTTGATCAAAAAGTTTTTCAATTTTCTTAGAAATTTGCAACGCTACTGTTTTCTCTAGAACTTTTTTTGGCCCGAGTGCGCCAGGGTCTTCTCCACCGTGGCCCGCATCAATAGCGATGATAATTTTGCGGTTTTTGCGCTCTAGTATCTTATCCACAGTTTTACTGACCGATTTTGTCTTACCATAAAGGTCGACTACCAATCGATTGCCATATTTTTCATTGGCTTTAAGGGTAAAACTTTTCGGACTGACACTATTCTTTAAGTCTAGGACTATTCGCAAGTCAGTTTTATTACGTGCTGCATGGCGAATAGCCGCAATTGGTGTTTTGCTCAGATCAAGTTTGTCCAACGTGGTTTTTAGATCTACATCGACCAAGTCAATAACTAATCGATCGGGATTTTTGAGGGTCATCAGTTGATGCTCAGCTACCTCGCTTAAATCAATCACTAAGCGCGTATAATCAGGAGAGTGCCATAAACGCACGGAATCTATGTCCGACCCTATTACAGGAGTCGCCATCAACAGCACAAGAGCGACCACCCAACAAGGGAGGCCAACTGTTAATGTCTTCAAATTTTTATGGCCGCTTACTTCCAATGGATGCCTTGCTCTTATTATATTGACCTAACTATGGGCTGGTGCCTCTGGCGATTTGACGAACTAACTCCTCTCCGCTAACTGAATAAGCCTGCACAGTAACACGGCGTCCGCCTTTCTCATGCATGATGCTAATACTAACATCTGCAGCAGGCAAAAACCCCTCACCACGTTCTGGCCATTCTATCAAACAGAGCACCGCATCTTCCAAGTAATCAGCAAAGCCCATGTAGTCGAGTTCTTCCGCGTCCACCAGTCGATACAAATCAAAATGGTAAACCATGCCAACATCTAGCTTATAGGGCTCAACCAAGGTGTACGTTGGGCTTTTGACAGCCCCTTTGTGGCCTAAACCCTGAAGTACGCCCCGACTAAGGGTTGTTTTTCCAGCACCTAGGTCGCCCTGTAGCGTAATAATTAGTGGCTTCGGCAGCCTTGACGACAGACTGCGTCCAAAGGCAACCATAGCCTCTTCTCCAACAATATTGAGGTCCGCTGCAGCAACTATTTGCCCGTTCACGAAAGCTCCTGATCCCATTGATTCATAGCTTCAGTTAAATATGGCAATATGTCTGTTGCGACCAAGCCTTTGTATCCTCTATCCTGCACAGCCATATCAGCGGCAGCTGAATGCAGACAACAGCCTAATTCAGCTGAAGTTTGCAGGTCCATGCCCTGAGCAATCAAACTACCAATCACACCGCTTAAAACATCACCCATGCCACCAGTAGCCATGCCACGATTCCCATAGGGGCAGACTTTTATAGGCTCTCCAGCTTGCGCCGACACAAGGGTTCCCGCACCTTTGAGGATAATAATAGCATTGTATTTTTCTTGCAATCGACGAACCGCCTCAAAGCGGTCCGCTTCAACGTCTCCAACAGAAATACCTAAGAGTCTCGCCGCTTCGCCAGAGTGAGGGGTCATAATCCACGACCTATTCTGAAAATTAGTCACAACGCGACCTTCCGATATTATATTCAGTCCATCAGCATCCACAACCATCGGCAGATCGGTTGCCATGGCTTTTTGCATCAGCTGTTCCGACCAAGACGACCGCCCTAACCCAGGCCCTATCACTAAAACAGTAGGCCGATCGAGCAATGGCTCTAATTGCTGACCTGAAACCACGGCGCAGGCCATAACCTCGGGCTGCCGAGCTAGACTTGCGGTGACATGGTCAGGTCGAGTCACCAAGCTGGTCAATCCAGAACCCGTCTTTAAGGACGCCTCTGCAGCCATTATGGCGGCACCGCCAAAACATAAGTCCCCTCCGATAACCATGCAATGGCCTCGTTGGTTTTTATGCACATCTGCCTCAGGTTCTGGCATGTATTCAATGAGCTCAGACAGGTCCATCAGTTCGGCTGAGGGTGCCATTTTTTGTAAGACAGATTCTGGTATATCTAGTGAATCATAAACAATCTCACCACACAGTGCTGGGCCCCGTCCTGTAAACAAACCCTGCTTGGCTCCAACAAATGTCACGGTCAAATCAGCTTTCACCGCTATATCTTCAACCGCACCTGTATCACTGCTTAATCCCGAGGGAGCATCGATAGACAGTACTGGCAGAAAGGAACTATTGATCACCTCGATAGCTAAGGCAAAATTACCTCGAAGAGGGCCGCTAAATCCGGTACCCAGCAAACTATCAACAATTACACCTTGCGAAAGATCGCAGTCAATAGAGGGCTCTTGCATGTTTATATTGGCGTCGACGCACAGTTGTTTTGCCAGTTGGGCGTCACCAGAGATTGCCGCAGTATTCCCGACTTCATAGATCGTTACCGAGATGTTACTCGTTGCCGCCAGCGCTGCGATAATGTACCCGTCACCTCCATTATTGCCTCCTCCACAGAAAATATGTAAAAAACTAGGTTCGCCAAAGGTTTCAATTAACTCAACAAAAGCAACGGCACCCGCTTTTTGCATCAAATCAAAGCTAGATGTACCGGTATTTTCAGTGGCTAGGCTATCTAACTCTCTAACTGTTTTGGCATTAAATAAGGCATCTTGAAGAAGAGTGTGCGACATGGAGCATATATCCCAGTAAAATTAGGTCAATTATAAGTCAGAATAGCCTTGAAACCATGCATGAATTGACCGGTGAACTAGAGAAACTAGATAATTTAGCCAAAAAAATTAGAGCTTGGGGTTCAGACCTGGGTTTTCAGCAGGTTTCTATTGTCGAACCAAATTTAGATCTAGCGTCCGAGCGACTGCATCAATGGTTGGCGAAAGGGTATCAGGGATCGATGGCCTGGATGTCTGAACATGGCGACAAACGTTATGTGGTGGACAAGTTAGTTAACCACACTGTTCGTGTTATTTCTGTGCGCATGGACTATCTTGCCGACGATAAAATGATCGCCGTTTTAAAGGATGATAACAAAGCCTATATTTCTAGGTATGCCCTGGGACGAGACTATCACAAGGTTATTCGTAATCGACTCGCCACTTTAATGAAAAAGATTGAAGACGAAATACCAGAACTCGAGTTATCGCAACGTCCGTTTGTCGATAGCGCACCCGTCATGGAGAAACCTATCGCTGAACAGGCGGGTTTGGGTTGGATCGGTAAAAACACGCTACTGCTCAATGAGGACGTAGGATCATGGTTTTTTCTGGGGGAGATATATACATCATTAAAGCTGCCTGTCGATTCACAAAAACAAGACGACCAATGCGGAAAATGCAAAGCATGTATTACCGTCTGCCCAACCGATGCGTTTCCCGAGCCCTATGTCTTAGACGCGAGGCGTTGTATATCCTATCTAACGATCGAGCATAAAGATGCCATCCCAGAAGAGCTGAGACCGCTAATGGGAAACCGCATTTTTGGCTGTGACGACTGCCAAATTAGCTGCCCATGGAATCGTTTTGCTACACCCACTAAGGAAGATGACTTTACACCGCGGCATAACCTAGACTCCCCCTCGATGGTGACTCTGTTCAATTGGGAACCAGAGGAATTCCTCGAGAAGACGCAAGGCTCTCCTATCCGCCGCATTGGTCATGAACGCTGGCTGAGGAATATTGCTGTCGGGCTAGGTAATGCAAAAGGATCAGAAGAAATCCTTCGCCAGCTAGAGGCGAAGACAGAACATCCTTCAGCACTTGTGAGAGAACACGTCGAATGGGCGATTAGACAACAGCAGGACAAACTTAAGCCCGAATAAAAACTTCACGGTAGTAGGCTAGCTCTCCGATCGAATCATGGACGTCATCCATCGCCAAATGACTGCCCTTTTTAGAAAAGCCGTCAACCAAATCAGGTCGCCACCGCAAGACTAGCTCTTTAAGTGAACTCACGTCAAGATTACGATAATGAAAAAACGAGGCTAATTCGGGCATATAACGAACTAGGAATCGTCGATCCTGGCCAATTGAATTACCACACATAGGCGATTGACCTGGCCCAACCCAGCCACTTAAAAATTCGATGGTTGCAGACATCGCCTCAATTTCACTGATTTGGCTATTGCGCACTCGTTCAGTCAACCCTGACCCACCATGTTGTCGAGTGTTCCACTCGTCCATGCCATCTAGTAAGGCGTCACTCTGTTTAATCACCATAGAGGGGCCCTCGGCTAACACATTTAACTGTGAGTCAGTCACCACGGTCGCAATTTCAATAATTCGCTCGACCTGAGGATCTAGCCCAGTCATCTCTAGATCAATCCAGATGAGATTAAGAGGGTCAATTTTTGTCATGTGGGTACCTATTTTTGACCTTTGGTGTCGATCAGTCTAGTTGTGGTGCTAGGAAAATGTTACTTAGGGCACTAATGCTATATCCTTACACCCCATAAGGCCAGAAATGGCTACATATCACCTAGGAAGCTGTTATCTATGAGTAATCATTTTTACATCTTATGAGTAAGCGCAGACTCAGTGATCGTCAAAAAGATCGTATTCAATCGATTCAATCTCGCCGCCGCGAACGCGCAATGACTAAGAATGCAATTGCGGATGAGGATATTGGCAACCTCGCCAAACTTGGACCCGAGACCCTAGGCACAGTAGTCACTAATTTTGGGTCTCAAGTGAATATTGAAGCATCAGAAGACCCGATGAAAGGTCAGGTGGTGCGTTGTCACATGCGTGCCAACCTCGACAGTCTGGTCACTGGAGATAAGGTTATATGGCGCTTTGCTGAACCCCATGGAGTCGTGGTTGCAAGACAACCGCGAGAGTCTGAACTGGTTCGTCCAGACATTTATGGGAAACTGCGTCCAGTAGCTGCTAATGTTAATTTAATAGCCATTGTATTTTCGCCAAAACCTACTGCCTTTAGTAACTTATTGGATCGTTATTTGGTGGCTGCAGAAGCTCATGGTATTAAACCATTGCTAGTCTTGAATAAGATCGACATGTTGCATGAAGGTGATTATGCCGATATTGAGCAGTTGATAGCTGACTACACCTTTATTGGCTATGACATTATTCAGGTTTCCTCCAAAACTGGTGAGGGCATTGAAGTTCTCCAAGACTATTTGGCCGGCCAAACAGCAATCTTTGTCGGTCAGTCTGGTGTTGGTAAATCGTCGTTGATTAATCTTTTACAACCGCAAGCTAATATGCCGGTTGGCCCTCTGTCGTTGGGCAAAGAAAAAGGTACTCACACCACAACCATATCTAAACTTTTTCACCTTGTTGGTGGTGGTGTATTAATTGACTCCCCTGGGATCCGAGAATTTGCCTTAACGCACCTGAGTAAAGAAAAAATTATCGACGGATTCATTGATTTTCGGCCCTATCTTGGCTATTGCAAGTTCCGCGATTGTAATCATGACAAAGAGATTGGCTGTAGCCTTTTAGCCGCCGTCACAGATAAAAAAGTACTGGCCATTCGACTCCATAACTATCGTCAGATTCTTTTATCTCAAGAAGCCACTAGATTTTAATATCTGTTAAAATCTAAATCTGCACAGCTTTATCTGTCAGCATAAAGGACGCTTAATGACCGGCACAATACCCCGCCTAATGGAACCTCAGGAGCTAGAGTCTCTGCTGGATGATGAGCGCTTAATTATTATTGATCTAGGTAGTCTTTCGTTATATTCCTTGCAGCATGTACCCGGTGCTGTGCATCTTCCTTACAGAGCTTTGATGTCCAATTATCCACCAGCAATGGGTAAATGCCCTGGCTTTAGTGAGGTAGAATCGCTAATTAACTACCTCGGTATTGATAACACCAAGCAAATCATTGTCTATGATGATGAAGGCGGTGGCTGGGCGGGCAGATTTATTTGGATAATGGATTTAATTGGATTACATAATTGGTCCTATTTAAACGGGGGCATAGTGGCCTGGATAAAAGAAGGGTTTCCGACGGAGAGTTCACCCAATCTGCCAAACGCTGGCAAAGCTTGCATTGGCGATGACTTTGCCTACCCAGCTGCTTCGATCTCTGCAGATGAAATTATAGCCTCCCTAGGCGCTAACGATTTCGCTATATGGGATGCCAGAAATCCGGCGGAGTACTCAGGTGAAATTGTTAGTGCAGCGCGAGGCGGCCACATTCCAGGTGCGATTAATCTTGAGTGGTCCTCCCTAATGAGCACCCAAACGAATTTACGTGTTCATAATGAGGCACAGGCCATTTTGGATAGTGTGGGGTTAACCAAAGACAAGCGTATTGCTACACACTGCCAACAACATCATCGTTCTGGTTTTACCTATATGGTCGCCCGAATTCTTGGTTACGATAAAATAGCCGGCTATGGCGGTTCATGGGCAGAATGGGGTAATCTTTATCACACACCAGTTGAGTATGGTATCTAACAGTCCCGCACTCACTTTGACTATTGCTATCTAAATATGAGAATCAAAATTATGAGTCACCGCGCAGATTTTTTTGTTGCTGCACAACGCATCTTACCCAAGCATGCGCTCTCTCGGATGATAGGCCGAGTGGCAGAGTCAAAACGCCCATGGTTAAAAAACATTCTCATAAAGCGAGCCATCGCTGCCTTTAATATCAACATGCAAGAAGCTCAAAGCGATAATCTCGATGATTATGAAAGTTTTAATGCTTTCTTTACCCGGACTTTGAAAGAAGAGGCGAGACCTATTGATCCCCATCACAGTGGCATTGCCTGTCCAGCAGACGGCGTCGTGAGTCAGGCTGGTAACATTAGCGAGAATAAAATACTACAAGCCAAAGGGATTGATTATTCAGTCTCCCGCATACTGGGAAACTCAACCGAGGCAAATCACTACAAAAATGGCAGTTTTGCGACTATTTATCTATCACCTAAAGACTATCATCGGGTGCATATGCCCATTACAGGGAAATTACTGCGTACACGCTACATCCCGGGAGAATTGTTTTCCGTGAATGATCTGACAGCGCAGAGTCTAAATGGGTTATTTGCCCGAAATGAACGGCTAGTCTGTGAGTTTGAGTCTGAGCTGGCGGGTCAGTTTTCAGTGATCTTTGTCGGCGCTATGTTAGTGGCGGGAATTGAAACTGTTTGGGGTGGATTTGAGCAACCGGGGATCGGGGCTGTGAGAGACAATAACCTCTCTGATCAATCTTTAATCTATACCAAAGGCGATGAAATCGGTCGATTTAAATTCGGATCAACCATTGTTTTGCTCTTTGAAAAGGATGCGGTCAGTGGATTAGACGCGCTACTGCCGCAGGCGCCTGTCTCCATGGGTGAGGGCATTGCTATCCTAAAGTAATCCAGTGGCGGCCACTATCTATCCTCAGAAAAACGATGTACGGCGTCAATGAATATTTTCGCATTCGCCGGATCAATATCTGGAGTAATTCCATGGCCAAGGTTAAATATGTGGCCATTGCCTGAACCAAAGGACTGTAAAATGGCCTGTACTTGATTTTCAATCGTTTGCTTATCAGCTCGCAATACCGCTGGATCCATATTGCCTTGAAGCGACACTTGACTGCCGACACGGTTTTTGGCCGATCCTATATCAACAGCCCAATCCAGTCCTAGACAGTGGCAGCCAGTGGCAGCCATCGCTTCTAACCAATGACCGCCGCCCTTAGTAAAGAGAATAACCGGCACATCTCGCCCATCTGCATGTGTAATTAAGCCATTAATGATTTTCTGCATGTAGGCCAATGAAAATATTTTATAGGCTTGATGCCCCAATGCGCCGCCCCAGGTATCAAATATCTGTACCACTTGCGCCCCAGCACGAATCTGAGCATTCAAATAATCAATAACTGACAGCGTCAACTTTTCCAGTAACTGGTGCATTAATTCAGGCTGGGTATAAAGCATTGTTTTAGCTCTAGCAAAGTCTCGGCTACTCTGGCCCTCAACCATATAAGTGGCTAACGTCCAAGGACTTCCCGAAAACCCTATCAAGGGCACTCGGCCATTTAATTCGCGTCGGATCATAGTCACCGCATCAGTAACATAACTTAGGTCCTTGGCTGTATTAACGACCTGTAGCTGATCGATGTCAGCTTCGGTTCTAACCGGTTTACGAAACTTTGGCCCCTCTCCTTCCTCAAAATACAACCCTAATCCCATCGCATCTGGGATGGTCAAAATATCTGAAAATAAGATAGCTGCGTCTAATTCAAAACGCTCTAGCGGTTGCAATGTCACCTCGCACGCTAGCTCGGTATTTTTACAGAGGCTCATAAAATCGCCAGCCTTTGATCTCACCTGTCGATATTCAGGTAAATAACGGCCAGCCTGGCGCATCATCCATACTGGCGTTTTATCAACAGGTTGACGGAATAAAGCCTTTAAAAAGCGATCATTTTTAAGTTGTGTCATAAATTATTTAAATTGGTTCACTGATTAATAGATTAGACCTAGTATACGTCTCGCAGATAACGCTTTTCACGCTTTAGGTTGTTGACGTACTCTCCAGCTTTGTCAGCGGTCAAATCGCCGTGCTCAGCTATGAGGTCGCATAGCGCCTGATCTACGTCTTTAGCCATACGTGTCGCATCACCGCAAACATAGAAATAGCTGCCTTGTTCAAGCCACTCATAAATACTTGCACCCTGCTCATGCATTTTGGTTTGTACATAAATCTTCTCGTTTTGATCTCGCGAAAAAGCCAAATCAAGGCGAGTTAACAGACCAGAATCTTGCATCTCCAGTAACTGTTCTTCATAAATAAAGTCTGCAGTTCTGGTTTGATCACCGAAAAACAACCAACTCCGACCCTTTGCATTACGTACCTGACGCTCTTCCAAAAAAGCCCTGAATGGCGCAATTCCAGTGCCCGGACCAACCATGATCATTGGCGCATCGTCATTGTTCGGAATACGGAATGCTTTATTGGGTGAAACGAAGATTCCTACTTTACCGCCCTCTATAACACGATCGGCCAAAAATGTTGAGCAAACACCCTGGTGTTCTCTACCTTCTGCTTGCCAGCGCACTGAGGCGACAGTAAGGTGCACAGACCCGGGATGCTGCTTGGGACTGGAAGAAATAGAATAAGCACGATGCTGTAATGGCTTCAATAATACCAAGAATTCTTCAAGTGATAACATGACACTAGGATTTAAATTCAATAAATCTAGAGTATCCTTACTCCACAAGTAATCAGCTAAGGCTTCTTTGTCTCCATTACTCATTACATTGCTAAAGACATCATCCGCAGCCTGTCTCTCTATCGCGGCCAAAAATTCGCGCGAGGGCGTCGATATTTCATAGTGATAGGTCAACAATTCATCAATCGTTTTAGTTTCACCCTCAGGCACTGTGCCTGGCGCTATGACTAACCTTTGCAGAAGAGCGGAAACTAAAGCGCCATTGTTAATTGGCATCACGTTTAGCGCATCACCTGCCTCATAGCTTAGACCACTGTCGGCAAGGTCAAACTCGTAATGACGTATCTCCTTAGCTGATGATTCTCCAGACAATAGTCTGTTGGCTGTTATAGACGATGGAAAAGGATTCTTACGGTTCCATATTGATTTGACCACGGCTGGTATCACATCTGCCTTAGGTGCTACTGCGCTGCCATCGTTTGCAAGAGGAATCACTCTAGTAATCCACTCCTCAGCCATATCCTCGTAGTCGACATCACAGTCTATACGCTCAACCAAACGCTTGGCTCCAAGTTGCTCAAGCCGAACGTCCAGTAATTTACCTGCTTGGCAAAACTCATCGTAGCCAGTATCGCCCAACGCTAGAATGCCAAATTGCATTGCCGGTAATTGAGGCATATTAGAAGCTGAAAGAGCTTCCCAAAATAACTGGGTATTGTCAGGCATCTCTCCTTCACCATAAGTCGCTATGGCAATAATGACTCGCTTCATCGCAGAGAATTCCTCAATCGAGACATCGTCTAAGCCTTGGACTACTGGCTCAAAACCTTGGCCTCGTGCTACGTTTGCCGCATCCATCGCCAAAGCTTCAGCATTGCCTGTTTGAGTACCATAGAAGATATTAAGTAGAGGCGCTGATGCCGCCCCCCCTGACTTAAGTAATGCACCGGCCTGACTCCCAACCATCGCCTTTGCCGACTGCATACCCGCCAAAAATCCTGCTAACCAAGATTTTTGGTCACCAGTAAACGGAGCATCGTCAGGAATAAATGGGAGCTTCATCAAAAGGCCTCGGTCTTAACCCACATTAGGTAAGATATCATTTAGAGCATTGTGCGCAAAAAGCTCTTCAAAACTGGGGATGCGCCCCAGCGCAATTTTATTTTTTTGCTGTTGATACAAGATCCAACCATAGGTCGCAGGACTGTCCATTGACAGAATGTTTCGCAACCTCAACGTCTCCTTGAAATCATTGAGCCGTTTACCCGCAATCATCGCAGCTAATTCGACCGCACTATACGCGGAAATCGCTTCTCGCGCATGTCTCAACAACCCGTTCATGAGAGAAAAGTCCTCTGTTAGAATGAGATTGCGAGTTGCCTTAATTGCATCTGGATGCTCTATAGAGGTAACATCAGGCAAGCGCTTTAATGATATTTTTTGTGCTGCATCTAGCACAGAGTAAGTATTAAGTAGCTCATACATGTCACTACTAGCCAATTCAGTATCCGGCACGTCGCCCTTTATCACGGGCTCACCCGAGCGCCACGCGCGCTTTAATTTATTGACTTGAAATGCCGCAAGAGCAACTGCAAGCTCTTCCAAAAGCTCCTTGCGTGATTTAGCCTCTAAAATTGCTTCATAATCTTGATACTGCAGCAGGGCTTTAGGTGTGATGTACGCAAAATTAGCTCGCTCTTCAGCCCAATGTTCCAATAGCCAGGTCGCTTTTTTAGAGCTGGTCGCATCAACATGCCACTGCAACAAGGTATGTACGGCCTGAGCGTGTATTTCGGCCACTTCTGTCGAATCTGCCAGCGAACCTAGTAGTACCGAGTCATGACTAATACTGTTGGTGAATTTCCCATAGGGGTCGTATTGGTATGCAAAACCACCTGACATACCATTACCAAAACCTTTGGCAAATGAACCTAAATTAAGCACCGCTCCGTTTGTCATATATTCAGCGCAGAAATCACCTACGCCTTCAACTACAGCAGTCGCGCCAGAATTGCGCACGGCAAATCGATCTCCGGCCTGACCTTCGATAAAGGTGCGGCCTCCGGTTGCACCAAACAATGCAAAATTACCGATTAAAACATTAGTTCCAGGCTTGTCACTACCACCAGGCGGCGCATGAACAATAATTTCTCCGCCACAAGCGGTTTTCCCAACACCATCATTGCAAGTGCCGGTATGCTCTAAGACCATGCCGTCGTTACAAAATGCGCCATAGGACTGCCCCGCAGTACCATGAGTGGCGATGCGTACGGCTCTACTAGCGAGAAACCGGCGTCCCCGACTATCTTCAAATACTGCGGGTAATTGAGACTCCCGAAGTTCATAATTAAGCATTCGCTCAATGTCTATGGCCAGCTGTCCACCAACACTCTTGTTACTGTTATTAAGAAGCTGGCTACCAGGCAATTGAATGGATACGTATTTTTTATCAATTAAGGCATCTCGGATCACGGCCAAAAAGCCATCATCGACGCTAAAATCTCGCTCCATATAGATCGGATTATCAATCTTATATTCTTCAACCACGGTCAACATTGCCCGCAGATCGAGTTGACCAACCGATGATGGATGATCTAGCAAATGCAGGAAATCACATCTCCCTCGAGCCTCACGCAATGAGCGTAACCCGAGTTGCGCGAGTATTTCTCTAACTTCATGGGCTATGTTCAGTAGATATTGCCCTAAAGCGCGAGGGTCACCATCAAATACTTCAGGGTTTGTGGTTAAGCCCGCCGGGCATTTTATATTGCAATTTTTAGCCATGACACACTTCAGCATCATTAGGGCAGTGGTGCCAAACTCAAAGCTATCTCCTCCCATAAGAGCGGATTTAACCACGTCTGACCCAGTTTGATGAGCACCAGAACAACGTAAGACCACCTTCTCGCGCAGACCATTGGCACAGAGAGCTTGGTGAACCTCAGCAATACCGATTTCAGCGGCGCGGCCCGTGTACTTGAGAGAGGTGACAGAAGCAGCGCCCGTGCCACCGGTACTGCCTGCAACATTAATGACGTCTGCACCCGCTTTCGCAACCCCTACAGCAATCGTACCTATACCATCAGACGAGACAAGCTTTACAATCACTCGAACTCGTGCCGCTTTCGCATCGTGGATAAGTTGAGCCAAATCCTCAATTGAGTAGGTGTCATGATGGGGCGGCGGCGATATCAACTCTACTCCCGGAACGCCTCCGCGAGCAGCGGCTATTTCTACATTTACTTTAGGGGCCGGTAATTGGCCACCCTCTCCAGGCTTAGCACCTTGACCAATTTTAATTTCAATTTCTTCAAGCATTGGATCAGCAAGATAACCAGCCCAAACACCAAATCGTCCTGATGCGAACTGCTTGATGCGTGAAGCTCTAATAGTCCCGTAACGAGAAATATGCTCTCCACCCTCCCCACAGTTAGACATTCCACCTACCATGTTGGTGCCGTGCGCAACCGCTTCATGGGCTGTAGCCACCAATGCACCATGACTCATTGCTCCCGACGCCAGAAATGGTGTTATTTCGCTCGCAGGCTGAACGTCACTGAGGTCAACTAATGAGGGTGCCGAACGAAGTCGAGCGAAGTAATCTCTAGCTTCCCCTGCAACAACAATAAGTAGCGTTTTTCCACTAACCAATTGCTCAACGATATACACACCAAAGCGATCCGAGCACGATTTAGCCAAGGCCTGTAAACGATCTCCCCGATCAGGCAACGGACCGGTTAATTGCAAAGCAAAGGTATCATCTCCAAGAGCTTCACATGCAAGTCCTCGAATAATAAAATGGTTATTGCCCGCGCGATTGAATAGCATCATCTCATGGCGAAATTCATCGGCTTCTGAAATAAAACTAATGTCTGCGGGAAAAGCTAAAACATCGCGAAGTGCCGCAGGCCGTCGCGCGCGCTCTTCAGTCATAGCGCGCGAAAAATCTCTATAGCCGGGCGTTATATTAAAATTATCAATTTCAGCGTGGGTAAGTCGGTCAAAACTGGTGTTAGTGTAGCCCTCATCGCTGATGCCAAAAGCACCCTCCATGCGGTTTAGTGTCAGTAAGCGCAATGCTTCATTAGTATCACCGTCACCTTTTTTGTCAAAACTAATGTCTTCTTCGGTGAGTTCAACAAAACTTCGTACCGCTGTGACCCCATACGAATGCCCAGCGCCTTCTGCACGCTCTTTAAATAATCCCAACATGGGTATATCGCCCTCTACCTCACAGGCAAGAGCACGCTCATGCCAGTCAGCAGCAGCCTGAGCTATTTCAGTAAACCCTACGCCTCCCACGGGCGATTTCATATTGGGAAAGTAACGACGAAATACGGGATCATTAGTATTTAAAAAATTGGGCTCAAAAAACTCACCACCGGAATAACTTTCAACAGTACACAGGCCAACTTTGCCCATTGTCTTCATCAATGCCTTTTCCGCAGCCTTGGTAAACTTTAAATAAGCCCCATTGACGTTATCCGCAAATTTTTCCTCAGCACGCATCTGCAATCCCATGGGATATACGGCTGATGCGCCAAAACCAAGAGCACAGGCAACATGATGTGAGGAACAAATTTGTCCACTTTCAACAATGAGTGATACTCGTAATCGCAGACCTGACTCTATTAACCGTTGATTAATGGCGGATACAATTAAAGTCATTGATATAGACGTCTTAGCACGAGAAACATGACGATCGCTTATGATAGCTATGCCACCTTGCTCTCTAGCAAAGTGCTCTACAGAATCACAGATTCCATCTATCGCGTTGACTAAAGACTCTTCGTTGGCACTCACATCACCAAATACAGGCTCATAAAGCATTGGGAAGTGACCAACTGGAGCCTCTTTTTGAGCGCCAATACTCAGCATTTGTGAGTGACTGAGAATCGGTGATTGGACCACAATTTGTCTGCCCGCCTTTGCTCCAATATTAGGCTTAGTCCCCAGAGCCACCCGCAACGTCATCCCTTCAGCCTCACGAATTGAGTCTAAAGGAGGGTTAGTGACCTGCGCAAACCGCTGAGAGAAATATTTAGCAACACCGCCTTCATTATCTGACAGCGCATTAATCGCGTTGCCATAACCCATTGCTGACACCTTTTCAGTACCCGTGGCTAGCATCGGATCCATCATAAATCGAAAGCATTCTTGATTCTGTGAATAGGCAACATATCGACCCGCCAAAGACAAATTACCAGAATAGCGCGACGAGGATATTTTCTGAGATTCAGGAACCGGTGGCAGGTCTTCGATTAGGATGCGTGCATGATCCACCAGCTTTGCGTAGTCGCGCTGACTGGCCAAGAGTTCAAGAGCCTCAGAGGTAGTAAAAGAACGTTGTTTCTGGTGGTCATAGTACAGCATACCTCCAGCCTCAATTCGTCCGCGGCTTAATACAGCCTCATCACCAAAATCTACCTGTCCTGCTTCAGACATCACTGCGAGATAACGCTCTGTTTCTATCGTTCTTAATGGCCGCAAGCCAAGACGATCTAAGCGCGCCCCGATTATCGAACCATCGCCAAAAATAAGAGCAGCGGGACCATCATTTTTCTCTTCATACAAGGAAAAGTACTCAAGCATAGAGCGCACAGGAAACGATAAACTTGTATCGTTTTCCCAAGCCGGTGGCATCATAGACACAACGGCAGTCACTAAATCCAGGTCGTCTTCAACAACACGAGATTGCAATGTTTGATCCAAACGACAGCTATCTGACTGTCCTTTTGGCCTGATAATATTGTTTTCTTTAGCCCTCGCAATAGCGGCCTCGGACAATCGATTCTTTTTATCAGTATTCAACTCTCCGTTGTGCGCCATCAATCTAAATGGCTGTGCCATAGAGGGGTGAGGGTCTGTATTCGTTGAGAATCGAGTATGAAAGTAGAGCGTATGAATACTTTGATCTAGATCATTAAGATCACAAAAATAAGGCACAATTTCATGGGAATTTAAACGACCTTTAAGCACCTGCATGCGAGATGACAGTGAAAGAGGATACATTCCTTCAAGATCCTGATCGATATAAGCTTCTGACTCTATTGAGAGTAACGCTTTGTGAATCCTTTTCTCTAGCGCCGCACCCCTTACTCCTTTTGGCGCCGCAAAAACCCATTGAGCTATAGGTAGCTGATATTTAATTGCAGCTGGACGCAACACTGAATCATCGACGTCTACACTCCGCGTAATTAGTGTAATCATACCCTCTGCTTTAAGGGCATCATCAATCAGTTTTTTAGCTCTAACATGCTGACTTTTATCGTTGGGCAAGAAAAAATTACCCACTCCAAACTCACCAGGCACTAGACTAGCGTCGACAGCTCTGCTGAAAAATGTAACTGACAAGTCAATTGAGACTCCAGCTCCGTCACCAACCCCTTCAGCTGACATACCTCCGCGGTGAGGCACCGCACACAGTGCTTCATGGCCTTTAACCAATAATTCATGAGTCTGCTTACCGTCTTTTCGAGTAAGAAAACCCACGCCGCAGCTACTTTTTTCAAAAGTACTGTCGTATAGGCCAAAGTTTTTTACATCATTCATAAGCACAGATTCTTAGTTGAGGGCAATTACTGCAATAGTTGAGCGCGCAATTTTATACGGCATTCTTTCGCCGAAAGGGTCGACATTCTACACTTTTAGCCCGATTTTCGCTATCTGATTACGCCGAACGGGGAGTATTGAGGTCAGACAGGCTAGTTGTTTTAAGCTATTTTGGGCTAATACAGAGTATTCACTAAACACATACCTAGTTAGTTGGCGCTTATTTGCCCAAGACGTTTGCCAAGATTCACTCTAATTAATTAACTATGGCAAAATTTAGCAAGAGTGGTATCCATCCATTCCTGAGGAAAATCCTGACTAACATACCCCTCGCCCAGTCTTCTTAGCAGAACCAACCTCAATTGCCCGTCAAGCACCTTCTTATCTCGATGCATTAGCATCTTGAAGGCATCTGCCGGCATGTCCTCTGGAGGAGCCACCGGCAAAGAAAAGAGGCTGATCAACTTCTTACTTCGATCAACATCTACTTGAGAAAGATCGCCTGCGTTCATCGATAAATCAAGCGCCATTGCCATGCCCGCGGCTACTGCTTCGCCATGCAGCCACCCTTGGTATGCCTGAAAAGTTTCAATGGCATGACCAAAAGTATGACCAAGATTAAGAATAGCTCTAATGCCATGCTCTGTTTCATCCGCACTCACGATTTTAGCCTTGTTGATACAAGATCTCTCAATAGCAACACTCAAGACTGTCTTGTCTCGACGTATTAGCGCACCGGCATTGGCTTCTAACCATTCAAAGAACGGATAGTCTGCTATCAGCCCATATTTAATAACTTCAGCCATACCGGCGAAAAACTGCCTGTCGGGCAGCGTATCAAGAGTATCGGTGTCTATAATCACTGCTATTGGCTGGTAAAAAGCGCCCACCATATTTTTGCCTAAAGAGTGATTCACGCCCGTTTTACCGCCAACTGACGAATCAACCTGGGCCAATAGCGTGGTCGGAATTTGAACAAAAGGAACACCTCGTTGATAAGAGGCTGCTGCAAAACCAGTCATATCTCCCACAACTCCGCCCCCCAAAGCTATCAGCGTGGTCTTTCGGTCATGGTTTTGCTCGAGCAACTTGGTAAAAATACTATTCAAATGCTCGAGAGTTTTAAAACGTTCTCCATCAGGCAAGGCTACTACGTCAATTTGCTTGCCCTCCAAACCTGCCGTTATAGATTCTAGATACAGAGGGGCGATCGTTTCATTGGTAACAATAAGAACCTTTCCGCCCTGAACATATTGATTCAGATCAACTAAAGAGATTTGCTTGGGACCGATATTGATAGGGTAGCTTCTATCCCCTAAATCAACGGTAATATGTTTTGAAGCCTTAGAGTCAGGACTTTCAGAATTAGTCATCATAACAAGCACTCTTAAAAATAAGCGCTCTATTTTAACCTGTTAGTCACAGATTTGTTTAACCCTTTTAATCTGAATTGCTCGCGAGCGTCCTTATAAGCTCCATAGCTACCTTCGGGGCCTTGGTTCCGCTAGAAGAAAAAATGAGGCTAGCAACTTCACGATAAAGAGGATCTCTCTCATCAAACAGACTATCGATAACAGCTTTACGGTCATCAACCTGCAATAAAGGACGCGCTTTATCCCTCTTAGTACGTTCATACAGCTGCTGTTTAGTTGCCGACAAATAAACGACCTGACCGGCATCAGCCATAGCAATACGGTTCTCATCACGCAGAACAATACCACCCCCTGTTGCTATAACCGCTGAAGTAGCGGCATCAATGGCATGCCGAAGCGCCCTGGACTCTCTCTCACGAAATCCCTCTTCACCCTCGACGTCGAAAATCCATTGAATATCAGCTCCGCTAGATTTAACAACTTCATGGTCGATATCAAAAAAGGGTCTGCCCAATGCATTAGCCATTTCCCTACCAATGGTAGACTTGCCGGCGCCCATTGGGCCTATTAAAAAAATATGTTTTTCAGTCATTTATCCACGAAACTATCGTCTATTACCTTGGGAGTTATAAAGATAAGTATTTCACGTTTATCCGTAACACGCAGTTCTTTTCTGAACAATCCGCCCACGCTAGGCAAATTCCCTAAAAATGGGATTTTGTCTACGGTATTAATTTCTTCCGATTGAAAGATACCGCCTAAGATCAATGTTTGCCCATCTCCAACCAAGGCCTGTGTCGAAATTTCAGTAATATCAATGGCTGGCTCACCATTAACACTAAGACTGCCCACTGAGTCCTGCTTAATCAGCAAGTCCATAATAACTCTATTGTCAGGGGTTATTTGTGGCGTGACCTCCAGCAGTAATACCGCTTCTTTGAATTGAGTCTGCACCACACACCCATTGGTTCCTTGAGACTGCGTAACGGCTTGATAGGGGATCTCGATTCCAGATTTTATCGATGCCGTTTCCTTGTCGGCTGTAAGAACTTTTGGCCTAGATACTATTTCCCCAAAGCCACTAGCTTGTAGGGCGTTTAGCTCAAGACCAATCAAAAACTTGTCCGATAAATAATCAAGGCTAAACGCGCTAGTTGAAGACGACAGCCCCAGATCTGTTTCTAAGAGCCTCGAAATTTGTTTAGTAGGGTCAGTAACCAACCCCGTTATCATATCGACTCACTGACTTTTTAAGCACCTCGTTTATCGCATTTGCAATAGCGCGCTCATCAGCTATCTCATGATCCCTGACAGCGCCTTCTGGAAGGGGTACAACGGCATAGGTCACCACTTCAAAATGCCGTTCTTGGTTAACATGAAGCTCGACTAGTTTGACAGCAGACGAAGAGATATCTATGCCTAACAGAGCAGCGTGGACAGGCGTACGAAATAGTAATGCATCCAATAATGCTGTTATTTTCGCAATTATTTTTTTCTATCCACAGATATGCCAAGCTAAAATACAGTGGTTCCACGGTAACAACACACTTTCTTGATTTCTGTGATGCACTTCACGTTATCAAAGCTCTATAATGAAAGGATAGCGATATAATGAATCCGTAATGATCAGGAACCTCAGGTAATGAACCTTGGTAAAGCTTTTAAAATAACCGCGGTATGCATCATATCGGGACTCGGCGGCTTTCTTTTAGTCTGCTCCTGCCTTTTCCTTTACCTCAGCCCTAAATTACCCTCCATCGATGAATTAAAAGACACTCGCTGGCAGATTCCGTTGAGAGTTACCTCTCGAGATTTGAAAATCATCAGCGAATTTGGAGAGAAAAAAAGATCACCAATAGACTTTGATGAAATACCCACCTTGATGATCGACGCGATTTTAGCGGCAGAAGATGACAGCTTCTTTGATCACAATGGAATTGTGATCTCCGGCCTAATGCGCGGCGTAGTTCAGCTGGCCACAGAAGGTCGTATTAGGAGCGGCGGAAGCACTATTACCATGCAGGTAGCCCGCAATTTCTTCCTATCGAAACGCCAAGAATTCACGCGGAAGTTTAACGAGATATTACTGACATTTAGAATCGAAAAGGCACTTACCAAACAAGAAATTCTGTCGCTTTATGTAAACAAAATCTTTCTCGGCAACAGAGCCTATGGCTTTGCTGCAGCATCCCATGTCTATTATGGGAAACCGCTTAGTGAATTAACCCTAGCCCAGATAGCAATGGTTGCAGGATTACCTAAAGCTCCATCATCTTATAACCCTCTAGCTAACCCAGAGCGGGCAACCATTCGTCGGAACTGGATCCTAGGGCGAATGTATAACTTGGATAAAATCACCGAAGTAGCGTATCGAGCAGCTGTAGTAGAGGTGGATAATGCCTCCCTACACCGATCTCAATCGGAATTAGATGCAGCCTATGCGGCGGAAATGGTCCGTCAACAAGTTATCGCTAAATTTGGCCTAAAAGCCTATACAGAAGGCTATACCGCGATCACCACAATAGACTCATCTGTCCAAGCGAGTGCTGTTAGCGCAGTCCAATCGGGAATAAGCGCCTATGACAAACGGCACGGCTATAGAGGTGCCGAACGTAAAAATATTGATCCAACCATATGGGAAGAAACTCTCCAAAAAACACCCACAATCGGCCCGCTACAACCAGCAATTATCTCTTTCGTCCATGATGATCGGTTAATATTACTAAAAAAGAATGGTGAATCCGCAATACTCAACTGGGCAGATGGACTAGATACCCTGCGCCTATTTAAAACAGTGAATGTCCAATCTCCCCTAATTGATTCAGCTGCGAGTATATTTGAAACTGGGGACCTAATTCGAATAGAGGAGCATGAAAATGGTCGCGTCACACTGTCCCAAATTCCTCTTATCCAATCTGCAATGGTTGCACTTGACCCCTTTAGTGGCGCCATCAGAGCTCTAGTGGGCGGATTCGATTATCGTCAAAGCACGTTTAATCGCGTCACCCAAGCAAGCCGACAGCCGGGCTCCAACTTTAAGCCTTTCATTTACACCACAGCATTGAAAAATGGCTTCACGACAGCATCAATTATCAATGATGCTCCTGTGGTATTTGAAGACGCCAAACTTGAAGATACCTGGCGCCCTGAGAATGATGGCGGCAAATTTTATGGCCCAACTCGCCTTAGGGAAGCCCTGTACCGGTCAAGAAATCTTGTTTCCATTCGTTTACTTCGCAGAATAGGCGTTGACCGCACTTTAGAGAGTTTGCAATCATTTGGTTTCAACACCAGTGATATGCCATCGGATTTATCAGTAGCCCTAGGCAGTCATGCCATGAGGCCAATTGACATCGCCACAGGTTATGCCATGTTTGCCAACGATGGTTTCAGAGTCAATTCTCATATTTTAGATAGAGTGATAGACCGAAATGGCAACGTGATATTTCAGGCACAGCCTGAACTAGCTTGCAATCCATGCGTGCCAAAAAATATCAGAGGTGACCAGTTGCCACAGACTGCTAACAATCCTTCTAAAGACTCAGTCGAACAACAGTTAGAGCAATTATTCAGTGATATTGAACAAAACTCTCTTGCGGAAGGCGATAAGTACAGCTGGGAAAAGGTAAAACAAAGCTTAATACTGGAGCCTACAGCAGTCTCGACACCGGCTGAACGAGTCATTGATCAACAAACTGCATTCTTAATGGACTCTATGTTGAAAGATGTTATTTTACGGGGAACAGGCAGAAAAGCTAAAACATTAAATCGCTCTGATATCGCCGGCAAAACAGGGACTACAAACGGTCCGCGAGACGCATGGTTCTCCGGCTATTCTCCAGATCTAGTCGCGACAGCCTGGGTAGGCTTCGACGATAATTCAGTTTTAGGGCGCAACGAATATGGCGGATCTGCCGCCCTGCCAATATGGATTCAATTTATGGGCGAAGCACTGTCCGAAAAACCTATTATGGTGAAACGCCAACCAAACGGTATCGTTATGGTAAAAATTGATGCCGAAACGGGGAAAAGAGTGCCTCCCAATCAGCAAGGTATTTATGAGTTTTTCAAATCGGAAAATGTCCCGGCTGCGCCAGATGACGAAAATTCCACTACTGAGTCCGAACAACAGCCGCTACCCGATGATTTATTTTAAATCATTAAGAGAGATGCCAATTTGGCCGCTAGACTAAACGAGATTTAATTAATGAATATAGATTGGCAGAATATAGATACAGTGCTCCTAGACATGGATGGCACTCTCCTTGACCTGCACTTTGATAATTTCTTCTGGCTAGAACATTTACCGAAACGCTATGCTGACCAGAATCGAGATAGCGATGGAGACATAATCGTTGCTCTGCGCCAACAGCTATTTGACAAGCAAGGCACCCTCGAATGGTATTGCACTGACTACTGGTCTAGTCAATTAGGTGTCAATATCATCGCGTTGAAACAAGAGGTAAGCCACCTTATTAACGAGCGACCTCAAGCACATAGTTTTCTTTCAGCACTAAAAGCCCATCAAAAAAAATGCGTACTGATCACTAACGCCCACCCTGATGCTGTCGCATTAAAATTCTCAGTCACGCGTATCGAACCATTGTTCGACAAGGTGATTTCATCTCACCAATATGGGCATCCAAAAGAGGCGCAAGAATTTTGGCATCGACTTCAGGTGGAGTGCCCATTTGATCCAGAGAGAACCCTATTTATTGATGATTCAGAATCAGTACTGCGTGCCGCCAACGCTTATGGCATTGCCCATTTACTCAGCATTGCAAAACCCGATAGCCAACGTGCACCTGTTACGTCGGCACAATTTAACTCAGTCGGTGACTTTGCAGAAATTCTCTCGATAGCAGGTAGTCAATAGCTATGGTGAAGGTGCGACTTGATAAGTGGCTGTGGGCTGCACGATTCTTCAAAACTCGCGCGCTCGCAAAGACTGCCATCGACACTGGTAAAATTCGTATCGATGGTCAAAAAGCTAAACCGAGTAGGATGATTGAAGCAACCAATACGCTCACGATTCGCCAGGGAGACGTCGAGAAAACCGTGCGTATCATCACAGCTTGTGAGCATCGACGCGGAGCCCCTGAAGCACAACTTCTTTATGAAGAAACAGCGTCTAGCCTTGAAGCCAGAGAGAAAAAGTCCGCCGAACAGCGTGCGTTTCACGGATCCACGCCAGTCTCAACTCGACCCAACAAAAAACAACGTCGGCAAATCCATCGTTTTATAAAAATTTAGCCTTACTGCACTCTAACCTTAAAGTAGAATATGACCCCTATGAAAGATCAAGATACTCTGCAGCGTTTTCTTTTTGATGGGACAGACACAAGGGGTGAAATAACTACCTTGGCGTCGAGCTATCAAAACATGGTCGCCTCGAAAAATTATCCCACGTCAGTCGCCTTATTGTTTGGTGAGTTTTTGGCGGCCGCCAGCCTACTTAGCTCCTCACTTAAGTATCCAGGAATAGTGAGCATACAAGCTTCAGGAAGCGGCCCAATATCAATGATTATGGCTGAATGCAGTCATGGCCAACAGTTACGCGGTATCGTGCGTGGCAATTTTGATGATCTTACCGCCAAGCAGCGGAGCGAGCGACAAGGAGTTTCAGTTCTCTTGGGTAAGTCGACGCTCGCCATTACCGTAGAGCCTGAAAATAGTGAGCGCTACCAAGGTATTGTGCCCATAGAAAGTGACATCCTAAGCGATTGTTTGGAATACTACTTCGAGCAATCTGTGCAGTTACCAACGAGAATAAGACTCGCCTCCAATGAAATCTGCGCAGCGGGAATATTGATTCAGCAAATGCCTAGTAGTCAAACGATAATCGAACAGCAGCATGAATGGCAGCATCTATGTACTTTATTCGGTACTATTAAATCTGGTGAGCAACTTGAATTGTCGCATAATGACCAATTATATCGGTTGTTCAATGAAGAGAAAGTTCGGCTATTTAAAGCTCAGATATTATCATTTTTTTGCAGTTGCTCTAGGCATAGAACCGAGCAAGCATTAGTGTCACTGGGCATTGAAGAATTACTTCAAACCTGCGAAGATCAAGGTCAGGTATTAATAACATGCCAGTTTTGTGCTGAACAATATGAGTTCACCAAAGATCAGGTAACGACGATGTTTAATCCAAGTAGTGGGTTATTACACTAACCTTGCCACAAGACGTTTTTCCTGTCTGATTTCCACGGTCATGACAACTAAAACCAGATAAATTAAGAGCTTATTTAGGGTGCTTTTACTTACTGTTAACCAAAATGTAGTCAATCGCCGATTTAACTTCGTCATCACTGCACGTCATACAGGTTCCACGTGCGGGCATAGCCCGTATACCATTGATCGCATTGGCGTAAACTGTTTCAAGGCCTTGCTCTAATCGCGCAGCCCAAGCACTAACATCTCCATACATTGGAGCACCCGCGACACCAGAATTATGGCAAGCCATGCAGTTGGTATTGTAAATGTCATCACCGGACCGGCCAGTGCCAGAGCTCATTTCTGGACTAGCCACAACGACCTGGCCCTCCATTACACTATGACCCACTGGCGCTATACGCTCGGCAACCTGTTGCTCTTGACTTGCCGTCAACGTCGAACCTTCGTCACTGCTGCTACAGCCCCACAATAGTAGACTAGTCGCTACAAATACTAAAACCAGATTCGGTCGGTTCATAAGGGGCTCCAATGAAGTTCAATCACAACGATAAATATCAATTTAGATCACCAATCGAGTTGGTGATCAAGATGCGCCACAGTATACATGGGTAAAAATGAATTCTCATTACTTAGGCTAAAAAATTAATAGGTTTCTGACGTTCTATTCTAAAGGCCTAATTCCAACAGAATTGCGTAACACCGACATTAAATCCTGACTATGCTGACGAGCTTTTCCAGCGCCCTGCTGCAGTACGCTCTCTACGCGAGAAGGATTTTCAATTAACTCCAGATACTTTTCTCGAGGCTTTTCTAGCTGACCGTTGATCAACTCAAATAATTGCTTTTTAGCTTCACCCCACGCAATACCCTCAGCAAAGGCCTCACGCATTGTTGCGGTCTGGTCAGGCGACGCAAAAGCCTGCCATATTTGAAACACCGTCGAGTCACCCGGATCCTTTGGTTCGCCCGGTTCCAAAAGGTTAGTTTTAATTTTGTTAATATGCTTTTTAAGCTGTTTTTCACTGAGAAATAGCGGAATAGTATTGCCATAGCTCTTACTCATCTTACGCCCATCAAGACCCTGTAGAACCGAAGCGTCATCATCAACCTGAGCACTAGGAAGTACGAAATGATCTCCATAGTGATGATTAAATCTCTGAGCAATATCTCTCGCCATTTCCACGTGTTGAATCTGGTCTCGTCCTACGGGAATCATGTGCGCATTAAACATTAATATGTCAGCGGCCATCAATATCGGATAACTAAATAAACCCATAGTCACCGCTGAATCAACATTTTCACCAGCTTCTTCATTGGCTTGCACTGCACCTTTATAAGCATGGGCCCGGTTCATTAAGCCCTTGGCCGTCATGCAGGTAAGAAGCCAAGTTAACTGGGGTATTTCAGGTATATCGGATTGACGGTAAAAAGTGACCTTATCAGGATCTAAGCCCAGCGCCAGCCAAGCCGCCGCGATTTCTAAAGTAGATTGATGAACTCTATCAGCATCTTGACACTTAATAAGAGCATGGTAGTCAGCTAAGAAAAAAAACGAATCAAAGGTACCGCTTAAGCTAGCTTCAACGGCTGGCCTGATGGCGCCTACGTAATTCCCTAAGTGGGGTGTGCCAGAGGTAGTAATCCCCGTTAAAACACGCTTTTTACTCATAAGTAATCTGCCATATTGATTCGAGCCCTATGATAATAGATATACCAGCTTACTCAAGTCCTACCGTTATTGCTTCGGCTTTATTGAAAAACTCGAGCAACACTCTGGATAAGCGCAAAGGATCGTCAGCACCCGTTATTTCCCGACAGGAGTGCATAGCCAACTGAGGAATGCCGACATCCAGGGTCGGCACGCCAAGCCTTGCAGCTGCGATTGGGCCTATTGTGCTACCGCAACCAAGATCATTACGAGACACAAAAGTCTGGACCGGTATATCTAACTCATCGCAAAGTTGCCTAAAAATACTAGAAGTCAGGCTGGTTGTAGCATAGCGCTGCTTTACATTTACTTTAACTACTGGCCCCCCATTTAATTTGGGTAGGTGTCCACCATCATGCTTATTTGAGAAATTTGGATGAGTTGCGTGGGCATTGTCACAAGACATCATTAAGGACTTGTTAATGATACGACTGGCTAGGCTAGTAGACCCACCCCCAGACAGTCGATCAATAATGGTCTCCAAGAAGGGGCCATCGGCCCCTACGGCAGAAACGCTGCCTACCTCCTCATGATCATTGCAGACCATCAAGCACGTATGAGCTCCACTCGAACTGGTCATCGCCTGTGCCGCCACAAAGCAGCTCAATAAATTATCCAACCGCGCCGATGAGATAAATTCACTATTAAGACCTATAACTGCTGCAGACTGGGTATCATACAAACATAATTCGTAATCAAGAACTGCGTCATCTTTATTAAGAAAGCGCTCCCGGAGTAGCCGCCGAAATGCTTGAGAGCTCTCACCCGCAGCCACAGAAGCTTCTTTTTCGAGCATTAAAATCGGAACAATATCGGTTTGAGCATTAATAGAATGGTCAGTGTTAGCATTCCGATCAAGATGTATTGCAAGGCTGGGTATCGTAGCTACCGCAGTCTTAAAATCAACTAGCTTTTGTTTTAGCTGATTCTTGGAATTCCGATAGACCACTCGACCAGCAATAGATAAATCTCGATCGAACCATGGGTTTAGTAGCGCGCCGCCATAAACCTCAACACCCAGCTGAAAATAGCCCTGTTTGCTAATATCAGGCTGAGGTTTCACCATTAAACAGGGACTATCAGTATGAGCCCCAACCAATCTTATCCCATTATTAGCGAGATCTTCATGGCCTACCACAAAGGCTATTATTGATGACCCATTGCGAGTCACGAAATGCTTATCTCCTGTCTTTAGTGTCCACTCGTCTGCTTCACTGAGCTCACTAAAGCCTGCCTTGCCAAGCATTTTCGCCATACTTAGAACTGCATGGAAAGGTGTCGGTGAAGCATCTAAGAACGCCAGTAAATCAGCATTAAAACTTTCCTGGTCCTGCTTTGTCATTATCGATCCCATTTAACTGTTAATCCTACCCTCGAAAGTATCATTATAGGGCGATTTATGCCCAACCAAAACTCTACACTTGCAATCTAGCCAAAAGACTAGAGGTGTCCCAGCGATTACCTCCCAGGGCCTCAACTTCTGCGTAATATTGATCTACAAGCTGGGCTACAGGCAAGGCACTACCATTGGTCTTGGCCTCCTCTAAAGCAAAAGATAGGTCTTTACGCATCCATTCCACAGCGAAACCATGTTCGTATTCCCCTGCCAACATAGTCTTATATCGATTCTCCATTTGCCACGATTGAGCAGCACCTTTTGATATAACATTGACCACCTGATGGGCATCTAACCCAGCTCGCTGAGCAAAATTAAGGCCCTCAGCAAGACCCTGCACTAAGCCGGCAATACAGATCTGATTAACCATCTTACACAGCTGCCCACTCCCGGTAGGGCCCATTAATGTCACTGCCTTTGAAAAACAGGCCACAACACTTTCTATTTTGGCGAAATCCTCGCCGCCACCTCCACACATTACCGTTAGCTGACCGCCTTGTGCACCCTGCTGTCCCCCTGAAACCGGAGCATCGATAAACCCACATTCATGCAGGCTAGCTTCATTCGCCAAATTCTTTGCTAAATCAGCAGAGGTAGTAGTATGGTCAACTAATATTGACCCGGATTTGATCGTAGAAAAAACACCCTCGCTGCCCATGGTGACGGCCAACACATCTTTATCATTACCAACACAAATAAAAACAATGTCCGCATTTTTAGCCGCACCACCTGGAGTATTAGCCATACTGCCAGAAAACTCAGTCATCCATCTTTCTCCAATCGTGCCTGTCCGATTGTAAACAGTCACCGAATGTCCGGCTTTGCTTAACCACCCGGCCATGGGATAGCCCATGACACCCAGCCCAATAAACCCTACTTTTATACCCATACCAAAAGACCCTTATGTTCAACATACCTTCGCTTTTGTCTTACCATTAATATCTGCAAAATCTACAAAGAACCCCTTAAACGTTTTCTTTTTTGCCAGGCCTCTGACCCACGCAGGTAAACCAAGTCTACCGAGTCAACCGGCACCGCCATTCCTCGCTGAAATCCTTCTATTGCCAAATAAAGTAAGTCTTGAGCATCCGGATAGATCGCGACTAAGCGAGTATAATTTTCCATTTCATCGAGAAAAAGCATATGCCCCTCCCCAATAATAGCCTCAGGTTTATGCTCATCAACAAGCGTCAGAGCATTAGACCTGCTGAGCAACTGATCTGTAATCAGGGGTGACGCAAATCCTAAATCATTGACCTCATAGCAACCACAATTAAACTCATCCATTCGAGCATCGATGAGCGGCATTATGATTCTCCGTGAACCAGGCTCACCATTTAATGAATCTCGAGCCAAACGACTATAAGAGGCGACCATAACATGGAGGGTGGACATCGGTATCACAGGAATATCAAGTCCGAACGCTAGACCCTGGACGACAGCAAAACCGATGCGTAGCCCTGTAAAGGAACCAGGCCCGATTGTGGTGCCTATGACATCTAATTGGTTGAGCTCAACGCCAGCCTCAGTTAAGATCTCATCGACCATCGACATTACCAGTCGGGTGTGCGACCTAGGTTCTTCGGAGTAACGCCTAGTCATTCTCCCTTGAAATAACAAAGCTACCGAACAGGCTGTGGTAGACGTTTCAATGGCGAGGGCAGTTGTCATTAGTCATTTCTCACTTATTTAACGATATCTTATCGCTCAGATGGCCCATTATGGACCCTAAAAAAAATCCCCAACCGGAAGATTGAGGACATTTCCGTATAGCTCTCGTTAGGCTATCAGGATTTTCTTACAGCGACCACAGGTTAAAAGCGCAGATATGTGTAATCACCTAGTCAATCAGGTGCTAATTTTTACTTGTTAAGTGCCTCTACAAGTCGCTCCTGCACATCCGAAAGCAAGCCTAAACCGCTGACAGAAGAAAAAGTTGGCGCTGGATTACCACTAGTAGCAAGTTCGGTGTAAAAATTGACCAATGGCTTAGTTTGTTTGTGATACACATCTAGGCGATTACGTACTGTCTCTTCGCTATCATCCGGCCTCTGCATAAGTGGTTCACCGGTTTCATCGTCTAGGCCCACATTATTTGGCGGGTTGTGCTCAATGTGATAGATACGTCCAGAACCTTCATGGACACGGCGCCCACTTAATCGGGCAACAATTTCCTCATCTACCACTGCAATCTCTACTACCGCATCAATCAAAATCCCAGCATCAACAATTGCTGTAGCCTGCGGAATTGTTCGTGGAAATCCATCAAACAAGAATCCATTTTGA
The DNA here is from genome assembly GCA_012960115.1 of Porticoccaceae bacterium. GTDB lineage: Bacteria > Pseudomonadota > Gammaproteobacteria > Pseudomonadales > Porticoccaceae > HTCC2207. Next base: position 126,690 of record DUBX01000014.1, read on the forward strand.
CAATCCGACTGTTCCACTCGCGCTCTTACCAACGCAATGATTAACTCGTCAGACACTAGGCCACCAGATGCCATAACATCTTTAACTTCAAGCCCCAAAGGAGTCTCGGCCTTAATAGCAGCACGTAACATATCACCTGTAGATATCTGCGGAATAGCGTACCTTTCAGTAATAAACTGTGCCTGCGTTCCCTTGCCTGCTCCAGGTGGGCCTAACAAAATCACCTTCATGAATACTATTCCTCAACTCTGATATAACGTGTCAGCTGGAAAGATGCAGCTTTTCTGGACTTCAGCCATCAAGCTAATGGGGGCGTACCATACAGGGATTGCGATTATCGGACAACCCTAGGACAGCGCCATTACACTTTATCAGACGGCCTTATACTAATGAGCAATATCACTCAGATTGCTTGACTTTGTTCCACAACAATTCGAGCTCACTGGTAGATAACTTTTGAATTTTCGCTCCACCAGCCAAAGTCTCGACCTTATCAAAACGACGTTTAAATTTAGCGTTAGCTGCTCGCATTGCCGTCTCGGGATTGACCTCTAGATGTCGAGCCAAATTAACACAACTAAATAACAAATCCCCAAGTTCCTCTGTAATCGCGGCTGAATTCCCGATGGATATCTCTGCCTCCAGTTCATCTATTTCTTCTTTAACCTTCTCTATGACGCCAGCAGTCGTCGGCCAATCGAATCCGACTGAAGCCGCGCGCTTTTGCAGTTTTGTTGCACGACTCAGTGCTGGCATTGCAAGGGGTATATCATCGAGGACTTTAATCTCGCCCTTTTCAGAACGCTCTTGTTTCTTTAACGACTCCCAGACCTTCTTAATATCCCCAACCTCAGCTACATCGGCATCACGAACAGACTCCAAGGTGCCATCTGGAAACACATGAGGGTGACGTCTTAATAATTTTTCAGTGATCTTGGAGGTAATCTGATCAAAATCAAACCGACCTTGCTCTTTCCCAAGCTGGCTGTAAAAAATAATTTGAAATAATAAATCACCTAATTCCTCACTTAAATGCTCCAGGTCATCGCGTTCAATAGCATCAACAACCTCATACACCTCCTCCAGAGTGTGACTTGCTATTGACTGGTAATTTTGCTTCAGATCCCAAGGGCAGCCGGTCAAAGGGTCGCGTAAGCGCTTCATGAGATAAATCAGGTCATCAATACTGTATTTATTTGCTGGCATCTTATTCATAGCTTTTTAATCACTAATAAAGAGTCAAAGGGTGCAAACATGCCCCCAACGTATTGGCTTAACCTATCATTACTAGGCATAAATCCCTGAGGATAAATAACGATCTCCTCTATCGCAGATAATTGTAACAATAACCGAATTCTCCAGTGTTTTAGATAACTCAAGAGCCGCGAAAACTGCACCTCCAGAGGACGCTCCACAAAATATACCCTCCTCTCGAACTAGTCGGCGCATAGTGTTCTCGGCGTCTGTCTGTGATATATCGATAACTTGATCAATATTTTTCTCATTAAAAATACCTGGCATATAAGCTTGTGGCCACCGACGAATTCCTGGGATAGAGGCTCCGTCTTCGGGCTGTAATCCAATTATTTGAACATTTTGGACAAGTTACATTTTTCATAAAAGGTTCTAAATATTCAATATTTTTATGTATAATTATGATTATATTCCTGTTATTTTACTTAAATTTATGAAATAGTTTAAAAAACAGTCAATTTCATATACTTATGATATTAAATAAAAAAATTGGAATAATTGGTGGTGG
>DUBX01000015.1:0-256 GCA_012960115.1 Porticoccaceae bacterium
GTTTAGTGGCTAAAGTCTCGGACAGCTATTTTCTCGATATTTACAATCGCGATAAGTTAGCGGCTGGAATTTTTGAAAGCCTACCAAATGGAGGCGATGGCCTTGGAGTGCAAGATTCCTACCAGTCCATTGATTTAAGTTTAACCTTTAAACCGAAAGCGAAAGCATGGATTGCTTCGGCATACATTAATAACGCGACAGATGAAAATATAAAAATAGATTCGGGAAATGTTCTTACTCCAGGGGGTCTTGTTGC
>DUBX01000015.1:337-5052 GCA_012960115.1 Porticoccaceae bacterium
TTTTGAGTTTATCGTATTTTTAAGCTATTGATTTTTATAAAATCGTCATTGGTGCCCAGGAGAGGACTTGAACCTCCACGCCCGTAAGAGCACTAGCACCTGAAGCTAGCGTGTCTACCAATTTCACCACCTGGGCTTTGCCGTTATACAGAGTGAATCCTATTGCCTAGCAATGCAACCCAATACAGCGGCGCGCACTATAGTAATTAGCTTTGTTTGTGTCAATTAAGTTAAAACCTTTCATTAGTGTGAAGTGGGTCAACTTGTGACGTTTTTCTTTGATGTTTGCTGGTGCCCCAGTCCTGACTCCTAATGCTTATCACTACAAGTGACTGGAACGGTCGCGATTGAGGCCATTTTTTTATCCCAATTAGTGAGCATCATGTTGGTACATTGGTACCAATGATCTGGCCATTCTATTAAACTACACCGGCTGCTGCACTTGCTTAGACTATTAAAAACCTCTCAAGGATACTGATTCATGAAAAAGCTCACCTGTTTTAAGGCCTATGATATTCGCGGACAGCTCGGCACTGAGCTAGATGAGGCCGTGGCCTATCGTATTGGCCGGGCTTACGCTGAATTTCTCAAACCGAAAAATGTAGTACTCGGTGGTGATATTCGATTGACGAGTGAGTCGCTTAAAACAGCGCTCAGCGAGGGTATTCGAGATGCTGGCGCCGATGTCATTGATATCGGCATGGTGGGAACAGAGCAGGTCTATTTTGCCACGTCTCATTTGCAGGCTGATGGCGGCATTGAGGTGACAGCTAGCCACAACCCCATCGACTATAACGGTATGAAACCTATTCGAGAAGGGTCTCGGCCCATTAGCTCGGATACCGGTCTATTGGACATTAAGCGTATTGCTGAAGAAAATAATTTCTCCCCGGTGGATGTGGCTAATCGGGGTGGATACACACAGGTGTCTATCATTGAAGAGTACCTAGACCATCTGTGCGGTTATGTTGATTTGTCGGCTATCAAGCCGATTAAGTTGGTGATGAACGCAGGTAATGGCGCCGCAGGGCCAGTGGTTGATGCCATAGAGGCGCGTTTCAAGAGTCTTCAACTGCCCATCGAAATCATTAAAATTCATAATACCCCCGACGGGTCTTTTCCAAACGGTATCCCCAACCCCCTGTTGCCTGAAAATCGCGGCTCAACCATCGATGCGGTGTTAGATCATGGCGCGGATATGGGTATTGCTTGGGATGGCGATTTCGATCGCTGTTTTATGGTTGATGAAAAAGGTAACTTTATTGAGGGTTACTATATCGTCGGCCTTTTAGCAGAGGCTTTTTTATTAAAAACCCCGGGTGCTAAAATCATTCATGACCCTCGGTTGACCTGGAACACCATCGACGTGGCGGCTAAAAATGGGGGTCAGGCTATACAGTCAAAGACGGGCCATGCCTTTATTAAAGAGCGCATGCGGGCTGAAGACGCGGTCTATGGTGGAGAGATGAGCGCCCACCACTATTTTAGAGACTTCTTTTACTGTGACAGTGGAATGATTCCATGGTTATTAGTGATGGAGCTCATCAGTAGCTCTGGTCGACCGCTGTCTGATTTAGTCAGGGCCATGGTCGAGGCCTACCCATCCCCTGGCGAGATTAACAGAGCAATAGCGGACCCTGCCGAGGCGATTAGACAGGTTAAACAACACTATGAAGCAGAGGCGCTGGTCATCGATGACGTCGATGGTATCTCCATGGAATTTACTGATTGGCGGTTTAACTTGCGCATGAGTAACACCGAGCCGGTGGTACGTTTTAATGTGGAAACCCGAGGTGACAGGGACTTGCTGAAACAACGGCAAAATGAAGTGCTTGCTATACTAGAAGCACAATAATTAGCCAATATTGAAGGTGATATACGTGGATTGGTTTTTATTACAGACAAAGTCGAGAGAAGAACTACGAGCGGCTGAAAATTTAGGCCGTCAAGAGGTTGAGACATTTTGTCCGATGATCCGTGTGGAAAAGATTGCCCGTGGCAAAAGAATCGAGGCCTTAGAGGTTTTGTTTCCCGGGTACCTTTTTGTTCAGTTAGGGGAAACTTCGGTCTCAGCAACCAGCATTCGATCCACGCGTGGGGTTAGTCATTTTGTGAGTAGCGGTGGCAGGCCAGTCAAGGTGCCTGCAGATTTAATTGACCAGTTACAGCGTCGGGTGTCGGAACAAGAAGATCAGGTTATGTCTAGCTTGCCCAAGGCGGGCGAGAAAATGAATATTATGGATGGCCCATTTCGAGGTCTTGACGCGGTCTTTTATCAGCCAGATGGTAACAATAGAGCATTGGTTTTGGTGACCATGTTAAATCAACAGGTTAAGGCGTCTATTGCGTTTTCAAGCCTTTCTGCAGTGAACGATTCAGTCATTTAAGCCCGATAAATCAAGGCTTCTAGTTATCTTGGGTCACATTCCTTGGCACATAGTCTGTGGGTTTAAAGTGACAAAAAATATTCGCAAAGGACTCGCCGTCTAAAGGATGAGGTCGCCCATGGCTGAGCCTACCGCCCTCATAAAATATTATCTCCCCAGGTTTAAGGGTGACTTCGTGGCTTCGATAATAGTTGTCATCAATCACCAGTGGCCAGTCTGAGTCGACGTGCTGATCGACGTTTATAATAGCGCTGATAATGTGTGTTTCTAGCCTGTCTTGATGGCACCGCAACACAGCCCCACGATGGTATACACGAATACCATAGACAAAGGTGGGCATTAAGGCATGACCACACCAGTGTTCCATCATGATTTTTAACGCGTCATGTATTTCTTGCCTTAGGTCGTCATTCAAGTTGACTAGGGTACTGCTTTTCTTATCTCCACCGGCACTATTAAAAATAAAGTCACCAGGAACGGTCTCATGCTGTTGATCGCTGAGATTGGCCCCATAGAACGCCTGTATTTTTTTCAGTAGGGGTGCGGCTAGTTGGGTTTTAGCGAAGCCTATTTTGGTGTAGTTAGGGATAAAGTCGTTGGCCTGCCGACAAAACATGGGCGGTTGCTCAGAGAGTCGACTGCGAGTACGAAACCACTTAGTGATAACCGCTTTATAACCTTTTAATACTGGCTGTGCTTGATGAAGGCTGTTGTCATTAGGAGAGCCATCGGGATTTAGACTTGACCAAATAACAGCCATTCCCTGCTGTGGATGAACATCACTATCGATTTTTGGAAAGCGAGTAACACCTCCTTCCTCAACAGTATTGAGATAAACCATCACGGTGTAAGTACGCTGACCGTAATTGGTAGTATTGCTGGCAAGCTCGTTAGCTTCAAAATAGTCAGTGTGAGGTTTGAACTCCTGCCCTATCTCATAATATTGGCCCTGGATAGTTTCGGAATAGGATTCATCAACGCCTATTAAGCGACAGATGCGCTGATCGATATGTTTGATCAGGGGGTCGCTTAAGTTACCCAGATCGCAGGTTTTACTGGTGCGAAAGCCTGCGTCCGCTTCAAAGCTTGATAGCTCAGAAGGTCGAAGTTGTGTTTTGATAGCTTCAACGATGTGCTCGCATTCCTCTGTGTTTAAAAAGCTTTCAAGGACAATAAGTTGTAATCTGTCTGAGTTAAGAGAGGTCGCATTAGGAATGAACAACGCTTTGTCGATTGCGGCGCCATGAACCGACGGCGTAGGTTCTTTTGGCGGGTTACTTTGGTTGTTGAACGGGTTGACCAGTTGGTCTAGAGGAATGTCAGGGTAATAGTCCATTTGCTTGCTTATAGCGTCGACGTTATAGCCTTCGTCTAATAATATTTTGAAAAGTCCATTCTTATCTTGACCACTATCCACATTGGTTTTTATCCAAATTTTCCAGTCAGCGCTGAACTCTGTCTTCATTGATATTCCGTGATTAATGAGTTTCGTATCATTCAGGTCTTAACATAAATCAAAATGGTCTAGGATTAAAGAAGATTTATGCGGCACGCTAATTCAAATAACTCACTCGCCGCTGCCGTAACCCCCCTTCATCGTTGGATCGAAAAGAGATTAAAGCTTACAGCGTATTCATGCGCTTGAGCCGCTTGCTTAAAGATAAAAATGCCCCCTGGGGTCGCGATTCAAGGCTGTTGTGTTGTTTCAATATGATCTAGTCGGAATCTAAGGTGAATTTATCCAAAAAAAGCATAATTAATGATGGTGACTCTATTGCAGTACTCTTCTTATTTAGAGTTATTCATGGGGTTGATGAGAGCGGGGTCTAGAGTAATTGCATGCGGTAGCGACACTGTGATACAGTTTATGCGCTATTGAAGTATAAGCATAACAAAATTGATGGTAAGCTCTAAATTTGACCAGTAACACTTGGGCTTTATTTTGTGGTTAATGATGTCGAGAAAGGGAAGCTCGAATTAGGGAGAATTGAAGCATGTTTAAGAAAAAAGATCTTGCAATAGCAATCGCTTTAGCCATGTCAGTATCTCAAGTCGGGTTCGGTCAAACAGAAGAGGAACCAGCACCAGCAGAAGAGGCACCAGCAGAAGAGGCACCAGCCCCTGCTGCAGGAACGGTTGCGGGTGTATCTGCGGCTACAGCAATTGCTATAGGTGTCGTTGGGGCAGCCATATTAGCCAAGGTTGTTGATAGTGATTCTTCGCCAACACCAACACCAACACCTACGCCAACACCTACGCCAACACCTACGCCTACGCCAACGCCAACGCCAACGCCAACGCCAACGCCAACGCCAACGCCAACGCCAA
>DUBX01000016.1:0-927 GCA_012960115.1 Porticoccaceae bacterium
TGCAGGAAGGATGTTGGGCGCTGCACCTCACCAATAACAGTGACTTCTTGACTGAATTTTGGTATTAATAGCCGGTCATTCGCTTTTAGAAAAATATCTTCAGTACTGTAATTAACGATCTCCGCCAGCGGGATCACTAAACGGCCCTGCGCTTCCGCGGAAGCAAGTTTCGCTACAGCCTCGCGCTGCAACACCTGCTGGGCATCATCAACCGCAATGTCCGAGTTAACATCTTTGAGCCTGTCAGCAGATATCTCATCATTAAGTACTTTAGTTAAACGGTCTAATTCTTTCTGTTCGCGCTTTCTCAGCGATTCCCGTAAAAAAATAGACCCATTGATAAAAGCCTCATCAGTAAAGCCACCAGCACGCTGTATCACTGAACTTAGCATTTCACTCTTATCGAATGCATAGACTCCAGGGAACACAAACTCACCTTCAAGGCTAATAGTTTGTGTTTCTCTAAAATCAGGAATGGTTCTAAACTCCACATAATCAGAGGGCTCGAGCTTGGTAACAGATCCATCGTTGAGAGAGAACAGAACAATCGCGCTGACCGCACGGTTTGGGTTTGACAGATCAATTCGCGATATCTCTGCAGACTGTGAGTACGCAGAGTCCAGCAGGCCTCCGGCTATCTCTATCAAGCCTCCCACTGACATTCCCTCTACCATCGGAAATTCTCCAGGGAAGCGCACTGTACCCCTTGCAGTCACTACCTTGGGTAGGCGCCCCAGAGTAGCTTGGCGCTTGAGCTTAGCAACATAGGGGGCTAGTTCTCCTACTCGGTCGCCGTAGGCAGATAACACAACAATCCGATCACGAGACTTCAGCTCAAGGTTATCTTTGGTTTCTGCGCCAGAGAGCACTTTGCTGGGGCTAAAACTCAATACCTTGATATCGGCGCTGTTAGCTAATTCTCGCACC
>DUBX01000016.1:937-4910 GCA_012960115.1 Porticoccaceae bacterium
GACATCAGTTCAAGGTTGTCTTTACTCGCTGCATTAATAAGGACCTCTTCAAGACTAAAAATAAGGACCTCTATATCAGCACTATTTGAGAGTTCTCGAATCAATAGCGCAGCGTCCAAATCTGTATCAGGAGTTAGCCTATCTCTTCCCGAGATCACATCGGAGACATGCATGCCTTCGCGCCAGGCAAAGTCACCTGCGTGCCGGACAGCGCCGCCCAGAGAGACAATATCTTTTTTATAATCAGTAATGGCATCAACCGTTAAATGATCACCGCCGTGCAAAGCAAAAGACTGGTCCGCTGATCGCGTCAAGTCAACGTCAAAGACGGTCATAAAGCCGTCGGCATTAATTCTTTGCAATCGAGCACTTTTTGCATAACCCTTTGAGCCTAAACCACCGGCCAAACGCACTAAATCCTGAGTAGACTCACTGCCCTTTAGTTCATAAATGGCAGGTCTTAATACCTCACCATCAATAGACACCACATCGCCCACGGTGGGAATATAAATAACATCGGCAGCCTGAACACTTAGGTCATTACTGGTGTCTCCTGCTAGCAGCAAATCATACAAATCCAATGTAGCGATGAGTTTGCCTTGACGTTTTAACTGAATGTTACGCAGCGAGCCAATGTCACTCACCCCACCACTGCTGACCAATGCATGAGTGATGGTTGAAAGTGAAGAGACCGTGTAAGCGCCAGGTTTAAAGGCCTCGCCCAAGACAAAGACTTGCATAGAGCGCAGCGAGCCCATGCTGATACTCACTTTGGTGCCCACAATTTGCGCGGCAATGCGCACTTGCAGCATTTCTTTGGCCTCACCATAGGTCAATCCCGCCAACCCAACGGGGCCTAACTGAGGGAAGTCGACAAACCCCTCGCGGTTGATCTCTAGGGAAAATGTGCTGTTATTCTTGCCGTAAAAAAGAATATCCAAGGTGTCCCCTGGACCAAGCAGGTAATCGGCAGAAACCGGAATGCTCGACGCGGGGGCAAAGGTGGTTGGCGCATTGGCAAAGAGGTCATAACCAAACGGTTTTAACGTTGACGCTGGGGCTGGTTCACCCACACCAGCAACCGCAACAGGAGCCACTGCCACATCGCCAGAGGAAGAGACGGTCTCTCTTGCAACCGCAGGTACCGCTGGCACCGCTTTTTTTGTCGCACCGACGGCTGACACTTCACCACAAAGTTGATCAAGGTCATAGCCTGCTTGCTGCGCCATCGCCTTGTTGGCTGGACTGAGATTGCCACACAGTTGTTTTGCCTCAGCCAGGTCTTGAGAATAGCCACTCATCGAGAAACACAGGGTGATTAAGGTAATACTTAGAAGCCAAAGTGTCGTGGTTTTTAGTTGTCTCATAGGGCTATTTTCTCAAGTAATAATGTTAAAAAATAAATTTTATTGGTTTTAGTTTAGCTTGGTTAGGGTCATCGCGGTATATCTATCATCTACAACTTGGCGAATAACAGCAATACTGCCATCGTTGGCCACTAAGATACTGTTAACATAAGGCTCTCTATCCCCGCATTGCTGAGAAAAACGCGTCATGCCGGATTGCCTTTGTTGTTGCCAATCACTGCAGTGGTGAGTGGCTAGTGTTCGATGGCCTCGCACAAATGTACGCTGGTTGTTGCTGTCAGTATTGTGATAGCCTAGACCGCGTCGGCCCATTCCCTTGACTTGCCTTATTGACCAACCATCAAACAAAATTTGATCGCCCGCCTTATTGGAAAATAAGGTACCTTCAGGCACTGTTACCGCATACACAATGGCCTCATAATCTGCATATCTAACTGACCAGCTATTTGCTGATAAATCGACTGGCGACGGCTTGATAAGCCCGACCAGCGCTGACAACTGGCTCGACTGAACAACACAGCCACCTAGCATAGCCAGCAATAAGGTACCGCAAAAAACTCTTAACACTGTCATGGTGACAACCTGCTGGTCATTTCACTAAAGGCGTCATAGCGAGCCCCTCGAATGTCCCACCAAATGTTACCACTAAACTCTTCCAGCCGCTGGCCACCGTCACGCTGAATGGGTCGAATACGGGTACCGTAGCCACCGCGCGTGTTGCGACCAAAAAGTCCGTCAAAGGGGATCTTGAAGAACAACCCCTTGTCAAAACTGCCCTCACCAAAATCTTTTGCCGAGACATCGGTCATTGTCGCCCAAAGACCGACCATCCAGCCGTTGTTAAAGGTTCGCCTTACCTCCAGGGTTGCACCGAGATCTTTGGCCAAATACTTCCCGGCATGCACGGCAACATCAACATTATAAAATGGCGATGCCCAATAGACACTGGCAAAGGCGGTAGCGGTTTGATAGTCCAGATGCTTAAAGCTTTTATCATAGTCGCGCTGGCGCACCCAATTAGCGCTAAGGCCGTAGGCCAAACGGGACTGGAAGGGCTGATACAACACCTCTCCACCAAGCCCACTGTACATTTCCTCGAGGACACCGCCAAACACACGATAATGTAAACCTTGGTAGGCACTGCCACGCTTTTCAAAGTATAGTGAGTCAAGGCCGGTATCACCTTGCTGAAGATACTTGACCACATCTGAACGCACACGAGGTAGCACCGAGTTTGAATTAACACGGTTGCTCTCATCAAAATTATGGGTAATATCAACCCCGTAACTACCGGTTAGTGTCCAAGACTTTGGCAAGGCCAAGCTAATACCTATGTTTGTGTAAAGCTGATAGCGCGCCGGATCGTCAGGATCAAACAACTGAACCCGGGTACCCAAACCCACATCAAAAAACACCTTCTTTCGAACAAAGCTGGTCTTTCTTTGTGGCGACTCTAAACTGCGCCCTGGTAACACACTAATTTGCCGTTCTACTAACTGCTTATTTTGCCCATAGGCCAGCGAAGGTCTGCGCATCTGTATGGTTTGCACGCGGTGGCCAGCCTCTTCGGCAACGATTCTAAAGGTGTTAACAGAAGAGGGTAAATGCAGATCGGCTAAGACCGCCATTTTGGCAATAGCGTCAGCCCACACCGGATATTGATTGTTGCCCATCACCAGTATCGCCGTGCTTGACGATCGTTCAATGCTCGCCTCTAGCAACAGCAAGCCAGACCGTTCGACGTCATACAAAAGAGTGTCGTACCAATCTTGCGGATTAAGCTGAGACGGTAAATCTTGTGGGGCCATATCTAAACTCGACGTAAATATTGGCGCTGGCCGCCTAGGGGTAAGAGATTTAGAGTCTAGAGCCGCCGAAAGCTCAATGCCCCACTCTTGCTCGTGCTGGCGCGACAATGACAGTGACACACCAGGCAACACATTCCACTTCACGGCTGCACTCAAGGGACTTTTAGGCCTTACCTGACCACCAAAAACTTCATAGTCATATTGATCAGGATTATATTCAAGTATAAGTGATACTGGCAACGACTCTGGCTGGTAGTTTATGCCGCCAAAAAATCCTACCTTCGGGCCGCTAAAAAATAGGCCGCTTGATAGTTTTCCGCTTCTTCGATCAGCACTTCCCTCGTTCCTCTGGCGCGTAAAAAATCGCTCTCCCAATTGAATTAGTGGATTTCGTATATCACCATTGCCAGCTAACCGGCCCCAGCCCATGCCTAGAGTGAAATCAAAATCACCCACCGCCTTGGATGCCACCAGATATTCTGAGCCATAGAATCCCGTTCCGACTAGATCTCTAACGCCTATAGCAACCTGCGGCAGATAGTCTCGCTCTTTCCACAACCTTACTTTTGCCTCGTAGTTACGATCCCAATACGAAAACGAGAAATCATTTAAGCCGGTATAACGAAAAGTACCCTCAAGCCATGGCGTAGCCTGATAGGTGATGGCATAAGATTTGGTTCGCGATTGAATGGCTGCAGTGGTGGTTAGGGTGCCATCGGCAGACATACGGGCCGTTGGAATGTCGATTAGTCCCGTGACGCCAAAATCTGACGCCAATGAAGACACCGAAAAGATCGT
>DUBX01000017.1 GCA_012960115.1 Porticoccaceae bacterium
CAAGGTTCAGACAGTACGCAATGGCGCGCTGGCGCTAAAACAAGTAGAGTTTTTCAATTATCGAGGTGCTATCACAGTAAATCAGGCGTTTAATACTTTTAAACGTCACCTATACACTGACCAGCAACAAGTTTTGGTTGGCCTAAACTTAAAAGACGCAGTTCTAGAGCAAGGTAGTGAAAAGGCGAATGAGAATAGGCTTGTTTCTGGTGCTAAGGGGCACTTTACATTAGAGGAAGTAAGAGAAGTTAAGCGAAGAAAAAATTTCAGGAACAAAAGCGCACAAGATAATACTTTTTATATACCGAGGATAACAGTAATTTTTCAGGGTCCTGATCCAGATTTAAATTCTGAAATGATTAATCGGTTAGTGAAAATAGCAAGTGATAATACTAAAAATGAATTGTTTGAAAATGTATCCGAAAAAATAAATACTCAGAAAGTGCAATTGGTTGAAGGTATTAATCAGGCACGTAAGATTTATTTAGCAGGTCAACGGGATGACATTGATCGATTACAAATTAAAAGTAAATTTGACCAGCAATCTATTCGAAATCAGATTGTAACTCTACGTAATAAGGCGATTGTTGCGCGCAAAGACCGAATAGAAAATTTGTCTGAGCATGCAATAATTGCACGTGATGCAGGCCTTATGTTGGGATCGGAAACGGAAACGGAAGGGAAATTGGTTGAGGTTAATATTGAAAGACAAGGGGCACTTTATCTTCGTGGAGAAAAAGTCTTATTATCAGAGGTAGAACAGCTCAAGAAGCGCAAGTCTGATGACGCCTTTATACCCGGACTTAGAGGCTTAGATGCGAAACTATCATTGCTCAAGTTAGATTTGGAGAACAAGATTAAGGATCTAACCGTAAGGGGTAAAAAAGGTCATTTATTTAATGGACTCCGATCAAAGGAATTTGAGTTGCAGAAACTTCAGGATTTAGATTTTACTCGGTTTCAGTTAGGCTCAGTTATGAATGTGGTATCTGAAGCATCCCCATCGAAAAATCCGATTAATAAACGAAAAGGCAAATTGATTGTTGCCCTCGGTGTTTTGCTGGGGTTAATGATAGGTATTTTCGGTGCATTCTTTTTGAATTTTCTTGAGAATCAAAAGCAAGACGAAGAATAGGCGATATTTAAGAGGTTAGTTTCTGTGCAACTTGAATTTATTAAACGCGTCATTCACGCTATCAACCGCATCATCATTTTGATAAAGTTGCCGTAATATATTTTGTATTAAATTGTTCTGCGCTTTTCAGCATAATTGTCATCGTTTGGGCTTTGAGCGTAGTGCTAGTAACGTAGCTCTAGTTTCTAGGCTCTGATTTGAACTAAATATAATTGTTCTCTTTGAGGAACTGGATAACCGTCAGGCTACTATCAATGATGCTTTGATCGTATCCACAGACATGGATGTCGGGGTTTTCAGGAATCTCATAGGGGGAGTCAATGCCAGTGAAGTGGGTAATGTTGCCTGATCGTGCTTTTTTGTATAACCCTTTAGGGTCTCTCTGTTCGCATATCTTGAGGGGCGTGTCTACAAAGACTTCAATAAAGTCACCGTTGTTAACAAGATTACGGGCGATCTGGCGATCTGCTTTAAAAGGTGAAATAAATGCACTTAGGACCATAATTCCTGCATCTACGAATAGTTTACTGACTTCACCAACCCGGCGAATGTTCTCAATGCGGTCTTCTTCACTGAACCCTAAGTCTTGACTTAAGCCATGCCTTAAGTTGTCACCATCTAAAAGATACGTCATATGACCACGTTCGAAAAGTTGTTGTTCGACAGCATTGGCAATGGTTGATTTGCCACTGGCACTCAACCCTGTAAACCAAATAATACACGGGCGTTTATTTAGACGTTGTAGTCGATCTTTTTGGGTGATCTTTGTTGAATGCCAGGCTATATTTTCTGTGGACATATGGATACTCAATAAGTTAATGGCTCTTTCTATTAAATGCCGTTTTCTTAACCGGAAAATTACCTCGTCAGTACATTATCTCATCAATATCAACCCTAATAGAAAGATACTATGGGTTCAATTTTGGTGCAATTCATCAGGTGCCTATAACGCTGTATAGCAGGCTGAGTGGCTTATAACATACCCCCTTCATCAACTTTGACACAAGGTTGCCTGATGCGGATGGTTAAGCTTCTGAATTGCTAGCGTATGCCTTTAGAAAAGGGAATAATTGGCAGCGGTACATTTGCATCTCTTCCGTTTTGGCGTGTAGCTTTTCTAGGTCAAGGTAGTGTTTAAAGTGTTGGAGAAAGTCATCATTATCGATAGTTAGTTCGGTTCTATCAAAATTCGGGTGGTCAACATCGGCTTTGCATCGCCACTGAATACGTGGAGTAGTCACCCCCTCAAGTACGCGACGAAACATGTAGCGCTCGGTGCCGTGGTACATCTTGAGGTGCGGCGGCATGTTGTAGGCGAGCTCGAGTAAAGGGACATCTAACAGCGGAAAGCGGTATTCTATGCGGTAGGCTCTGGCACTCTGTTCGTGCATCACCATGCGGTTTTCTACGCCTATCTCTAACAGTTCGCGATCTTCATAGCCTCGTACTGAGGTGCGTTGATAGCCGTTTAGAAATTGCTTTAGTTGCTGTTTTAACCGATATTTTTTGATGTATTTTGACCTTAACGGTGACGCTGTAGCTCTTCGCCATACTGCTTGTTCCAAACCGTTACGGTGACGCTGTAGGGTGTGATAGAGTGAGGGGGTGAGATGTTTTACCCATAGATGCAACCACGCTTTAAGGGGCTGAGTACCCCGACCGCGCTTGAACTTATCTTTAATGAGTTGCTGCAGGGTTAGCCAACGGCCTTGGCTAAAGAGTTCATCTTCGTAGTAGTTGCCGGGTGCTGAGACGCAGTGGTCACCACCCCAGCCCGAGAGTAACACCCGCGACTGCTGTTGTTGAGCCAGATGGAAGTAGTCTGTGCGGCCGTTATGTAGACTCATTAACATACCCTGCTGCTGCGCCTGACGCAGCAATGGGTTTTCTGCTTCCTGGGTTCCGGGTTTCTGTGTTTTCCAGAGTGGTTGGATATTAGCGTGGAGCCGATGCATTGCAAAAATGTCGTGGTAGGTTTTCTCCCAAACCGCGCGATTGTCATCGCTCAGTAGCTGACACTGATACGATAAGGTATAGAGGGGTTGATCGGCTAATATCTTGGCGGCATGGCCAGCGATACCATTAGAGTCTAGCCCCTCACTCAGTTCGCAACTGATGGGGTAGTTGCTTTGGAGGCGTGCTGTTACTGACCGCTTAAAGCGGGTTGTTAATTCGTCAATAAGGGCTTCATCGTCCCACCCCTGCCAATCATTTTTCACCTCAAGTGACCAGTAACGCTTTAGCTGTAAACCGTTGACACTGACAACCATGCTGTGGGCGGCAGGCAACACCGCTATGCCGTGGCAGGGAGATTCGAATGCAGTAGGTCCCTGTCCCCAGAGCTGCTCGACCAACCAACGCTCTTTGATCTTTTTAGGTTGCCATTGAGTGGTAAAAAAGGCGTTATGTTCGTTGCTGACCATTGTACCTTTTTCATTGTGGCAGTAGTAAAGCACCTTTACCCCCATCTGATCACGGGCGCAGAAGAGCTTTTGTTTCTGCTCATCCCAAATAATAAAGACAAAGTCGCCTAATAGCTGTTTTGGCGTCGACTCGCCCCACTGCTGGTAGCATTTTAAGATAAGTTCACCATCACTAAGCAGTTTTAAATCTTGCTCACTTATAGCCAACTGCTGCGCCAGCTCTGCACGGTTATCGAGTCGGGCGTTGGCGCTAATGATGTTGTTGCTACTGGGGTCTCGATAGACGTTATCGTTTTGGGAGTGTGGTGTATTAAAAAGGCTTGCCTTAGCGAGCAAGACATTAGTTTTATTGTTGATGTGGTGGCTAGTAGCGTCAGGTTTCCAGTAGTTTGATGCCGAAAAAATTTTGGCGGCTAAATTGGCGCTGAGTGGTAGTTGTTGGGTGTAGATCGCGTGAATGGTGCTCATGGGTTGTCTATAGCCTTCTTTTTTTGTTTTATCTCATCGAGCAGCGGGAATAATTTTAGGCCAATGATTAGCAATACACCATAACGTTCTCTGTGTCCGCGTTGCTGCGCATCAGTTAGCGATGGGCTTTGGAGCTGGGGGCGTATTTGGCTAATTGATTGGTTAGCAAATTCAGGAAATGACTGACACGCCCGTGTAAATTGCTGTTTTAAGCGTACAGCGCGTTCAATTAAGGCGCTGGCGTCCTCGAGTGTTAACACGCCTTTCTTTAGCTCTGTTAATGGTTGGCAGTAGTAGTTACCGCAAATCTTAGGTCGAGGTTGTTGGTAGATGGTGCAACACGACTTGAAGTGGTGGCAGGGGAGCGGGAACGCCTCCTTACCCTGCTTTTCTATCACCTTTAAGCCGAGAGAATCGGCTAGTGCGCTATCTTTTTTGTCCTTCAGATTGGCTTGTTTAAATAGGGTGCCGTCGCAGCAGAGGCCACAACTGACGCATAATGCTGAGATAGCGGACTCTAACTTTGCTTCGATTGTCATTTTTCTACAGTCGTTATCTACTATGGTTGAGGCGAGTGATTAAACTGGGTAATGAGCTGCTCTTTATCATCTAAGTAACCAAAGCGCTGCATCACCTCTTTGTGATCGTTAACAATAGTTGCTATCTGCTCTTCAGTAAGGGTCTGTTGCCAGTCGCCGACGATTCCTTTGCGAAAGAAGCTCT
>DUBX01000018.1:0-1589 GCA_012960115.1 Porticoccaceae bacterium
GCTTTGAGATTCCTCAGTAACTCCAGCCACGATTCGGTACTTTCCCGATAGCCATCCGCAACGGCTACAAGCTCCTTGGTTCCGTCTTCCAGAACTCCGATAACAACCAGAATGCAGGTGCGTTGCTCCTCCCATCGAACATTGAAATGAATCCCGTCAGCCCACCAATAAATGTATTGTTTGTTCGAAAGATCCCGACGGCCCCATTGTCCATATTCCTTTGCCCACTTTTCTTTCAGACGCACCACTGTATTCGAAGACATTCCCTTGACTTTCCGACCCAGAATGGCTTCCAGTGCGCCACTGAAATTTCCGCTGGAAACTCCCCTCAGATACAAAGCCGGAATCAGGGCATCCAGGCTTGGAGATCGTCTCATATAACGTGGCAGAATCGAACTGGTGAATTTTTCCGAAGGTTCTTCCCGATATCTCAGGCGAGGCTGTTGGATCTTGAGTTTTCCGACTCCGCTTAGGACCTCTCGTTCCGGTTGATATCCATTGCGGACAATCTTTTGATGCCCCTGAGGGGTTCGCTCCGAGGCTTTGTCTTGGAGGAACTGATCCACTTCAATCTTGATGGCTTCCTGAAGCATTTTGCGGGCTCCATCCCGGAGGATTCTATCAAGGGCATGATCAAAGGTTTGTTCTGGATTCTCCAGAGCGACTACTTTACTTTCTTTCATTGGCGTATTCTTTCTTCTGCCGCCTCGAGTGAGAACGGCTTTTGTTTTTGATTTCAAAGAAAGGATACGCTCTCTTTATTTCTCCATACACAACTTTTGATTATACCTCTTGACTCAACACCTCGGAACGCCCATTCTTTCACAATGCTCGAAAAGCAAATTCCTATTAATAATAAAGTAACTTCCACCTGTACACATGTGGATATTGGATTAGGGTATTACAACGACATCGCCGGCTTATTTAACTTTGGCGCGAATGGGCCAGATTTAATCGAAGCCATTACCTTTGTTTTTAGTCAAACCTTGCAAAGGGATATGTTTTTTGGCGCTTGGGCAGAAGCCTATCAGAATGGTAATGGCGAGTATCGGCTCAAAATCACTAGCCCATGTGACGATATTTCGGCTTATAGCACGTTGATTCCAAAGTATATTTACGCAGGTAAAATCGCGCTGGCTGCTTACTATGATAAGGTGCCTTTCGAAGCGCGTGAAGGCTGGGATTTTTTATTGCCTTTTGGTTTAGCGATGGCCAATGTTAAATCGATACAATTACTGCATTTTCCGCCTACGGAAACCTTTACCTACAAGGATTATCTATACTCAC
This sequence comes from Porticoccaceae bacterium, assembly GCA_012960115.1. Classification (GTDB taxonomy): domain Bacteria; phylum Pseudomonadota; class Gammaproteobacteria; order Pseudomonadales; family Porticoccaceae; genus HTCC2207. The sequence continues at coordinate 1,288 of DUBX01000018.1, forward strand.
CTACTAACCGTCGCTGGGAGTGTTTGCTAGCTCAGAACGATTTTAATGGCATTAACAATACGCCCGTTGAACGTATTATTGATATAGCTCCGATTGCTGCGCCAGGTGGTGCGGGTAAGGCACTTACCGATTATAATCAAGATTTTATTCCCTACGCCAAAGAACAATTGAACACCTTTTTGCGTCCACTAAAAGTTACCGGCTACGAGTTTACCCAGCCTATTGTTGCTTATGGTGGTCCTGTCCATGATTGGTTGAAGCAAGCCTTTAATTTAAAGCCTTCGCCTAATACCCTAGATATT
>DUBX01000018.1:1627-4657 GCA_012960115.1 Porticoccaceae bacterium
CCAGCCAGTACCTGGGTGCTTTGTGCCAATCACCCAAGCGAATATCTTTATGATACTAATTTACATCTTAGTGATGCGCTGAAGAATAATGGTAAATATCCAGCACCTATTTCCGTGATGTGTCAGGATCTAGTTGCTGCTGGCTGGCAGGCACATATGTCGGAGCATCCCGGAGATGATCCACACAAAACTCTTGGCTGTTTGCAAGAACGTTGGGGTTGGGATGCCAAGCAAGGCAAGGTTAAAGCCGATAAGATTGATGATGTTCTGGCAATAATGAAACAACAAAATCAAGAGTTCAGCTGGGGGAAAGATACTTTTATCCCAACAGCTGAACAAAGCTCCGCAACGATTTTTACGTTAAGCCGCAGCAGTGAAACTGATACCTATGCCTCTTATGCCTTTGATGCCAAAGGAAAGAGTAGTTTTTCTGCTGTTATGATGAATGAAAATGCCAGATTTAATACCACGCAGCGGTTAATGCAGGTCGGTGGTTATGTCTTGGAATGGAGCCCACCAACGGCACAAGAGCAAGAAATTCATTATCGACTATTTAATTTTGATCGTAACAGCGCTAATCCGTTAGCTGAAAAAACGGTAGGCTACGGGTGCTGGAAAAAAGATAAATTTTTCGGTGATTATCGCCCTAACTTTGGTGCCAGCTTTGAACAAATTGAGTTAATTGCTTTTCCTGGTTATGTGTTGAGTATTATTCCCGCTGTTGGAAGACGCACTTATCAACTATGGAATTTTGATCCACAGGCCGAAAATGATTGCCTCAGTGCTGGTGAATTCCAGCAAGGTGGATTCCGCGATATCAGTGCGGGGAGTGAGCTACATGTTCTAGGTAATTATGTACTGGAGAGGAGCGGCGCGGATTACAAAGTTTGGAGTTTTGATCCGCAATCATCACCACCGTTAGCACTCCCTACTGTGCAATCCGGCAGTTGGAGCAATATTGATGAAGACGATTCGATGATGACCTTGGGAGAATGGGTGTTGACTTGGAAGCCTAACAACATTCAAGCGGGTTGTCGTATCTGGCAATTTGACGCCCATCAAGCGGATCCTTTAGGCGGCGAGCCCTTGAATACTTCTGCGTTACCTGTCGATTTTGATCAGCACAGCAGCTTGTTTTCTGTGATACCTGCAGCCCCTCAAGATGCTTCTGCGCAATCAACACCCGGCACCCTAGCGTTTATGCAGGATAAGATTGAACATGTTGTTTATTACATGCTCGAGAGTCGCTCCTTTGATAACGTTTTAGGTTGGCTTTACGAGCGTGGCAAGAAAGATGGTCTCAACTGGGTAGGCGGTAATAAAGATGGCTTCCGTGGTTTAGATGCTGAAATGCATAACAAGATGCCGGATGGTAAAGAAGCTTTTATCAGGAAGTATCAAGCGGGCAAGTTAAGTAACGATTTTGTATTAGGTGGACCAGCGCAAGATCCATGGCATGACAACAGTGATGGATTGATGCAGATGTTCCATGGTTATAAAGGTTACGAGGCCCGTGAAAAACCAAAGATGGGCGGTTTTGCCTGGAATCAAAACAGTGAAGAGGTGCTCTCTAGTTTTACCCCTGAACAGCTGTCGGTATTTAATGGGCTGGCTAAACATTTTGCGGTGAGTGATGAATGGTTTAGTTCACTGCCGGGTGGTACTGATGTCAACCGTGGCTTCTCTGTCAGTGGCTCTGCCTATAATCGACTCGGTACCTGGGAGGGCAGTCAGGCGTATGCCAACTGGCCAGATTCTGCCCATCGTCAATCAATCTGGAATGCGCTTTGGAGTCATGGACAGCAAGACTGGAAGATCTACTACAATATTCTCTGGCAGAAAGCGGTATTTACCCATCAACTTTACCTTAAAGGCCAGATTCCAGAGGTCGATGCTGCCTGGGCTAAGGCTGTATTAGAGAGTAAATATAATGAGTTGCCTACATCAAAATGGATAGCACCCTTTGATCAGTTTCTTAAAGATATTAATGAAGATAACTTACCAAGTTTTAGCTACATTGAGCCGGCTTGGATGGGCGTTGTTTGTACCTCGTATCATCCTGGTTCATCGGCAGATGGTATCGATTCATTAGTGCCTGCGGAACAAGCGCTGAATCAGCTTTATGAAGCCTTGAGCAGTAATAAAGACATATGGGATAAAACCCTATTGGTGGTGACATTTGATAAAAACGGTGGTCTCTTTGATCACGTTGCACCACCTTATGCGCCCAAACCTTGGCCAAATGATGAGGTTGATGGTTTTGAATTTGATATCATGGGGCCACGCGTGCCTGCGGTATTTGCATCGCCATGGATTAAACCTAATACGGTTTTGCGTGCCGACGATGATCAAGTGTTTGATGCCACCTCATTTGGTGCAACCCTGTTAGATTGGTATGGTATTGATCGTTCCGGCTGGGGCCTTGGTGATAGGATGTCACAGGCACCCACATTTGAAACTGTTTTTACCCAGACATCTGCTCGCACAAGCGCGCCAAAAATGACGGTACCTTATGACAAAGACCATCAAAAGAAAGGGTGATTGGTTCTTCGTATTGAGGTTGTTTACCCGCCTCAATACGTAGTTTTTTAACGATCAAAGAGTCGTATATTTAAGCAATACTTTTAAACGTTAACTTGACTCATTTGAAGAGATTTGAAGATTAAAGTCAGCTGTTTTTCCCCATTATCTGAGTGTTTCCTCTTGGCCGAAATCAAAGCATGAGGCTAAGTTTATATCCCTTCAACATTTTGAATGATTGCTTCCATAAGTCTTTAGCCATTACTCAATCTGCTTCAGTGAAAATAATTGGCCTGTCATGTTTGAGTAGTTTGCTTTACCTCTAGAGAAAGTCAGTGCCGTTTGCTTTGGTATAGCGAGTACTTATTGCCATTTAAGCTCTAATTTAGACAACTCTCAACGTTTTAGTGCGTTATATGCCCATTATCCAGTTGCTAAATGTATTTCCTGGCCGAGGTGACTCAGCATATTCCCGAACAGGGTGAACACTTGATCCGTTATTACGGGTGG
>DUBX01000019.1 GCA_012960115.1 Porticoccaceae bacterium
AAAGTTGATGCGGCTAGATTGAGAAAAGCCCCGTTGGTATTAGGGAATTAACTCGGATGCAATTAATTCCAGACTCGTAACCGCCGTGATTTAAACCTTTATTGGCTGTAAAAAAGAAACTCGAAAAAGGTTTTTGCATAAACCTGCCTGACGTGCGGTTTGTCCGGTTTGCGCGAAGTTTTGGAAATTAAATAATTCATTTAACTGCCGTGACGTACAAACACAATATCTAGTCCTAATGGATAGCTAACACACTACATCTTGTGTTTTTATTGACGTGAAATGAAAATGCGCGTATAACCTGTAACTGAGTTAGTGTCACTAGTTGACCCTAACCCTCATCTATTCGATACACCCTCTCTCTTAGCCCGTTAGCCGAAACGCCAACGGGTTTTTTTTCGAGCAAAAATATGCAATTAAAAACCGACGTTTTGATATCTGGTGTCCAGCCGGAGATGCTCCTGTGCCTGATGATTATTGAGCCACTGTTTGACGAATATGAAGCTGACATGGTGATCACATCGTGCAGAGATGGCGAGCATTCGCAAAATTCAAAACACAAGCTCGGTTGTGCGGTGGATATCCGAAGCCGGGAACTGGACGATTCAGACAAGGTGGCGCTGGCGCAAAGTATTCGTGCCGCGTTGACGAGCGAATTCTTTGTCCTGCTTGAGGATGATCACTTTCACGTTCAATTTAACGGGGTAGGCTTGTGATAAAGCTAATGCAAAGCGATTTCAGAGGTGGTGTAGGGTGAGCGCAAAAGATAGGTATATTCTGGCGGCTAATCAGTTCGCTTTTCAAGGGGGACTGAAGAAGTCATTGGACGCTAACGAAGGCGCGTTTATAAACTCTATATCTATGGGCGATTACGTTAGGATGCTTATTGATGAAGGTGTGTTAAACGAGCCTCCTACAAAAGAGCAATCAGAGGCCTATACAAAAGAAGCACTGGCTAACAATACCCCTTATTATCTTAATGAAAACCCATCGATGGATTGGGCCAGAAACGCACTTGATACGATAACAAAGCTAGGCGTTACTTCAGGGTCTTTAACGCCCAACTACGACCCTAAAAGAGAGGTGTTTGTTGATTGGGGAAGCTCAACCCCTCAATCCGTTCAGCGTGATAAATATAACCCGAACCCTCTCGCATCGCTGTCAGCAAGCCCCGCAGGTGAAGCCAGCCCAGGAGTAGGGTATCAATCCAAGTACCAAGACTCTTTAGGCGGCTTTGGCTCATGGGCAGCAGGTCTTTATGATAACCCCCTCATAACCTTAGGTGCTAATGACCTTCGTGTAGATTCGAGACAGAAGGTGTGGGACAAGGCTCTAGCTGCTGCTAATAATGTATGGGGTAGTGCTGAGAACTACCAGCCAGTAGCTAAACCCTCATGGGGTGGCGCAGGCACGGCGGGTTACTACACACAGGCAGAAGCCCGTAGCGGCAAAACTAACTTTGGTACATTCGTGCCTAAGAAACCCTCTGAGGTCGGCTTAACCTTTGAAGAGTTCAGCGACAAACAAGATTTAAAGGATTGGCAGGCGGATAAGTTTCGCTTTGGGCTTGAAAAGCCGCCATCTAAGCGCAACGCTGTGGGCGGCGGGTCGCATCTCACAGCAGCGTATGACGGTTACGGGAACGTCCGAAGCCAGATGCCTAGCATTAACACCGTAGACGAGTACATCGCTCTAAGGGACAGCGGCGAGTTGGCGAGACTTAAAGGTTATTCAAACCTCATGAGTGACAATAAAGCCCTCTTCGATAAGAGCGGCAAGAAGTTGACTGAAGACAATCTAGGGTTTAATAATTACGCTGAATACAGAGCGTTAGATGGTCTTGCGTTAGAGACTGCTGAAAAACGCACGTGGGGTTATAGCTCTTATTACACGGCCGAAGCCTTAGAGGATAAGACCAGAAGAAACCACGAAGGTAACCTTAAAGAGAAGGGCCGACGAAAAGCAGCGGCCTCTATCGCTATCGGCCTTGCGACAGGTGGCGCGGCTGCTGGGGGAGCTTTTGGCGGCACAGTGGCGGGATCATCGGCGCTTACCGGCGCTTTGGCGGGTGCGGCTGGTGGAGCAGTAACTGGGGGGCTGGATGGTGCTTTAAAAGGCGCGGCTTTAGGTGGAATTGGCGGCTACGCTAAAGATGCGTTTACCGGCGTAGGTGGTCTTGAAGGCATATCAGATAGCATTGGCATGGGCGATGTCTACGACGGCGTTAGCGGAGCAGTTGGTGATTTCACGGGCGCTGTTGGTGATTTTGCAGGCGGTGTCGCAGACGATTTCACTGGCGCTGTTGGTGACGCAGCTAACGCGGTCAATCCATTTTATGAGGCCCCTACATCCATCGGGCTGGGCAACACAACATTCAATCCACTGCCAACCGCTGACATGGCTCTAGCAGGTGACTACTCGATGATCCCTAATTCGGGAGATGTATTCTTCGACAACCTGGTGAAATCCACAACCCCGTACAACCCACTACCCACAGCGGACTCAGCAGGGTACTTATCGGACCTTGATCTTGTGACGCAAAATCCGTCGGTATTTAACGGCGACACTATTGCTCCGTTTGACCCAGCTACTTTGGGCATGAGTGACACTCAAATAGTGGCAGAGCAGATGTTCCCGGTAGTTGAAAACTCTGCTGGAAGAATTAACGGGGTGGCTGACAACCTGATGGTAGGCGCAGTCAACGTGGCAGACTATACAAGCGCACCAATCCCAAGCATGGTAGATGTTATGTCAGGCGCTGCGACGATCAATAACGACGGTATGTTGGGCAATATCGAGCCGACATCAGCAAGCCCGGCTTACGACTTTGCATCGACCGCACCGGACAAGACCTCACTGGAGCAGCAGTTCGTCGATGACGCGCTGAAAACAGATGCGTATAACCCGCTACCAACAGCGGATTCATTCGCAGGAATGCTGCCGGAATCACTAGTGGATACCGCTGCCATCAAAACGGGTCTTGAGATGTTGTCTGGAGCAGGAGGCGAACAGGCGCAGCCAGTGGGTAGTGGAATCACAAGCGCACCATTTGTCGGCGCAACAGGGAGCGGCTTTAAAGACAACCGCTTGAAATCACAGCTACTCAGGGGTGTTAATCCGTTGCTTCTGAGACGCGGATTACTGGGTTAATATTTAAGCACTATAAGCATGACGACCAAACAAAAAGGGCCAGGTAAGCCAAAGCACATACCGACTGAGGTTCAACTAGCTAAAGTCAAAGAGCTTGCCGGGCTAGGCATTCGACACGTTGATATTGCGTCGATTATTGGCATCTCAAGAGCCACGCTGGAGTTGAGGTATCGTGATGAATTGGATATTGGCGGGGCGTTGGCTAGAGCCAAAGTAGCTCAGACCGCGTATCAGATGGCGTTATCGGGCGACAGTGCGAGTATGACTACTTTCTACATGAAAACACAGTGCGGCTGGCGTGAGACTGATCACCACGTTCACACAGGCGAAGATGGCGGTGCTATCCAACACGGATTGAGCGTTGAATTCGTTGGTTTAGACGACCCGGCGAATGACGATTAAAATAGCAGAGGCTTACAAGGCTTTGTTTAAGCCGTTTAGGAATATGGTGTACTACGGCGGACGGGGGTCGGGCAAGTCGTGGGCGTTTGCCCAGGCGCTATTGCTTCAGGGCGCACAGAAGAAGTTATTGATTCTTTGTACACGTGAGTTTCAAGGCTCTATTCAAGACTCGGTTCACCGGCTCTTGTCATCGATGATTGATAAGATGGGGCTGGCTACTTTTTACCGCATTGAGAAGTCCAAGATTATTGGCGCGAATGGCACAGAGTTTCTATTTGAAGGTCTGAAGAACAACGTGACCAAGATAAAATCGATGGAAGGCGTTGATATTTGCTGGTGTGAGGAATCTGAGTCTATTTCGCAGTTTTCGTGGGATGTATTAATCCCAACAATCAGGAAGGACGGCTCAGAGATTTGGGTGTCCTTCAACACAGCGAATGAAGATGACCCGACCTGGCAGACATTTGTCGAACACCCGCGAGAAAACTCATACGTTAAAAAGGTTTCATGGCGCGATAACCCTTGGTTCCCCAAGGAGCTTGAGAACGAGAAGGACGCGCTAAAAAAGCACGACTACGCCAAATACAAGCACATCTGGGAAGGCGAATTTGTCGCTGCCTTTGATGGCGCATATTACGTCAAAGAAATGGAGAGGCTGCGTGACGAGGGACGCATAACTAACGTGCCGCTGCAGGACGGGATTGAAGTAAATACGTTTTGGGATGTCGGGCATTCTGATCTAACTGTTATTTGGTTTCATCAGCGTGTGGGACTTGAGGACCGCTTCATCAAATGCTATGCGAACAGGTTAGAGCGGCTAGAGCATTACGCTCGATATATTAAAGATCAGGGTTACAACTACGGCACGCACTACCTGCCGCACGATGCGAACTACAACCGGCTATCCACCGGCAAATCCTACAAGGAAATGCTAGAGGACATGGGGCTGGACAACATCAAGATTGTCGAGCGGACACAAGACGTGGCGACAGCGATTGAAGACACGGCGCAGAAGCTCTCGTCTTGTTGGATTGACCAAAAACACTGCAAAGATGGCATCAAAGCGCTTGAACGCTATGG
>DUBX01000020.1 GCA_012960115.1 Porticoccaceae bacterium
AGAACAACTCGGCGCGTCACTCCTACGGCCGAAGGCGAAAACTTTATTCCTATAGCCGAACGCTTAGTCCGGGACTTCGACACGGCTATTTCAGACCTCAAGGCCACAGCGGAGAGACGAGTGGGCAATATTAGCATGGCGATAGTTCCATCGGTGGCAACGAACTTACTGCCTCCGATTATAAAAACCTTTTCGGCCAATTTCCCTGGAATAAATCTGCTCTTAAATGATGACACGTCCAGAGGAGTGCAACAAAAGGTCGAACGCAATGAGGTAGACTTTGGTATTGGCAGTGTCTGGCAACAAAATAAACTTCTGAATTTTCGACCCTTATTTGGCGATAATTTAGAGTTAGTCTGCCACCGTGATCATTATTTAGCTGCTAGCAGTGATCCCATTCACTGGAATCAACTGGCTAACGAGACGTTCTTGGACACTGGCATCACCAAAACCATGCGCTCAAGACAGTCATTAGGCCCGTCTAAGTTTGATTTTCCAAATATAACCACCCTGATCGCCATGCTTAAGTCCAACTTAGGCGTCAGTATACTGCCATCACTGGCCATCCCAAGAGAAACGGGCGAACTAGTATCTAGGCTTTTGATGCCGGCCGAAAAACGAGAGATATGTTTGATTACCCGCAATGAGTGGACCCAATCGCCAGCCGCCGAAGCCATGATTGAAACCGTTATTGCTGAGATGCCCAACCAAATTATGCGACTGGGACTATCCACTCCCAGAGGAATCACCTCAAGCTAATCTTGCCCATCCGGCGGGGAATTCTTATTCGCCAGTCTGGCAAAACTCTACGCATTTAGCATGAACTGTCTGTTTTACTGAAATACCCTCAAGAGCGTGCCTCTCTCGATTGGCGTACCGTCGATTACCCGGTATATGAGCGCCCTCCATTCCGCCCAACAGTTGCAAGAAAGATTCTGAATGCTTTAGCCAATTATCAGCATCACCAAACCGATTAGGATCGATGGCAAGCATAAACTCACCACCATTGGGTGGACCGCCATCATTGTTATCATTCTTCTGAGCTTCAAAGCTAAAATCTTGGCCCGTGAGACCCGCAACTAAAAGCTCTATCATCATGGCAATGGTTGAACCTTTGTGGCCCCCAAATGGAAGTAAAGCCCCACCATTAATAATTTTATCAGCATCAGTGGTCGGCACCCCATCAGCATCGACTCCAGTCCCTAGCGGTACCGGATGTCCATCACGCGCAGCGATCATCACCTCACCACGCGCCATTGACGCTGATGCCTGGTCAAACACAAGTGGTGGCTGATCACCTCGAGGCCAGCCAAAGCACATTGGATTTGTACCAAATAGCGGCTCCTTAGCCCCAGCAGGAACTACAGCTGGTTTATATGTCGTAAAAGCCATCGCCGCCAATCCTGCTTCAGCGATGGGCTCAATTTCTACCCACAGAGCTGCAAAGTGATGTACATTGACCAATGCCATTGCGGCTATACCGTTCTCGCGAGCAGCTTCAATAAGCGCCTGTCGACCCATTTCTAATGCTAATGGCGCATAACCATGGTCTCCGTCAACTTTGACGACGCCTGGGGATATACGCGTAACTGTCGGTTGAGCCTTACCGTTAACTTTGCCACTGCGCAGAGATGCGACATACCCAGGCATGCGGAATAATCCATGAGCGGCACAGCCATCCAGCTCCGCAGCAGAAATCGTTCTAGCTACCGCAGCTGCATTTTCTTTATCACAGCCGTTCGATTCAAGCGCCAGCTCAACGATTGATTGAATTTCTTGTTGAGTCATCCTTACGTCAGTCACTTTACATCTCCTCGTCTTGCTCATTTTTAGGACTATTAACTAAATGGGGTATCGGCCTAAAACTGGGCCTAGAGAATCTTTAAGCGGGCCTAAGTAATCTTCAAAGTTCCTCCATTGCTCAACACCACTCTGATAAATCGGCTGGCGTACCTGCTCTGAACTTGGCGTTCGCACCGAGCGCTCATTTTCATGAAAACTAATACAGCTCTCTTCAAAGTCTAGTCCACAATAGTCAAGTATACGTCTCACTTGAGTATCAAGGTCCGCAACAACGTCCTCATATTGAACGCGTAACACTTTCCCCGGAAATACTTTATCCCAGTGATCCATAAGCTCAACATAATCTTTGTAATAAGTACCTACTTCCTCTAGGCCATAGGTAAACTCTTGACCTTCAGCGAACAACTGCTTAAATCCACTAAAACAACAGCCCATGGGATGCCTACGTGCATCAATAATTTTGGCATTGGGCAACATCAGGCGGATTAATCCGATATGCCTAAAATTATTGGGCATTTTATCAATGAAAAATGGCGCTGAGCCTCGATGAATGCGTGTTTCTTTAATAAATGTCTCACCAAACTCTGCAAAGCTCTGAGGCTCTAATGTTTTTAGCACCGCCGGATAATGGTTCGTCATGCTCATACGCTCGCCACGACGTAATTTTTGCGCCAACGAGAGCATGTTAGGTAACTCCATGGTTCCATCAACCTGACTGTGCGATGCAAGAATTTGTTCAAGTAATGTCGATCCCGCTCTGGGCAGCCCAACAATAAAAATGGGGTCCGGCGCATCGTGACCTGTGTCTGTATGGAGAGCTACAAACGCATCATCAAAAACGTCCACCTGACCATGGAACTCATCAGTCAACTCGTTGGATTTGTAACGACTTTGTGCCTTTTTATAAGCATTCCCTCGTTCATAGTGCTCAAACGATTTCTCAAAAAGGCCCTTATCTTCGTAAGCCTTACCCAAGGCAAAATTGATATACACACGGCTCATATGTGAGATACCAAGATTGACTTTCTGGGCTTCCATGATGGCTATCTCTTCTTCGCTAAAACTAAAAAGTTTGAGATTGGCCAAAGAATAATAGGCTTCGCCATGGCCCTGATACTTTGTAATCGCCCTGCGGTAAGAGTCAATTGCCTCATCGGTCTGACCTGTCGTTTTTAAGGCAGTGCCACGTGATGTGAGTGTTCCAGGATCTTCAGGGATGATCTCCAAAATAGAATCAAAGGCTTCTAAGGCAGTGTCATAATCGCCCGACTGCATAGACTCAATCGCAAAAACCGACTGAAACTGCGGGTTTTTCGGATCTTTTGCCAATAGAAGTTTGGCCTGGGCCAAAGCTTCTTCATATTTCTGCCTTTTCCTGAGCACCTGAATATAATCGATCCGCACCTGTATGTTATCTGGAGAAAATTCAATAGCACTCTCTAGCAAGAACTCTGCATCTTCTAATACACCGAGTCGATTTCCAATATCCGCCAGCAGACGCATACCTTCAATATGTCGGGGTACTTTCTGCATAAATCCTTTGCAAAGTTCCTCAGCCTTGACTAGTTTGCCATGAGCAATGAGATCCATAACCACAACAAGCACTTTTGGCAGTGCCTCTAGAGACTCCAGTTGCCGCTTTAGCGGACCAGTAACTGATTCTCTGCCGGTCGCTGAAAGAATGTCTATCTGCGCTCGAAAGCTCGCGAACAGGGCCGGATTGATTTGTATAGCCCGACTATAGGCATTAAGCGCAGCGTCTGTGTTATTCATCGCCCTGTAAACATGGCCAGTTTCCTGATGACCGCGACTATGATCAGGTACTAGGCTCTTTAACTTATCGAGATTACTCAAAGCAGCGGAATATTTTTTTAAGTAGCGCTGACATACCGCAAGCATGTAAAACACTTCATCATGGTCTGAACCTGCTGCGACTATGTCCAATAGCTGTTGTTCAGCCTTGGTGAAATCACCAGCCCGCAAAAGAGCTTTAATCTCCTCCATCAACTCTTCATTGACAATGTCATCCGATCGCGATTTGTTGGCCAATTTTTTTCTCCGTATAAAAATAATGCCCCTCGAAAGGGGCATTATGATCTAGCTTTTTTAACTACTTTACAATGTTTAGAAATTGTAAGTCATACGCACACCCATAGTACGGGGTCTTGCATATGAAACACGCTCTCTATCATTAATGTAGTTCCGCGCTAATTCAGCACGCTCATCTGTGAGGTTGTCAATATATAGCTCTGCTCCCCAAGTATCAGTAGTCACGCCCGCTGTAAGACCCATCATGGTCCAACCCGCTATACGGTCACGGTTGATTCTAATAATATCACTGTAAGAAGAAGCTGAGTGAGCAAGGTGCGGCATGATATGTGCGGTCAGACCAGAGTCTGTCGTCCACTCATAACGCGCTTGGATGTTCGCTTGGCGCTCAGGAGCGAAAGCCAAGGAATCACCTGCCACAACATCTTTAGACGTGGTTAGAGTTTTGGTTATCTCGGTATCAAGAATCGACAAACCAGCGCTGACTGTTAAACCTTCTATGCTCTCAGACACCCAAATCAAGTCAGCCTCTAGACCTGTAACTTCAGCGTCTGCAGCGTTATCAGAGAAGAACAAGTTAGCAATACTTGGATCGAAAATAGTGGTTTGTAAGCCGTCAATCTGAGCCATAAAC
>DUBX01000021.1:0-3374 GCA_012960115.1 Porticoccaceae bacterium
GTGTGATTTGGATGAGTGTAGACTGTGTCGGAGGTGGAAATAGCTGCAAAAGCTCCGTCGTTATCTTCTATCTGGAATGCAGTTGACACCCATTTTAATGACCTATAAGCATCAGAAGCGTCATCAAAAAATTGGATCTCGCTATGCCCCTCGCCATTTGCTCCAACAGTAATCGGCACTCCATTGGCACCCGGACAAGTGATTCGATCGACATTAATCAGACCGGTACTGCTTCTTTGAACAATCTTACTCGCTGTATTTATATATGTTGCTGCACCTAACTTAGTCTGCTCAGCATCAGAGAATTCGTTCGTGTCAGCATTAGCTTCATACGCTGTTTTAACTTCAGCATTTGTTTGGTCAGCGGTAGCACTGGTTTCTATGCCAGACAACTTGGTTTGTTCAGCATCAGAGAATTCATTGGTATCTGAATTCGCCTCATACAGCGCCTTGACCTGGGCAGCAGTGTGGACCGTGTCAGCCGTCAGCAACTGAAATTGCGTACCGTCATAAACTACCATTACCTGGCCATTTATGGGCAAGTCACCCGCAGACAACGCACTGCCGTCTTGCTTTTGGATAGCCTTCGCGCCCAGCGCATCACAGTTTAGTGTGGCCGCACCGGTGTTACCAACGTGAGCCGAAAACAGGTACACCTGCCCTCTCGCATAAGCCGACTCGCTTTGTGATGTGGTTAGCGTGTAAGCGGTGGCTGACCCAGCAGAAGTGATGCTGCCATTGGTGTCTTTGAACCACTTAGCTAACTCAGCCATGTTCTGACGCATGGTGTTATTTACCGCAGATGGGGCCATTCCTTCGGGCGCACCGTTGGGTGCGGCGCTGTTATTTGAACCCGGTGAAGTGGACCAGTTTTTGATCGTACTCATATTTACTCCGATTGATTGTGTTTCGTTGGCAGAACTGACGGTTCTCTTGCTGCACTGATAGAATCAGCATAGAATCTAATGACTCTTTGTATATTGAGGATGACGTGATATGTTTATTTCGGATTTATTGCTAATTATTTCTATTGCATATGTTGCAAGGTATCTACTAGAAAAAATCGTCGATATAGTTCACTCTCGATAACTGTCATTATTGGTCAAGATCGCCAATGGCATTACTTCCAAGCAGTCCTTGTCTAAACAAAGCCGCTGTTGTGCTGTTATCAAGCCCAAGTTGGGGAAGGGTTTGGTTGTGTAGCTTTCTTAGCCAAATGGCCCGTGCAGCTTTTAATTTCGGTGAGTTACCCGCCGTAAAAGCAGCCGTTACTGCTGGCACTAACTTAGGGAAGCCAATGCTTTCTCCAATCATAGCGCCGACCCCTGTATTGACCGGAAGTGCAAGCCCAATATTATCTCGACCCTCAATTCGCCGCGCCGCTTTAGCAAGAGGCTCTTCTAGCTCTATTAGCCTGCCCCATCTAGCATTTAGGTCTTTTACCGCTGGCACGTGTTTTTCGACTTGCCCCGCTGCGTCTCGACCCATTGTTTTTCTTGCTCTGTTTACGGCTGGATCAACTACGTTTTGCTTAACATCATGAGAAGCAGCCTTGTGCAGTCTTCTCTTTAATTCATGAAGCTCGGCAACCGAATATTTGCTGTGTTTCCCGGCTTTTCTCAGCCTCGTTAGGTTTGAACCAATAGCATTAGAAACGCTTTTTAGTTTCTTGAAGTCAGCCGCCGCGCCGATAGACGATATGCCTCTCAGGTCATCTCTAAGCTCCTTTAGGCTTTTAAACACTTCTTTAAATTCAATTACACCGCCATTATCAGTTGCCTTTTTTATTAAATCGGCTACTTTATCACTGATAGCGCTGCTTGCATCTTCAAGCTTAGTGAGTCCTTTAGTCGTAGGCATAATGCCCTCGTCGAGCATGGTGTTTATATTCTGCGCTAGGTTCTTTCTTGGAAATGAGCTTTTGACGACCGAGCGCATCATGGCCTCGGGTGTACCTTTAGGAGTAAGGCCCTTTATTGGTATTTTAGCTGCGTTAATCACCATATTAAGCGGGTCAACAGCCTTGCCTGCCGCATTAACAGTAGTAGCGGCCTTGCCAATATAAGGCGCTTTCGATAATGCCGCCCCGCCTAGCGTCAAGATGCCAGCCACATCATTAAGCGCGTGAACCGGCTCGTTTTGTATTTTTCTTTTTACTGCCTCCCACGATCCGTAGTCTTTTTTTAACGCCTGTCCAACCGCGTCAACAATGGCTTCGTTTGGCTGAACACCTGGCGTGGCCTTCTGCACTAACCCGCTAATAAGTTTATACATCCCTGTTGCGGTTTCAACTGGGTTTGTCACAATGCTTGCATAATCACCAGCCAGCGCCGCCGCGTCACTAGGGATGTTGCTCACCATCTGATTGAAGTTAAAGTCGATAGAAACGCCTTGTCTTGATAACGCAGCAAGCCCCTCATCAGATACCCCCGACAGGTCTCCTGATTGCAAGGCTAATAAATCGTTATCACTAAGGTTTGCTAGCACCTCCGGATTCATTGTAGCCCCCTCTTTTTAAGTTCCTCTGCGGCGGCCGCCGAGAGATCGCTACCAACTTGACTTACTGGGGCGGCTGCTTCTGCGGCGAAAAACTTAGATAAGTCGTTTTGAGGGTCATTCACATAATCAAACACCGCGTGACTAATTTCAACAGATGATTGTTTTTGCCGCCTCAGATTGCGAACCATTGCCGCTATTTCCATGTCGCGCTTCGATTGTGCTAATTTATACTGCAAAATCTGCCTATTACCTTGCGACGTTTTACCAAGCCCCGCGCTAAATTCTTGGAACAGTCTCATTTCTCTTTCAGAGACAGCGCCTTTTGTTTGACTAACAACGCTCATCACTTCGTTCCCGAATAGCGTTAACAACTGTTCTTGGTTAGCTATGCTCTCTATATCCACATCCATGCCGAGTACTTTAGCTAGTTGAGCGGCTTTAAGTTTTGCGTCTGCAAACGTGCCTGTCTCTACGCTATCCAATAGGCCTAACATAGTTTCATAGCGCCTGCTATTAGCCCTAGCCTCTGAACCCCAAGCTACTGACTGTTTGTTGGTGTCATATGCCTCTTTGGATCTCGCAATTCTTGTGTCATATTCAATTTGTTCAGGAAGAGATCGTAGCTTTTGGCCCACCTGCACCAAAGGTGATGCTTTGGGGTATAGCTTTGCGAATGTTTCTGGGTCGCTATTGAATAGGGCAAGCTTCTGGTCAAATGCCGTTGGCACTCTTTGCGCTCTAAATTGCTGCTCTATGGCGGCCTTTTGGACCGGAGGCGGTGCATCGGCGTATGTCGGCATATTCTGCGTCATCCACGCCCGTTGATCCGCTGCTTGTTGCAGTTTTAGCTGTTTTTGCTTCTCTTCAGCCTGTCT
>DUBX01000021.1:3384-4367 GCA_012960115.1 Porticoccaceae bacterium
CCGCCGCATTGTTCATGCCGGTCTGCAAGCCCTTCATTAATGACCCTTTTTGTCCGTTGTTGGCAGACAGTAATCCCATCCCCAGTTGCACTTCGGGAGATGCATACCAATTCAATAATCCGCTCATCCTAAAAGCCCTCCTAAAGCCGCACCCGCCGCTGCACCATAACCGCCGTAACCACCCAGTGCGTTCCCAGCCGCGTAGCCCATCAAGCCGCCACCAATCGCGCCCTGAAACCCACTACCGTTATTCGAGGGTGATCGGGTAGAACTGACACCACCGTAGTTCCCGGTGATTCTCGCTAGGTAGCGATCTAATTGATCCTGCTTTTCGTTTTGGCCGTAGTCCCACTTGTTCATACTCTCTTGAATGCCAAGTGAATCACGTCCCTCTTGATACGCACCCACTTGACCAAGCCGTTCAGCGTTCAGTGTTTCAAACTGAGCTTGCTGTTGCGCGGCGTTCATCATTTGCTGCTGTCTGGCCCGTTCTTGATTGTAGTTACCGCCGTAAACCGTATTGGCTAGATTGCCGAGCGTTGAGCCAAGCTCGGCCTGGTTCGTCGCGTTCTGCTTGTCGTGCCACCGTGAGCCATAGCGACCGGCATTTGAAAACTGCGCCTGCGTTCCCGGTTGCGTGATGTTCTGATAATTGCGTCTTACTGCGTCGGCTGCATTGTTATAGGTCGTGTCCAGGTACGGATTGTTATTTAAATAATTACCCTGAATCGTGTTGTTAAACAGCGTATTCGTGTTGCTTGATACCGCAGAGCCTTGATTGGCTAGGTTGCGAAGTTGATCAATGCTCTGCGTCGATTCAGGCGCAGCACCGGCATAGGTTTGCCCTTGGAAATACTGCTTCGGCGCTCCCAAGTATGATTCATCCGTGCGTTCGAATCCGCTGGTTAAATAAGGTTGTTGTTCGACCCAAGGGGCTGTATTAGAAGATGTTGTCTCTGCCATAGTCTTGATCCTGAGATGAT
>DUBX01000022.1 GCA_012960115.1 Porticoccaceae bacterium
TCACCAACAAAGACGAAAGCCAAAACAAAGGCGATAAAGAAAATAACTGGAATAAAGTACCACTGGTAATTCAGCAAAACATCCGCTTTGGAAACGTTCTGCATCAACGACCCCAGTGAATTAACCGGATCAGTTAATCCTAAACCAATGAAACTCAGTGCGGTTTCAGAGCGAACCACATAAGGAAAGGTAATCATCAGATCAACAATGATGTAACTTGTGAAGCTGGGCAGCAGGTGGCGTCGGATGATGTGTCCTGCCGAAGCCCCGCAAAGCTCTGCCGCCAAAACATACTCCTGACTCCTTTCACTCAAAAGATGTGTCCGGATGCGCCTCGCAAGTGTGGGCCAGCCGATCAGGCCGAGAATCGTTGCGATAAAAAAGAAGCGGGTTTCTGCACTCCATTCGTACGGCATAAATGCTGCGATTGCCATGAATAACGGAATCGGCGGGATTGTCCGGACTGCATCTGTTATCATCTGCAGTACCTGATCAATCCAACCGCCAAAATATCCGGCCACCCCACCTATCACCAGCGCCAATACAAATGAGAGCAGTACTCCGAGAGTACCGACAGCGAGCGAGGTATAAATGGCGTGCAAGGTTCTGGAAAAAATATCTTTTCCAGATTTTTCGGTTCCGAATAAATGAATTCCTCCCTTGTCCATTCCAAAGAGATGTTTATTGAAGGTAAGCGTCTTTAGATTGAAGTCTAATATAGACCCGGGCAAGTCAATATTGAGATTAATAAAGCTATACTCCCAGTCGTCTACCCACAATTCCAAATAGCGACGCTTTTCACGGTTTTCAGTTAAAACCCATCTGAAATTGGTTTTTATAGAGCGTTTGCGTTCTGTTGTATATAAAAATGGCCTAGCTGAAAAGCCATTTTCGTCCCAGAATTTTGGAATTTGAGGTGGGCCGTTTTCGTATAATTTGTCACGCCCGGCCATGCTGGGCGCATACGGAGAAAGGAAAGGAGCGAAGAGTCCAATCAGAATCATTGTTGTCAGAGCCCATCCGGCAATCATTGCGGTACGGTTGCTCTTGAACCGTGACAGGATCAATTGGCCTTGTGAAGCTGTGAAATAATTTTCCTTCAGCTGTTGACTGGTTCCCGTCAGCTTAATTTTAGAAAATATTCCCATGATTTCAACCGACCAATCCTTGCCTAACACGCGGATCCATCAAGGCCAGCAGAATGTCTGTAACAAAATTAACCAGGACAATGCTGGCAGTCAAAAGAAATATAATCGCTCCTGCCAACTGCTGATCATTGGAGCGAGCAAGTGCCTCGATCAGTAATGCACCTGCCTCGGTAAGCGTTAGAATCAGTGCGACCACCGGCAAATCATTGAAAATGCGATTTAAGTCGAAACCAAGTGAATTAATTACTGGACCCAGAGAGTGTCTCGCAGGATAACGCCAAAGCAGGGACCGTCCGGATATGCCGCGGGCAGATGCGGCGGTCACATAAAGTTTGCCGATTTCATCAAGCATTAAAGCACGTACCGTCTGCATCGCAAATGCGGTTGCCGACCATCCGAGTACAAAAATAGGCAACCAGGCTCTGGACAAAAAATCCATAAATTTATCCAAAGACCATGCGGCATCACGAAATTCATTGGAAAATAGCCCTGTGAGTGATTCTTGAAAAAAGACAGTTGAAAACAACATGATGATCAGCGCAAGTAAAAAATTTGGCAACGCTAGGCCGAGGTAGCTGATAAAACGGATAAAGTTATTGGTTACTGCATTTGAAGTGGTAGCTGAATAAATACCGATGGGAATGGCTAAAAGATAAGAAAAAATCAAAGCGGCAAGGCAAATTCCAAGACTGATCCAAAATTTATCGCTGAGAAGTTCATTGATATTCAAACGAAGAATGCAACTATCGCCAAAATCACCATTTAAAAAAACATTGCCTACCCAATTTGCCCATCTAACTGGAAAAGGTTTATCTAACCCTAATCGTCTTTCTTCAGCAGCAATATCTTCAATTGTAATGTTCAGACCTTGGGTATTTTTAAATGCAAGATAGCGTTCAGCGCAGTTAGCAGGAACAAACTCCATCAATGAAAAAACAATCAGAGAAACAGCCAACAATGTGAAGAGGGACAGGAAGGCCCGTGTCATCGTAAATTGTACGAACTTCAGCATTATAGAATATTAAGTCTCAACGAGAATTATTTGCACATATAACTAAATAAAGCCGAGAAAAGAGTTGCCCAGCTTTATTTAATTAACCAACCATAAAAGCCGAGTTACAGGTTACCCGGCTTTATGAAAATCACAGAGGATTTATTTATCTAAATACCACTGAGTTCCTCGATATGGAAGGTTCCAATAATACTCATATGAATGAGTTTTGAATTCCGTAACATTTTTCAGACTGTTGTGATGGTATATTGGGCCAGTAGCTAATACTGTACCAATAAACAACATATTGCCAGTCATATTCTCCACCAAACGAGCACCAATCTTATTTGATTTAGCAGTACCTGCAGGTTCAGACTGGAATGCATTAATATCATCAATCATCTGATAAACATACGCTGGTGGTTTAACACCTTTTGAGCCATTTGAGTCAACGTACTCGGCCCACAACATTCCAGTCCGCAGGAAGAAATAGGTTTCGAACGGAGGAACAAACGGAGCGTTGTTTCCTTGTACGATTGGTAGTGGAAGTCCCTTGCGCCACATACCAACATCAAGTTTATTGGAGGATTGTGCAGAGCGGAATTCATCTGATGTCACCTCTTTAACGGTTGATTTAATGCCGACATTAGACCACTGTTGGCCAACCAGTTCAACTACTTCACCTGCAATTCCTTGAGTTGCAAACTGAAGATTAAGAATCAGTTTCTCACCATTTGGTAACTCACGAAAGCCGTCACCATCAACATCTTTCAAACCGACTTCGTCTAGCAATGCCTCGGCTTTAGCAGGATCAAAAGCAACCATATGATTTAACCATTTCTTCTCAATAAAGTCAGGAGAAGGTGAAAAACCCACATACTGCTGTGGCACACCTTGTCCGAAGAAAGCAACTTCGTTGATTTCATCACGGTTCATTGCCAGAGACATGGCTTGGCGGAATCGCAAGTCACCAAAGACTTTTCGCTTTTCAAGGTTTTCTGAAGTAACATTGAATGTGAAAGTCGGTGCGGCAATTTCAGGTTTCAACTGAACCTTGTAATTACCTGCATCTTGTTTCTCTAACAGAAGAGGTGCCATTGCAAGTTGCAACGTCTGCGACTTAAATGTTACCTCACCATTGATCAATTTCAGCATACGAACTTCGTAGTCGCGAACGTATATTTCATCCTGCTCATTGATGTAAGGCAATTGCTGGCCTTGAGTATCAACTTGGAAGAAGTACGGATTGGCAACTAAGTGGCGACCATCCGGAGAATCTGCAATATAGATGTGAGATTCCAAAGTTGGTGTTGTATCAGCCGGTAATCGACCTGCCAATTTAGGTGTTTTCAGCATCGGTGTAGGTGTATCCATCCAGTCGGAATTACCGAAATAAGCTGATAGAACATCCAAACCATTTTTATATCCGGCTGCTTTGGCCAATTTATCTGCATTCGGATTCAGCTTAGGATCCCATTTGCTCAAGAAATGCTTAGGCTGGAAACCCTGGGCAAATGACGATGCAAAGTGGGATAACAAACCAGGCTTTGGTGCAGGCAATTCAAAACGCACAGTTTGTGCGTTAACAACAACGATATTCATGCGTTTACCAGCTACTAAGGCATAGTCTTTGGTTTTCTCGATAACATCATGGTTGAGTGCTAAATTGTCGTACCAGTACTTGACATCTTCTGCAGTAAACGGAGCGCCATCAGACCACTTGTGACCTTTTCTCAAGTAAAAAGTCAATTGGGTGAAGTCACTGTTCCATTTCCAGCCTTTGGCGACCATAGGCACGATGGTTTGGAGATCATCCGAATAACGCACCAAGTTGACATGGCGAACGGACATAAAGCCAGCAGTCCCCGCTTCCGGAGCATTTGACAAGTTATTATAAGTACCACCGTAATGACCAATAGAATCATACGGTACTACTACCAACGGCTCTGACGGCAGTCGATTTGCAACGGAAGGAACTGAACTGGGGTTCCCACGGATTTTCCCGTTGAGTCTGGC
>DUBX01000023.1 GCA_012960115.1 Porticoccaceae bacterium
ATAAATAATTGAGAAGTTATACGTTTAAACCAATACAGACAAAAAACCTTGGTCCGCCCACCAGGGCTCGAACCTGGAACCTTCCGCTTAGAAGGCGGATGCTCTATCCAATTGAGCTATGGGCGGCATAGCTTTCAAGCCGGAAAGTGGTCGGGGATGAGGGATTCGAACCCCCGACATCCTGCTCCCAAAGCAGGCGCGCTACCAGACTGCGCTAATCCCCGAATAGCTTTCCATACGGTCTTTCTCAAGAGCGCGCATGATACTGACCGAGCAGGTTTTCGTCAATGCGAAATGATGACATCTAGCAATAAACTCCTTAGGCATGATGCATTGATGCTTTTCGCTATAGAGATGAGGTAAAATCTGGTAAATTTTAAATGATCAAAGATGTATATTTATCCGCTTCATTGAGTTTGCCTCTGCGATAATTTGGTTCATTTCAGTTAGGAGATACCGGCTTGCAGCAGCATGATTACGACTCTGCACTTGAAGATTGTCCTCTGTGCAAGAGCATAGAGGTTTCAGTCTATCATCGAGATAAAACTCGATCGTACCTTCACTGTGCCCAATGTCAGCTAGTCTTTGTGCCGCGGCAATTTCACTTGTCGCCTGAAAACGAGAAAGCAGCTTATGATAATCACCAAAATAGCCCGACCGATCCAGGTTATCGGAAGTTTTTAAGTCGTCTCGCGTTGCCTTTGCTAGCGCAAATTGCGCCTAACAGTTTCGGTCTAGACTTTGGTAGTGGTCCTGGGCCGACGCTATCGCTTATGTTTGAAGAACAAGGCCATCGAGTTGCTATCTATGACCCTTACTATGCGCCCGATGAACTACCTCTTAGTCATAGCTATGATTTCATCACTAGCACCGAAGTGGTGGAGCACCTTGCAGCCCCAGGGCTTGAAATGGAAAAGCTATGGGCCCTTTTAAAACCTGGGGGTTATCTGGGAATAATGACTAAGCAGGTTACTGACAGGAAATCCTTTGGACTTTGGCACTATAAGAATGATCCTACGCATATCAGTTTTTTCTCAAATCGTAGCTTTCAGTATCTTGGCAACAAGTGGGGTAGTGCACCTGAGTTTATTGGCGCAGATGTAATAATCTTTAGGAAGCCTTTAGAACCTTAGCTCTTGCTGCTACAAAGGCCATTACAGAACGGCTAATGTCGGACTCGCTTGTGACCCAAGAGCAGACACTAATACGGATTACTTTTTGTCCTTGCCACAT
This sequence comes from Porticoccaceae bacterium, assembly GCA_012960115.1. Taxonomy (GTDB): domain Bacteria; phylum Pseudomonadota; class Gammaproteobacteria; order Pseudomonadales; family Porticoccaceae; genus HTCC2207. The sequence goes on from DUBX01000023.1 coordinate 1,234, forward strand.
AGAACCGCCCACCCAGCATTCACCTGACGCTTGAATAGATTGAATGATCTCTTCAGTTTGTGTGTCAGTCGTATTGCAACTGACCACTATTTGATTGAACACCACATCGTTAAGAATGCTAAAGCCTTGTTGACTAAGTTCGTTAGAAAATTGAACAGCACGGTCATGCAAACCAACAATTAGTTCATCAACGCCTTTGCTACCCAAGTACTTTAAGGCGGCCCATAGTTCAACCGCCCGAGCCCGGCGCGACATTTCAGGGGTGTAGTGCATGCCGTCTCGATTTTCACTGAAGTGCAGGTACGCGCCTGACGCCTGTAAAGCATGTGTAAGGGCCTGTTTGTCTGCGCATAGCAGTATGCCGCTGTCATAGGGGGTATTAAGCGTCTTGTGCCCATCTACCGACCACGACTGGGCTTGGTTCATACCTTGGGTCAAATGCCTAAGCTGACGCGTTCCACCGGCCCAAAGACCAAAGGCGCCGTCAATATGTACCCAGGCGCCAGCAGTAGCAGCTAGCGTGCAGATTTCATCAAAGGGATCAAAGGCCCCCGAATTAACATTGCCTGCCTGCAATATGAGCACGCAACTGTCATCTAGTTCAGGCAACTTTTCCGGGCACAGCCGTCCCTGGTCATCACAGTCTACATATTCGATATTGTCGAGACCAAAACCTAAGAGTGCCAATGCCTTTACCACGGCACCATGAGTCTGTTGGCCGGTAATAACTCTCAGTGATGGTGCGCCGTTCATTCCTTGACGATTAAAGTCCCAGCCTTTGTTGTCGCATAAACGATAGCGAGCCGCCGCAAGACCACAAAATATAGCGGAAGAGGTACCGCTCACAAAACCAGCGACCGTCTCATCAGGAAGGTCAAATAGCTGTTTTAGCCATGTTTCGCACACGGCTTCTAGTTTTGATGCGATGGGCGACATTAGATAAAGTGCTGTGTTTTGGTCCCAAAAGTCAGTGAGCCATTTAGTGGCCAACGTGACCGGGATAATGCCACCGTTAACATAGCCAAAGTAGCGGCCACCAGTCTGCGCCGTCGACGCGGGTGAGCCAAACTTATGTAGTTGTTTGAGAATCTCTGAGCCATCACCGTTTTCAACAGGCATATCTTCGACAAAATAATCGAGACCCCTTATAGCGTCAGACGATGGAAATACATTACGTTCTGCAACGCTATCAGCGTATTCAAAGGCATAACCTCGTGCCTCGTCATAGAGAGATTTAAGCTGTTGTTCTGCGTGCATTTTGTCGCCTAGAGACATATTTGTATTGATCCGTTCTTGATAGATTTCAATGATAATTATAATAAGACGCAGTAAACCATAGACTAAACCTTCTAGAAAGTTAGAATATCGTCCTTTAAACAAAATGAACCCAGAGAAAAATTATGTTCAGTGGACAAACCCTTACGCTAGAAATGATTGAAAATGACTTCGCCGAGATTAATTTCAATAACCTAACAGGCTCGGTTAACAAGTTCGACCAGCAAACACTGGGCGAGTTGGAAACGGCGGTGGGCATGCTAAAGGGTGCGTCCTCAATAGAGGGCCTGCTGGTAAGTAGCAGTAAGTCGGTTTTCGTCGTGGGGGCCGATATTACTGAATTTTCCGCTATGTTCTCCGTATCAAAAGAGTCGTTTATAGCGGGGGCGCAGCACGCTAACGGTCTTTTCTCGGCTATTGAAGACCTGCCTTATCCTTCGGTGGCAGCTATCAATGGCTTTGCCCTCGGCGGCGGACTGGAAGTGTGTTTGGCCTGTGATTCCCGAGTAATGAACACTAAATCGGCAATAGGATTACCTGAGACGGGACTGGGCATAATACCCGGCTGGGGTGGTACCGTGCGTCTTCCTAGGCTGGTTGGTTTTGCCACAGCAGCGCAATGGATCTCGTCAGGGGCCCAGCAATCCGCTCAAGCAGCTTTGGAAGCTGGTGCTGTTGATCAGTTAGCCGAGCCTGAAGATGTAAGAAATGCCGCGCTGGCATTACTGACCTCCCATGCCAATGGAGAGCGGGACTTTGAACAACGTCGAGTCCATAAACGCTCAGCATTAAATATTAGTTCAGATGAGATCACGCAGATATCAGATAAGCTTCAAGGTGCCATTCTTGGGAGAACAGGTACTAAGTACCCCGCGCCGTTAAAGGTGATAGACCTATTAAGTGCCGCGGCTTTGCTTGACCGAGACGCGGCGATTCATTTGGAAAACCAATCATTTTATGAATTAAGCCACACAGCCGAGGCGAGGGCGTTAGTTGGCCTGTTTTTGGGTGGTCAATTTGTCGTCAAACAAGCGAAAGTCCGCAACGCACCTTTCAAAAATAGTGCACAGACCATAAGCAGTGCCGCGGTAATTGGTGCCGGAATTATGGGTGGCGGTATCGCCTATCAAAATGCCTTAAAGGGGTATTCGGTTGTCATGAAGGATATTGCCCAGCCAGCCCTTGAACTCGGCATGAGTGAGGCAACCAAACTTCTAAATAGGGGTGTACAACGGGGCAAACTAACGGAAGCTAAGGCGACTCAAATTATCAGTCAAATACAACCAACCCTCGACGATAAGGCTATTAGCGATAGTAATATGATAGTTGAGGCGGTAGTCGAAATAGAGTCGGTTAAGGCCAAGGTTTTAGCCGCGGTGGAAGCACAGCTATCAAATCCAGAGAGCATCATCACATCTAACACCTCAACAATCTCTATTACGTCTCTTGCAGAGTCGTTGCAACGTCCAGAAAACTTTTGCGGCATGCACTTCTTCAATCCCGTTCACGCCATGCCCCTTGTAGAGATTATTCGCGGAGAGAAAACCTCAGATAAGACTATTGCCGCCGTCTGTGCTTACACGCTAAGTCTTGGCAAAAAGCCAATTGTCGTCAATGACTGTCCTGGTTTCTTAGTCAATCGCGTACTCTTCGCCACGATGTTTGGCATGGAAATGCTTATCGCTGAAGGGGCTGACTTCCAAGAGATAGATCATGTCTTAGAGGCATGGGGTTTGCCTATGGGGCCTGCCTATCTGTCAGATGTAGTCGGCTTGGACACTATTGTTCATTGCTATTCGGTCATGCTGGCAGGAATACCTGAACGGTTTATTGAGATCTCGCCTGCACGTCCATCGGCAATGCTAGTGGAGGCAAACAGACTGGGCCAAAAGAACGGTCTCGGCTATTACGGCTATCAAAATGACGAGAGGGGTCGGACTGCAAAAGCGCCAGACCCAGCCGTTATTCAAAGTTTTGAAGAACAATTTGGCACAGCCCGTCCGTTTGATGAGCAAGAGATCGTGACCCGTGTGTTGTTGCCTATGGGAATGGAAATGGCGCGTTGTTTGGAAGAGGGTATCGTGGCATCTCCAACCGAAGCTGACATGGCATTGATTTACGGGCTTGGCTTTCCATCATTTAGAGGCGGTATCTGTCGCTGGATGGACGAGATTGGATTAGCTAAGGTTTGCGCCCTGGGTGACCAATACAGTCATATCAGTCCGCTGTATCAACCCACCAATAGAATGCGTGCTATGGCGGCCAACGGAGAAACTTTTTACTAGTTACAGGTATTGACTAAAAAAAGACCAAACCTCTTCGCTGGCACTGATATCACGGTTGCCAGACCTGCCACGAATCCAATCGCCGGGGTACTGCCACCAGGGTATCTCGGCTCCTGGCCAATGATGGCCACCACCTTCGATAATATAAAACCAGACTTGCCGGTTGTTATCGGGGGCGTAGTAGCGTTCAAAGGTGATTGAACTCCCATCGTTAGGATCCTTGTCCTCAAGGCTAATTGAGGTTTTCTCAGTTAGGCCCATTGCTTCGACAAAAAACTGGGTCGATGAGGGCAGGTCATAATAGGCGCCGTATCCATCAGTATTATCCATATCACCCTCCCAAAGGGAGATGTCATCTGTAGTTCCGTGTATTTCAAACACAGGGATAGCCTTACTGGTATTACAGGAGTCAGCGATACCCTTCATTAAAACCCCAGCTACTGGAGCCACCGCTCTAAATATATCGGCAGAGGTGCAGGCAAGCATATAGGCCACTTCAGCGCCGTTAGACATTCCAGTGGCGAAGGTTTTTGAGGGGCTTAGGTCATAGCGCTGCCTTACATAAAGAGTCAGCTCCCTAATAAAACTTAGATCATCTACAGCCGAGTCGCGATGGAAGTCATAGCCCACGTTAAAAAACGTGTTTCCACGCAAATCCACGGTTCCCTGAGGGTAGGCGACCACAAAGCCTTCGCGATCGGCTATGTCGTTCATTTGAGAGTAATCCATGATGTATTTAGCCGCGCTAGTGTAGCCATGGATCACCACCACTAAGGGGGCGTCTGGCATCACATTGGCCGGCACATGCAACCAATAGCTGCGCTGCAGCCCCTCATGAGGAAACGTTTTTTCCCCGGTAAAGGCATCACAAAGAGTCAGCGGTGAAACAAGCGCTAAGGCGATTAACAGTAATTTGAACATAACACCTCTTATCACCTTAGGGACTATCGCGTTGGTGGGCCAGAGCCCTAAACAGGGCTAGGTGCAGCCAATCGCTAGCGGGTGTATAGGTCACGTCGTTATAGTGCGGGTTAGCCGATAATTTGGCTATTACGGTGTTAGTCGTGCGATTGATATAAATATATTGATTGTAGACGCCCATTGCCATGAACTCACCCTCATTACCAGGCGGTATCCACCACTGGTAACCATAGCCAAAGTCTGTACCTGGCTGCACATGAGGGCCGTCTGGAGTGATCGAATCCTTAACCCATTGCTCAGGAACGATCTGCTCGCCATTAAATGCACCCCCATGAAGATACATAGATCCAATCTTAGCAAAGTCACGCAGTGTCAAATTGAGTCCTCCCAGAGCCATTTCCGTGTTGGTCCCATCGGCAATCCAATAACCTTCGTGTTCCATTCCTGAGACCTCATAAAAATGATCCCGCATATAATCGGTCACACTGAGGCCGGTCGCACGACTAAGAACCATGCTCAGCACATGAGTATCTATGCTCACGTAATGGTTCTTGGTGCCAGGATTAACACCTCGCTTGAGGCTGGCAGCAAAATCGTCTTGTGAATTTCCTATGGCAAAGCCTCGTCCCCAGCGGTTAATGTCACTGTAAAAGTCGCCATAATCCTCATTAAAGGCGACTCCAGATGACATCTGCAGCACATCTTTAATGCGTACGCCTTCGTACCCCGATCCATTTAGCATCGGAGCATAGACCTCAACAGCCTCCTCAATACTGGCGATCTGGCCTTTATCAACCGCGATGCCTATCAGCGCCGAGATAAACGACTTGGCCATCGACCATGAGATATTCTGGGTGGTCTGGTTATTACCCAAAAAGTAATCTTCAGTCACAATCACATCATCCTGAATGACCAACAACCCTGTAGTCCAAGAGTCCTTAAGAAAGGTTTGTGTAACATAATTCCGTTCATCATAGCTAAAGCGCGCAGGCAGTGACTCACGCAAGTCGACCGAGTAGTGATAAGGTTGGCTAGATGGCTCTAACCGCTTGGTAGGCCAGATAGTTTTAGCAGATCGGAAGTTTTCGACAATTCTATCTTCATCAAAGAGATGAATCGTAAGGTACAGCGCTTGTAGCTTTGGGTAGAACCAGACGCAGGCTAGAATCAAAAATACCCCTACACCTACACTTATTCTTTTTATGGTCATGTTTCATCACTCAGTGTCATTCGTTTAGGGTTAGTAGCCCTTTAAATCGCAAGATTAGACAGCATGCTCTATCAGTGCAACCTATTTCCAATCGTGAAAAAAGGCCAGCCACAAAAAAGGGCGGATTAAAATCCGCCCTTTAGGTTCTGCTATTCAATCAGCGATTAAAACTGATTCATCGTATTGTCTTTACCCGACGCTTTAAGTGCAGCTTCACCGGCAAAGTATTCTTTATGGTCATCGCCCATATCTGAGCCAGCCATGTTTTGGTGCTTAACACACGCAATGCCTTGGCGGATTTCCTTGCGCTGAACACCAGCAACATAACCCAACATACCTTGGTCACCAAAGTACTCTTTCGCCAGGTTATCAGTAGAAAGGGCAGCAGTGTGGTAAGTAGGCAGAGTAATCAAATGGTGGAAAATCCCCGCGCCCTTAGCCGCATCCGCTTGGAAGGTTCGAATCTTCTCGTCGGCTTCTACCCCAAGGTCAGTGAGGTCATAAACGGCATTCATAAGATCAGCGCGCTCATAGCTCGAAACATCTGTCCCCGCCTCTTGCCATGCATCAAAGATCTGCTGACGGAAGTTAAGTGTCCAGTTAAACGACGGGCTATTGTTATAAACGAGTTTAGCGTTAGGTACCGCTTTGCGAATTTCATCAACCATGGCGCCAATCTGGCCGATATGCGGCCTCTCGGTCTCAATCCAGATCATATCCGCGCCGTTCTGCAGGCTGGTGATTGAGTCAAGTATGCAACGCGCTTCGCCCGTGCCGGCCTTAAATTGGAAAAGGTTACTCGGTAGGCGTTTAGGCCGAACCAGCTTGCCATTTTGGTTAAGGACTACATCACCATTCTTCATGTCCGCTGGCGACACTTCTTCAACATCTAAGAACGCGTTGTACTGATCACCTAAATCGCCTGGCTCGTTGGTTACAGCGATTTGCTTGGTGAGGCCTGCGCCCAATGAATCTGTACGTGCAACGATGACGCCGTCATCAATGCCTAATTCTAGGAAGGCATATCGAACCGCGTTAATCTTAGCTAGGAAGTCAGAATGAGGTACGGTGACCTTGCCGTCTTGGTGGCCGCATTGTTTTTCATCAGAGACTTGGTTTTCAATCTGAATACAGCAAGCGCCAGCTTCAATCATCTGCTTAGCCATAAGATAAGTCGCTTCAGCATTACCAAAGCCTGCATCAATATCAGCAATAATTGGCACTACGTGAGTTTCAAAATTATCGATCTGCGCTTGAATCGCTGCTTTAGCATCACCCTGGGCAGCGTCTAGCTGGCGAAATAGGCCGCCTAACTCACGTGCATCAGCTTGTCGCAAAAAGGTGTAGAGCTCGGCAATAAGAGCGGCTACCGAGGTTTTCTCGTGCATAGACTGATCGGGAAGAGGACCAAACTCAGATCGCAGCGCTGCTACCATCCAACCTGAAAGGTACAGATACTTTTTCTTAGTCGTACCGAAGTGTTTCTTAATCGCGATCAGTTTCTGCTGTCCGATAAACCCATGCCAGCAACCCAGAGACTGGGTATAAGCTGTGGGGTCAGCATCGTACTCATCCATATCCTGCCGCATGATACCAGCGGTGTACTTGGCAATTTCAAGGCCCGTTTTGAATCGATTTTGAGCACGCATACGCGCAGCAGAATCAGCGTCGATAGCGTTCCAGTTGCCCTTATTACTTTCTATAACGTTTGCCAAATCGGCGAAATCTTGATTAAAAGTGGACATGTAAAAACCTTATTAGAGTTGTTAAATTTGACTGTGGGACCATTTTAGGTATCATGCGGTCATTATTCTAGTTTATCATTTCTATCTTGAGTATTTTTTGTATGAATATGTCTAAAGTGGATTTAAATCTTCTCGTTTACCTTGATGTCCTGCTCCGTGAATGTAACGTAACCCGTGCAGCTGAAGAGCTCGGCATCAGTCAGCCCGCCATGTCGAACAGCTTACGACGGTTAAGAGACCTGTTTAATGATCCTATTTTGGTCCGCACCAGCGACGGCATGACGCCCACAGAGCGGGCGCTAGAACTACAGCCGCTAGTTCGCTCAGTGCTATCTGCCGCGGAGCTAGCTGTTTTACCTAAGACTGACTTTGACCCCGGGGTTTCAAGCCGAATCTTTCGGATTATGGCAAGTGACTACACTGAATCAACGCTGTTACCCGTTCTACTGACCAGCCTACGTAAACAAGCTCCTGGTATTCGTTTAGATATCATGACCCCCAGTGATGTGAGTTTTCATGACGTTGAAAGAGGCAAGGTTGACCTCGTTATCAACCGATTTGACACATTGCCCCAATCTTTCCACCAGGTACACCTCTGGGATGATAGCTTTTCCTGCGTAGTGAGCGCCAAAAACCCTGTTACCAAAAACTGGAATCTTGATTCATACCTCTCAAGCAAACATGTCTGGGTTAGTAAAACCGGCATGGGTGTCGGTGTTGGAATGAGCCCGGACGACGTGCAGCGACTAGGCTGGGTCGATGATGCCCTAGAGAAGATCGGTGCAAAACGAGACATTACCGTGTTTACACGACATTATCAGGCCGCGCTCTTTTTGGGCGAGCAAGACGATCTCATTGTCACCTTGCCATCAATGGCCGCTGAAAGGCTAAAAGATGACGCAAGCGTCGTTGTTTTGGAGCCGCCCTTTGAAATTCCACGATTACGCCTAAAAATGGTCTGGAGCCCACTATTACAGCATGACCCAGGGCACAGATGGATCCGCCAGTTAATCAAAAAAGTATCCGAGGAAATGCTTCGGTAACCTATATCCAAAAGATCGAGTATCTGCTTCCTGAATAGCAAAGATATAGGCAATAGATTTGGAAAATCTTGGCTGGGTCAATAAACTGACAGCAAGTGTATAAATTGCCGGAGAAACAGCACCATGAGTCAGCGCATAGAAGAATCAGGCCTACAGGTCGCCAAACCAATCCACGATCTTGTTAATCAATCAATACTTCCTGGTACAGGTGTCACTGCGGCCGTTTTCTGGGCCGGTTTTGCGACAATTTTGGCTGAATTCGGCCCAAAGAATAAAGCCCTATTAGATAAGAGAGACCAGCTTCAAAGCCAGATAGACAGCTGGCATCGAGCTAATAGTAGCGGATTTGAGTTTGCTGACTATAAGGGCTTTCTGCAAGAGATAGGCTATTTAGTTCCCGAGGGTGGCGAGTTTGCCGTAAGCCCCGAAAATGTCGACACCGAAATTGCTAAACAAGCGGGCCCGCAACTGGTCGTGCCGATAATGAACGCTAGATTTGCGCTTAACGCGGTAAACGCGCGCTGGGGGAGCCTTTACGACGCTCTTTATGGCAATGACGTGATCTCAGAGCAAGAAGGCGCAGAGAAGGCAGGGGCCTATAATCCGGTCCGCGGGCAAAAGGTGATTGATTATGGCCGCGATTTCCTCGATGGGGCAGCTCCACTGTCTAATGGCTCTCACCATCAAGCGATCCGCTATAGCGTAACGGCAGGTCAGTTAATGATTACACTAGAGGATGGAACGAGCGCTTCACTACAGGCACCAGATCAGCTATCTGGCTTCCTAGGAAATGCCGGTAATCCATCATCTATATTAATTAAAAACAATAACTTACATCTTGAACTTCAAGTCGATTATAACCATATAATTGGGCAGTCTGACAAGGCCGGTGTCAAAGATATCGTCCTAGAGTCAGCGCTAACCACCATTATGGACTGCGAAGACTCCGTTGCAGCGGTAGATGCCCAAGACAAGGCACTGGCGTACGGTAATTGGCTTGGATTGATTAAAGGAACCTTAGAAGAAACGATTACACGTGGTGACAGCAGTTTTGTCCGATCAATGAACCCAGATCGAACCTATACCGACCCCGACGGCTCTGATCTTACCCTTAACGGCCGCAGCCTGATGTTTATAAGGAACGTGGGCCACTTAATGACCAACCCCGCGATCTTAGATGCTCAGGGCAACGAAGTCCCCGAAGGAATCATGGATGGCGTTATTAGTAGCCTAATATCTGTTCACGACCTCAATAATCAGTCAAAGCTGACTAATTCAGCAGCGGGCAGCATCTATATCGTTAAGCCTAAGATGCATGGGCCTGAAGAAGTCGCCTTTACCAATGACCTCTTTGATGCCATAGAAGACCTGTTAGGCCTTGCCAGACATACCATCAAGGTTGGCATAATGGATGAAGAACGCCGTACATCAGTGAACCTAACAGAGTGTATTCGCGCCGCCCAAGGCCGCGTGGTCTTTATCAATACCGGCTTCTTGGACAGAACTGGCGACGAAATCCACACTAGCATGCTCGCCGGAGCGTTTGCGCTGAAAGGTGACCTTAAAAAGATGCCTTGGATAACAGCCTATGAAGACAACAATGTCGATGTTGGCCTAGCCTGCGGCCTAAAGGGCAAGGCGCAGATAGGCAAAGGGATGTGGGCCATACCAGATAACATGGCAGAGATGATGGCGGTGAAGATTGGTCACCCCAAGGCCGGCGCTAATACTGCCTGGGTACCCTCGCCAACGGCAGCAACCCTGCACGCAATGCATTACCACCAAATTAACGTGCCAGCGCTCCAAGAGACGCTAAAAACGCGCCTAAGAGCTAATGTCGACGACATTTTGACGATTCCGCTGCTTGGCGACCAACATCTCACTGCGGAAGATATTCAGCTTGAATTGGACAATAACGTCCAGGGAATGCTCGGTTACGTTGTTCGCTGGGTAGAGCAGGGCGTTGGTTGCTCTAAGGTGCCCGATATCAATAACGTCGGGCTCATGGAAGATCGCGCAACCTTGCGTATTTCAAGCCAACATATTGCCAATTGGCTGCATCACGGTATCTGCTCTAGCGAACAGGTCATGGAAACACTTAAACGTATGGCTATTGTGGTTGACGGCCAAAACAGCAGCGACCCAGAATACGTCGCCATGAGTACCAATTTTGACACTAGCATAGCCTTTAGCGCCGCTTGCGACTTGGTATACAAGGGTTTAGAGCAGCCCAGCGGTTATACAGAACCACTATTGCACCGGTATCGCCAAAAAGTAAAAGGATAAACTAATGGCCCAGAGGGAAACTACAGCATGAGATCTACACCAGACCTTTGCGATGACCACGCAGATGCGATCAGCGTCGCTGAGCCCATTTTTAGTAATTTTGGCGGGCGTGAGCGGTTTGGTGGGCAGGTGGTGACTGTTAAATGCTTCGAAGACAACAGTCTAGTCAAAGAACTTGTCGGCACCCAAGGCGAGGGCCGCGTTTTGGTGGTTGATGCCGGTGGCAGCATGCGTAGGGCCTGCCTTGGGGACATGTTAGCTGAAACAGCCTCCACCAACGGCTGGGCGGGCATTATCATCTATGGCTGTATCCGTGATGTCGACGAAATCATGTTGACTGACATTGGGGTACAAGCGCTGGGGCTACACCCCATGAAAACCGAGAAAAAAGGCATAGGCGAACAGGGTATTAGCGTGACGTTCGCGGGTATCACTATTTATCCAGGTGACTATCTCTATGCTGACAATAATGGCATCATTGTTTCAAAAGAGGCGCTTAAATAACATCGTTTGCCTTGTAGGCAGACAACCTTAGACATCACGATAGGTGGATCAAATGTTCCAAGTTGGGGTACTACTGCTGGCCGCAGGGACAAGCCGCCGATTTGGCGGTGATAAACGCGCCGCCGTCATGCTCAATGGCAAGACCGTTTTAGCAACGACTCTAGATAATATCAAACAAGCTGACTTGCCCTGCAAGCTATGCCTTGCGGACTCTGACAGAGATCTGGCATCCACTCTTGACCTAGACCAGCAACAACTAATTTTCTGCCGAAATACCGCAAACGGTATGGGTGCAACCTTGGCCGAGGGCATGGCTCAAATAGAGGGCTGGCAGGGCGTTATTATCGCGTTGGGTGACATGCCGTGGGTTCAGCCTCAAACATACAGCACACTAAAAGACTCCCTCGCCAAAGATATCCTCTGTATACCCACCTATGAAGGGCGGAGGGGCAATCCGGTCGCCTTTGGTGCGCAGTTTTATGATGAATTACGACATTCTGGTGGGGACAGAGGTGCTCGTGATTTGATCGACCGTCATCCCGGTGCGGTCAATCTGATTGCTGTCGATGACAGAGGGATTCTGCGTGATATAGACCACCTGCAAGATATCCAGCCAAACTAGTTCCTGCGAATACACCCAGGCATACTGCAAAGCATCTCAAAAATCAGATTAGCAGCAAGTAACGATGTATTACCACTGGTGTCATAAGGTGGCGACACCTCTACCAAGTCAGACCCGACCAAATTTAACTCATGACAACCACGAATGACCTCCAAACCCTGCGATGACGCAAGACCACCGGGCTCCGGAGTGCCGGTTCCTGGGGCAACTGAAGGGTCCAGACCGTCGATATCAAAACTTAAATAGGTTGGCGTATCGGCACCCACTTTCGCTCTAAAGGTATCCATCAAAGGCGCCAGAGACTTGTACCAGCAATCTTCACCAGTCACTACCTGAACACCCTGGTCAGCAGCCCAATCGAAGTCTTCGGCGGTGTACCCGGTGGCTCGTGGGCCGATTTGAATCATTTTATGAGGATCAACCAAGCCTTCCTCAATGGCCCGACGAAAAATCGTGCCGTGGGCAATTTTCTCGCCAAACATGGTGTCGTTGATATCTGTGTGAGCATCAACATGAACAAGGGCTACAGGCCCATGTTTGTTAGCAATTTGACGTAAAATGGGCAGTGTAATCGTGTGATCACCACCCATGGAAACCGGTTTAGCGTTGTGCGCTAAAATCTGTTGATAATGGTCTTCAATAAGCCCAATACTTTTCTTTAAGTCATAAGGGTTTATAGCGACATCACCAATGTCTGCAATTTGAAATGAATCGAACGGCGCTGCCTTTGTAGCCATGCCGTAAGGGCGCACCAACACTGACTCAGAGCGAATTTCTCGAGGCCCAAAGCGCGTGCCAGCTCGATTGCTGGTACCTATGTCTAATGGCACCCCAACTAAAGCAATATCAAGACCCTCTGCCGTGTCCTGCACGGGTAACCGGAACATAGAGGCGATACCAGCAAAGCGAGGCATATCATTGCCACCTAGTGGCTGATTAAACTTTTTTGTCATAATTTGGTCGTCTCATTAGGCGCTTCAACATAGGATAGCATTAGTATCAGGGGTTGTTGTAAAACACGATAAAGAAGTCTTTGTTAAAGGACAAGCGGTTTACCTCTAGGCCAGAGCTATATTGGGCTAGGATACTCCAAAGAGGGTACTAGAGATCAATCCTCATGGCCATATGGTCCATACCAGCATCTCTAAAGACCTCGCCATAAGGTTCAAAACCTAAACTCTGGTAGAACGCCAGAGCCGGTAACTGAGCATGCAGGAACATGGCTGGCATACCCAAAGCAGTAGCGTAATCAATAGCCGCTAACATTATTAGCCTGCCGACGCCCTGGTTACGTGATGGTTTGAGTACCGCCATACGACCGAAGCGGCCGTCGATGAGCATTCGAGCGGTGCCAATCGGGATAAGATTGGCGTCATAAGCCAACCAGTGGACCGCATTGGCGTCAAAGTCATCAAAGTCGATATCATAGGGCACGTGCTGCTCTTCAACAAACACCGGCACGCGCACCGATTTAATCGCTACTTGGTCTTTTTCCCAGGTGGTTTCAGTTACTGTGACTGCGCTCATATCAATAGAGACTCCGGTTCAGTCCTGCTTTTGACCATTGATATAATGACTATAGGTTGGCGTTTCGCCATCTGAGGCCTGATGCTCAAAGCTTGCGCTTCGCACTTCCTCGGTCAACTCAACCAAAGGAGGGTACTTGGGCTCAGTCATAAACTGTGTGAACCACTGACCCAACATTTGGTCGTCGTCCAAGGTTTCTAACAGCAGAGCCTTAACCCGTTGAACATACTCAGCAGAGATTGGAGAATTAGCCATCGCTGCGGTCAAGGGTGGGTCAGTCAAATGATTGGGAACAATATCGCGGCTCAGTAGCTCTGTGGCCAGATCATCAAGCATTTCAGTGGCTGCAGGGGCGCGAAATCCAACTGAGAACGTTGTGCACTCACCTACAGCAACGCCATGATGAGCAACCTTAGGCGGCAAATACAGCATGTCACCGGGGTTTAAAACCCATTCATCGGTGGCGACAAAGTTCTCTAATACTTTTAACGACGTGTCACTGCCTAGACTCATTTCGCCATTGGCCGACTCACTGATCTGCCAGCGACGCTGCCCACTGCCTTGCAGTAAGAATACATCATAATGATCAAAATGCGGGCCAACACTGCCACCATCTTCGGCATAACTGACCATAATGTCGTCGACACGCCATGGCGGCAGGAAATCGAAATGGTTAAGTAGTTCAGCAACCTCAGGCACCCATAGGTCAACGGCCTGTACTAATAGCGTCCAGTTATTCTCAGGCAGGGTTTCAAAGCGTGCTTCATCAAAAGGGCCATGCTCTACCTGCCAATTATCACCTACTACCAGTCGTGACTCGACCGTCGGCTCCAGTGACAATCCTGCTAAATCGTCGCCGTCGATAGGCGGCTCAAAATCAGGGAATGCATTGCGAATGAGCAGCGGCTTTTTCTGCCAATGCTCAGCTAAAAACTGATCGGCGCTAAGATCGCCCAGAATAGGGTGGTTGTCGTCCATGAGGTAAGGTCTAGATGTCCTTAGCTTGTTGTACGGCGTTACCGATGTAACTGGCCGGAGTCATCGCTTTTAGAGCAGTTTTAGCCTCTTGCGGAATCTCCAGAGTATCGATAAATGCTTGAATGGTTGCCTGATCCATCACGTTGCCTCGTGTCAGCGCTTTGAGCTTCTCGTAAGGCTCTTCGATGCCATAGCGGCGCATAACAGTTTGAATTGGCTCTGCGAGCACTTCCCAGGCAGAATCAAGGTCTGCGGCCAGACGCTCTTGGTTTAGCTGCAATTTGCCTATACCTTTTCCCAGAGAGGCGTAGGCGATCATAGAATAACCTAGGCCAACCCCCATGTTACGTAACACGGTAGAGTCGGTGAGGTCTCGCTGCCAACGTGACACTGGCAATTTAGCAGACAAATGACCATATAAGGCATTAGCAATGCCTAGATTACCTTCGGCATTTTCAAAATCGATAGGATTAACCTTATGCGGCATAGTCGATGAACCGACTTCGCCAGCAATGGTTTTTTGCTTGAAGTAACCCAGTGAAATATAACCCCAGATATCGCGCGCAAAGTCGATCAAAATGGTGTTTGACCTCGCCAGACCGTCAAATAACTCCGCCATATAGTCATGGGGCTCAATTTGCGTGGTGTAAGGGTTGAACTCTAGGCCCAGACCCTCAATAAAAGCTTGAGATATCGCCGGCCAGTCTAAATCGGGATAGGCGGAAATATGTGCGTTGTAGTTACCAACAGCACCGTTAATTTTGCCCAACAGAGGAACCCCAGTAATCGACGCTAGTTGGCGCTGTAAACGATAGGCAACGTTGGCCATTTCTTTACCAACTGTCGTCGGAGAAGCAGTTTGGCCGTGGGTTCTAGCCAACATCGCAACATCAGCAAACTCCATCGCCATGGCCGTCAACTGGCCATGAATAGCCTGCAATGCAGGTACCACAATGTCATCGCGACCTTCTTTTAGCATTAGCGCGTGAGACAGGTTGTTAATGTCTTCAGACGTACAGGCAAAGTGTACAAATTCACTGACCGCCAGTAGCTCTGCGTTGTCGGCAATGGTTTCTTTAATCAGGTATTCCACGGCTTTCACATCGTGGTTGGTGGTTCGCTCTATCTCTTTAACACGCTCAGCATGCTCTATCGTAAAATTATCGACCAAACCGTTAAGTAGGGCAGTCGCGTCTTTAGAAAAGGGGGCAACCTCAACAATCGCAGGGTTAGCCGCCAAATATTGCAACCAACGGACCTCAACCAGAACACGATAGCGAATTAAGCCGTACTCACTAAACACTGCTCTCAACATGTCGGTTTTCCCACCATAGCGACCATCGATGGGAGAAACTGCAGTGAGAGGGGACAATGAAACCTTTGTCATGGTTATTCCTAGATAGAAGTATTAAACAGGCCGCGATTATACCCCAATAATGGCACAATTTCAGGTGCCAATTCGGTTGAACAACAACATCAGATTCTTAGCCTATTTAGGCAATACCGCAAGAAGAGCGTCGCGTCGAAGTAGTAAATGACTGCGCTTTCCGCCAACCTGACGCCAAAGAAAAGCACTGCGGATGCCGGCAAACAATAAGCAGCGAACTCGCTGTGCTATAGCCGTCTGTTGAAGATAAGCCGGATTACCCGACACCTGAATACGCATGCGCATTGTACTGACAGAGTCTTGGTACAACCCGGCGACATTAGCGATCACATTGTCATGGGTTTTAGAAAAATGCTCAGCCTGACGCTGGGCATTGGCTATCCCGTTGCCCACTTCATCAAGCTTAGCGTTGTCGTTGCTCAGTTTTCTTGCCAGATACATAATGCCAATAGCGTAACGCAACACAGTGGCTGATCCGGCTGAACGATCAGTCAGCAACGTGCGCATTGCGCTAATACCTAATTGAATGTTATCTGGTGAGCCATAAAGACTAGAAACAGAGTCGGGGTTTTGATTCAGCAGCACCGACATGGAGTTGGCCAATTGTTTAGGGCCAATATCGCCATGATTAGCAATTTCGTCAACCAACGCCGCTGCGTGGAAAACACCCGCTAAGGCTAGCGCCTGGTCAGCAGTGGGGCGACTAAAGATCACTCAGCAGCATTCCATGTACGCTCAATCACACCGCCACCAAGACAGCAGTCATGTTGGTAAAAAACCACGGACTGACCCGGGGTCACAGCCCGTTGTGCGTCCGTAAATACCACCTCGCAACCGCCATCAGCATCGGGAGTTACCACACAGGGTTGATCAGGTTGTCGATAACGAGTTTTAGCCATGCATTCTAAAGGGCCGTCAGGCATGCCATTAATCCAATTTATCTCAGACGCGGCCAAATGGTTAGTGAACAAAAGAGGGTGGTTAGACCCCTGACCAACAATCAGCACGTTCCGCTCAAGATCTTTTTCTAAGGTATACCAAGGCTCTTCGCTACTGTTTTTAACACCACCAATGCCTAGTCCCTGACGCTGGCCAATGGTATAGAACATCAAACCTTGATGCTCACCCATGGCAACACCCTCAGGGGTTTCCATGACGCCAGGTTGCGCAGGAATATACTGCTCTAAAAAGTCCTTAAACCGTCGCTCACCGATAAAACAGATACCGGTGCTGTCTTTTTTGTCTGAGGTAACAAACCCATGTTCATCGGCAATCTTTCGTACCTCAGGTTTATCAAGCTCACCCACGGGAAATAACGACTTAGCAAAGGCGTACTCTTGCACCGCGTGTAAAAAATAGCTCTGATCTTTATTGCCGTCTAAGCCTTTAAGTAATCGAGAATGACCTTGATGTAAGTCGGTACGGGTGTAGTGACCGGTGGCGATAAAATCCGCCCCAAGAATTTGAGCGTAATCAAGGAACACTTTAAATTTGATTTCTCGGTTACACAGAATATCGGGGTTGGGCGTTCGACCCGCGCGGTACTCTGCCAGAAAATGCTCAAACACGTTGTCCCAGTAATCTGCCGCAAAGTTAGCCGTGTGCAGGGTAATGCCTAGCTTATCGGACACCTGCTGTGCATCGGCGAGGTCAGCCATGGCAGTGCAATATTCTGAACCATCGTCTTCGTCCCAGTTCTTCATAAACAGGCCCTCAACGTGATAGCCTTGTTGCAGCAACAAAAGCGCCGCCACAGACGAATCAACGCCGCCAGACATGCCTACAATAACTTTTTGGGTTTTACTCATGGAACACCAGACTACTTTTTAATAGGGGCTAGTTAGCCAACCTGTTGTATTTCTTAAGCACCGCGCGCAGCTCATCATGTCTGATAGCTTTTGCACTATTGCCCTCATTACCTGTTACATCTTTGGCCGCTATCATGGCGTTAATGATAGCCTCTTCTGTTGCCTGTACCGTCGCAAGAAACAGTGGGTCAATTTCATCGTTTGGCACCATCTCCAACAACGCCAGAGCATCGCTACGAGAGGCAGGGTCATTAGCCGAGGAAAACGCGATAAAGATATCACCAGACCCATTACCAGCATAGCTTCCGTTGCGGGCCAAACCAAGGGCCGCACGACGGGCTAAACGCTTTAACTGATGGGGTAAGAGGGGTGCATCGGTCGCGACAACGATGATAATGGACCCAGTATCCCCTGATGGAGCTTGCGGCGTATCATACGCCTGGTCGTGGGTTATCTCCAGACCAACAGGCACGCCTGCCACACGCAGGGTCTCACGCGTACCATAATTGGCCTGAACTAGTACACCCACGGTATAAGCCTTACCCAGCACGTCGACTATGCGAGACGAGGTACCGGTACCACATTTAAACTCATGACAAATCATTCCAGTGCCACCGCCCACATTACCTTCAGCAACCGGCCCAGGCTTGGCATTAGAAATTGCATTCATGGCGTGTTCTGGCTTTACATGAAAGCCGTTGATATCGTTCAACCAGCCATCCCAGGTTTCCGCAACCACCGGAAGAGACCACCAATACCCTACGTTTGCAGCCCCGCCATGCTTCACACGCCACGATATGGCAGCATCGTGAACGACGCCTACACTGTGGGTGTTAGTGATAAGAACCGGACCTTCTAAGGTGCCAGACTCTTCAATCCATGCGGTACCTGTCATCTCGCCATTGCCATTAAGAGAAAACACGCCAGCAAAAGAGGGGGTTTTAGTGCTGCTGATACCTCGTGGCAGAATAGCCGTTACTCCAGTGCGTGCAGCCTTGCCATTGGGCAGATCTTTGACGATGGTTTCAAGCCCAACCGTCACACCCGGCACATCAGTAATACTGTTTAAAGGGCCTGGGTCACCGGCAAAGGGAACTCCAACATCGCGCGCACGAGGCTCCTGCGCACTCAAGCCCATGCTCACAAAAATAACGATTAGCCCTGTCAGTATTTTGCTAGCCATGTCGCCTCCAATGATGACAATAATAATGGGGTTACTATAAGCCGTTACTGAACATTCCCAAAGAGAAAACACGCCCGGCTTCATAGTCCTCAAGCACCTTTACCACCATATCGCTGCGTGGAACGTTGCTGGGGTCTCTAATCTCGGCGGCAGACATCCACTCAGCACTGTCAATATCTGGGTCAAGTTCTGCCGTAGCGTTAAAGGACACCGGCTCTGCAAGAAAGGTATGACGGTAGTAAGTAATACCGGTTGTTGCTGACTTAGCATTGGAAAACCCTAAAAAGCCGGTGATCTTCACATTCCAGCAGGTCTCTTCTAGGGTCTCTCTAATTGCCGCAGCTAGCACGTCTTCACCTGGCTCGACATGACCTGCAGGTTGGTTAATGACTTTGACGCCTTCTTGGGTTTCACGAACCATCAAAAACTTGTCACCTTTGACAACAACAGTAGCGACGGTGAGATGTATTTTATTTGGCACAAGTCATTCCTTTAAAGTGGTTACTGCTCAAAGCGATCAAGGACCAACCGCATTAGTTTGACCTGGTTGCAGGTCCCCCAAGGACCATTTGCCAATAGCCACCCGTACCAAACGTAGGGTCGGCAAGTTTACCGCGGCGGTCATGCGTCTTACTTGACGATTCCGACCTTCATCAATCACAAGCTCAATCCAGCTATCGGGGATACTTTTACGCACCCGAATCGGTGGAATACGCTCCCAAAGCTCTGGTTCTGACAGAATTTTACAAGATACAGCCTTGGCCATGCCATCCTTTAATTGCACACCGGCCATCAAGGCGTCACAGTCTTCTTGAGTGGCTATACCTTCAACCTGGGCCCAGTATGTTTTGGGTAATTTGTTCTTAGGGTGGCTTATTTGAGCCTGCAATTTACCGTCATCGGTTAGCAGTAATAGGCCTTCAGAGTCGAAATCTAGGCGGCCAGCGGGATATACCTCTTTTATTTCCACGTAATCAGCCAAGGTTTTTCGACCGGCTTCATCCGTAAATTGGCAGAGCACCTGAAAGGGTTTGTTAAAAATGATCAATTTGGACAAGATAGCCTCCGTATATTGTCATTATAAATGAAACAGAGTTACAAAAAAGAACCCATATCATGCTAAAATGGCTGGATTAGGTAAATTTTTTACAAAAGAATTTAGACCGCATCAATAACAAAGAACTTTAATGGAGCTAAAAATGGGATACAAATATATTCAAGTGCCAGCATCTGGCGAAAAAATTACCGTAAACGCTGACTTTTCGATCAACGTTCCAAATAATCCCATTATCCCCTTTATTGAAGGCGACGGCATTGGCATTGATATCACCCCAGTCATGGTTAAAGTGATCGACGCTGCAGTTGCAAAAGCCTACGACGGCCAAAAGAAAATCTCTTGGATGGAAGTATTTTGTGGCGAAAAAGCGGCTGAGCTATATGAAGGCGACTGGTTCCCCGCCGAGACGCTTGAAGCGGTTAAAGAGTACATCGTTTCTATTAAAGGCCCATTGACCACACCCGTCGGTGGTGGCTTCCGTTCATTGAACGTGGCACTGCGTCAAGAGCTTGACCTTTTTGTCTGTCAGCGCCCAGTACGCTGGTTCTCCGGTGTTCCTTCTCCGGTTAAAGAGCCTAATAAAGTAGACATGTGTATCTTCCGTGAGAACTCTGAAGACATCTATGCGGGTATCGAATGGAAAGCAGGCAGCGACGAAGCCACTAAGGTTATCAAATTTTTACAAGACGAAATGAAGGTCACTAAAATTCGTTTTGACACCAACTGTGGTATCGGCGTTAAGCCGGTGTCAGAAGAGGGCACCAAGCGCTTGGTCACCAAGGCTATTCAGTACGCCATCGACCAGAACAAGCCATCGGTAACACTTGTCCACAAGGGCAACATCATGAAGTTCACCGAAGGTGCATTCTGCGACTGGGGCTACGAAGTCGCTCGCGAATCCTTTGGCGGCGAGCCGCTTGATGGCGGGCCATGGCACACGGTTAAGAACCCAAACACCGGCGAAGACATTGTCATCAAAGACGTTATCGCTGACGCTATGTTGCAGCAGATCATATTGCGTCCAGATGAGTACAGCGTGCTAGCCACATTGAACCTAAACGGCGACTATATTTCAGACGCACTAGCAGCGCAGGTTGGCGGCATTGGTATTGCTCCAGGTGCAAACTTGTCAGACGACATCGCTATCTTTGAAGCCACACACGGCACTGCACCTAAGTATGCTGGACAAGACAAGGTCAACCCAGGCTCATTAATCCTGTCTGCTGAGATGATGTTACGTCACCTCGGCTGGGGCGACGCCGCTGACTTGGTTATCAAGGGCATTGAAGGCGCTATTACTGAAAAGAAAGTCACTTATGACTTTGAACGCCTGATGGACGACGCAATCTTAATGTCGTGCTCAGAGTTTGGTGACGCGATGATCGAAAACATGTAATTGTCGCTTTACCATCAATAAAAACCCGGCCGCTGTGTCGGGTTTTTTTATACCCCGTGTTTCTCACCTAAAAAAGGTGTAATCCGCGGTAGTTTCAACCGCTGACACAGGTTAATATCATGGCTATGGCAATTAAACTGTTTAACACCACAATCGGTCTAGCCCTTGGCGGCGGCGCAGCAAAAGGCGTTGCCCATGTGGGCGTTTTAAAGGCCTTAGAAGACGCTAACGTCGACATTGAGTACATTGCCGGCACCAGTGTCGGGGCAATGCTAGCGGCGCTCTACGCCTTTAACGTCGACATAGACACTATTGGTGATCTCTCTCGACGCCTAACCCTGTCAAAGGTAACCACCTTTAAACTTAACAAGACCGGTTTTTTCTCCACCAACTCCCTCAAAGACCTCATGCTTGAGTATCTGGGCGATGTGAACATCGAAGATGCAACGATTCCCCTGGCCATCGTGGCGACCGACATCAACAGCGGTGAAGAAGTGATACTCACTAGCGGGTCAGTGGCCGATGCCGTCTGCGCCTCGGCAGCGATTCCGGGTATTTATATCCCAGTGATTATTGGCAACAGAACCCTAGTTGACGGTGGTTTGGTGCAGAACGTACCTATCGAAGCGGTAAAAGCCATGGGGGCAGGGGTGACCATTGCCAGCCACCTCAATAGCGTGAGCCACTATTCAGAACCAAGCCATGTGCTTGATGTCATGCGTAACGCCTTTGAAATCGCCGTTAGCCACCACACCCAAGACCAGGTTGCCGACGCAGATCTGCTGATCGGCATGGACCTAAGCGACTTTAGCCTGCGTGACAACACCGAGCGATATGACGAACTGTTCGCCATTGGTTATGACACGGCACATAGTCAGCTGGCCAAACTTGCCTGGTACCACAAGACGAACCTGTTTTTGTACCTGTGGCGCATGGCCAAAGAACTCGCGCCGTTTAAAGTGCCTGAGGTTGTGAAGCGTATTACGTTGAAGTCAGACGCGAAATCTAAGACTTTATTTAATGACAAGCTACGAGATGATATTTAACTTTTGTTAGTCATAGAAAGTTCAATAAGTTCCTTGCATACTTTTCCAAGCGCAAGGCCGAGTAGCGGAGGGACAGCGTTTCCAATCTGAGTGTACTGCGGGACTTCAAATTTTCGCATTTGCCCTCCAGTGGTAACTTTCGATTCAATCTCATACCAGTCAGGGAAAGACTGTATGCGAGCCATCTCGCGCACTGTCAAGGTTCTTTGCATGTCAACTGATTCATGGTAGTGGCAAGCATCGTCGGGGAT
>DUBX01000024.1 GCA_012960115.1 Porticoccaceae bacterium
ACGAGAGGACCGGAGTGGACGAACCCCTGGTGTTTGGGTTGTCATGCCAATGGCATTGCCCAGTAGCTACGTTCGGACGGGATAACCGCTGAAAGCATCTAAGCGGGAAGCCTCTTCCAAGATTAATTTTCCCTGGGGGTTTAACCCCCCTGAAGGGCCGTTCAAGACTAGGACGTTGATAGGTTGGGTGTGGAAGCGCTGCGAGGCGTTGAGCTAACCAATACTAATTGCCCGTGAGGCTTGACCATATAACGCAAGCGAGACGACGGACAGATTGTTCGAGATACACGCTAGCCAAGGAAAAATTGTATTCAATAATTGCCGACCTAATTTGATATTTTAGTGAAAACTAAGTGTCATACCAGTTTGCCTGGTGACCATAGAGAACTAGAACCACCTGATCCCATACCGAACTCAGTAGTGAAATGGTTCATCGCCGATGGTAGTGTGGGGTTTCCCCATGTGAGAGTAGGTCATTGCCAGGCTTCTAAATAAAACACCCCAGTTGCGAAAGCGGCTGGGGTGTTTTTATGCTGCATATTTACAGCTGTTATGTGGCAGAAAAGCACAGTTCGCATTGGAACTGGTGCATAATGCAATCGATCTAAATGTCTGAAACAGCCGAGTTGTTAAATGGAATATCTAATATATCTAGTTCTAGGCGCTGTTGCTGGTTTGGTTAGCGGGCTGTTTGGCTTAGGTGGTGGCGCGCTTATTGTACCTATCCTCCTTGTGTCTTTTGCTGTCCAGGGCTTTTCACCAGCTATCGCAACTCATATGGCTATTGCCACTTCCCTAGCGACCATTGTAATAACGTCGATGAGCTCAATGTATGCCCATTACCAAAAAGCTGCGGTTCGCAGGGACTTGATCATAATGATCATCCCTGGAATTCTAATGGGATCATTGCTCGGGGCCTTAATTTTTTCATCGATAGCTTCCGCATTTTTACAGCTGTTGTTCGGCCTCTTTTTAATGGTGGTAGGATTGCATATATTGTTTTATCCACCCATTGCTTCTAACTCATCTGCTCCCAGCGCTGTACCTTTGAATTTAGGTGGTATCGCCATTGGCGGGTTGTCATCGTTACTGGGTATTGGGGGCGGAATAATGATTACACCATTTCTAGCTTCTTTCGGAGTTACCATTCATCGGGCCATAGGCACCGCAGCGGTTGGCGGCTTTGCTATAGCCCTGCCAGCTACGCTGGTTTATAGCTCTGCAGATGTGAGTGCGTACAATTTGCCAGTCAGTTCCATAGGCTATATATTTCTACCGGCATGGCTAGGGGTTATAATTACTAGTGTACCGTTTGCTAGATTCGGGGCCTTGATCGCGCATAGGACCAATGAAGGCCAGTTAAAGAAATACTTTGGTATTCTCCTCCTTTTTATCTCTGCTGGATTTTTATGGGCTAATCTAGGAGGGTAAACTAAATTGTTAGATCATCTAGGTGTCTGTTATGTCTGATTTACAGGGCAAGATTTTGAAAATTCTCCAGAAGGGTGGATTCCATTCAGGGGAAAGTCTGGGCCGGCAGTTTAATGTTAGTCGAACAGCGATTTGGAAGCAGTTGCAAACATTAGAGGCCTTAGGCCTAGAGCTTGAATCGGTAAAAGGTGTTGGTTATCGTCTTCCAGATTCCTTTGAGTTGTTGAGCAAAGCGAAAATCCTTAATGATATTGCCGACTCTCATGGGGACCTCCCTTGTGAGCTAGAAATATTCCAAAGCATTGATTCTACCAATAGATACGCTCGTGAAAGAGCCGAGACTAAGGCTATTTCAGGTGCGGTTGTGCTTGCAGAGAATCAGACAGCTGGAAGGGGACGGCGCGGAAAAACCTGGGTGAGCCCTTTCGCGGCCAATCTTTATATGTCCATAGTCTGGGATTTTGATCAGGGCGCTGAATCACTGCAGGGCTTGAGCCTCGCTGTTGGCGTTGGTGTGCGTCGAACGCTCGTTGAGCTGGGATTGAAGGATGTTCAGTTAAAGTGGCCCAATGATATCTATATCGGAGGTAAAAAGCTCGGTGGAATACTGCTGGAAATGATCGGAGACCCAAATGGCCGCTGCACAGTCATTATTGGAATTGGTTTAAATGTTGCAATGCCGTCTCTCGCAGCCCAAGAAATAGATCAGGCGTGGACCGACCTTCAGGCTCAGTTCCCTTCGCCGATATCACGTAATACACTCACGGCAAAGTTAGTGGTTACATTATTTGTATTGCTCAAAGACTTTCAGCGCCTCGGCTTTCGAGCTTATCGCCACGAGTGGGAGGAGGCAGATCTCCTAAAGAATCATCCAGGAACGGTCAGGACGGTAAAAGAGTCCATATCAGGGACAGTTTTAGGTGTGGACGATAGTGGAGCGCTTCGCTTGGCTCTTTCCGATGGAGAAGTGCAGCGATTTTTTGCCGGCGAATTGAGTTTGGGGCCAAGCCTATGATCCTTGATATAGATATCGGCAACAGTTATGCAAAGTGGCGGTTAACAGACGGTGCTGAGATCTGCCAGAGTGGATCTCAGGCGACCACATCAATCAGTGATGGGCTCGATTTACCGTCGGGTGTCCCAATTTCGCGCGTTCGCCTGTCATCAGTGGCAAGCGATTCGCTTCAAAGTGATTTAGTGGCCCAAATGAAGAGTCAGTTCAATGCTGAAGTCACAGTGGCTAAGGTGTCCTCAAGTACTGCTGGAGTAATCTGTGGCTACGACGATCCGTCCAGCCTCGGTATTGATCGCTGGCTCGCTATGGTGGCTTCTTACAGCCGCTATCAGGCTTCAGTTTTAGTTGTCGATGCCGGTAGCGCAATGACGTTGGATTTGGTGTCAACAGAGGGTCGCCATATTGGAGGCTATATATTGCCGGGCCTCACACTGATGCGCGACGCGTTGTGGGGAGGTACTGATCGAGTTAAGGTTGATGCAGATGCCGCCAGCTGTGGCATTGATCCGGCGCAGGGCACTGTAGCAGCAGTTAATCAAGGCAGTTTATTGGCCTCAATTGCAACCATTGAAAAGTTGCGTATCCAATACCAAAGCAATCTCGTGGTGACCGGAGGTGACGCTAAGAAATTACTTCCTTATCTCAAAGGAAAAGTCGATTATCAACCAAATTTGGTGCTTGACGGGTTGGCTTTGGGGGTTGTTTCTACAACCAAGGTCTGACTTTAGAGGGAATTAACCTTCATCATGGTATTATCGAAGCAAATTATTTAAATATTACTCATTTTTTCATCTACGTCTCCGCAGATCTTTAGTTATCAAAGTGATCGCTATAACCTATTGATTTTTAATCATAAATTGATAGGTTTCGTTTTCGATCTCTCCGTAAATTGACTATCTTTGGTCCGCTTCTGGGCAACAAATTATTCAAACTAGAAAAAACACTAAAAGAAGGGTCGGTTAAGGTTGCTAAAGCGGTCGAGTTTAACTAAAATCGCGCTCCGTTATTGAGATGCTGGCGTAGCTCAGTTGGTAGAGCAGCTGACTTGTAATCAGCCGGTCGGGGGTTCGACTCCTCTCGCCAGCTCCATTTTTCTCAGGAAAGTCTTTTAGTGGTTGACATTAGGGGGCTAGACTAAGAAAATAAGCGGCCATTTTTTGGGGGGGATTCCTGAGCGGCCAAAGGGATCAGACTGTAACTCTGACGCGAAAGCTTCGGTGGTTCGAATCCACCTCCCCCCACCAAAAAGCTAGTTAAGACAGGCTATTTGTGGCAAAAGGCAACGGCTCTGGGGTCTGTGGGTCTATTTTTAGAGTTGTGACGCGGGCGTTGTGTAATGGTAAGACCTCAGCCTTCCAAGCTGATGATGCGGGT
>DUBX01000025.1:0-5809 GCA_012960115.1 Porticoccaceae bacterium
GATAATACCTCTGCCGCGCCGGCAACAAAGTCTGCCACCACGGTATCAATGGGCATCCCCTCCCCGGCAATCATGATGCCGGTTTGCCCGGTCGCACGAAAACTGGCGCTGATGCCCCGTGCTTTCATGCACTGAGTGATTGATAGCGCCGAGTACTTTTTACCGATAGCGCAGTCTGTTCCAACCGTCAGCAAACGCCGGCCGGATCGTTTTTCGCCCGTACCGATTGGCAGATTATCCACCGGTGTGCGCACATTGACCAGACGAGCCCCGGACGATTTCGCTGCGGCCACAAGCTCCGGAAACTCTTCCAGTCGACAATGTAATCCACTAACCACATCAAGACCTGCCGCAGCCGCTTCCACCAGCATTTGAATCCAGCGCTGACTGATTTTTCCGCCGGTGGGAGCAACTCCAATCACAATACTTTTTACGCCGCGCGCGCGCGCCTCGATGATGGACAGATCTGAAACACCCAAATCTACAACACAGTCATCAAAACGTAATTGACCCATCACTTTGTCTGGACACCACTGCACCAATCCCGCACCAGTTTTGGTATCGAGCACTTCCTGAATATCGCCCAAAAAAATCAGATACGGCGATCTCAAGTTAAGACTGCTTACTCCATCACCTTTCGTTTCATGCATGTTTAATTCACTCCAATTGACCCCCAACGGGCCTCTGTAATACGGACAACTATTCGACTGCCACTAAGCGCTGACCAATCCAACGGTTAACTATCTCTTCCAAAATATTCAATGGCAATGCTCCGTTTCCAAGTACCACATCGTGGAACTCTCGAATATTAAATTGATCGCCCAACTCGTTTTTTGCCTGCTCACGCAGCACCTGAATTTTTAGCATACCAATTTTGTAGGCAGTCGCCTGGGACGGTAATACCAGATAGCGATCAACGGCTTTGATAGCTTTTTCCCGGTCGGTTGGCGAGTTATCCATCAAGTAGTTAATAGCTCTCTGCCGATTCCAACCTTGATCGTGAAGTGCGGTATCAACTACCAGGCGGCAGGCACGCCACAACTCTGCCGAAAGGCGACCAAAGTCTGTATAGAAGTCGGCATAGAGCCCCATCTCTTTGGGCAGCAGTTCGGAATACAGCCCCCACCCCTCGGCATAGGCAGCGTAGCTGGCTGCGCGGCGAAATTGAGGAACATTACCCAACCCTTGGGCGATCGTCACCTGCATATGGTGACCAGGAATACCCTCATGGTAGGCAACCGTCGGCAGGGCATATTTGGGCATTGCCGACATATCATAAGTGTTAATATAAAAGATCCCGGGGCGAGATCCGTCCGGGGCGCCCGGCTGATAATAGGCGCTACCAATACTGGCTTTTTCCCTGAACGATTCCACCGGCTTCACCACAATATCCACCGTGGGGATAACGCCGAACACCTCAGGTAGGCGGGCCTTCATTTCGTTGATGACCCGCTCGGCCTCATTGATATAGGCCTGCTTGCCTTCCTCTGTTTGAGGAAACAGGAATGTCGGCTCGGATTGCATATAAGCGAAGAAGTCGGACAGTCCGCCCTGATAGCCAGCTTGTTCTATGATTGCCCTCATTTCCCCTTGGATACGCTCTACTTCAGTCAGTCCTAGGTGGTGTATCGCCACTGCGTCTAACTCGGTGGTGGTGGTTTGTCGCAGAGCATGGCGGTAAAAATCCTTTCCTTGAGGTAGGGTCCAAGCTCCCCCTTCCTCCTCGGCTCGGCTATGTAGGTCATTCAAAACGCCTATCAGTTTTAGATAGGCCGGCCCAACGGACTCCAATAATGCCTGTTGCACCCCTGACTGCAGCCATTGTTTCTGCGGCTCTGCAATATCCAGCTCTCCCAGCTTGCGACTAAAATCCGCCATCAGGGGGCTATCTGCTAAGCCACTATCCGCAAATGGCTGCCCGGTAATGATGCGCTGCGAGTTCTCGACCGCCTGCTGGTAGACAAACTTGGGCGCCAAAATGCCCATTGCCGCGCGCACTTGCAATCCGTCGATCAACTGATCGAACAGTTCTGTTACGCCCTGCAACCGCTTGATGTAGTCATTTGCATCGTCGACAGTCTCAATCCGATGGAGGCGAATTAGCACTGTGGCCACACCGGTGTGGATACCGGTCATATGGCTGACTGGGTAACGGTGATAGCGCCACTTGAACTCCTCAAGAGCGCCCTCCAACTGCTGCTGGTAAAGACGCAGATTCAGTTGGTTGGCATCGCTCAACAACTCTGGAGATAGCCCTTGCAGGTTTTTAAGGTGTGCCTTATCGAGTCGGTTGCTCTCGCGCTGAAAGGCATCACTGTAGTTGTCCCAGCTATCCTGTTGGTCACGAATGCCTTCAAATGCCTGTTCGATAGGACTGCGAGCCAAACGGGCCTGATAAGTACTTTCAAACAGCGCTGCAGCTCTAGCATTTTCTTGCACATTGAGCACTGACTCCCCGCCAGCATGGGAGCCGGGCAAGATTTTAGGTGGATGCTCAAACTTCGCCACTAACAACTCAGTTGCACAAGCGCTGGATAGCATGAACGTCAGACTGAGAAGTGCGGTTGAGTTTTTTGCAAAACGAATCACGATCACCCCCTTCAATGCTTCTGCTGGTGCTTTAGCGTTTGCCCAGGTAGGGCAGTCGTTAACCGGCCATCCTGTATGGCTAGCTGGCCATTGATCAACAGATGCTTTACCCCAGTACTGTATTGATGGGGCTCAAGGAAGGTGGCGTGGTCAGTGATGCTTTGCTCATCAAAAATGACCAGGTCCGCATAGTTGCCGGCTTGTATCACGCCGCGATCTTGCAACCCCAAGCGCTGTGCTGATTGCCCTGTCATTTTGTAAATAGCCTGCTCCAGGCTCAGCACGCCTCGCGCACGAACATAGGTTGACAGCACACGGGGAAAGGCACCGTAGGTTCTCGGGTGGTAGTGCTTTTCCCGGCTTACGGCAAGATCACCGTCAGAACTGATCATGGTATGAGGCGACAGCAGGAATCGTTCGATATCCGCCTCGGCCATGCTGTGGTAAATCGCGGCAAATCTACCCTGGTACTGCAAATCGATTAGCGCATCAATGGCCGCGTCCAAGGTCTGTGGTTGTTGGCGATCGCGCAGGTAATCAGCCAAGGTACGCCCGGCGTAACCCTCGATATGCGGCAGTCCTTCAAACTGAATACTGTCGAAGTCCTTACCGGCCTGCTGGGGGAAGATGGATTTCATTTCCGTTGCAATGTTTTGTCGCTGCACTGGGTCCTTTATCCGAGACCGGAAGTCCTCCGCTCCGCCGGCCAGACTCCAGGCCGGAAACAACAGATCCGAGTAAGTCATAAAAGCAGCGTAAGGATAAATATCCACGGTCATATCCACGCCGGATGCATGAATTTCGTCGATCAGCGCGAGGGCATCACGGCTTTTGCCATGATTACTGACGCCAGTGGACTTGATATGATTGATATGGACCGGTAATTTGGCCTGCCTGCCAATTTCGGCATTATCACGAATAGACTCCAGCAGCTTGGGGCCCTCATCGCGCATATGGGTGACGTAAATACCTCCCCATTGCGCCGCCACTTTCGCCAGCTCCGCCACCTCCTCATTAGACGCATAAGCGGCCGGTACATATTCTATGCCCGAAGACAGGCCAAATGCCCCCTGCTCCATCGCTTGCCTGACCAGTGTTTTCATCTGCTCCAGTTCGGCATCGGTAGGCGGCCGATTATCCAACCCCATCACGGTTTTGCGGGTCCAGTTAAAACCGGCAAAATAGGCGACATTGGGCGCCATCTCCAAGTTGGCGGTGTACTCATCCAACGGCCAGGGTAAATCGTGGCTATGTAAAGAGTTGGCGATGGTGGTAACGCCCTGACGCAGAAAATTTTCCGCCTGTGGGTATTCGTGGATATTGGAAACATGGGCGTGCATATCGATAAACCCGGGAGCCACCACTAGGCCTTTGGCATCAATTAACTGATCCCCCTCTAACGGCTCAAGCGCATCGCCAATGTTGACAATACGCTCTCCCACTACCCTGATGTCCCCCTGATACGGCTCTGCACCAGTGCCATCAACAATGGTGGCATTTTGGATCAGCAATCCAGACTGCGCTGATTGCTGAGGGTCGTTCTGCTGATTTTCCTCGCAGCCCGCCAGCCCCATGATCAGAATCGAGCATACTGTGATTAAAAGTGATTTGGAAATGGGTGTCATCTCTGCAATTCCTTAACTGGGTCAGCATCTGGGGCAGTAGATGGTTTTTTTAATTCTTCGGTGATGTACCACTGGATGTGCTTCTCCAGAACCGGCATCGACAATGTAC
The DNA here is from genome assembly GCA_012960115.1 of Porticoccaceae bacterium. Taxonomy (GTDB): domain Bacteria; phylum Pseudomonadota; class Gammaproteobacteria; order Pseudomonadales; family Porticoccaceae; genus HTCC2207. Next base: position 4,324 of record DUBX01000025.1, read on the forward strand.
CGCTGGATAACATGGCCGAGTGGAATTTTTTCAAATCAAAATGCTCACCCAGAGCCTCTTTAGCGGTTTGGCGCAGTCCCAGTATTTTGTCGTAGCCGAGCTTGTAAGTTAATGCTTGGGCCGGTGAGTTGGTGGAGTAACGCAGCACTTCTGTTGCCACTTGGCTTTCGCTGGAAACGGTATGTTCCAGCATATAGCGGGAGGCTTTGTCCAAGCTCCAGCCCTTATGGTTCAGGCCCGTGTCAAGCACCAGCCGGGCGGAGATGAAGGCGTGAGACAACAGAAAGCCATAGTGATCATAGGGATCATCCAACATGCCCATTTCCAGCGCCAGGTCGGAGGCATAATTGGCCCATCCCTCAGAAAAAGCGTTCATGCGAACACCGCGCCGATAAACAGAGAGCGTCTCATTTTCCTTAGCCAGTGAGAGGTGGAAATGGTGGCCGGGCACCAATTCGTGATAGATCAAAAACCCTGCTGATATCATCGAGCTGCTGTCCAAGTTAGAACCGTTGTAATAATAATACCCGGGCTCACCAGTCGCGCCGCCGCTATAGTAACCTGCGGCCATGCTGAGCTCGGCCATCGGACTGGCTCGCTTAACCCCGTAGGGCTTTTGCGGTTGTTTTGAGAAATATTTCGCTAAATGCGGTTTAATCCGATCAACATAAGCCAAATAGCGCTGCTCAACCTCTTCGGGGCTGCTATCGTACAAACGTTTAACGGTAGTTAATTGTTTATGGAACTCTACCGCCGTGCCGGTAAAACCCAGTTTTTGGCGAATGGCCTGCATCTGCTTATGGATATCTTCCATTGCCAGCAGACCCATTTGGTGAATTTGATCTGGCGTCAGATCAAGAGAAGTCTCTCGCTGGATCAGATACTGATAGTAAGCCTCGCCGCCGGGATACTGATAGAGGCCAGCGGCCTTTGGCGCTTGGGCCATATAATCGTCTCCCAGCTCATCCAGCAAGCGATCTAGAGCCAGATAAAGTACCTTGTGCAACACGCTGGCGGTTTCATCCTTCAAGTGTTGAGCCAGGTCGGGCGTCACGCCCTTTAGTCTCGATTGATCAAAACGAGTCAATTCCTCTAGGCTTTCACGCACCCCTGAATAAAGCGTGCGAATTTTGGGAATAGCGGCTTTTGGCAGCAATATGCCTCGCTGGCGCTGTCCTTGTAGTTTGTTGGTCAGTTCACCAATAAAGCGGCCTGCGTCAGTAAACAACGACAGATAGTGTTCGACCCCGTCGGGGGCTGCCAGATCAATACGGTTGAGCGCAGGGACCAGTTCCGAGCTCATAACATAGCCACCGTTATAGGCGGTAACATCAAAAAAGAGCCAGTGGTGCTCGGAGGCCTCGATCAATAACTCAAGATCTCGTTTCAGTAATGCGGCTGTTAATGTATCTTCATGAGAGAGTTTGTGGAGCGCTATTGCATTAAATTCCTGCAACAGTTGTCGAGCCTGATACGAAGCTTGCTT